>JBQVQW010000023.1:0-37038 GCA_052441165.1 Caulobacteraceae bacterium | reverse complement strand
TGGCTGAGGGTCAGGACCTCGTCATCCGAGGCGAACAGCACGGTGTGCTCGCCGATGATGCCGCCGGCGCGGGTCGAGGAGAAGCCGACCTTGCCGGTTTGACGCGGGCCGGTGATGCCGTCCCAGGGCGCCGCGCGGATGTCCTCGAGGTCCTCGGCGCGGCCGTTGGCGACGGCGTCTCCCAGCATCAGGGCGGTGCCTGACGGCGCGTCCACCTTGCGGCGGTGATGGGCCTCGGAGATCTCGATATCCCAGTCGCGGGCGTCCAGACGCTGGGCGGCGTGTTCGACGAGGCCGATCAGGATGTTGACGCCCAGCGAGAAATTCCCGCTGCGGACGATGGCGATTTTCTCGGCCGCCTTCAGGACCTCGGCGTCCTGTGCCTCGGTCAGACCGGTGGAGCCGATGACGAGGGCCGGACCGCCGCGGGCGGCGCAGGCCTGGGCGAGCTCGACCGAGGCCCCCGGGGTCGAGAAGTCGATGATGACGTCGCACAGCGACAGATCGGGACTCTCGCCACGATCAAAGCGGGCCGAGACGACGACGTCCTCGCGGGCGTCCAGAACGGCCGAGACGGCCCGGCCCATGCGGCCCCGCGCTCCGGAAATGCCGGCGTGGAAGATGGCGCTCAAATCGGTCCCCTCGATGAGTTCATCCCCACAATGGATGAATTCGCTGAAATCGCTAACCCGGCGGCGCGGCTACTGCGCGTTCTCCGAACCCAGAATGTCGGCCCAGAAGCGTTTGGCCTTGCCGGCGAACGAGGAGTTCCTGGGCGTCTGGGTGTCGCCCAGGGAGGCGGCCAGCTCTTCCAGAAGCTCCTTCTGGCGGGGCGTCAGGTCGGTGGGGGTCTCGACGAACAGCTCGACCACCAGATCGCCTCGCTGGCGGCCGTTCAGGTGCGGCATGCCCTTGCCCTTGATCCGGACGGTCTTGCCGGTCTGGGCGCCCGCAGGTACGGTCACAGGGGCCTTGCAGCGGCCGTCGCAGGCCTCGGACACCAGACAGGGGGCGTCGATCTCGCCGCCCAACGCCGCGGTGGTCATGGACACCGGAACGGTGACCAGCAGATCGAGGTTGTCGCGCTCGAACAGCTCGTGCGGCGTAACCGAGAGGAAGACGTAGAGGTCGCCGCGCGGACCGCCCCGCTGGCCGGCGTCACCCTCGCCCGACAGGCGAATGCGCGAGCCGTCGTCGACGCCCGCAGGGACCTTCAGGTTCAGGACACGGTTCTTGCGGACCTGACCGTGGCCGAGACAGCTGGTGCAGGTGTCGGCCTGTGACAGACGGCTGCCCTGACCGCCGCAGTGGGGGCAGGTGCGCTCCATCTGGAAGAAGCCATTCGCCTGCCGGACGCGGCCGGCGCCGTTGCAGGTCGAGCAGGTGGTCGGCTTGGCGCCCTTCTTCGCACCGGACCCTTCGCAGGTGTCGCAGGTCGCGGTGGTCGGGACCGAAATCTCGACGTCGGCGCCCTTGTAGGCTTGTTCCAGCGTGATCTCGAGGTCGTAGCGCAGGTCCGAGCCGCGACGCGGCCCGGACTGGCGGCCGCCGCCCCGCTGGCCGCCGAAGACGTCCCCGAAGGCGTCGCCGAAGACCTGGGAGAAGATGTCGTTGATGTCGTGGAAGCCCTGGCCCTGGCCGGCCCCGCCCATGCCGCCGTTGACGCCGGCGTGGCCGAAGCGGTCGTAGGCGGCGCGCTTCTGCTCGTCGGACAGGACGGTGTAGGCCTCGGAGATCTCCTTGAAGATCGCCATCGACTCCTCCGAGCCGCCGTTGCGGTCAGGGTGGTGCTGCATCGCCAGCTTGCGATAGGCCGATTTCAGACCAGCGGCGTCGATTGTCCGTTCGACACCCAGAACCTCGTAATAGTCACGCGCCATCCGGCGTTCGTCCTCTTACTCTCGCCCTCGCTGCGGCCCTGTTCCCGGCGCCTGAAGCGAAGCGTTGACCGGGCTGACATGGGCGCCCGATCCAATGATGCAAGTTTCACAAAAAGGCCCCGCCCGTCGAAGGACAAGCGGGGCCATATCGTTTCCGCGTGGGGTGTGACCTACGCGTTCTTCTTGTCGTCCGAGTCCGAGACTTCCTCGAACTCGGCGTCGACCACGCCGTCGTCAGCCGGCTGTTCGGCCGAAGCGCCCTCGCCACCGGCGTTCTGGGCGGCGTACATGGCCTCGCCGAGCTTCATCGAAGCCTGGGCGAGCGTGTTGGTCTTCTCGCGGATGGCTTCCGGATCCGTACCGTCCTTCGCCGACTTCAGGTCGTCCAGAGCGGTCTGGATGGCGGCCTTCTCGGTGTCGCCGATCTTGTCGCCATGCTCGGACAGGGCCTTTTCGGTCGAGTGGATCAGGCTGTCGGCGCCGTTCTGGGCCTCGACCAGTTCCTTGCGGGCCTTGTCGGCCGCGGCGTTGGCCTCGGCTTCCTTGACCATCTTGTCGATGTCGGCGTCCGACAGGCCGCCGTTGGCCTGGATGCGGATCGACTGCTCCTTGTTGGTCGCCTTGTCCTTGGCGGTGACGTGCACGATGCCGTTGGCGTCGATGTCGAAGGCGACCTCGATCTGCGGCATGCCGCGCGGCGCCGGCGGAATGCCCATCAGATCGAACTGGCCCAGCACCTTGTTGTCGGCGGCCATCGGACGTTCGCCCTGGAAGACCCGGATCGTCACGGCCGACTGGTTGTCGTCGGCGGTCGAGAAGACCTGGCTCTTCTTGGTCGGGATCGTCGTGTTGCGTTCGATCAGCGGGGTGAAGACGCCGCCCAGCGTCTCGATGCCGAGCGTCAGCGGCGTCACGTCCAGCAGAAGCACGTCCTTGACGTCGCCTTGCAGCACGCCGGCCTGAACGGCCGCGCCCAGAGCCACGACTTCATCGGGGTTCACACCCTTGTGCGGCTCCTTGCCGAAGAAGGCCTTCACAGCCTCAACGACCTTGGGCATCCGGGTCATGCCGCCGACCAGAACGACCTCGTCGATATCCGACGCCTTCAGACCAGCGTCCTTCAGGGCCTTGGCGCAGGGCTCGATCGTGCGCTGGACCAGATCCTCGACGAGGGCTTCCAGCTTGGCGCGCGACAGCTTGATGTTCAGGTGCAGAGGGCCCGAGGCGTTCATGGTGATGAACGGCAGGTTGACCTCGTACTGGGTGGTCGAGGACAGCTCCTTCTTGGCCTTTTCGGCCTCTTCCTTCAGGCGCTGCAGGGCCAGCTTGTCGGTCCGCAGATCGACGCCCTGCTCCTTCTTGAACTCGTCGGCGAGGTAGTCGACCAGACGCAGGTCGAAGTCCTCACCGCCGAGGAAGGTGTCGCCGTTGGTCGACTTCACCTCGAACACGCCGTCGCCGATCTCGAGGATCGAGACGTCGAAAGTGCCGCCGCCCAGATCATAGACGGCGATCTTCTGGCCGTCGTTCTTGTCCAGGCCATAGGCTAGGGCGGCCGCGGTCGGCTCGTTGATGATGCGCAGGACTTCAAGGCCGGCGATCTTGCCGGCGTCCTTGGTCGCCTGACGCTGGGCGTCGTTGAAATATGCCGGGACGGTGATGACGGCCTGGGTGACCTTTTCGCCCAAATAGGCCTCGGCGGCCTCCTTCATCTTGCCCAGGGTGAAGGCGCTGATCTGCTGCGGCGAGTAGTCCTTGCCGTGGGCCTTGACCCAGGCGTCGCCGGTCGGACCCTTGGAGATTTCATAGGGCACCATGCCCTTGTCCTTCGCCACGACGGGATCGTCGTAGTTGCGGCCGATCAGGCGCTTGATGGCGAAGAAGGTGTTGGCCGGGTTGGTGACGGCCTGACGCTTGGCGGGCTGGCCGACCAGCACTTCGCCGCCGTCCTGGATGGCGACGACCGACGGGGTGGTGCGGTTGCCTTCCGCGTTCTCGATGACCTTGGGGTTCTTGCCGTCCATGACGGCCACGCACGAGTTGGTGGTGCCGAGGTCGATGCCGATGATCTTGGCCATGGGCTTTGTCTTTTCACTCCATACAGCGGGCGATGCGGCGGCCTTTTATAGAGAAGCGCCGCGCGTGACCGCCCCCGTTTAAGGTTCAGTCGTTGGTGGATGTCGAAGCCCCCACGGGTTGCGGGGTTTTCAACGGGTTGTCGCCGATATGGGAAACCCCCCCGGCCCTGCAAGCCCCTAATGTCCCGCGGACGAGATTCCTCGTCAGACCTCGTCAGAAGACTCCCCCGGTTGTGATCCGCATAACGATGTCATCGAAGGAGCCGACACTCACGCCGGCTGGGGAGAACAGACATGATTGCTTTCAAGACCGTCGCCCGCGCCGCGCTGATCGCCGCCGCCCTGGGCTCCGCCTCCATCGCTGCCGCCGCCGAGCCGATGATCGCGGCCGAGAAGGTGACGACCATCACGATTCAGTCGCGTGACGGTCTGAACCGCCGGGTCCGCATCCATAACCAGACCGGCTGGACGATGACCCATTTCTACGCCTCGGACAGCCGCGTCACCAGTTGGGAGGAAGACATGCTGGGTTCCAGCGTCCTGGCTGCCGGTCGCAGCGTGATGATGAACATCGACGATGGGTCGGGCGCCTGCCTTTACGATTTCAAGGCGCGCTTCACGAACGGTCAGGAACTGACCCGCTTCCAGGTGAATGTCTGCCAGATCGCGGACTACTACTACACCCGCTGATTCCGTAGTCGGCGGATGAGAGGGCCGCCTTCCTGCGCAAGCGGGGAGGCGGTTTTCATTCGGGCGCTCAGTCGTCCGCCTCGCTGCGATAGACGCGGCCGTCGCGCATGACGAAGTCGACCGACGTCAATGTCGTCACATCGGTCAGGGGATCGCCATCGACGGCGATCAGGTCTGCGCGCTTGCCGGGCTCCAGCGTGCCGATCTCCTCGGCCAGGCCCAGCAGGTCGGCGGCGTTCACCGTGGCGGCCTGGATCGCCTGCATCGGAGTCATGCCGTGCTGGACCATCAGGGCGAATTCGTCGGCGTTGCGGCCGTGCTTCGACACGCCTGCGTCGGTGCCAAAGGCGATCCGGACCCCGGCCGGGACGGCGCGTCGCAGTGACTGGCCGGTGATCTGGATGCGCCAGCGAATCTTGGGCAGGACCTCGGCCGAATAGGCGTTCGGGTCCGCGGCGAGCCGCTCCACATAGCCGTTCACCGTCGAAAGCGTCGGGACATAGTAGGCGCCCGACTGGCGAAACAGACGCAGGGTCTCGTCGTCGAAGATGGTGCCGTGCTCGATGGAGTCGGCGCCCAGGCGCAGGGCCATGTTGATGCCGTCAGCGCCGTGGGCGTGGACGGCGACGCGCAGCCCGTACAGATGCGCGGTATCGATAAGAGCGCGGGCCTCGTCCTCGAACATCTGCGCGCCGAGCCCGGCGCCGATCCGACTGTTCACGCCGCCGGTGGTGGCGATCTTGATGACCCGGGCGCCCCGGCCGACCTGGATACGGACAGCCTCGCGACAGCTCTCGACGCCGTTGCAGACGTTGTCGTGGGGCAGGACCTCGCGCAGGTCGTCGTTGAATCCCAGCCGGCCGTCCATATGGCCGGAGGTGGTGGAGATGCTGTTGCCGGAATCGATGATGCGCGGTCCGGGCAGGCGGTGCGCCGCGGTCTCGTCCGCCAGCGCCAGGGTGACGCCGCCGCTGTCGCCGAGATTTCTGACGGTCGTGAAGCCCGCCATCAGGGTCTTGCGGGCGTTATCGGCGGCCCGGAAGGCGTGGGCCGGCAGGTTCTCGGTCATCTCCGACACCAGACCGGCCTGACCGCCGAAGTCGGAAACCAGATGCACGTGACTGTCGATCAGGCCCGGCAGGACGAACCGGTCCCTCTGGTCGATCACGGTCGCGCCGGGGAAGGCCGCGGCATCCACGAAGCCGTCGCGGACCTCGACCACCAGTCCGTCACGGACGACGACGGTCGAGGGGCCGCGGGGCCCTTGGCCGGGACGGTCAAGCAGCCGACCGGCCTGGATGAGTGTGACCGGCGCCGCGTCCGCAGCAGGGGTCTGCGCCGAAGCCGGAGCAGCCATCAGCGCCAGCGCCGCGGCGCCCATCGCGATCCGTTTCATCCATCCCTCCCCGAACGTCCGAAAGCCGCTACCAGAGCGCAGATCGCGCCGCTTCGCCAGCGGGCAATCATATAAGGATGTCTTTATGGGTTTCTTGCGGTTCGGGCCCCGCCGGTCTATACGCGCGCCAAACCACGGACCGGGAACAGATCCATGACCGACTACATCGTCCGCGATATCTCGCTTGCCGACTTCGGCAACAAGGAGATCGCGATCGCCGAAACCGAGATGCCCGGCCTGATGGCCCTGCGCGCCGAATACGGCGCCGCCCAGCCGCTGAAGGGCGCACGGATCGCCGGCTCGCTGCACATGACGATCCAGACGGCCGTGCTTATCCAGACGCTGGAAGCCCTGGGCGCCGAGGTCCGCTGGGCGTCGTGCAACATCTTCTCGACGCAGGACCACGCCGCGGCCGCGATCGCCGCTGCGGGCACGCCCGTGTTCGCCGTCAAGGGCGAGACGCTGGAAGAGTACTGGGACTACGCCCACAAGATCTTCGAATGGGCTGACGGCGGCTATCCCAACCTGATCCTCGACGACGGCGGCGACGCGACCCTGCTGTGCGTGCTCGGCCCGAAGGCCGAGAAGGACGCCTCGGTCCTCGACAACCCGACCAACGAGGAAGAGGAAGCCCTCTACAAGGTCATGAAGCGGTACCTGAAGGAGAAGCCCGGCTTCTATTCGGCCATCCGCGACGCGATCGGCGGCGTGTCCGAAGAGACCACCACCGGCGTGCACCGCCTGTACCAGATGGCCGAGCGCGGCGAGCTGCCGTTCCCGGCGATCAACGTCAACGACAGCGTCACCAAGTCGAAGTTCGACAACCTTTATGGCTGCCGTGAATCGCTGGTCGACGCGATCCGTCGCGGCACGGACGTCATGCTGTCGGGCAAGGTCGCTGTCGTCTGCGGCTACGGCGACGTGGGCAAGGGCTCGGCCGCCTCGCTGCGCCAGGGCGGCGCCCGCGTGATCGTCACCGAGATCGACCCGATCTGCGCCCTGCAGGCTGCGATGGAAGGTTATGAGGTCCAGACCCTCGACGACGTCGCCGACAAGGCCGACATCTTCGTCACCGCCACTGGCAACAAGGACGTCATCACCGTCGAGCACATGCGCGCGATGCGCAACAACGCCATCGTCTGCAACATCGGCCACTTCGACTCGGAGATTCAGGTCGCCGGCCTGAAGAACTTCAAGTGGGACGAGATCAAGCCGCAGGTCCACCACATCGAGTTCCCGGACGGCAAGAAGATCATCCTGCTGTCGGAAGGCCGTCTGGTGAACCTGGGCAACGCCACGGGCCACCCGTCGTTCGTGATGTCGGCCTCGTTCACCAACCAGACGCTGGCCCAGATCGAGCTGTGGACCAACATCAAGGCCTACGACAACAACGTCTACACCCTGCCCAAGCATCTGGACGAGAAGGTCGCCTTCCTGCATCTGGCCAAGCTGGGCGCCCAGCTGACCGTGCTGAAGAAGGAACAGGCCGACTACATCGGCGTGCCGACCGAAGGCCCGTTCAAGCCCTCGCACTACCGCTATTGATCCCTGCCTGAAGGCGGAGACGGCGAGGCCCGGCGGAGCGATCCGCCGGGCCTTTTCGTTCAGGCCACCATGCGCTGGCCGAGCTCCTGATCGCGGTCCGCCAGGCCGGTCTCGAAGTCCATGAAGACGTCGATCAGCTCGTCCACGCTGACCGGCGGCGCGCCGGGGGCGAAGCGGAAGCGCCAGAAGCTGATGACATGCTGGACCGCGCCCAGCTGCTCGCCCAGCCGGGTGAACAGGCGCGGGGCCTTCAGCAGGAAGTCGCGGAAGGCCGCGGGCTTTCCGTTCACCGTCAGGTCGGCGTAGGCATCGTCATAGATGCGCAGGGTGGCGGAGACCTCCTCGCAGGTCTTCATGATCCGCTCGTGCAGAACCCGTCGACCGCGGTCCAGATATTCGCGCGAGGTGCGGTCGACCTTGCCCAGCGGCGTGACCGTGGAGACCGCATCGGCGACGGCGGCGACGTCGGCCATCAGGCTGGACAGCACCCATTTGTAATAGAGGAAGCCCTTCCAGCAGAAGACACCCTCCTGGTACTCGTCCGGGTGCAGCTGCAGCGTCTCGCGCAGCGCCTCCATCCGGTCGCCGGGATCGCTGGAGAGGATCTTGCCGGCCAGACGGCGCGTCGAGCCGACGGATTCGATGTCGTTGCCCAGGCTGAGGGTGACCAGCGGCCGGATCTCGCCCTCGACGAAGGCCAGCATCCGGTTCAGGTCGCCGTCGCTGATGGCGAAGTAACAGGCCGCGGGCTCGACGCCGCCCCGCTTCAGCTGTTCGCGCAGCAGGAAGGGGTCCAGCGACGGCAGGGCGTCCATCAGGCGCAGGGTCGTCAGGTCGGGATGACCGGGCTCGATCCCGAACGACTCCTGCATCAGCCTTTCGAAATTCCGCTGATCAACGAAGACGTAGCGGCCGCCGGTCTTCAGGTCATCGCTGTCGATCGGGATCACGACCTTGGTCGCCACCTGGCGTCTCAGATGGAAGCAGTCGAACTCGTTGCGGCGCAGGCGGTGCTTGATGATCAGGGCGCGGTTCAGCGCGACGCTGCGGAAGATCGGCCTGTCCGCATAGTCGGGGTCGCGACGATTGTCGTTGTAGACCTTGAGAAGGTTCAGCACGCGCGCCGTCGACGCCGAGCGACGGAGGTGGGCCAAGTTTCGGATCGCGCGGTCGGTCATCGGGCCCCTCTGGAGGGGCCATACAACGGGAAAAAGATAACCAACCGCTTAGCTTATCATTGATCAATTACCGGGAGCGCCTGATCGCGCTCCCGGACGGAGGTCGATCAGAACCGCGCGTTGAGGCTCAGCCAGAAACTGCGGCCCTTGTCCTTGTTGTTGTAGTGGTCGAAGAACAGGGCCTCGTTACGCCCTGAACCGCCGACGTTCAGGTCGCGGTAGTCGCCATCGCCGTTCAGGTCGCGGAACTCGGCGTCATAGGTGGTGAAGTCCTCGTCCAGCAGGTTGTTCACCCGGCCGTTCACCGTCAGCCAGCTGGTCACCTCATACGACCCGCCCAGGTTCAGAACGGTGTAGCTCCTGTAGAACAGTTCCTCTGCGGTGATGGCGTGCAGGCCGCGATAGCGGTCCGATCGGGTCTCGCCGGTGAGCAGCACGCTGAACCGCTCGGTCACCTGCCAATCCAGCGAGGCGTTGGCCATGTGGCGGGCGCTGTTGCCCAGCGGGCGACCGATCTCGGCGCCGCTCTTCTGTTCGCTGTCCGTCCAGGTGTAGTTCCCGCGCAGGCCGAGATTGTCCAGGATGCGCCACCGCCCGGCGATCTCGGCGCCGCGGATCACAACCTCGTCGATATTGGTGGCGCGGCTGGTCGAGCCGTAGCCGAGGTCGGCGTACTCGCCACTGCTGGCGCAGGGCAGGGTGGCGCCGGCGCCGCAGGGCTGGCTGGCGATCTTGTCCTCGAAGGTGTTGTCGAAGACCGTAAGGTTGAAGTTATGGCCGGCCGGGGACTCCCAATAAACGGCCAGTTCGGTGCTGACGCTGGTCTCGGGCTGCAGGTCGGGGTTGCCGAACATGGGCGAGGTGCCCTGACCGCCGAAGCCCGTGATGCCGTCGTACAGCTGGGTCGTCTTGGGCGTCTTGAAGCCGGTCGAGACGCCGCCCTTGATGGTCCACTGGTCGTTCAGATTGAACACGCCGTACAGGCGCGGGCTGAAGTGATCGCCGAAGACCTCATGGTCATCGTAGCGGATGCCGGCGGTCAGGGCGAAGGGCTCGACGATCCGCCAGGTGTCCTCGGCGAACAGGGACCACATGTTGTGCTCCTGCTTCTGGCCCGGCGTGCCGCTCTCGATGCCGAAGACGCCGTCGGTCAGGTCGCCGCGGATAACCTGAAGTCCGGCCACGACCGTGTGCTCGCCCGCCGCGTCGAACGGCGCGGTCAGTTGGGCGTCCAGCGTGTACTGGGCGCTCTCGAGAGTGCGTTTCGGGCGCGGCAGGAAAGTGCTTTCAGCGGCTGCCCGGCGCTGCGCCAGGGTCTGGCCGGCATAGGCGCCCGTGCCGTCTATCATGGTCAGCAGAAGGGCGCGCTCGGCCACCGTAAACGGCAGGGTGCGGCCGTCGTTGTTGGTGGCGACATGCGACAGCGACACGCGCGTCGTGGCGAAGTTCCACTGGCCCTCGTGGGTCACCGCCCAGGCGTCGCGGGTGAAAGCCTGCTGTGGAGCATAGCCGACCTGCGGATTGGCGCGTCGAGACCACATCCCGCCGCTGGCGGTGCAGGCGGCGGCCGTCGAGCCCGTGCCGTTCAGGCAGAAATTGCTGGCCGAGAAGATGCTGTTGATGTTGTCGACGGTGCCGACCGGATACTCCGGATTTCCGGCGTCGTTGACCCGGATGGCGTTGTTGTACTCCTGACGCGACGTATCGTGGTCGAACGTCACCGTCTGGTTCACGGTCGGGGTCCAGGTCAGGCTGAGGCCGGCGGCGATGTTCTCGTTGTCGACGGTCTTGCCGCCCCCGCCGAAGCCCAGCGAGCGGATATGCTCGAAGCCGGCCGGATCGGTAACGGTCTCATAAACCGGGTTCGAGGCGTCGCGGTTGTACCGGCTGCCGCGAACGGCGAGGTTCAGTACGCCGGGTATGATCGGACCGTTGGCGTAGACGTCGACGGTGGTGTCGTCGCCGTACTCGTCATGGGTCTCGAAGGTGCGGGCGGACGTGATCGATCCGGCCCAGCGGTCCGGATTGCGTTTGGTGATGATGTTGATCACACCGCCCATGGCGTCGGCGCCATACAGGGTCGAGGCCGGGCCGCGGATGACCTCGATGCGTTCGATGGAGTCCAGCGGCGGGATGTGGTTGAATTGGGCGCCACCGAAATTGTTCGGGTAGATGTCGCCGTGGTTGTTCTGGCGACGGCCGTTGATCAGGACCAGTGTGTAATCCGACCCCATGCCGCGCATGGAGATGGTGCCCTGACCGGTCTTGTCGCGGGTTTCGCCGATGTCGACGCCCTCCAGATCGCGCACGGCGTCCAGCAGGGTCATGTAGGGCCGGGTCTGAAGCGCCTCGACGGTTATGACGCTGATGCTGGCAGGGGCGTCGACGATCTTCTGTTCAAACCCCGCGGCGGTGACGACGACGTCGTCCAGGCGGCTGGATCCGATCTCCTGCCCGAGCGCGGGACCGGCAGCTGTCAGCAGCGCGGCGACGGAGGCCAGGGTCGAAACGGAACGAAGATAAGACACGGACATGTGGCCCCCAGAACCTGCGAGCGCTTCTCAATCGCTTCTGAAGCTGCACGGCAAGTGGGGTGTGCGAATTCGTCGCAATCGCAGATTTTTAGGCCGCGACGCGGCGGCCTATGGCGTGGTTCCCAAGCCGGGCCTAGAAGGGTCGAATGAGCAATGTTCTCGACATCCTGATCCTGCTGGCCATCGCCGCCGTGGCGATCACCCTGGGTTTGGGCCTCTACTCGTTATATCGCGGCGGCGACTTTGCGCGGTCATATTCCAACAAGCTGATGCGCCTGCGGGTGCTGTTGCAGGCGATCGCCATTGCTCTGCTGGTCGTCGGCATGTGGTGGAAGTCCACGCACGGAGCCTGAGCCCATGGTCGTCCTGAACCGAATCTACACGAAAACGGGCGACGACGGTCAGACCCGCCTGGCGTCGGGCGCGCAGGTGTCCAAGAGTGATCGCCGGGTCGAGGCCTACGGCGCCGTGGACGAGCTGAACGCCGTCATCGGCGTGGCGCGGCTGCACTCTGGCCAGAACGACCGCATCGACGCGATGCTGGGTCGCATCCAGAACGAGCTGTTCGATCTCGGCGCCGATCTGGCGACGCCGATGGAGCCCGAGCCGAAGTGGGAGGCCCTGCGCATCCTCGACAGCCAGATCGAGCGCCTCGAGCAGGAAATCGACTGGATGAACGAGAGCCTGAAGCCGCTGGACAGCTTCATCCTGCCGGGCGGCGCGCCGCTGTCGGCCCATTTGCATCAGGCCCGGACGGTGGCGCGCCGGGCGGAGCGCGAGGCAGTGCGCCTGGTCGAGACAGGAGAGGCGGTGAACGGCGCGGCCGTGCGCTATCTCAACCGCCTCTCGGACCATCTGTTCTGCGCGGCGCGCCGGGCCAACGCCAACGGCGCCAGCGACATCAAGTGGAAGCCGGGCGCGACGCGCTAGGTCACAAGGCCAGCCCGCACCGGCTTTCCGGACAGGTCGAAATCCGGGATTACTGGCCGCGCTGGGCGGCGAGAGCCGCACGTTGACGATCGGCGTCGGCGTCGCGGGCTTTCTGCTGCGCGGCCAACTGGTCCTCGATGGCGATGAGTTCGCGGTTCTTGAGGTCCGAGGCCTCGGCGCGGGTCTGCCCGTTGGGACGGCCGGTGATTTCGGCGATGGACAGCGGCTGGGCGCAGACGCGGCCCTCCGGGTCCCACCACTTGCCCGAGGCCTCGCAACGCTCGCCCGGTTCCTTGACCAGGGCCTGCCAGGCGAAGGTGGCGCCCACCAGCACCGCGAAGGTGCACAGGAACAGCACGCTGAGCCGCTTCATGGTCAGGAGGCGATGCATGTGAGGCGTTCCGTGAGCTGGTGCGTTGACGCGACGTTACGTTGACAGGCCGGGCGTCGGGTACCTATTGCCTGACCCAACATTCCGGCGACTTTGTGGATAGCGAAATGAAGGTTCTAGTCCCCGTCAAGCGGGTGATCGACTCGAACGTCAAGGCCCGCGTGAAAGCGGACCAGTCCGGCGTCGATCTGGCCAACGTCAAAATGAGCATGAATCCCTTCTGCGAGATCGCGGTCGAGGAAGCCGTGCGTATGAAGGAAGGCAAGGAGCATCACGCGGCCGGGACGGCCAGCGAGGTGGTCGTCGTCTCGATCGGGCCGGCCCAGGCGCAGGAGACCATCCGTAACGCCCTGGCGATCGGCGCCGACCGCGGCATCCTGATCCAGTCCGACACGGACCTCGAGCCGCTGGCCGTCGCCAAGCTGCTGAAGGCGGTGGTCGACGAGGAAAAGCCGGACCTGGTCCTGCTGGGCAAGCAGGCGATCGATGGCGACAACAACGCCGTGGGCCAGATGCTGGCCGCCCTGCTGGACTGGCCGCAGGCGACCTTCGCCTCGAAGGTCGAGATCGGCGGCGGCAAGGCCACCGTGACCCGCGAGGTCGATGGTGGTCTGCAGACCCTGGCCGTGGACCTGCCGGCGGTGGTCACCGTCGACCTGCGTCTGAACACGCCGCGCTACGCCTCGCTGCCGAACATCATGAAGGCCAAGAAGAAGGAGATCGCCACAAAGGCGGTCGCCGACTACGGCGTCGACGTCGCGCCGCGCCTGAAGGTGCAGAAGGTCACCGAGCCGCCCAAGCGTTCGGCCGGTGTGAAGGTGGCTGACGCCGCCGAACTCGTCTCGAAACTGAAAGCCGCGGGAGCTCTCTGATGGCCGTTCTCGTCATCGCCGATCACGACGGCTCGACCGTCCGCGAAACCACCGCCAAGACCGTGACGGCCGCCGCCGCCATCGGGGGCGACATCGACATCCTCGTCGTTGGTCAGGGCGCGAAAGCCGCCGCCGACAGCGCCGCGAAGATCTCGGGGGTCCGCAAGGTGCTGCTGGCCGAGAGCGCCGGCCTGGGCAAGACGCTGGCGGAGGCCGTGGAGGCCACCGTCCTGCCGCTCGCCCCGGGCTATGACGCCATCCTCGCCCCGGCCAACACAGACGGCAAGAATTTCGCCCCGCGCATCGCCGCGAAACTGGACGTCTCGCCGATCTCGGACATTGTCGAGGTCGTCTCGGCGGACACCTTCGTGCGCCCGATCTATGCCGGCAACGCGCTGGAGACCGTCCAGTCGTCGGACGGCAAGAAGATCATCACCGTGCGCCCGACCGCGTTCGCGGCGGCCGCCGAGGGCGGTTCGGCCTCCGTCGACACGATCGCGGGGGGCGACGCCTCGAAGACGACCTTCGTCAGCGAGGAAATGGTCAAGTCGGATCGCCCGGAACTGGGCGCCGCGAAGATCGTCGTCTCGGGCGGTCGCGCCCTGGGCTCGGCCGAGGAGTTCCACGCGGTCATGGACCCGCTGGCCGACAAGCTCGGCGCCGCCGTCGGCGCCTCGCGCGCTGCCGTGGACGCCGGCTACGCGCCGAACGACTATCAGGTCGGCCAGACCGGCAAGGTCGTCGCCCCGCAGCTCTACATCGCCATCGGCATCTCGGGCGCCATCCAGCACCTGGCCGGCATGAAGGACTCCAAGGTCATCGTCGCGATCAACAAGGATGCCGATGCGCCGATCTTCCAGGTCGCCGACTACGGACTGGTCGCCGACTACAAGACCGCCGTGCCGGAGCTGATGAAGGCTCTGGGCTGAGGGCTGTCGGAGATGGAATGACGAGGGCGCGGCTCCCCACGGGGCCGCGCCCTCTGCGTTGAAACCCATGATTACCTTCGCCATCCGCCTGACCCCCGGCGCCTCCGCAGACCGCGTCGACGGGTGGGATGCGGATGCGGACGGACGGCCTCTTCTGAAGGTCCGGGTGCGCGCCCGGCCGGTCGAGGGCGAGGCGAATGCGGCCCTTCTGAAACTGATCGCGAAGACGCTGGGCGTGCCGAAGTCGGCAGTGACGCTGGAGCGGGGCGGGCAGTCGCGGCTGAAGCGGATCGGGGTGGATCGCTTAACTGACGAAGAGGTGCAGGGCCGTCTTGGCCCACCCGCGGCGGCGGGCTGACACAAAGCGAAGCCAATCCTGATTTGAGCATTGTTCGGCGCCGCTGTCTGGTTTGGCGATGAACCTCTTCTCAGGACTGTCCGCCTTTCCGATCACGCCCCTGAGCCCGGACGGCGCGGTCCTGACCGATGACCTCGCCGGGCTCGTCGGTCGCATCGAAGCGGGCGGCGCCGACAGCGTCGGTCTGCTGGGCAGCACCGGGACCTATATGTTCATCAGACGCGAGGAGCGGCGACGGGCGGTTGCGGCCGCGGTCGGGGCCGTCTCCTCGATCCCGGTGATCGCCGGCATCGGCGCCCTTCGGACGGACGAGGCGATCGCCCTCGCCCGGGACGCCGCCGACGAGGGCGCCGCCGGGTTGCTGCTGGCGCCGGTCAGCTACACCCCCCTGCTCGAGGAGGAGGTCTATCGGCATTTCGTCGCGGTGGCCTCGGCCACCGACCTGCCGCTGTGCATCTACAGCAACCCCGGCACGACGAAATTCACCTTCAGCCCGGCGCTGGTCGCCCGGCTGGCGGCCGTGCCGACGATTGCGGCCATCAAGCTTCCGCTTCCGGCGGGGGATTTGCCGGCCGATCTGGCGGCGTTCCGCGAGGCCGCACCCCGGCTGTCCATCGGCTACAGCGGGGACTGGGGTTGCAAGGACGCACTCCTCGCCGGCGCCGATTGCTGGTTCAGCGTCGCCGCCGGCCTGTTCCCGAACCCGGCCTCGGCCCTGGCCCGGGCCGCGATGTCGGGAGACCGTGCCGAGGCGGACAGACTGGACGCCGCATTCTCTGGCCTGTGGGACCTGTTCCGCGCGCAAGGCGGCCTGCGGATCGTGCATGAGGCGGCGCGGATCAAGGGGCTCACGCGGGCGGGCCTGCCCCTGCCGCTGCTCGGCATCGACGACGAGTTGAGGCAGAGGCTGATCGCCGCTCTGCCGGAGTAGATCGGCAAGGCCCGCCTGCGACTTTCCGTTTCGGGATGAAATCCCCCTTTGACGGATCAGACGACTGACCCCTTAATCCCCGCCGAGTTCGCGCCGCCATCATTCCGGACTTGGCGCCCAAGGGGAGCTTTTCATGAGACTTCGCCGCCTGGCAGGGCCCAGCCTTGCCGCTCTCGCCATGCTGGCCCTCGGGGCCTGCGCCACCACCGGATCGACGGATGCGCCGTCGACCGACGGCTCATCCACCCGCGAACGCGCGGCTATGGCGCCGGGTCTGGACGCCGCGGCGCGCCCCGATCCCTTCCCCTCGACCTATCGCGGCCTGCCGCGCGAGAACATGGCGATCGTCGGCGGCACGGTCTTCACCGGCGCCGGCCAGCGGATCGAGAACGGCGTGGTGGTGATCACCGACGGGCGGGTGACCGCCGTGGGCGACGCCTCCACCGCGATCCCGGCGGGATACCGGACGGTGCAAGCCAACGGCCGCTACGTGACTCCGGGCATCATCGACGTGCACTCGCACCTGGGCGTCTATCCGTCGCCGGGCGTAACGGGCATGAGCGACGGCAATGAGGCGACCAGCCCGAACACGGCGCAGGTCTGGGCCGAACACAGCCTGTGGCCCCAGGACCCCGGTTTCAACGCCGCCCGCGCCGGCGGGGTGACCACGCTGCAGATCCTCCCCGGCTCGGCCAACCTGTTCGGCGGTCGCGGCGTGACGGTGCGCAACGTGCCATCGGTGACGATGCAGGGCATGAAGATGCCGGGCGCCCCCTATGGCCTGAAGATGGCCTGCGGCGAGAACCCGTCGCGCGTCTATGGCGGCCGCAACCAGAGCCCGGCGACGGGCATGGGCAACATGGCCGGCTATCGCGCCGCCTTCATCGCCGCGCAGGATTATCGCGCCAAGTGGGACAAGTACCGTCAGGACGGCGAGGGCTCGCCCCCGACCCGCAACCTGCAGCTGGAAACCATCGCCGGGGTGCTGGACGGCTCGATCCTGGTGCAGAACCACTGCTACCGCGCCGACGAGATGGCGATGATGATCGACCTGTCGCGTGAGTTCGGCTTCCGCATCACCGCCTTCCACCACGCCATCGAGGCCTACAAGCTGGCGCCGACGCTGGCGCGCGAAGGCATCTGTGCCGACATGTGGACCGGCTGGTGGGGCTTCAAGATGGAGGCGCTCGATGCGGTCGAGGCCAACGCCGCCCTGGTCGACGCCCCGCAGGGCGGCTGCGCCGTCATCCACTCGGACGACGCCGAACTGACGCAGCGCCTGAACCAGGAGGCCGCCGCGGCCCTGGCCGCCGGCCGCCGCATCGGCATGAACATCCCCGAGGAACGGGCCATCAGCTGGATCACGCTGAACGCCGCCCGCTCGCTGGGTATCGCCGACCAGACCGGATCGCTGGAGGCCGGCAAGCGCGCCGACGTCGTGATCTGGAGCGCCAATCCGTTCTCGGTCTATGCGCGTGCCGATCAGGTCTTCATCGACGGCGGCCTCGCCTTCGACCGCAGCAATCCGGCCTACCAGCCTCTGTCCGACTATGAGCTGGGTCAGCCCGGCTTCGGAGTTCCGGCCGCCAACGTCCAGCAGGGAGCCCGCTGATGCGCCTCAAGAGCCTCATCCTGGGCGCAGCCTCGCTGGTCGCCCTCGCCTCGCCCTCCATGGCGCAGGAACTGACCGCCATCACCGGCGGCCGCGTTCTGACGGGTACGTCCGTCATCGAGAACGGCACCGTCGTGATCCGGAACGGCCGGGTCGTCTCGGTGGGGACGGGCGCGGCCCCGTCGGGCGCCCGCGTCATCGACGCGCGCGGCAAGGTCGTGGCCCCGGGCTTCGTGGCGGTCGATTCCGGCCTCGGCGGTTCGGAGATCTCGTCGGTGGGCGGGTCGGACGACCTGTCGAACGGCGCCAACTCGATCAGCGCCGCGTTCGACGTCAGCTACGGACTCGACCCGTGGTCCTTCACCCTGCCGGTCGCGCGCCTCGGAGGCATCACCCGTGCGGTGGTCGTTCCGAACCATCCGGGCGGCGGAGGCGGCGGCCATCGCCATGACGATTCCGACTTCGCCGGCGTCGGCCATGCCGGCCTGCAGTCGCCCAGCCTGTTCGCAGGCCAGGCGGCCATCATCCATCTGGCGGCCGGGAACGATATCCTCGTGAAGCCGCGCGTCGCCCAGGTCGCGCCTTTCGGCGAGGCCGGAGCCGGCGTCGCCGGCGGCGCCCGTGGCGCGGAGTTCACCCAGTTCCGTGAGACGCTTGCCGAGGTCCGTCTGTTCGCCCGCAACCGGGCGGCCTACGACCGGGGCGATGTCCGTGATCTCAGCCTGTCGCGCGCCGACCTCGAGGCCCTCATCCCTGTCGCCAACGGGACGATGCCTCTGATCGTCACGGTCCGCCGCGCCTCGGACATCCAGCAGGTGCTGCGCCTGGCGCGCGAGGAGAATCTGAAGATCATCCTCGACGGCGCCGAGGAGGGCTGGCTGGTCGCCGACCAGATCGCGGCGGCGGGCGTGCCGGTGCTGCTGAACCCGATCTCCAATCTGCCCGGCAATCTTGAGACGCGCGCCACGCGGATGCAGAACGCCGCCGTGCTGGACGCGGCCGGGGTTGTGATCGCCATCAAGGGCAACGAGGGGTCGATCCACCGCGCCCGTGAGACCCGTTACAATGCCGGCAACGCCGTCTCGCACGGCCTGCCCTATGACGCCGCCATCGAGGCGATCACCGTCAATCCTGCGCGGATCTTCGGAATGGCGGGCCAGTTCGGCGAACTGCGCGCCGGCGCGGCGGCCGATGTGGTCGTCTGGTCCGGCGATCCGCTGGAGCCCCTGTCGATCGCCGAGACGATCTTCGTCAACGGCCAGGAGCAGGCCCCGACCAGTCGTCAGTTCCTGCTGCGCGACCGCTATCGCGACGGCGGGGAAGGCGCGATGCCGCCAGCCTATTCTCGTTAGGGGCGCGACCGCTCGTGACGCGGTCACTCGCTGCTTGAGCGCGGTTTGCGCTAGGTTGGTGAAATGACCGCGTCCACCCTTCCTCGCATCTTCATCGACGCCGACGCCTGTCCGGTGAAGGACGAGGTCTATCGCGTGGCGGAGCGCTACGGGCTGAAGGTGTTCGTGGTGTCCAACGGCTGGATCAATACCCGTCGCGATCCGTGGATCGAGCAGGTGGTGGTCGACGAGGGGCCGGACGTCGCGGACGACTGGATCGCCGAGCGGGCCGGCAAGGGTGACATCGTCGTGACACAGGACATCCCGCTGGCCGACCGATGCCTGCAGGCCGGGGCCCAGGCGCTGAAGTCCAATGGTTCGCCGTTCACGCCGGACTCCATCGGCTCGGCGTTGGCCGGCCGGATGGTCGGCGAGCACATGCGTTCGATGGGGCTGCAGACATCAGGGCCGCCTCCCTTCGGGCCAAAGGACCGCTCGAACTTCCTGCAGGCGCTGGATCGGGCGGTGGTCGTGGCGAAGCGGGCGCTCGCGTGACCGTCATTCCCGAAAGCGAGATGGAGTTCCGCTTCTTCCGCGCCGGCGGACCGGGCGGACAGAACGTCAACAAGGTCTCGACCAGCGTTCAGCTGCGTTTCGACGCGGCCAACTCGCCGTCGCTGAGCGACCCCGTGCGCGAGCGGCTGCTGAAGCTGGCCGGCAGCCGGGCGACCCAGTACGGCGAGATCCTGATCACCGCCGTCCGCTATCGCACCCAGGAACGCAATCGCGCCGACGCCATCGAGCGGCTTCAGGCGCTGGTCGCCGAGGCGTCGATCAGGCCGGTCTATCGCGTGCCGACGAAGCCGACGCGGGCTTCGAAACAACGGCGTCTCGAGGGCAAGGCGCATCGCTCGTCGATCAAGTCCGGCCGGTCGAGACCGCCCGGACGTGATGACTGAGCCGAGGCTTATTCCGCCGGGCGGAACAGCAGGGCGTCAACCTTGCCGGCGTCGTCGAAGCCGATGATCCATTGGGTGGCGGCATTGGCGAAGCGGACGAGGAACATGTCGGCGCCTTCCTGGCTGCCCGCAAACTCGAAGGTCTGGATCGCGCCGAGGCTCTGGATGATCGGTGTCACCTGCGCAGCCTGCGGACGGATCCGCTCGGCCAGGCTGTCGGTCATGATGGAGTAGTCCATCGTGCCGGCCTGGGCGTCGGCGATGATCTTGCGAACCGTCGCCTCGGACTGCGGATTGGCCGGGGTCGCCGCCACGACGGGGGCCGCCGGCTGGACGGCCTGCGCCGGCGCGCCGCGGGCGGGGCCGTCGAAGGTGTTGGGCATGGTCGCTGCAGCCACCTGGGCGTGAGCGGCGGCCGGGGCGGCCAGCAGGGCCAGGGCGATGAGAGCGGACTTCATACAGGTAGTCTCCAGCGTGAGGCTCAGACGATGGCGGGCCAAAGCGACAGAACAAGGGCGGCGAGCGATGCGCAGACCGCAACGGTGACGCCGACGACGACCCACACAGGCGTGCGGGGTTCGGTGACGAGAATGGTCGAGGCCGTCGGCGGGTTCTGCGCCAGCTTCGACAACGCCTTCAGCGTCGCGCGCAGCTCGTCGATGGCGTCGCGGATCTGGGCCTGCGGACCCAGTTCGCGCCGGATCCAGCGCTCAACCACCGGCTGGGCCGCGGCCCACAGGTCGTGATCGGGATTCAGGCGACGGGCCACGCCCTCGACCGAGACCATCGTCTTCTGCAGCAGGATCAGTTCGGGCCGCAGATGCATGTCGAACAGGTCGGTGATCTCGAACAGCTGACCCAGCAGGCGGCCCATGGACACCTGCGAGGCCTGCTTGCCGATGACCGGTTCCCCGACGGCGCGCAGGGCCTGGGCGAAGGCCTCGACCGAATGCTCCTTCGGCACATAGCCGGCCTCGAAATGGACCATGGCGATGCGGTCGTAGTCGCGACTGATGAAACCCCACAGGATCTCGGCGAGGTAGCGGCGCTCGGCAGGGCCGAGGCGGCCCACGATGCCGAAGTCGATCGCCGTCAGCTCTGCCGGGGCGTGGCAGAAGAGATTGCCTTCGTGCAGATCGGCATGGAAGGTGCCGTGATCCAGCGCCTGGCTGAGGAAGGCGCGCACGACGTTGTCGGCCAGGGCGTTCACGTCCAGACCCGGCTGGGCGATCGCGGCGGGATCGGTCATCGGCAGGCCGGGCGCCCACTCCACCGTCAGCACCCGCTTGCCCACGCCGTCCCAGATGACGGCCGGAGCGGTCATGTGGCCGCCGAGATCGCCGGCGCCCTTGCGCATGATCTCGCCGAGCTCCGAGCAGGCGGCGGCCTCCAGACGCATGTCCAGTTCCAGCTGCAGCGCCCGGGCGATCGTCTCGACGAAGGCCAGAGGCTCGAGGCGGCGCGCCAGCGGCACGAACTTCACCGCCAGCCGGGCGGCGAGGCGCATCGAGTCCAGACCGAGCGCCACCCGACGTTCGACGCCGGGACGCAGGACCTTGACCGCCACCTTGCGACCATCGGCCAGATACGCCGGATGGGCTTGCGCCAAGGAGGCCGCGGCGACCGGCGGGCCGAAATCGGTAAACAGGGCCTCGACCGGACGGCCCAGCGAACGCTCGACCTCGCGTCGGGCCTGTTCAACCGGGAAGGCCGGCAGGGCGTCTTTCAGCCGGCCGAGGTCGCGGGCGAACTCGACGCCGAAGATGTCGGCGCGGGTGGCGAGAACCTGGCCCAGCTTGATGGCGACGGGACCCAGATGCTCGAAGGCCTTGCCCAGTCGCTGACCGGGTCGTCCCTCACGGCCCTCGCGACCGGCGAACAGATGCAGCAGGCGGGCGATCCAGCGCGCCCACATCGGCAGAAAGGGTGTGATCTCACGCGGGATCAGGGCGTCATGGCGAACCAGCACGCCCAGCCAGCCGAGCAGGCGCAGGGATGCGCCGACCGGGTTGTTGACCGGAACGGTCGCCGGAGGCGGCGGGGGCGTCGCGGGATCGATCCGTCGGGTCAGATCGCCCACCCGTGGTGGATGGCGGCCACGCCGCCCGACAGGTTGCTGACCGTGACGCGGCTGAAGCCGGCGGCCTCGATCATCCCCTTGAACGTCGGCTGGTCCGGGAAGCGGCGAATGCTCTCGACGAGGTACTGATAGCTGTCGCGGTCCTTCGCCACCCACTCGCCGATGCGCGGGATGGCGTGGAAGGACCAGGCGTCATACGCGGCGCGGATCGGGCCGGCGATCGGACGCGAGAACTCAAGGCACAGGAACCGTCCGCCGGGCTTGAGCACGCGGCGGGCCTCGCCCAGGGCGCCGGCTACGTCCGAGACGTTGCGGATGCCGAAGCTGATCGAATAGGCGTCGACCGAAGCGTCGGGTAACGGCAGGTTCATCGCATCGCCCACGGTCCAGCTCATTTCGGGCTCGCCGCCCTTGTGAACGCCGGCCATGATCATCTCGGCATTGTAGTCCAAGACGATGACCGAGGCGTCGTCTCCGCCGCGCCGTTGCTGCGCCGCACGCGCCATCTTCGAGTAGCGACGCGCCATGTCTCCGGTGCCGCCGGCCACGTCGAGAATGGTCTCGCCCGGACGCGGGTTCAGCTTCGCCGCCGCCGCGTCTTTCCAGAGCCGGTGCACGCCCGCGCTCATAAGATCGTTCATCAGGTCGTAGTTCGACGCCACACTGTCGAACACGCCGCGCACCATGCGAACCTTCTCCTTCGCGTCTACATCGCGAAAGCCGAAGGGCGAGGTTTTGCCGGAAGGGGAGGCGGCGTCTGTCATGACGGCGGTCTAGCGCGTCGCCGGGCCGGCGTCATCCATCCGTGAAGCCGCACGATGACGATCTCAATGGCCCGGTCGCGGACGGGGCAGGCCCAGATCCTTCATGACGTTGCGCATCAGGCCGTAACAGCCGCAGGCCGCGTCCTCCAGGCCCGGACGGTCCAGCACCTCGACCCAGCCCCGACCGCGGCGGATCAGCGCCTGGGTCTCCAGCACCGAACCGACCTCGGACACGGTCGCACGACGGACGCCCAGCATTCCGGCGATGCCCGCCTGGGTCAGTTTGAACCGGTCATCGCCGGCACGGTCGTGCAGGGTCAGCAGCCAGCGAGCGAGCCGCTCGTCCAGCCGGTGCTGGGCGTTGCAGGCTGCGGTCTGCTGGACCTGGGCGAACAGACCCTCGGTAAAGCGCGACAGGGCGTTGCGCATCGCCGGACTGCGCCCGAGAGCGTCGGAGAAGACATCGGCCGGGCAGCAGGCGGCGGCCCCCTCGATCTGCGCGATGGCGCGGCTGGAGGCGCGGGCGTTCATCGGACCGCAGGTGACCCCGACCAGCCCCTCGCGACCTATAGCGGCGGTCTCGATCATCCGGTCTTCAGGCAGGATGGTCATCAACGACACCACGCCGTTCAGCGGAAACCAGACAACGTCCACTTCCTCGCCGGCGTCATACAGCATCTGGCCCTGGGCGAAGGGGCGTTCGATCAGATGCGGCTCGATCCGCTTGCGATCCCCTGCTTCGAGGGACTCAATCCAGAGATTGTTCACTGCCTCTCTCCCTGAGGAATGGCGACGCTTGTCAACGCGCGGAGCTTTGCCGTTGTTCCGGCGCCGCTCGCCGTCTTGTGAAGGGGCGCGGTGCGCGATACCCCGGGAAGCAGGAGGACGCCCTGATGCAGACGATTGACGTAGCGGAAGCCCTGAAGTCCCTGCCGAACTGGCGCGATCCGGGCGGTGACCGGCCGGCGATCCGGCGCGACCTGAAGTTCGCCGACTTCAACGCCGCCTTCGGGTTCATGACCCGCGTCGCCCTGCTGGCGGACAAGGTCGATCACCATCCGGAATGGTCGAACGTCTACAATCGCGTCGAGGTGCTGTTGACCACCCACGACGCGGGTGGCGTGACGCAGCGTGACCTCGACCTGGCCCGCTTCATCGATGACGCCGCTGCGGCGATGGGGGGGCAGTGATGGCCGGACGTCTGGCGAACAAACAGGCCCTGATCACCGGCGCGGCCGGCGGCCTGGGCGCGGCCATGGCGCGCATCATGGGGGCCGAGGGCTGCAAACTGGCCCTGACCGACGTCAACGCCGACGCCGTCGAGGCGCTTGCGGACGAGATCAACACAGGCCGGCCCGGCGCCGCCTTCGCCTACGCCCACGATGTCACGTCGGAAGAGCAGTGGATCGACGTGACCCGCCGCGCCAGCGCGGATATGGGCGGCCTGTCCGTGCTGGTGAACAACGCCGGTATCGGCGGCCCGCTGATGTTCGTCGAGGCCGACACGGCCGAGAACTGGCAGCGCCAGTACGAGATCAATCTCCGCTCGATCATGTTCGGCTGCAAGCACGCCATGCCGCACCTGCGCGCCTCGGCGCCGGGATCGATCATCAACATCTCGTCGGTGGCGGGCCTGGCCGCCGCACCGGGCATGGGCGCCTATAACGCCACCAAGGCCGGGGTGTGGATGTACTCCAAGACGATCGCCCTCGAAGCTGCGAAGATGGAGTGGAACGTCCGCTCCAACTCGGTGCACCCCGTCTTCATCAAGACGCCGATCCTCGATCCCTTCGTCGCCATGGCGGGCGGAGACGAGGGCAAGGCCCACGAGCGCCTGTCGCGCGGCATCCCGCTGAAACGCATCGGCGAGCCGGACGACGTGGCCTGGTGCGTGGTCTATCTGGCTTCGGACGAGAGCAAGTTCATCACCGGTTCCGAGTTCGTCATCGACGGCGGCATGCTGGCGCAGTGACCGCCTTCGGCGCTCACTGCACCTTTTTGCCCTAACGCTCGCCGCGCGGCGGCTCGCTGCTTGAGGGCGATCGTCGCCTACTGCAGATCCGTCGGCAGGATCTGGCTGCTCAGCAGCGTCTCCATGCCGTCCCAGTGATTTCCGCCGCGGCGTTCGACCCAGGCCTGCACCACGTCGCGGCCCAGGCCGTAGTTGATGATGTAGCTGCGATAGGTATCGATGAAGCGCAGGCGCTGGGTGGCCTTGGCGCGGTCGGCCAGCGAATATTTCATCAGTTGCTCGATGGCGGTGTCACGGTCGATGCGGCCGACGAGATAGGCGTCGGCGATGGTGTACTCCGCCCGCGCCAGCTGACGGGTCAGGGCGCCCAGCTGGGCCTTCTTCTCGGCTGTCGCCGGGTCGAGGCCAGCCAGCGGGAACAGGACCTCGCGCTCGAACCGCGTGGCTTCGTCGCCCGGGAAGGCCAGGTCGATGCCGTAGTTGGCGCTGCCCTCTGCGACGAAACTCATCGGGCTGAACAGCGGGTAGACGCTCATCTCCATCCAGCCGCGCTCGCGGACGAAGGTGCGCTCCAGCAAGGCGTTGTAGACGTGGTGGCCGGGATAGCCCTCGTGGCAGCCCAGGTCGATCGCCCGCTCGGTGTAAATCGGGAAGTCCGCGTTGATTTCGATCTTGGACGCTGAATTTCCCTGGTAATAATTATAGCCCGACCACGGCTTGTCGCCGACGAAGGCGAGGGTGAAGCTTTCGTTCGAGGGAAGGGGAATGTGCACGAGTGTGCGGCGGCGGCACTCGGCGATGGCGGCGTCCATCACGGACTGAAGGCGATCGCGCGGGATCACATAGTGCGAGCGGAACTCGGTCACGCGGTCCGTCAGCGAGCCCTCGCCAGGCACCAGGGCGTCGATCTGCGCCAGTACCGGATCGAACGACGACAGGGGGCGCAGCTCCGGCCGGATGCCGAACAGCGCTTCGGCCTCGTCTGCAAAGCTCATCCGCTCGCCCGACAGCATCCGCACCCGCGCCCCGGCGGCCGAGACATGGGCCAGCAGGTATTTCCGACGCTGGACGATGGCGGCGTCCTGACCGTCGGTGGAGATGGCGTTCAGGCGTGCGGTCAGACCGGTCGCTTCCTCCGCCAGCTGTGGCAGGGTACGCAGGTTCGCCTTCGCCGCCTCGCGCCATTCCGGCGGGCCGTAGTAGGCGTCGACGTAGCCGTCCTCGTGCTCGCCGATCTCAAGGATAAGGCCGACGTAGTCGCGGGCGATGCCGTCCAGGGTGTCGCGGCGAGGACCCGTGCGGGTCCCTTCGGACGGAGGGGCCGCGCAGGCGGCGACCAGCAGGGCCAGGGCGAGGGCGAGCACGCGCATCGGGACACTCCTTCGACGGACGCTCCCCGCGCCCGGACGGCCGAAGTCTTCGACCAAAACCCCGCGCCCGTCCAGAACGGCGCGTCAGAGGTTGCGACGGGCGTCGCGCATTCGGGATTGAGGGCGGGCCTGTCCTGCTGTAGAGGCCTTCGTCCCGGCGTCCTCGCCGACAGACGCACCCGTAGCTCAGCTGGATAGAGCGTTGCCCTCCGAAGGCAAAGGTCACACGTTCGAATCGTGTCGGGTGCGCCACTTCTCCTGATCGCAGGCTTGACGACCGCTCCCGCGGCCCGCTTCGGCGTGCCCCTCGACTCGCCTCTGGGTTGCGATGTAATGTTCGCGTAACTGATGGGGGATCAGATGACGACATTGCAGCCGATGGCAGTGTTTGCGCTCATTGCGGCGCCTGCGCTGGCGACCCTTGTCTTCATGGGCTGGATGGCCGCGCGGCGGAAGTGAGCGGGGTGGCAGGCGACGCGCGGAAGGGCTAGGCAGCGGGCCTGTGCCCGTTGAAAGCCGCGTCATGACCCATACCGACCCGCCCGCCCATCCGACCGGTCAGCCCGTGGGGCGCGTGATCGCCATGCCGGCGGACACCAATCCCGAGGGCGACATCTTCGGCGGCTGGTTGCTGGCCCAGATGGACCTGGCCGGGGCGACGCCCGCCTTCGAGTATGCGCAGGGCCGCTGCGCAACGGTTGCGCTGGACGCCATGGTCTTCCATCAGCCCGTTTCGGTCGGCGATGAAGTGTCGATCTATGCGAAGGTCATCAGGACCGGCCGCACCTCGATCCGCGTCCATGTCGAGGCGTGGAAACGCCCCCGCCGGGACGCCCAGGCGGAGTCCGTACGGGTGACCGAGGGCGTCTTCACCTATGTGGCCATCGACGAGAACCGCAAGCCGCGCGTGCTGCCGGGCGTCGAGGGGTCATCGTCGCAATAACCCTTCGGAACAGTCGGAAATCTTGACCTTTCGGCCTGCCGGGACTACCTCGCGGGCATGGCCATCCGTCGCATCCTCACCATCGACAACGCCGCCGATCTGGCGATCCTGAAGCAGGTCTCGACCCCGGTCGAAGGCCCCGTCACCGACGAGCTGCGCACGCTCATGGATGACATGCTCGAAACCATGTACGCCGCCCCGGGCATCGGCCTGGCCGCCGTACAGATCGGCGACACCCGCCGGGTCATCGTCATGGACCTGGGCGACAAGGGCGGCGACGTCGACGACGTCGACCCCTCGACCTTGTCGAAGGAGGAGCGCGAGAAACGGGACGCCGAGCGTCGCAACCCGCGCTACTTCGTCAATCCCGAGATCCTGTGGACCTCCGACGACACCTGCCCCTACGAGGAAGGCTGCCTGTCGATCCCGGAGTATTTCGACTCCGTCGAACGTCCCGCCCGCTGCCGGATCAAGTATCTGGGCTACAACGGCGAGACGATCGAGGAAGAGGCCGACGGCCTCTACGCCGTCTGCATCCAGCACGAGATGGACCACCTGAACGGCGTCCTGTTCATCGACCACCTGTCGCGCCTGCGCCGCGAGCGCGCCGTGGCCAAGGTGAAGAAGGCCGCGAGGATGGCCGCCTGATGGCCCGTCTCAAGCGCAATCGCGACCGCATCATCGACCCGCAGGGCCGCCGTCGCCTGACCCGCAACGAGAAGGTCGGCGTCGCCTCGGTCGCGACCATCGTCGGCGTGGCCGCCATCGGCGTGATCGCCGGCGTCCTGCTGGACCGCCTGCTCGACTTCGACGACGCGCTCGACGCCGGCGGCGAATGGGATGAGGGCGGCGGAGTCTTCACGCGCTGGGACTGAGGTTGCTCACCTGTCGTCTGTCGAACTGACGCAAGCGATGGAGACAGCACGTTCGCGTCTGGCTGATTGGTTCGAGGACTTCTGGGGCGAGACGTTCCCGAATGACGACGACGTCGATCTGTTCGAGCGGTTCGGCATCGACGGAGATGAGGCCTCGGAGTTCATGGATGGCTTCGCGACGCATTTCGACGTCGAGGGCGACAGCTACCGCTGGTATTTCCATCATCGCGAAGAAGGTACGAACTTCGGCGCACTGTTGTTCGCTCCTCCGTATCGGCGGGTGCGTCGGATTCCGATCACTCCTATCCTCCTGACCGAGGCCATCGAAACGAAAAGATGGCCGCTCGAGTACCCGCCACATCAGATCCCCTCCGTGCGCCGGGATATTCGAGTGAACCAGCTGATTGCCGTGACCGTGCTGGTCTTGTTGGCGATCGGGGCCTGGTTGCGGTTTGTCCGTTAGCGGGCGCGACTTCGGCGTCCTGACCCCTCTCTGCCTTGTCGCTGACGCCCACATGGGGCTATTGCGCCCGGATGCGCCTCGCCTTCATGGGTACCCCCGACTTCGCCGTGCCGTCGCTGGCCGAACTGATCGCCAGCGGACACGAGGTCGTGGCCGTCTGGTCACAGCCGCCGCGGCCTAGGGGCCGGGGTCAGAAGCTGACCCCCTCGCCGGTTCACGCCTTCGCCGAGACCATGGGCCTGCCGGTCTTCACGCCGGAATCGATGAAGTCGCCCGAGGCGATCGAGACGTTCAAGTCGCTGGACGTCGATGCCGCCTGCGTGGTTGCCTATGGGCAGATCCTGAAGACCGAGGTGCTCGAGGCGCCGCGTCTGGGCTGTTTCAACCTGCATGGCTCCCTGCTGCCGCGCTGGCGCGGGGCCGCCCCCATCCAGCGGGCCATCATGGCGGGCGACAAACAGACCGGCGTGCAGATCATGCGCATGTCCGAGGGTCTCGACGAGGGCGCGATCCTGCTGTCCGAGATCATGGACATCCGCTCCGACGACACCGCCGCCACCCTGTCGGAACGCATGTCGCACACCGGCGCCAGCCTGTGGCCGCGCGCCTTGGCCGCCATCGAGCGCGGCGGAGCCGAGGGCACGGAGCAGGCCGGCGAACCGACCTATGCCCGCAAGATCACCCCGGCCGAGGCCCGTATCGACTGGAGCCGCCCGGCGGCCGAGGTCGACGCCCGTATCCGCGGCCTGTCGCCCTTCCCCGGAGCCTGGTTCGAGGCCGTCGCGGCGGAGGGCCCGGTGCGGGTCAAGGCGCTGATGTCGCGCGTGGCCGAGGGTGCGGGCGAGCCCGGTCAGGTGCTGGACGGCGCCCTGCGGATCGCCTGCGGCGATGGTGCGGTCCAGCTGGTCCGGGTTCAGCGCTCGAGCAAGGCGGCCCAGACGCCGGACGAGATGCTGCGCGGCTTCCCATTGCCCTCCGGAACCGTGCTGGCCTGATGCCCCGGTACCGGCTGACCATCGAGTACGACGGCTCGGGCTACAACGGCTTCCAGACGCAAGCCGGTCAGCCGACCGTGCAGGGCGCGATCGAGATGGCGCTGAAGGCCTTCTGTGGCGAGAGCATCCGCATCGCCGCCGCCGGACGTACCGACACCGGCGTGCACGCGACCGGTCAGGTGGTCAGCTTCGATCTGGAAAAGGCATGGCCGTCGCGCACGGTGATGAATGCCCTCAACGCCCATCTGATCGAGGAGGAGGTCTCGGTGCTGGACTGCACCGAGGTCGATGCCGAATGGCATGCGCGTTTCTCGGCGACCGGGCGCAAATACCTTTACCGCATCCTGAACCGGCCGGGCCGCCCGGCGCTGGATCTGGGCCGCGTCTGGCACATGAAGAAGGCCCTGAATGCCGACGCCATGCACGAGGCCGCGCAACGCCTGGTCGGTCTGCATGACTTCACCACGTTCCGGGACGTGAACTGCCAGTCGAAGTCGCCGGAGAAGACCCTTGACGTCGCCCGGGTGACCCGGGTCGGCGAGGAGGTGCATCTGGTGTTCGAGGCGCGCAGCTTCCTCCACCGGCAGGTCCGCTCGATGACCGGCTCGTTGGTCGAGGTCGGGCTGGGCCGATGGTCGGCGGACGATCTCGTGGCCGCGCTGGATGCGAAGGATCGCTCGGCCTGTGGCCCGGTGGCGCCGTCGGACGGGCTGTACCTGACCGGGGTCACCTACTGACGCGAAAAGGCCCGCCGGCGGAACCGGCGGGCCTTTAGTCTTCTCAACCCAGCCTTAGCGGCGGGCTTCGTTCGAGGCGCCGGTGACGGCGTCGCCGGCGGCCGAGACGTCACGGCCGACGCCGGCGACGGTGTTGCAGGCCGACACGGTCAGGGCGGCGGCGACGAGCGTCAGAGCGATGATCTTCTTCATTGGGCTATCCCCGTTTTGCAGTGAACCTTCGCGGTAAACGCAAGCGTGGCCGTGCGGTTGCATGGCCAAGATGCGGTCGGTTCTGCTAGGTCGCTGGCATGACCCAGCCCGCGAACACCGCCGCCCGTCGTCTCGTCGAAACCCTCGTCATGAACGGGGTCGATCGCGTCTTCTGCGTTCCGGGGGAAAGCTATCTGGCCGTGCTGGACGCGCTGGCTGATGTGCGCGACCGGATACAGGTCATCGCCTGCCGTCACGAGGCGGGCGCCGCCAACATGGCCGAGGCCTACGGCAAGCTGACGGGCAAGCCGGGCGTCTGCATGGTGACGCGCGGCCCTGGCGCAACCCACGCCTCGATCGGCGTGCACACCGCCCATCAGGACTCCACGCCGATGATCCTGTTCGTCGGTCAGATCGCCCTGACCGACCGCGGTCGCGGCGCCTTCCAGGAGGTCGACTATCGCGAGGTGTTCGGCGGCCTGGCCAAATGGTCGACCGAACTGGAGAGCCCGTCGCGCACCGTCGAGGTGGTCGAGCGCGCCTTCGCCACGGCGCTGCAGGGCCGTATGGGTCCGGTGGTCGTGGCCCTGCCCGAGGACATCCTGCATGACGATGGCGGCCCGGCGCCCGTGCGTCCGGTAGTCCCCGCGAAAGCCGCCCTGGACGCCGCCTTCGTGGAACAGGTGCGCGAGCGCCTGTCGAAGGCCGAGCGCCCGCTGCTGGTGCTGGGCGGTTCGGGCTGGACCGACGAGGCCGCCGGCGCGATCGGCGACTGGGCCGAGCGGATCGGCCTGCCGGTGTCGCTGTCGTTCCGCCGCAAGGACATCCTGTCGAACGACCGTCCGAACTATGCCGGTGATCTGGGCCTCGGCTGCAATCCCAAGCTGACGGCGCGGGCCAGGGCGGCGGACCTGATCATCGCCATCGGTGCGCGGCTCGGTGAAAACCCGACGCAGGGCTACACTCTGCTGGATCGGACGAAGACGGCCGAGACCCTGATCCACATCCATCCGGGTGCGGAGGAACTCGGCCGTGTCTGGGCGCCGCTGCTCAGCGCGACGGCCGACAACTCGCTGGCCGCCCTTGCCCTGGCTTCGATCGATCCGGGCCGCAACTGGAAGGCCGAGGCCGATCAGGCTCATGCCGACTATCAGGCCTTCTCGACGCCGGTGGCGGTGACCGGCGCGGTCAACATGAGCGAGTGCATGGCGCACCTCGGCGAAATCCTGCCGCCGACCGCCATCGTCACCAACGGCGCCGGCAACTTCGCGGCCTGGCTGCACCGTTTCTACCGCCACCGCGCCTGCCGCACGCAGCTGGCGCCGACGTCGGGCGCCATGGGCTACGGCTATCCGGCGGCTCTGGCGGCCAAGAGCGTTCATCCGGACGCGGACGTGATCTGCATCGCCGGCGACGGCGACTACCTGATGACCGGGCAGGAGATCGCCACGGCGGTCCAGTACGGCATCAACGCTATCGTCGTGATCGTCGACAACGGCACCTACGGCACGATCCGGATGCATCAGGAAACGCACTACCCCGGCGCCCAGCGGGTCATCGCCACGGACCTGAAGAACCCTGACTTCGTGAAGTACGCCGAAGCCTTCGGCGCCTTCGGCATTCGCTGCGAGCGGACCAGGGACTTCCCGGCCGCGCTCGCCGCCGCCCGGAACGCCGGACGGCCCGCGGTCGTTCACCTGATCACCTCGGCCGAAGATATTGCGCCCCTGCGCACCATCACCGGCCTGCGCTCGTAACAGGATACCCTCATGCGTGCCGTCGCCCTCGCCTGCTCCGCCCTTGTCCTGACCGCCTGCGCCAGCACGCCGGGGCCAGGTCCGGACAGCGGCGGGCAGGCGACGAACCAGAACGACTGCGCCGTGATCGCGGCGGTGGCGAAGGGTCACTACGAGTTCGACCGGGCCAACAATGTCCCGCCGCCCCTGTGGTTGTTCAGCGAGGCCGGCGACTGGTCGCCACGCTGCGACTGGAGCCGCTACGGTCTGAACTTCCCGACCACCTACGACCCCGACCGCCAGCACCAGCCAGGCGAGCGCGTGCAGTGGGTTCAGTTCCGCAAGCCCGTCTACGACGGCAATGGCGCGACCGTCGAGGCCGGCATCCTTCATGGCCCGCTGGCCGGCTTGGGCGTGGAGTGCCGCGTGGTGTCCGGGATCGCCGGCTGGACTCTGGCCGGCCAGTGCCGGAACACCTGGATCTCCTGAGGGCTATTCCCGCGGCGGGGCGGTTTCCATCCAGCAGGGCAACAGGCTGGTCAGGACGTCGTCGAACACCGGCGCGATCGGGGAGCCCGAGTTCGCGGTGATGTCGATCCCGTCGCTGTACCTCGCTCCCTCGAACAGGGCGCGCATCCGCAGACGATAGGTGTTGTCGTGCAGATAGCCGCCAGCGAAGTCGACCTCCGACGCCGGTCCTGACGGATCCGGGAGCGCGGGGACGCGAGGCGTCAGCATGGGCAGGGTCGCGATGCGGTCCAGAGCCTGCTGTACGGCCGGGCATTCACGCGAGTCGGCGAAGCGCTCGATCGTCCCGCGATTGTGGCGGGCGCGGAGACGCGCGAACCAGACGGGGCGTCGGGACCGGTCGCCCCTGATCCACGTCCAGCCGAAGGCGACCGACACCGATGTCCAGCGCATGTCGGCCCTGGCCGCCAGCGAGACGACCGGCGAGGTCCAGCCCAGATCGTCCGTTGCGCCGAGATCAACGAATTCGACGGCGTTCTCCCGATGGGTCTCCGTCATCGGCGGAACGAGACTGTCCAGTCGGAGCAGGGGGTGGGGTTCTGCCGCCTGCGGATCGGCCGACAGGGCCAGGGAAACGACGAGGGCGCTCAGCATGATGTTCTCCTGTCGCCAAGCGTTGGCGGGAGCAGCGAGGATCGTCAACGCCTCTGGTGACGTGGTCACCCACGCCGCCTATGTTCGCCGCATGACCGACGCAGCGCCCGAGACCGACCGCCCGCTCACCCAGGACGGCCCCGCCGTGCGGCTCTGGATGATCGACGCCTCGGCCTACATCTTCCGCGCCTACCACGCCCTGCCGCCGCTGACGCGCAAGTCGGACGGCCTGCCGGTGGGGGCGGTGCAGGGCTATTGCAACATGCTGTGGAAGCTGTTGCGCGACATGAAGGGTGCTGACGGGCCGACCCATCTGGTGGCGATCTTCGATCATTCCGAGAAGACTTTCCGGAACGACCTCTACGACCAGTACAAGGCCAACCGCTCGGCGCCGCCGGAGGACCTGATCCCGCAGTTCCCGCTGGTGCGCGAGGCGACGGCGGCGTTCGGCGTGCATTGCGTCGAGCTGCCGGGCTACGAGGCCGACGACCTGATCGCCACCTATGCCTGCCGCGCGCGCGATGCGGGGGGCGAGGCGGTGATCGTCTCCAGCGACAAGGACCTGATGCAACTGATCGGGCCCTCGGTGGTGATGTGGGATCCGATGAAGGACCGCCGTCTCGCCGAGCCGGAGGTCTATGAGAAGTTCGGCGTCGGGCCGGAGAAGATGATCGACCTGCAGGCGCTGATCGGAGACAGCGTCGACAACGTCCCGGGCGCGCCCGGCATCGGTCCGAAGACCGCAGCCCAGCTGCTGGACGAGTACGGCGATCTGGACACGCTTCTGGCGCGGGCCGGCGAGATCAAACAGCCCAAGCGGCGCGAGACACTGATCAATTTCGCCGACCAGATTCGGCTGAGCCGCGAGCTGGTCAGGCTGACCTGCGACGCCCCGGCGCCGGAGCCGATCGAGGAGTTCGCCGTCCGCGATCCGGACCCGGAGGTGCTGGGCGCCTTCCTCGACCAGATGGAATTCCGCTCGCTGCGCAACCGCGTCGGGGACGGCAAGGCCCCGGCGAGCGACACCTCGGCCTTTGCGCCCAGGCGGCCGGCGGCCTTCACCGCCCCGGTCCTGACCCCGCGCTATGCCCCGTCCGGGCCGACAACGCCGATCGAGGCGCAGGCCTTCGACCACGAGGCCTATGTCTGCGTGCAGACGCTGGATGAGCTGGACGCCTGGATCGCGCGGGCGACCGAGGCGGGCGTGGTCGGGTTCGATACGGAGACGGACGCCCTGAGCGCCACCCATGCCGGCCTGTGCGGGGTGTCGCTGGCCATCGGGCCGAACGACGCCTGCTATGTGCCCCTGACCCATGAGTGGGAGCCGGCGGCGGGCGGGGGCGGGCTCGACTTCGGGGATCAGCCGGAGACCCGGGAGGCCCTGACCCAGATCGACAAGGCGACTGCCCTGTCGCGTTTGCGTAATTTGTTGGAAAATCCGGCCGTTCTGAAAGTGATGCAGAACGGAAAGTACGACATCGCCGTGATGGCCCGACGGGGCATTACGGTGGCCCCGTACGACGACACCATGCTGATCAGCTACGTCCTGGAGGGCGGGCTGCACGGGCATGGCATGGACGAACTGGCCCGCCTGCATCTGGGGCACGAGCCCATTCCGTTCAAGACCGTGGCGGGCACGGGCAAGAGCCAGAAGAGCTTCAAACACGTCGAGCTGAAACCAGCCACGGCCTACGCCGCCGAGGACGCCGACGTGACCCTGCGCCTGTGGCGCATCCTGAAACCCCAGCTGGCGGAACAGGGCCTGGTCACCGTCTACGAGACCCTGGAGCGCGGCATGCCCGCGACCCTGGCCGGCATGGAACGCGAGGGCGTCCGCGTCGACCCCGACCGCCTGCGCCGCCTCTCCAGCGAGTTCGGCATGCGGATGGCCGAGCTGGAGACCCGCGCCCACGAACTGGCCGGCCGCCCCTTCAACGTCGGCAGCCCCCGCCAGATCGGCGACATCCTGTTCGGCGAGATGAACCTGCCCGGCGGCAGGAAGACCGCCAGCGGCCAATGGGGCACCGAAGCCTCCACCCTCGAGACCCTGGCCGAGACCCACGAACTGCCCCGCGTCCTGCTGGACTGGCGCCAGCTCAGCAAGCTGAAGGGCACCTATACCGACGCCCTGATCGAGGCCGCCGACCCCAAAACCGATCGCGTCCACACCAGCTACCAGCTGGCCGCCGCCACCACCGGCCGCCTGGCCTCCAGCGACCCCAACCTGCAGAACATCCCGATCCGCACAAGCACCGGCCGCCAGATCCGGCAGGCCTTCATCGCCGGCCCGGGCAACGTCCTGATCAGCGCCGACTACAGCCAGATCGAGCTGCGCCTGCTGGCCCACATCGGCGACATCCCCGAGCTGAAACGCGCCTTCAGGGCCGGGCAGGACATCCACGCCGCCACCGCCAGCGAGATGTTCAACGTCCCGCTGGACCAGATGGACCCCGAGACCCGCCGCCGGGCCAAGGCCATCAATTTCGGCATCGTCTACGGCATCTCGGCCTTCGGCCTGGCCGCCCAGCTGGGCATCGACCAGGGCGAGGCCGGCGCCTACATCAAGACCTATTTCGAGCGCTTCCCCGGCATCCGCGCCTACATGGATGCGACGAAGGTTCAGGTGCGCGAGACCGGCGTCGTCTCCACCCTGTTCGGCCGCCGCATCCACATCCCGGCCATCCACTCCAAGTCCGCCGCCGAGCGCAGCTTCGGCGAACGCGCCGCCATCAACGCCCCCATCCAGGGCGCCGCCGCCGACATCATCCGCCGCGCCATGATGCGCATGCCGGCCGAGCTGGCCGCCGCCGGACTGTCAGAGGTGAAGATGCTGCTGCAGGTCCACGACGAACTGGTCTTCGAGGCGCCGGAGGGTCTGGCCGAGCAGGCGATCGGCGTGATCCGGCGCGTGATGGAGGGGGCCGCAGAACCCGCCGTGGCGTTGACCGTGCCGCTGGTGGTGGATGCGCGGGCGGCGGGGAACTGGGATGAGGCGCACTAGGTCGCGTTTCGCGACCTAGTGCTTTCCTTAAAGGGCGCTAAAGCGAGCGACGCGGTCGCTCGCTGCTTGAGCGCGGGGGCGGCTCGTGGCTCATCTCCGAAGCCCAATTTGCGGCTTTCCCGACTCATAACTACAGTAGTGATATGGCAAAGACAGTCGATGAGGGGTTCCGACTTCTCAAGTCTAATCTAGAGATTACCAATCTTCAGTCATCGACAGCGTCCACGCGCCAGACCAATGTCCGCGCAGCGCTGGAAGATGACTTTACGATCCTTGAGTCCTTCCTCACGGGTTCGTATCAGCGCAACACAATGATCGCGCCGCTCAAGGAGGCGGACGTCGATATTTTCATCGTGCTCGACCCAAAATACTACGGCGCATCCAATCAAGCGGCCTTGCTCGCCAGCGTTAAGCGGGCGCTGCTGAAGACCTATCCGACGACGCCTAACATCAGCCCAGACGGGCAGGCGGTCACAATTACCTTCACCGACTTCAAGGTTGATGTGGTCCCCGGATTTTACCGCAATGGCGGCGGGTTCCTGATCCCCGACAGTCAGCGCGGCCGTTGGATTCCAACGGACCCTAAGAAGCACGTCGAGCTCTGGTCAGCCGCCAACAAGGCCCACAACGGCGATCTCGTTCCCCTCATCAAGATGGTCAAAGGCTGGAATAAGAGTCGCAATCTGATGCGCTCGTTCCACTTGGAGACACTCGTGCTGTCTGTCCTCCAGGGCGTCACCATTTCAAGTTTTCCGAGTGGCCTGCGCTATGTGTTCGACAAGGCCCGGGACAAGATCAAGGTTAAGCTGCCGGACCCTGCCGGATACAGCGATGACGTTGCTACCCACCTGACCGATGTTGAAGAGATGGACAAGATCATCACTCGCCTCGAGTGGGCGTACGCAAGGGCGCTGGAAGCGGAACATTTGGCGGCAAGCGGGAAGACACGCGAGGCCTTTGAGAAATGGAATCTACTTCTGAAGGGCTATTTTCCGGCCTACGGGTAGATCAATGACGATTAACGCCATTCCCGCCATCCAGAACGCAGAACCCCAGTTGCGATTGCTGCGGGCGCAGCGCGAGCTTTATGCCCGCGCTAGGCTCAGGACTCATAGCCAGAACAGGACGGTCGCGGCGAGGGCGATGGCGGACAGGAAGACCGTCGGACAGCGAT
>JBQVQW010000022.1:0-46455 GCA_052441165.1 Caulobacteraceae bacterium | reverse complement strand
GCGATGAAGTCCGGGCGACGGGTAGTCCGGAGGTCCTCGTCGGGCGTCGATGGATGACGCCTGCTTGCTCGCCGCGCAGCTTCAGTGGAACTGCCTGTTCCACTCCGGTCGATCCCGGCAACGGGAGCGATCGTTGACCCGGCAAGGCTCCAACAGGGCCGCCAACCCGGGGGCGCGCGTCTCAACGACCACGCGGGGCGGTCTGCTTCGTCGAAACGGTACTTCTCTATCAGCACCGGGCGAGGCCCGGCCGCCCCGCGCCTTCCCCGCCTCGTCCCGACGAGCATGCGTCTCTGACAGAGTACTTTACAACACAAAGTACTTGTGCGATGACGCTCCACACAGAGGGAGGAACCCATGACCCACGACACCGACAACGCCCCCGCCGACATCGCCTGGATGCGCCGCCTCGCCGAGGAGGGCTCCAGCGCGCCGATGCAGGGTGGATCCATCCTAATGACCGCCGGCCTCAGCTATGGCGTCGCCAGCGTCGTCCACTGGCTCGGCGCCACCGGCCGCATGGCCGGTTTCGAGCAGTGGGTGAACATCGTCTGGCTGGCCGCGACCGCCGTCTTCTTCGTCGGCCTGTTCGTCTCGATCGGTCGAATGAAGCGCAGCGCCGCCGCCCGCACCGCCGGCAACCGCGCCAGCGGCACGGCCTGGTCGGCGCTGGGATGGGGCATCTTCGCCCTGTTCGCCTCCCTGGCCATCATCGGCTACCGGGCCGACGAACAGACGGCCCTGGTCCTGCTGAGCCTCGCGCCCTCGGTCATCATGGTCTTCTACGGCATCGGCTGGGCCGTCAGCGGCGCCATGCACCGCGACCGGACGATGTGGGGCCTGTCCGCCGCCAGCTTCGTCGCCGCGCCGATCCTCGCCCTGCTGGCCGGCTCCCCGACCCAGTACATCGGCTACGCCGCGGCCCTGTTCGCCCTGATGGCCCTGCCGGGCTGGACCTTCATGCGCCGCGCCGGCGGGGCCGCCTGAGCATGGCCGACGATTTCGACATCAACCGGATCGATGAGGTGATCCACGGCCGGGTCCGGCTGGGCATCATGGCCGCCCTGTCCGGAGTGGAGAGCGCCGATTTCAACACCCTGAAGGGCCGGCTGCAGACGACCGACGGCAATCTGTCCGTTCATCTGCGCAAGCTCGAGGACGCCGGCTTCGTCGCGGTCACCAAACGGTTCGAGGGCCGCAAGCCGCTCACCGAAGCGTCCATGACCGCGGCCGGACGCAAGGCCTTCATCGCCTACCTCGACGCCATGCAGGGGCTGGTGAGGAGCGCGTGACGGAGAGCGGTCGAGCGGCTACAGCGATGGGCATGACGGATCGCATCCACCGCTTCGAGGCGCTCGACAATTTCCGGGACTACGGCGACTACGCCGCGGGCGTTCGACAGATCGCCCGCGGCCGACTTTTCCGCTCCGCCCATCAGGCCCGGGCCACCGAAGCGGACCTCGAGAAGCTCAGGGCCCTGAACATCGGCGCCATCGTCGATCTGCGCCGCCCCGGCGAGCGCCGTGACCAGCCCTCGCGACGCTTCGCCGGCTGGGCCGGGCAGGTGCTGGACAGCGATCTCGGCGCCGACGGCGAGGCGCCTCACATCACCTTCCTGAAGACCTCGGACCTGACCGTCGACGCCGGCCGCACCTTCATGACCGGCGTCTATCGCAACCTGCCCTACGAGCCCGCCCACCTCGACCTCTTCGCCCGCTACTTCCGGGCGCTGGGCGAGACCGACGGCGCGGTCCTGATCCACTGCGCGGCGGGCAAGGACCGCACCGGCACGCTGGCCGCCCTGACCCATCACCTGCTGGGCGTCCACCCCGACGACATGGTCGCCGACTATCTGCTGACCAACACCGCCGTCGATCTGGAGCGGATGGCCCCGAAGGTCGCCCGCCAGCTGCAGCAGATGACCGGCCGCGAGGCATCCCACGACGCCGTCGTCGCCTTCCTTGGCGTAGAGCCTGTCTATCTGGAGACCGCTTTCGCCGGCATCCGCGAGCGGCACGGCTCCATCGACGCCTATCTCGAACAGGTGCTGGGCGTGGACGCCGCCCTGCGCGACCGCATCGGCGAGCGCCTCTCCGCGTGAGTCTGCCTCCGGCCACACGGCGATTGCCCTGGCGCGAGCCCCTCGCCATCGCCGCCGGCCTGCGGGACCGCGACGGCGCGCTGGCCCTGCTGTCGGACGGCGGGCCGCTGGGACGCTGGTCCTTCGTCGCTGCGGATCCCGACCGCGTGGTGGTCGAGCCGATCAACGGGACGCTGGACCGGTTGCGCGATCCGGATTTCGCGGACGGCGTGGTCGGCCTGCTCGCCTATGACGCCGGCGCTCGCCCGGCCACCGGCCCGCGCGAACCGGTCTGGCCCGACCTGATCCTCGCCCGCTACCCGTCCATGCTCGCCTTCGACCATGAGGCGCGCGAAGTGCTGGCCATCGGCCGGGGCGTCGACCCGGCCATTGCCGCCGGCTGGCTCGACCTCGCCGTCGAGCCCGGCCTTACCGATCCGCCGGCGATCGCCTTCACGCCGGAAGCGCCCGGCGCCGCCTACGAGGCCGCCGTCGCCGACGTCGTCGCCCGCATCGCCTCGGGCGAACTCTTCCAGGCCAACATCGCCCGGGCCTGGACCGGTGAACTGAAGGCCGGGGCTGACCCTTTCGACGTCATGCTGCGCCTCGCCGGCCGGGCGTCGGCCTACGGCGCCTTCTGGCGCGTCGGCGACCGCGCCATCGTCTCCAACTCGCCCGAGCTCTTCCTGACCTTCGACGCCCTGTCGGGCCGGATCGAGACGCGGCCGATCAAGGGCACCCGGCCCCGGGACCACAACCCTGTCCGCGACGCCGGACTCGCCGCCGACCTTCAGGCCAGCGCCAAGGACCGGGCCGAGAATCTGATGATCGTCGACCTGATGCGCAACGATCTGGCCCGCGCCGCCGTGGCCGGTTCGGTCACGGTCGAGCGCCTGTTCGAGGTCGAGCCCCTGCCGACCGTGCATCACCTCGTCTCGACGGTCTCGGCCCGCGCCCGCCCCGAGGTTGGCCCGGCGGATCTGCTGGAGGCGACCTTCCCGCCCGGCTCCATCACCGGCGCGCCCAAGCATCAGGCGATGAAGGTCATCGCCGCCCACGAGCCGCCCCGCGGTCCCTGGTGCGGCAGCCTGTTTCACATCGCGGACGGCCGCCTGACCGCCTCGGTCCTGATCCGCACGGCCGCTTTCGAGCGGGAAGGGAAGGGCTGGCGCTTCCGCACCCTCGCCGGCGCCGGCATCGTCGCCGATAGCGACCCGGCCTCGGAACTCGCCGAGACCGACGCCAAGATCCGCGCCTTGCGCGAGGCGCTATACGGCGCCTAGCAGCTGGAGCAGGTGATCGCGTCCACCGTCCGCGGCCGCAGGTAGTAGGTGTGCGAGAAGCGTGTGATCGCCGGCATCAGATAGTCGGCCGGCGAGTCATAGTCATAGGTGGCTTCGGACATCACGACGCTCTGTCCGTTCTCGATGATGCCGGCCGGAAGGGTCACGGTCGAGTTGCTGGCCCGCGCCGCAATGCCCTTGCCCCGGCTCCAGACCACGCGGGCGACCCCATTGGTCATGGTCACTCCGCTGACCCGCTGTTGCAGCGGCGTGGTCGGGAAAGGCTTCATGATCAGTCCGCCGATCGCGAAGATCTCGTCGAGGTTGGCGCCGGACACCGCCTCCTCCTGGGCGACGAGGTCGGCGACCATCGAGGTGACATGCCCCATCCGCTTCTGCGCCATATAGCCCTGGCAGAACTCGGACAGGCCCATGTAGATCGCGATCAGAACCGGGGCCAGAAGGGCGAACTCGACGGCCGAGACGCCACGTTCGTCAAGGCGCAGACGCGACAGGAGCGACGTCATCATGGGCAGGTCGCTCCCGCAACGGGGGCGAATGGCTCGTTCCGGAAGGCCGTCGTCGCCTGCATCCGCACCGTTCCGTCATTGAGCCTCGACAGGCCCTGCGACATGAAGGAGGTCAGCAGCGGGACGCGGTACCAGACCCGGACCAGCACGATGCTGCCCGGCTGACCGTTGCAGTAGGTGAGCGCGCCTTCGTTGAACGTGCCGCCGCTCATCGGATCGGGAGGATCGGTGTTGAACTGGGGAATAACCCGGACATCGACGGAGGCACGTCCGGGACAATCGGCCGACAGGATGCCCATGCGGCTGCACAGCGCGGCCTTGAATGCATCCCGGTTGGCGATGCCCTGTGCGCTGGCCTGCCCGGTCCGGACCAGGCGACCGGTTTCCATCGTCGCGTTGGCCAATACGGAATCGGTGACGAAGACCAGGCCGAGTTCAAGGATGGCGAACATCATCAGGCAGAAGGGCAGGGCGACCATTGCGAACTCGACCGCGGCCGAGCCCTCACGATCTTTCCGGGCCGGACGCGCCAGTCGCACGGAAACAGCCTATTCGCCGCCGGCAGCCGGCTGCGGGCCGCTGGTGCCGCGGACCGAGGGAGAGCAGGAACTGGCGCAGGCCATCTCCGTCGCGGTGGCGCCGCGCCACATCCGGACGCGGCCCGAACCGTCGCCCGCCGTCACCACAATCTGGCTCTGGAAGACCGTGCGGCCGACCGGGTCTACCGCGACGACTTCGGTCACCCCGTAGCCCTTGCCCGTGATGTAGAGCGTGTTGGCGTCGACGACCGTGACGTCCGCGATCTGCGGATTGCCGACGATCACCGAACCGGCAGGACCGCGCAGTTGAACGCGTCGGGCCTGATCGATCTCGACATTCAGACTCGCGGACTGGGCGGCGGCAAAGACCGGCGCAGCCAGAACGACTGCGGCGCCGAGGGCGGCAAGACGGCGGATCGACTGGGTCATGGTGTCGACTTTCATGGCGGGCGCGCGCGTGAGGAGCCGTAAGGATGAGGTCACAATCCTCAAGAAAGTCTGAAATCGAAGCGTGTCGGAAGTGCGTGCCGACGCTCCGATCACTGGGCCTGACCGTCGTCGCGAGGAGATTTCTGAGTAAACGCCGAAGTAACCAAGACCGAAGACCAGAATTTAACAGCTACAGGCGATAACCATCCTGCGTTTTGGGGGTCAAGCGGGCTGCCGGCTCCCCCCGATGAGTAGCTCGCTGAACCCAATTTGAGGAAAGACATCATGACCAAGTTCGTCTCCAAGTTCATGTCCGACGAGTCGGGCGCCACCGCCATCGAGTACGGCCTGATCGCCGCCCTGATCGCCGTCGTGATCATCTCGGCCGTGACCGCGCTTGGCACGACCATCAAGACCAAGTTCAACGCCGTCGTCACCGGCATGGGCGGCACCGCCGGCGCATAAGCCGCAGCGTCGCGTCTTGAAACCACGAAAGGCCGGGGCGTCGCCCCGGCCTTTTTGTTGTGCGCGCCCGCTTCGTAAACGGCGGGGAAAGCATCCTTCTACGCCAGACCTTAACCTGACCTGGTCACTCTGGAGAGGTTCAGGGGCGACGGATGACCGGCTTTCCCCTCTTTGCAACGCCTCGATCCAGATGGGAGCATCCCGCATGACCAAGTTCGTTTCCAAGTTCATGTCCGACGAGTCGGGCGCCACCGCCATCGAGTACGGCCTGATCGCCGCCCTGATCGCCGTCGTGATCATCTCGGCCGTGACCGCGCTTGGCACAACCATCAAGACCAAGTTCAACGCCGTCGTCACCGGCATGGGCGGCACCGCCGGCGCCTGATCCACGTTCAGTCTGAAGACAGGCGAGGGCCGGAACGATCGCGTTCCGGCCTTTCGTTTTTCCGGAAACGCGACTTTAACCGCATTCGGACATGCTCTGCGCATGGATATGCTCGCTCTCGCACTCCTTGGCGTTCTTCCCGCGCTGGCCATCGTCGCGGGCCTGAAGGACCTGACCTCGATGAAGATCCCGAACTGGATCTCGGGGCTCCTGCTGGCGTTCTTCGTGCCGGCGGCCCTGGCGGTAGGGCTCGACCCGCTCGACGTGGCGATCCACTTCGGCATCGCCCTCGTGGCCCTTTCTGTGGGCGCCGGGATGTTCGCGTTGCGCTGGATCGGGGGCGGCGACGCCAAGTTGATGGCGGCGGCCTGTCTCTGGCTCGGCGTCGAGGGCTCCGGCATGTTCCTTCTCTGGACCGGAATCATGGGCGGGCTGTTCTGCCTCGCGTTGATCTTCGCCCGCTTCCACTCGCGTCCCTATCTCGCCGGAGCGCCGGGCTGGCTGGTTACGCTAATGGAGCCGAAAGGCGACATTCCCTATGGTGTGGCGATCGCCGCCGGGGCTCTCATGGCTTACCCAGCTTCGCCGCTGATGACGCTGTTCATCGCCGGTTGACGACGCAAAGCATGCAATCCCGCATGCAGATTCTGCGTTTAGGTCGGCGTTAACCCGCTCAGGTCATGTTCGTTAACGGTATGGGGCCGAAGGACCGAGTCACGCGTCCGGGCGGCCCTGCCGGAGACAGCAGATGAAGCCTGCCCGTATCATCGTGATCTGCGTGGCCGCAGTGGCCGCCATCGGACTGGCGCTCGTCGTTCGCGCCATGGGATCGCCGTCGGGCGAGCCTGCGGCTGTCGCAACCGCTGCCCCGGTCGAGGCCGAGCCCATGGCCAAGGTGCTCGTCGCGGCGAAGGACCTGCAGCCCGGGCAGCGACTGTCCGAGTCCGACCTCGAATGGAAGGACTGGCCGATCGACGAAGTGAATCCGGCGTTCATCACCGACGGTTCCGTGCCGATCGCTGGCGCTGCGCCTGCTCCGGAACCCGACAAGCCGGAGGGTGCGGTCGCAACCGTCGCCCGTACGGCGACCAATCTGGCCAACGGCGGCGCCAAGGGCGACTACGTCGGATCGGTCGTTCGCGAACCTATTCTCGCCGGAGAGCCCATCGTCTCCCGCAAGATCGTCCGGGCGGGCGATAGCGGCTACATGGCTGCCTATCTGGAGCCCGGCATGCGCGCCATGGCGATCCGGGTCACGGTGGAAACCGCGGCTGGCGGATTCATCCTGCCGGGCGACCGGGTCGACGTCGTGCTGACGCGCGAAACCACCCTGTCGAACGTCGGCGCCTCCGAAGGTGATCGCGCCAAGTTCAGCTCGGCGACTGTCATGCAGAACATCAAGGTCCTCGCCATCGACCAGTCCACACGGGCAGGGGACGACGAGCAGGCTGTCATCGGAGCAACCGCGACTCTGGAAGTCGGGCCGCGGGACGCCGAAGCGCTCGCGCTCGCCAAGTCCGAGGGCGAACTCAGCCTGATCTTGCGTTCCTACGCCGACACAGGCGGACCGTCCGGCCGTATCGCCGCGCCTGCCCGTCAGGCGACCGCCGTCCGTGTCTATCGCGGCGGCGCCCCCGAAGTGGTGGTCACCCAATGAATCGCCTCGCCGCCGTCACCCTCGCCGGACTGATCGTCGCTGCCGGCGCACCGGTCGCCCATGCCGCGCAGGCGCCGCAGAGCCGCCCCAGCATCTCGGCCGCTTCCCAGGCGCGCCTGATCAGCCTGCCGCGTGGCTCGTCCATGTCGGTCGATCTGCCCGCCGATGCACGGGACGTGATCGTCCCCAATCCCGTGGTCGCCGAGGCCATGCTTCACACGCCGCGCCGGATCTCGATCATCGGACTTACGCCGGGCGAGACCGATGCGGTGGTGCTGGACAGCGCCGGCCGCACGATCCTGTCGCTGCGGATCCGCGTGGACGCGGGCGTTTCGGCGCTTCAGGACACGCTGGCGCGGGTCCTGCCCGGAAGCCAGGTCCATGCCGAGGCGGTCAACGACAGCATTATCCTGACCGGTACTGTCCTCAGCCCCGGTGAGGCGGATCGCGCCAGCCAGGTCGCGCGAGCCTTCGTTTCCGCACCGGAGAAGGTCATCAACATGATGACGATCGCCGGCTCGGACCAGGTGATGGTCAAGGCCCGGGTGGTCGAGGTCCAGCGCAGCGCGGTGAAGCAGCTGGGTCTGTCGACCGACTACATCGTCAATCAGGGCACCCAGTCCTACGGCTTCGGCCGCGCCAACAGCTTCGGCGTCAACGGATCCCTGATGGGCGGCGGCGGAGCCTGCGTTCGCGAGCGCGGCGCGAGGACGACGAACTACAACGACTCGGTGACCCGCACGATCACCAACTCGGACGGCTCCACGACCACGATCGTCAACCAGACCCAGACCGGCGCCGATCCGAACTTCACCCGCAACACGGTCACGGACACCGCAGCCGGGCTGGTCAGCGATGTTCTCTCCAACGTCGTGTCGAGCGCCTTCCAGACGATCACGGGCACCAATGCCGAAGCGTGTCTGCAGGCGTTCGAGCGGGTCGGCCTTGTCCGCACCCTGGCAGAACCCAACCTGACCTCCGTCAACGGCGAGAACGCCGAGTTTCTGGCAGGCGGCGAGTTCCCGGTTCCGGTCGGCCGCAATGTCGATCCCACCACCGGCCAGGTCACCATCGGCATCGAGTTCAAGCCGTTCGGCGTGCGTCTGGCCTTCCGTCCGATCGTACTCTCGCAGGGGCGAATCTCGCTTCAGCTGTCGACCGAGGTTTCGGAGCTGACGACAACGGGCGCCTTCACCCTGGGGGGTGGCGACAGCGGCGACGCACTTGTCATTCCGGCCCTCAACGTCCGCCGCGCGTCCAGCACGGTCGAGCTGCCGTCGGGCGGCTCGCTGATGATCGCCGGCCTGCTCCGCGAAGACACCCGTCAGAACATCGATTCCCTGCCCGGAATCGGCGATCTGCCCGTGCTCGGCTCGCTGTTCCGTTCGCGCGATTATCTCTCGGGTGAGACAGAGCTGGTGATCATCGTCGAGGCCTTCATCGTTTCGCCGGTATCCGCCGGGACCCTTCAGACTCCCGCGGACGGTCTGCAGATCGCCAATGACGCCCAGACGATCCTGTTTGGTCAATTGAACCAGCACTACACCCCGACCGGCAATGCTGCAGCCGCAGCCACCTGGTCCGGCCCCGTCGGCTATGTGATCGAATGAGGCCTGTAATGACGCGTGCCCTGCTTCTCCTTGCTCCGGCCGTTCTGGCGCTCGGCGCCTGCGGCTCCACGGGCAATCCCCCTCCGATCACTCCGCTCGCCCGCTATGCGCTGCAGGTCGAGCCGGGCCTGGACCGGATCGCTCTGGCCGTCCACGACACCGGCGTTTCGCCCACCCAGGCCGCGGCGCTGCGTGATCTGGCAGGCCGCTATGCGCGCGCCGGCGAAGGTCCCCTGAAGATCGAGGCCCCCGCCGATGGCGACCCCAAGGCGATCGAACAGGCCTGGGCCATGCGAGCCCAGCTGGCGGCCATGGGGATTCCGGCCGAGCACATCCTGATGGCCTCCTATGCCGCGCCCGATCCCCGCGCGCCGGTGCTGGCCGGCTTCGAGACCGTTGAGGCCGTGATCACCAACTGCGCCAATGAACGGCGCTCGATGCGCGCGCGCTACTCGAACCAGAGCTCGCTGGGTCTCGGCTGCGCGATCACCTCGAACATGGCGGCCCAGATCGACAATCCGCGCGACATCCAGCACGCCCGCGGAATGGTGCCGGCCGACTCCGGGCGTTCGGCTGTGGTCTTCGCCAACTACCGTGCCGGTGAACCCACCTCGACCCCGCAGGAAGAACTCATCCGGGGCCGCATTGCACGGGCGGTGGAATAGACGATGAGCAACGCGTTCGCCCCCCGTCCCTTCGAGGACTTTGAGGACGAGTTCGACCTCGACATGGGCTATGCCGCTGCGCCGGGCTCCATAACGACGCACGACCCGATGTCGGCCGTCGAGCCGGCCGTCGACCCCAGACAGCCGCTTCAATTCACAGCTCCGGCTGTTCCGGCGCCGGGCGCACAGTCCGCTCTTGAGTCCCCAATTCTTCAACCGGCTGCAGAGGCCTTCAATCCCGTCGGAGAGCTGGTTGCCGGCGCCGCCGCAGCATTCTCGCCGCCGGCGCCGAGCGGGCAGGCCGCCGAGGTCTCGATCCCGCGCATCGCCATCCATGTGTTCGCCGAGCGTCAGGACACGCTGGCGGCGGCCGAGCGCGCCGGTCAGGACCGCCGCCTCGCACGGGCGACGACCCAGATCCGCATCGGCGGGGTCGCGGCCGCGGTGGAAGCCTACCAGCACGAGCCCACTCCCCCTCTGATCATCGTCGAATGCATGAGAGACCCGCAGACGCTGCTGTGGGAAGTCGATCAACTCGCCGAGGTCTGTGACGCCGGAACCAAGGTGGTCGTCGTCGGCGCCACCAACGATATTCTGCTTTTCCGTGAGCTGATGCGCCGCGGCGTCAGCGAGTATCTGGTCGCACCGATCCAGCCGCTGCAACTGATCTCGGCGATCGGCGGTCTGTTCGCGGATCCGGCCCAGCCGTTCGTCGGACGCTCCATCGCTTTCGTCGGCGCCCGGGGTGGGTCGGGGTCCAGTTCGGTGGCCCACAACACCGCCTACGCGATGAGCGAGCGGGTCGGGGCCAACACGGTGATCGTCGACTATGATCTGCCGTTCGGCACCGCCGGTCTCGACTTCAATCAGGATCCGCTGAGCGGCGTCGCCGACGCGTTGAGTCAGCCCGACCGCCTCGACGCGACCTTGCTGGACCGCATGATGGTTCGCTGCACGGACAAGCTGAGCCTGTTCGCCGCGCCCGCGACCCTCGACACGGACTGGGAGATCACTCCCGATGCGTTTGAGGAAGTCACCACCCAGATCCGTTCGACAGCGCCGTTCGTGGTGCTCGACCTGCCCCATCTCTGGTCCGGATGGATGCGCCGCACCCTGATCTCGGCGGATGAGGTGGTCATCGTGGCCACGCCGGATCTGGCCTCGCTGCGCAACGCCAAGAACATGATCGATCTGATCAGGCAGGGGCGACCCAACGATGCGCCACCGCGGCTGGTGCTCAATCAGGTTGGCGTCCCCGGGCGGCCGGAGATTCCGGCCAAGGAATTCGGCAATGCACTGGGGGTCCACCCCAGCCTGCTGATTCCGTTCGACGCCAAGACATTCGGGGCTGCCGCGAATAACGGTCAGATGATCCTGGACTCCGGCGCCAGGTCCAAGGCGGCCGAGGCCTTCCAGACCCTCGCCCAGATCGTCTCCCACCGGGAAATCCCGATGCTGCCGGGCGCCAAGGCCGGGAAGCCGGGAGGCAAGTCCATGCTTTCGGGCCTGTTCAAGAAGAAGTCCTGACGAGTGTTCGGCAAGCGCACAGGTCAGCCCGGCCCCCCGCCGCCCGCGCCACGGCCGGCGGCGGCGCCGTCGGTTGCGCCTGAAGCGTTCACATCTGGCGGTCAGCCGCAACAGGGCGTCCAGACCCAGGCCTTCGCGTTCGGGAGCGACGTCGATGTCATGGACCCGCCGTCCACGGCCCCTGCGGGCGCCGATCGGCTGGATGCCCTGGCTGCCCGCCCGAAGGCGCCCCCGCCGCCGCCCAGGGCCGGTGGCCCCGGCCCCAAGGCCACGCCCGGCTTCGAGCAACTGAAGAAGGCCCAGGCGGTCGCCGAGATCGTCCGTGAGCAGAGCGACTACTATCACGCCACGAAGACCACGATCTTCAACGCGCTGATGAACACGATCGATCTGGCCCAACTGGCCCAGCTCGATCCGAAGGCGGCGGCCGAGGAAATCCGGGACATCGTCGCCGAGCTGGTGGCGATCAAGAACGTCTCGATGTCGGTCGCCGAGCAGGAGCATCTTGTCCAGGACATCGTCAACGACGTCCTCGGCTACGGTCCGCTGGAGCCGCTGCTGGCGCGCGACGACATCGCAGACATCATGGTCAACGGCGCCGGCCGGGTGTTCATCGAGGTCGGCGGCAAGGTGCAGCTGACCAACGTCCGCTTCCGCGACAACACGCAGCTGATGAACATCTGCCAGCGGATCGTGTCGCAGGTCGGCCGCCGCGTGGACGAGAGCTCCCCGATCTGCGACGCGCGTCTGCCGGACGGTTCGCGCGTCAACGTCATCGCCCCGCCGCTGGCGATCGACGGCCCTACGCTGACGATCCGGAAGTTCAAGAAAGACAAGCTGACGATGAAGAATCTGGTGGAGTTCGCCTCCATCAGTCCGGAGGGCGCGCGCGTGCTCGGCGTCATCGGCGCATCGCGATGCAATCTGGTCATCTCGGGGGGTACGGGTTCGGGCAAGACGACCCTGCTGAACACCCTGACGGCGTTCATCGACCCGACCGAACGTGTCATCACCTGTGAGGATGCGGCCGAACTCCAGCTGCAACAGCCGCATGTGGTGCGTCTGGAAACCCGTCCGCCCAACCTGGAGGGTCAGGGCCAGATCACGATGCGCGATCTGGTGAAGAACTGTCTGCGGATGCGTCCCGAGCGGATCATCGTGGGCGAGGTGCGTGGTCCCGAGGCCTTCGATCTGCTGCAGGCCATGAACACCGGCCACGACGGCTCCATGGGCACGCTGCACGCCAACAGCCCGCGCGAAGCCATCAGCCGTATGGAGTCCATGATCACCATGGGCGGCTATGGTCTGCCGTCCAAGACGATCCGCGAAATGATCGTCGGCTCGGTGGACGTGATCGTGCAGGCTGCGCGCCTGCGTGACGGCTCCAGGCGCATCACCCACATCACGGAGGTGGTCGGACTGGAGGGTGACGTCATCGTCACCCAGGACCTGTTCGTCTACGAGATCACCGGCGAGGACGAGAACGGCAAGATTGTCGGGCGCCATCGCTCGACCGGTATCGCCCGCCCGCGCTTCTGGGATCGTGCCCGTTACTACGGCCTGGAGCGCGAACTGGCTGAAGCGCTCGACGCGGCGGAGTGACAGATATGCTTCCGATCCTCGCCGCCATTCTGGCCTTCATCACGATCGGCGGCCTCGGCTGGGCGTTCGTCGGGGGTGGCGACTCCAGCGATCAGGCCCTGAAGCGTGCGCAAAGCTTCAGCACGCCGAAGCAGAACACGCCTGCCGCCCGCAAGGCGGCCGCGGCGAACACTCCCGAGGCGCGTCGCAAGCAGATCCTCACGCAGCTCCAGGAAGCGGAGCGAGCCGAGCGAAAGGCGCGGGTCAGCACTTCCGCGCGCCTGAAACAGGCCGGGCTGACCATGCCGGTGCAGACCTTCTGGATCATCAGCGCCGTGCTTGGCGTATCCTCTGTCCTGCTGCCCCTGCTGTTCGGACTGAACATCTTTATCTGTCTGGGGGTCGGCGTCATCTTCGGGCTGGGCCTGCCGCGCTGGTTTGTCAGCTTCCTCGGCAACGGCCGCAAGAAGAAGTTCTCGAGCCATTTCGCTGACGCTGTCGACGTCATCGTGCGCGGCATCAAGTCAGGTCTTCCCGTCCACGACTGCTTCAAGATCATCGCCCGCGAAAGCCCGGCTCCGCTGGGCCCCGAGTTCCAGAAGCTGGTTGAGGGTCTGGGTGTCGGCCTGACCCTGCAGCAGGCGCTGGACAAGATGTACGAGCGGATGCCGACGCCGGAGCTGAAGTTCTTCGCCATCGTCATCGGCATTCAGCAGAAGACCGGCGGCAACCTCGCGGAAGCCCTGTCCAACCTCTCCGCGGTGCTCCGCGCCCGCAAGATGATGGGTGAGAAGATCAAGGCGTTGTCGTCAGAGGCGACGGCCTCGGCCGGGATCATAGGGTCGCTGCCGCCCGCCGTCATGATCCTCGTCAGCATCACCACGCCGGCCTACATGGCGCGGCTGTTCACCGATCCGCGAGGCCAGTTCATGCTGCTGATCGCGGTCATCATGATGAGCTTCGGCGTCTTCGTGATGAAGAAGATGATCTCGTTCAAGTTCTGAGGACCAGACATGCCGGGCCTCATCCCCTTCTTCACCGACCCCCTCAATCTCCTGAGCATGCTCGTCGGCTTCCTGGTCTTCGCGACCCTGGTGACCCTGATGAGCTCGATCGGCAAGGGCGCCGGGCTGGAAGGGCGGATGAAGGCCGTCGCCGTGCGTCGGGAGGAACTCAAGCGGCGCTCCCGCCAGAACATTGCAGGTCAGGGGGGCGGTCTGCGGCACACCGACGAGGGCTTCAAGAAGCGGGTCGTGGATCGCCTGAACCTCAGCAAGTTGCTGGAGGACCCCAAGGTCGTCGAGCAGATGGCCCAGGCCGGCTATCGCGGGCCGAAGCCGCTGACCACCTTCTACTTCTTCCGCTTCTCGATGCCCTTCATCTTCCTTGGCGTCGCGGTCTTCTACCTGTTCATCTTCAACGACTTCGGTCTGCCGGTCATGGCGCGGGTGACCGCCTGCATGTTTGCCGCCGTCGCCGGATTCTATGCGCCGAACATCTTCCTGGCGAACCGCATCTCGAAACGCCGCACATCGATCATGCAGGCCTTCCCCGATGCGTTGGACCTGCTGCTGATCTGCGTCGAGGCCGGGATGTCGATCGAGGCGGCGATCCAGAAGGTGAGCCAGGAGATCGGCGGCTCCTCCATCGATCTCGCCGAGGAACTGACCCTGTTATCGGCCGAGCTGAGCTATCTGCCCGACCGCCGGATGGCCTACGAAGGGCTCGCGCGGCGCACCAACCATCCCGGGGTGAAGTCCGTGGCGACCGCCATGACCCAGGCCGAGACCTATGGCACGCCGCTCGGTTCTGCGTTGCGGGTCATGGCCAAGGAAAATCGGGAGCTGCGCCTCTCTGCTGCGGAGAAGAAGGCGGCGGCGCTGCCGGCCAAGCTGACCGTGCCGATGATCCTGTTCTTCCTGCCGGTCCTGTTCATCGTCATCCTGACGCCGGCGATCATCAGCATCCAGGACACGATGGCGAAGGGCGGCTGACGCTCAGCCTTCGGCCGCTTCGGCTGCGGCCTTCCACGCTTCCGCGATCGCGTCGACCGAGTGGCGCAGGCGCGTGCGATTCCTGTCGAAATACATCTCGCCGCGCAGGCCGCTGAAGACGATGCCGTTGGCGGCGATGCAGCTGCCGGGCTGCTCCAGCTGTTCGATCTCGAAATAGCGCATCGCCCGGAACCACAGGCCCCGGTTCTCGGACCAGACCAGCTGGGCATAGGGTTGCCATTCGACCACGCGCGCGACGACCTTGCGAGGAGCCAGACCTTCGATCGTTTCGGTCAGACCCATCTGGCCGCCGAAGGCGATGGCGCCCTCAACGTCCGTCTCGACCGGGTTCCAGTCGTTCCAGCCGCGCAGATTGGAGATGACGTCCCAGATGGCGTCGGTTGAGGCGCGAATGCCGATGCGTTTTTCGATGCGAGGGGTATCCATGGGCGTGATCTGGCACGGCATTGGCGGCGGGAAAAGGGCCTAGCGGTTTCCTTCCGGTCCCGGTTGCGACGCCGGCGGCGTATCCGGCGCCGGAGTTTCCTCGCGGTCCGGCAGGTCGGGCGGACCGGAGCGGAGGCCGGTGCTCACGAAGCAGAGGGTGGTGGCTCCCGCCAGCAGCAGGGCGTTGGCGATGAACGGCGCCGGCTCGCTGACCTCGTAGAGCATCACGCCGATGACCGGCGGAGCGAGGAAGCTGATCCCGGCCAGCGACATCATCAGGCCCGCCACGGCGCCCTGTTCCTGGGCGTTGACCGACAGTGAGGAGCCGGCGGTGAAGCCCGGCCGGGCGAAGCCGACTCCCATGGACACGACCGCATAGCCGATCACCACGCCGTAGTAGCCGGGCGAGGCGATGCTCATGACGTTGCCCAGCAGGGCGAGGGCTGCGCCCCACCGCATCAGGTCGCGGGGCTGAAGTTTCAGCAGCGGAATCAGGCCCCACTGCGCCAGCAGGGTGGCGATCGCGCCGGCGAACATCGCCAGGGCGATGAAGGGCTGCGCCTCACCGACCGGCGTGCCGACCGCCGCCATCTCGTCGATGATGTGGAAGCCGAGCACCGAGATGTTGACGGCCTGCGCTCCGGTCACCAGCAGGCCGAACAGGAGGTAGTCCCGGACGCGCGGATCCTTCCAGAGGCCCTTTCCGGCGTCGTCACGGCGACCGCTGGGCGAGGGAACCCGAACCACGTCGCCGCTGGGCAGGCTGCGCCAGACCACGAGCAGGACAACCGCGCCCATGGCGGCGAAGGCGTACATCGGGCCCGCCAGGCCGATGAACGGCAGGACGAAGAGCGGCGCAAGCGTCGGGCCGATTACCGTGCCCAGCCCCTGCGCCGAGGCCAGCATCGACATGGCCTGGGTGCGCTGTTCGGCGGTGGTCCGGTCCGCAACATAGGCCTGGGCGGCGATGGGCGAAGCCGAGCCGAACACGCCGTAGACAGTCCGCGCCAGCGCCATCAGGGCGAAGGCCACGCCGGCGGCAAGCCAGCCCTCAAGTCCGGCGGTGGTGGCCACGCCGAAGCCCGTCATGGAGACGATGAAGCCGCCGAAGCCGATCATGATGACCTTCTTGCGCCCCAGCCGGTCCGAGAGGCGTGCCCACCAGGGCGACGCGAGGGTCCACATCAGGGCCGAGATGGCGAAGGCGCCGGAAACCAGACTGTCCCGCAGCTCGAAGGCCCGACCGATGCTGGGCAACACCGACTGCAGCGCCATATTGCCGGCCGCCGCGATCAGGCTGACGGCGAAGAGGATGGCGAAGGCGGGCGATCGGAGGTTCACGCGCCCAGCCTAGACCGGCGACGGGCTTGCGCGAAGAGGTCGGGTGACGTCACCTGCGGACATCGACAGCCGGAAACCGCCATCATGACCCTGCGCCGCCTGCTTATCGCTTCCGTCGCCGTCCTGGCCTGCTCCGCAGGGGCGGCGGTTGCCCAGGTTCCGCTGGCGGAGGTCGAGGCCGCGGTACAGGCGGGCGCGCCACAGGTCGTCGCCTGGCGTCGCGACCTGCACGCCCATCCTGAACTGGGTTTCGCCGAGACGCGAACGGCCGGCGTCGTGGCGGAGCATCTTCGCAGCCTCGGTCTGGAGGTCCGAACCGGCGTGGGCCGAACGGGCGTGGTCGGCGTCCTCAGAGGCGCGCGGCCGGGGCGGACGGTCGCCCTGCGCGCCGACATGGACGCCCTGCCGGTGCTGGAGGCGACGGGCCTGCCGTTCGCCTCGACCGCGACCGGGACCTACATGGGCCAGACCGTCCCGGTCGCCCACGCCTGCGGCCACGACGCCCACGTCGCCATGCTGATGGGCGCGGCGACGGTGCTGGCCGGGATGAAGGACAGGATCGAGGGGACGATCGTCTTCATCTTCCAGCCCGCCGAGGAGGGCGCGCCTCCGGGAGAGCCTAAGGGCGGGGCGGCGCTGATGATCGACGACGGCGCCATGCGCGACCCGCGACCCGAGGCGATCTTCGGCCTGCATGTGGTGCCGGGGAAGGCCGGGACCGTCTTCTACCGCCCGCGCGGTTTCATGGCCGCCTCCGATCGCGTCGACATCCGCCTCAGCGGACGGCAGACGCATGGGGCCTGGCCGTGGAAGGGCGTCGATGTGATCTCCGCCTCGGCCCAGATCATCCAGACGATCAACGGCCTGACCGCCCGCACCATCGATCCGACCACGACGCCGACGGTCTTCACCATCGCGACGATGGACGCCGGGGTCCGCTACAACATCATTCCGGCCGAGGCGACCATGTCAGGAACCCTGCGGACCTTTGACACAGCGCAGCGTGACGACCTCATCCGGCGCGCGCGCGTGGCTATCGACAATGTCGCCGAGACCTGGGGTGCGACCGCCGAGTTCACGATCCGCCAGAACGCGGCCCTGACTTTCAACGACGAAGCGCTGTCGGCGTGGATCGCTCCCGTTCTGGCCGAGGCGGCGGGGACGGAGAACGTCAATCCGGCCAGTCCGCCGACGACGGTGGCCGAGGACTTCAGCTTCCTGGCGCAGGAGGTCCCGGGCGTCTTCTACCATCTGGGCGGCACCGCCGACGGTGTGGACCCGGCGACAGCACCGCCCAACCATTCGCCGGAGTTCGACGTGAACGAGGCGATCCTGCCGCTGGGCGTGAAGACGCACGTCCTCAGCGCCCTGCGGTTCCTCGAACGGGACTGAACCGATGGTCGAGGCCCCGAAACTGCTCTCAGGCGGCAATCCGCAGATCCCCAAGGGCTTAGGCGACGCGCCGGTGCAAGCCTGGATCGCGGCCGTGCCGGGCTGGAAGAGCGCGGCGATGGCCCGGGTGGATGCGCTGGTCGTCGCCAATGCGCCCGGCGTGCGAAAGGCGGTGAAGTGGAACTCGCCCCTGTACGGCATCGACGAGGGGACATGGTTCATGGGTGTCCACGCCTTCGATCGCTATCTGAAGGTCTCCTTCTTCAACGGGGTCGCGCTTGAACCGATGCCGCCGGAGACCTCGAAGCAAAAGTCGGTGCGGTACTTCCACATCCGCGAGGATGGGCCGATGGACGAGGCGCAGATGGCCGACTGGATCCGTCAGGCCGCGGCCGTTCCGGGAGAGAAGATGTGACCGACGCCTCCGAAGAGATCGACGCGAAACTGGCCGGGCTGGGCGACTGGCGCGGTGAGACCCTGAGCCGCCTGCGCGCCCTGATCCGCGCTGCCGATCCCGCCGTCGTCGAGACCGTGAAGTGGCGCAAGCCGACCAACCCGTCCGGCGTGCCGACCTGGGAGAGGCACGGCATCCTGTGCACGGGCGAGGTCTACAAGGCCTATGTCAAACTGACCTTCGCCAGGGGTGCGGCTCTGCCGGACCCAGACGGCCTGTTCAACGCCGGCTTCGGCGGCGGCACGCGCCGGGCCATCGACCTGCGCGAGGGGGAGTCCATCGACGAGGCGGCGTTCACGGCGCTGGTGCGGGCGGCGGTGGCGGCGAACGGCTAGATTATCAGGCGCCCCGCCGCAACGCGGGGAGACGTCTTGCGCGCCAACGTCCTCCGCGACACAACCGGCCCATGAGCACCACCTATAATCGCATCGCCTATGAGGCGCTGGACGTCTGCAACGGCGTGGAGATGGCGACTGTCGAGGCGGCGATCGCGCGCACCGGGTTGTCTGTCGGGGCGACGGCTGCGGATGTGGGGACCGGCAATGCCGGGGTGGCGATCGCCATGGCGCGGGCCGGGCTGAGGGTCACTGCGATCGAATACGATCCTGTGATGGCGGAACTGGCCGCAGAGCGGATCGCGGCGGCGGGCGTGGAGGTCGACCTGAAGGTCGGAGCCGCGGATCAGGTTCTGGCCGGCGCCAAACTGCTCGACCTGATCGTGGCTCTCGGCACGACCAATGTGAATGGCGAGGGGAAGCCGACGCCGGAGGCGGCGATGGGCTTTCTGAAGACGCGGCTGGGGTCGGGCGGCTGGCTGTTGTGGGGCGATCTTGTTTGGCTGGCCGAACCGCCCGGGCCGCTGCGGCAGATCACCGAGGCGGTCAATCTGTACACGGACGATGCGGGGTGGAGGGCGGCGGCGCAAGGCGCGGGATTCGAGGTCGTCTGGTCCGAAGTATCCTCGCAGACCGTGTTCGACGCCTACGTCGCCGGGGCGGACGGGGCGGCGCGTGCATGGCTGGACTCCCATCCGGACGCGCCGGAAGCCGACGCCGTGCGCGGAAACGCCGACCGGGTGAAGATGATCATGGAGTTCGGCCGGCCGTTCATCGGCTTCGGCCTTTACCTGCTGCGAGCCTAGGCCGTTCTGATGATGCCGCCGGAGGCCTGAACAGGCCAGGGCGTCAGGCGGCCGCCGGCGCACGGGCCGCCGGTGCACAGGCCGGTCAGCGGCTCGAACACCGCCCCGTGCCAGCCGCAGAGTATCAGCGTCCCGTCCGGCGTCAGATAGCGATCGAGCTCGAGCGCCAGCGGGTGGCCTGCGTGAGGGCAGCGGTCGACGTAGCCGGCGACCTGTCTGTCCTTGCGCACGACGAAGCCATGGAAGAAGGCCTCGCCGATCTGCAGCACGAAGGACCGCGAGCCGGGATCGGCGATGTCGGCCTCGGCGCACAGGGGCACGTTCGGCGGCGTCTTCCAGACCCGCTTGCGTTCTGCGGTTTCGGCTTCCGACATCAGTCCCGCTCGGCCTTCAGAGGCCGCGAGAGGAGGTTGTCGATCAGGGCCTCGACTGTGGTTTCGCCGCCCAGCAGGGCTGCGACGGCGAGGCAGATCGGCATGTCGACACCCATCTTCGCGGCCAGCTCGCGCACGGCGGGGGCGCTCTCGTAGCCCTCCGCCACCGACCGTTTGCCGGCCAGCGCCTGTTCGACGCTCTGCCCCTGACCGAGGGCGAGGCCGAGGCTCATGTTGCGCGACTGCGGGCTGGAGCAGGTCAGGACCAGATCGCCGAGGCCGCACAGGCCGGCGACGGTCTCGGCCTGGCCGCCGAGAGCCACGCCCATGCGGGTCATTTCAGCGAAGCCGCGGGTGATGATGGCGGCGTGGGCGCTGCGGCCCAGTCCCTTGCCCTCGCTCAGTCCGCAGGCGATGGCCAGCACGTTCTTGATCGCCCCGCCGACCTCGGCCCCGATCAGGTCGGTGGCGAGGTAGGGCCGGAAGCCGGGGGCGGAGAGGGTCCACATCAGCTCCTCGCCCAGCGCCTCGTCGGCGCAGGCCAGGGTGACGGCGCTGGGCAGGCCGCGGGCGACCTCGCCGGCGAAGCTGGGGCCGGACAGGACGGCGGCCGGGGCGACCGGAATGGTCTCGGCCAACACGTCGGTCATCAGCTTCAGCGTGCCGCGCTCGATGCCCTTGGAGCAGAGCATGATCGGCACGCCCGACCGGTGATGTGCGGCGAAGGCGCTCAGGGTGGAGCGCATGTGCTGCGCCGGCGGGACGGCGAGGATGACGTCGCAGTCGGCCAGGTCGGCCAGTTCGCCGGTGACCGAGATCCGGTCCTCCAGCGTCACTCCGGGCAGGAAGACCTCGTTTACGCGCCGGGCGTTGATGCTGTCGACGACCTCGGTCTCGCGGGCCTGCAGGACCACGTCCAGCCCCGCCCGCGCCGCCACCTGCGCCAGGGCGGTGCCCCAGGCGCCGGCGCCGATCACTCCCGCCCGTTTGAACTGCATTCGCTCTCCCTTGCCTTTTCTAGGCTTTCGCGCCCTTGCGACCTGGCCTGTGGGCCGGATCGGCGAGCGCCTTTTGTTCATCCAGCGGCCAACGCGGTCGCGCCGCCGTGTCGATGTCCGAAACCAGACCCTTCTGCAAACGCTCGGCGCCTGCAAGGGCGATCATCGCGGCGTTGTCGGTGCAATAGACCATCGGCGGCGCGAGGAAGTCGAAGCCGTTCCTTCGGGCGACGTCCTCCAAAGTGCTGCGGATCGTTCTGTTGGCCGCCACGCCGCCCGCGACCACGAACAGGCGATGCCGGTGGTGTTCGGCGTAATCCTTGAGCGCCCGGTCCGAGCGTTCGCCCAGCTGGCGGGCTATCGCCTTCTGCACGGCATCGGCGAGATCGGCCTTGTCCTGTTCCGTCTCGCAGGCGGCGGCGAGCCGGGAGGCGGCCGTTTTCAGCCCCGAGAAGGAAAAGTCGCAGTCCTTGCGGCCCAGCAGTGCCCGGGGCAGGTCGAACCGGGAGCCGTCGCCATTCGCGGCCAGTCGTTCGAGGGCGGGACCGCCCGGGTAACCGAGGCCGAGAGCCTTGGCGATCTTGTCGAAGGCCTCGCCGGCCGCGTCATCGATGGTGGTGCCCAGACGGGTCATGTCGCCGACGCCGCGCACTTCCAGCAGCTGGCAATGGCCGCCGGAGACGAGCAGCAGCAGAAACGGGTAGGCCACCGGCTCGCCGAGGCGGGCGGAGACCGCGTGGCCTTCTAGGTGGTTGACCGCGATCAGCGGAAGGTCGCGGGCGAGGGCTACGGCCTTGCCGAAGCTGAGGCCGACCATCACGCCGCCGACCAGACCCGGCCCGGCGGTGGCGGCGACGCCGTCCAGTGCGTCATAGCCGAGGCCGGCTTCCTCCATCGCGCGGCGGGTGACGCCGTCGATCATCTCGACATGACTGCGTGCGGCGATCTCGGGCACGACGCCGCCATAGACCGCGTGGTCGTCGATCTGGCTGTGAACGACGGAGGACAGGACGGTGGCGACGCCGTCCGGCGTCAGGCGCACGACCGAGGCGGCGGTCTCATCGCAGCTGGTCTCGAGGCCGAGCACGGTGAGAGGGCCGGTTGCCCGCCCGCTCTCGCTGCTATAGTCCGCGCCCATACTCATCCGGGTCGAGGTAGCGACCCTGCCGGACCCGCGCAACGTCTCATGTCTCCACTCGTCCGTATCGGCACGCGCCGTTCCAAACTGGCGCTGACCCAGTCGGGCATGATGCAGCGCGCGATCGGCCGGGCGCTCGGCGTCGCCGACGCCGACCTGCAGGCCGCCGTGCCCCTGGTCGAGATCGTCACCACAGGCGATCGGGTGCAGGACCGCCGGCTGCTGGAGATCGGCGGCAAGGCGCTGTTCACCAAGGAGATCGAGGAAGCCCTGCTGGACGGCCGTGTCGATGTGGCGGTCCATTCGATGAAGGACGTGCCGGCCGAACAGCCCGAGGGCCTGTGCATCGCCGCCATTCCTGAACGGGAAGATCCGCGCGACGCCTTCATCAGCCACACGGCGGCGAAGTTCGACGAACTGCCGATGGGCGCGGTGCTGGGCACGGCCTCGCTGCGGCGTCAGGCGCAGGCGCTGGCGCTGCGGCCGGACCTGAAGATCGAGATGCTGCGCGGCAATGTGGACACCCGCCTGCGCCGGCTCAACGAGGGCGAGTTCGACGCTATCCTGCTGGCGGTGTCGGGGCTGAACCGGCTGGGCTTCGAGGATGTGATCCGCGAGCGGCTGTCGCTGGACGGTTTCCTGCCCGCGCCGGGGCAGGGGGCCCTTGCCCTGCAGACACGGGCCGGGGATTCGGATGCGGCCTGGGTGGCGGCGCTCAACCACCCGCTGACGGCGCTGGCGGTGGAGGCCGAGCGCGGGGCGATGACGGCGCTGGAGGGCTCGTGCCGCACCGCCGTGGGGGCTCATGCCGAGATCGTCGAGGGCCGCCTGCGGCTGACGGCCGAGATGCTGGCGCCGGACGGATCGGCGCGCTGGCGTCGGGCGGGCGAACTGGACGACGTGACGGCCGCCGACGCCTTCGGGCAGGCCCGGGTGCTGGGGCTGAGGATCGGGGGCGAGGTGCACGACGCCGCCGGCGATCAAAGGTTCGAGCCCTGACGGCGATCCGCCGCGTCTGGGTCACGCGCGCCGAACCGGGCGCCAGGCGGACCGCCGCCCGGCTGGAGGCGATGGGCTTTGAGCCGATTGTCGCGCCGTTGCTGCGCATCGAGCGGCTGGCGGTTGAAACTCCGGATTTCGACGGCGTGGATGCACTGGCCTTTACGAGCGTGAACGGTGTCGAGATCTTCGCAGACCTGACGGACCGCCGCGACCGGCCGGTGTTCGCTGTGGGCGACCGGACGGCCGAGGCGGCGCGCGCGGCGGGTTTCGACGATGTCCGATCGGCGGGCGGGGCGATCGGGGATCTGGCGGACCTGCTGAGGGCGAAAGCGCGGGGCGTGGTGCTGGTCCCCGGCGCGCAGGAACCGGCAGGTGATATCGGGGCCCTGCTGGCCGGTGCAGCCGTCGCGGCGCGACTGCTGCCGGTCTATGCCGCGATGGGGACGGGCGCGACGACGCCGGACGCGTTCGACGCGGTGCTGATCCACTCCCCGCGCGCCGCCCGGGCCCTGACCGCTACGTCAGGACAGGCGCGAAACGCCGTGGCGGTCGCGATTTCCGGGGCCACAGCCGCGCCCTTGAAAGTGCTGCCGTGGCGGGAAATCCGGGTCGCCGCCCATCCCGATGAAAACGCGATGATGTCTGCGCTTGGCAACCCGCCGCGCGCCGTATAAAGAACCCGCCTCGCGTCGGACCCGGTCCGTTTCGCCCAAGGCCGCTTTAGCTCAGCTGGTAGAGCACATCATTCGTAATGATGGGGTCAGGTGTTCGAGTCACCTAAGCGGCACCACCACTTTCAGCAGGATCGGGCGACGGAAGCGGGCGAAAGCGCGTAAATCCCAGTCCATACCGAGTTCCCACGCCAGAGTGCCTCTAGCCTCAGTGGGTCATTCGTAATGATGGGGTCAGGTGTTCGAGTCACCTAAGCGGCACCACCACTTCCAGCAGGATCGGACGACGGAAGCGAGCGAAAGCGCGCAAATCCCAGTCCATACCGAGTTCCCACGCCAGAGTGCCTCCAGCCTTGGTGGGTCATTCGTAATGAGGGGGTCGCGTGTTCGAGTCACGCAAGCGGCACCACCTTTCCAGAGCAGCGCTCGCTCTGACGACCGGCCGGGATAAGCCGGAAGGCGCTTCCACTTGGGAGTTGTGTGGGTATGCGGTGGGAAGGGCTTTGACGCAGAGAGCGGAGACGCTCTTCCAAGTTCGACCGTTCAACCTATAGATTGCCAAGACGATCTGTGGGGCGCGTCTTGGATAAGGCTGACAAGCTAAAACTCAGCGAAAGCGACATCTGCGACCTGTTCATCACGCCTGCGATCAAGAAGGCGGGATGGGACCCGTTCAAGCAGATCCGGCGGGAGGTGACGCTCGCGCCCGGTCCCATCGTGGTTCGGGGGAATCTCGCATCACGAAATCGGAAGAAGAAGAAATTCGCTGATTACGTGCTGTCTTGGCAGCCGGGCATGCCCATCGCCATCGTGGAAGCCAAGTCGAACAGCCATTCGGTAAGCGACGGCTTGCAGCAAGCGTTGGGCTATGCGGCCATTCTCGACCTGCCCACAGCACTGAGCTCGAACGGCGACGGGTTTGCTGCACACAATCGCGCTGCGGCTGACGGGGAGGACATAGAGACCGCGCTCGACCTCGACGCGTTTCCGGACCCGCGAGGCCTCTATGAGCGCTATCAAAGGTTCCACGGCATCGCCACTGGAGCGACGGAGCTGGTGGAACAGCCCTATTACGTGGAGAGCTCAGGCAAGGAGCCGCGCTACTATCAGGTAGAGGCCGTCAATCGGACAATCGAAGCTGTGGCCAAGGGGCGGCGCCGCGTGCTCCTCGTCATGGCGACAGGGACTGGAAAGACCTACACGACTTTCCAGATCATCTGGCGGCTTTGGAAAGCAGGCGTCGCCAAACGCATCCTGTATCTCGCCGATCGAAACATCTTGGTCGACCAAACCATCGTCAACGACTTCAAGCCATTCGGCGAAGCGATGACCAAGATCCGGAACAGATCAGTCGATCCGGCGTACGAAATCCATCTCGGCCTCTACCAGTCGCTGACGGGGCAAGATGAGGCGGACAAGGCATTCAAGTCCGTCTCGCGGGATTTTTTCGATCTCGTCGTCATCGACGAGTGCCACCGGGGTAGTGCCGCTGAAGACAGCGCTTGGCGCGAAATTCTCGACTACTTCGGCAACGCCATCCATGTCGGCATGACGGCTACCCCCAAGGAGACCTCTTACGTCTCCAACATCGGTTATTTCGGCGAGCCCGTTTACACCTACAGTTTGAAGCAGGGCATCGAAGACGGCTTTCTCGCACCCTATAAGGTCATACGCATCGACATTGATCGCGACATCGACGGATGGACACCTCCGCCGGGCATGGTCGACGATCTAGGAAATGCCGTCGATCAGCGCGAATACAACCAGCTCGATATGGATCGAATTCTGGTCCTGAACCAACGCACCAAGCTGGTCGCGGAGCGGGTGATGGCTCACCTCAAGGCCACCGACCCAATGGCGAAAACGATCGTGTTCTGTGAGGATATCGATCACGCCGAACGCATGCGCAAAGCCCTCGTCAACGCGGCTGGCAAACTGGCGCGAGACGATTCCCGCTACGTCATGCGCATCACGGGCGACAATCCTGAAGGAAAGGCGCAGCTCGACAACTTCATCGATCCCGAACAGCCCTATCCGGTCATCGCCACGACGTCGCAGCTTTTGACCACAGGCGTCGACGCAAAGACCTGCAAGCTCATCGTTCTGGACCGAACCATCAACTCGATGACGATGTTCAAGCAGATCATCGGACGAGGAACGCGCATCGATGAGGAAAACAACAAGTTCTTCTTCACCATCATGGACTTCAAGAAGGCGACCGAGCTCTTCCGAGATCCGGACTTCGATGGCGAACCGGTTGTCATCATCGACGGCAATGATCCGACCGGCGTTTCCGACGAGTTGGAGGACTTCGACCACGAGGACGAAGGGGATGACGATAGCGATACCGTAGGGAGTCGAAAGATCGTCATAAGCGGTGTGCCGGCGCGGATCGTCGCGGAGCGCATCGAATATATAGGCAGTGACGGCAGGCTGATTACCGAGAGCTATCGAGACTTCGCTCGGAAAGCGATTACCAGCGAATTCCGATCGCTGGACGAGTTTATCCAGAAGTGGAGCCAATCCGACCGGAAGCAGGCGGTCATCGATGCGCTGGAAGAGCACGGCATTGTCCTGAGCAACCTCCAAGAGGCGGTTGGCAAGGACTATGGCGACTTCGACCTCATTGCTCACGTTGCCTTCGACGCGCCACCACTCACTCGGCGCGAGAGAGCCGAGCGGGTGAAGAAACGCAACTACTTCGCCAAATATGGCGAAAAGGCGCGGGCCGTCTTGGAGGCCCTGTTGGACAAATATGCCGACGAAGGGATTGCGACGATCGAGGATGCGAAAGTGCTGCGCTTGAAGCCATTCGACGGTATCGGCACGCCTGTCGAAATTATCAGGGGCGCGTTTGGCGGCAAATCGGCCTACGAGGCCGCCGTGCGCGAACTTGAAGACCACCTCTACCCGCAGGCTTCCAACGAATGACCAACGTTTCCGGCGCGATCAAGTCAATCCAGGACATCATGCGGAAGGATGCCGGGGTCGACGGTGATGCACAGCGCATCAGCCAAATGGTCTGGATGTTCTTTCTCAAAATCTACGACGATCGCGAGGCCGAACTTGAGATCGTCGACGATGACTACGCCTCGCCCATTCCGGAACATCTGCGGTGGCGCAACTGGGCGGCCGATCCCGAAGGTCAAACGGGAGATGGTCTCCTGGATTTCGTGAACCTCCAGCTTTTTCCCCGGCTCAAGGGCGATCTGCCAACGATAGGCGATGTTGGCAAGCGTGCGCAGATCGTGCGCAGCGTCTTCGAAGACGCCAACAATTTTATGAAGTCTGGCACGTTGATGCGACAGGTCATCAACAAGATCAACGGCATCGACTTCAACAACACCGAAGACCGACACACCTTCGGGGCAATATACGAGCAAATCCTGAGAGACCTGCAAAGCGCGGGCAATGCTGGTGAGTTCTATACGCCACGGGCGCTCACCCGCTTCATCATCGATCGGCTCAGCCCCCGGCTGGACGAAATCGTCCTCGATCCGGCATGCGGAACAGGCGGCTTCCTTGCCTGCGCCATCGACCATAAGCGCAAGTCGGTCCGGACTCGGGACGACGAAGCTCTTCTGCAGTCCACCATCCGGGGCGTGGAAAAAAAGGCACTGCCCCACCTGTTGTGCATCACCAACATGATCCTGCACGGCATCGATACCCCGTCGGACATCGTTCACGGAAACACGCTGGAAAGGCCCTATCGCGAATACGGCGAGCGGGATCGTGTGCCGGTCATCGCCACCAATCCGCCCTTCGGCGGGATGGAGCAGGACGGGATCGAGAACAACTTTCCCGCCACCCTGCGCACGCGCGAGACGGCGGACCTGTTCATGGCGCTGATTATCAAGCTGCTGAAAGCCGGCGGCCGCGCGGCAGTGGTTCTGCCCGACGGCTTCCTGTTCGGCGAAGGGGTCAAGACGACTCTCAAGAAGAGCCTGATCGAGGAGTGCAACCTGCACACCATCGTCCGCCTGCCCAATCAGGTCTTTGCGCCCTACACCGGCATCAAGACGAACATCCTGTTCTTCACCAAGGGTACGCCCACCAAGGACGTCTGGTTCTACGAACATCCCTATCCGGACGGGGTGACGAGCTACAACAAGACTCGACCCATGCAGTTCGAGGAGTTTGCGGCAGAACAGGCTTGGTGGGGCGACGAGGCCGACGGCTTCCGCGGTCGGAAGGAGACCAAACAAGCTTGGAAAATCAGCGCCGGAGACGTCGCCGCGCGCGGGTACAATCTCGACCTGAAGAACCCCCACACGCCGGAATCGGTGAGCCACGATCCGGATGAACTGCTGGCGGATTACGACCGGCAGCAACAGGCGATCCAGACGATCCGCGACCAATTGAAGGTCATTCTTTCCGAAGCCCTTGGGGGACGGACATGACCACTGACGTGGCCAGCTTGGTCAGCGACAATCTCGACCTCTGGACCAGCGCCGTCGAGCGCAAGTTCGGCGAAGGCCGCGGTGGCGGTAAAAAGGTCCGCCTTTATGGTATCGACCGACTAAGGGCGCTCATCCTTGACCTTGCTTTGCGCGGGCAGCTGGTACCCCAGGAAGGGGCCGACGAGCCAGCCGCCGCATTGATTCCTAAAATGGCGGCTGAGCGTCAGCGCAGGATCAAGGCTGGCGAAATCAGAAATTCCAAGGGGCCAGAGAAATCGAGCACCGAGCCCTATGTTCTTCCCTCCGGCTGGGCTTGGGTGCCGATGTGGCAGACTGGCAATATTTTTACAGGCAACAGCATAAACGAAACTGTGCGATCTGAGTTGGCGACCAACTTGGAAGGCCTACCATTCGTTGCGACGAAGGATATCGGTTACGGTCGTGATCCGATCGATTACGACAACGGTTTAACCGTCAACATAAATGACCCGAGGTTTAATATCGCCAGGGCGAATTCGGTGTTTATTTGCGCCGAAGGCGGAAGTGCGGGCAGAAAAATCGCGTTGAGCGATCGAAGGATTGCTTTTGGTAACAAGTTGATCGCCAACGAACCGTGGCCGCAGCTAGAGCCCCGCTTCTTATTGTACACCTATCTTTCTGATTTCTTCTTTGATTCCTTCTCAAGGGAGATGACAGGGATCATCGGCGGCATCTCTCGCGCGAAATTTCTAACCCTGCCTTTCCCTCTTCCGCCCACTGCTGAACAGGCGCGGATCGTTGCCAAGGTCGATGAGCTCATGGCTTTGTGTGACGCACTGGAGGCGGAGAGCGCGTCGGCGCTGGAGGCCCATCAAACCGTGGTCGAAACGCTGCTCGCCACGCTGGTGAGCGCCACCGACCCCGCCGACCTCGCGCATCAATGGGCACGCTTGGAAACTCATTTCGATACCCTTTTTGAGACTGACGGCAGCATCAACGCACTGAAACAGACGGTTTTGGAACTGGCTGTGCGAGGAAAACTAACAACGCAGGACGCGAGCGATGAACCTGCGGGCGTCATGCTGGCAGCTGCAAAGAAGGCTGCATCGAACGGCGCTTCCAAATCGAAATCCCACCCGGCGATCACCAGTCAGGAACAGCCATTTGAGTTGCCGGCCGGTTGGCAATGGGAGCGCTTCGACAACCTAATCCAGCCCGACATGCCAATCGCCTATGGCGTACTTGTGCCCGGCGATGACGTGCTGAACGGTGTCCCCTTCGTCCGGATCGCAGACCTTTCGATTGATAACCCCGCACCCCTACCCGAAAAATCTATCAGTGCAGAAGTAGACGAGAAATACGAACGCACGCGATTAAAAGGTGGCGAGATACTGATGGGTGTGGTCGGCAGTATCGGAAAGCTTGGCGTCGCTCCCATCAGTTGGGCTAACGCAAACATAGCGCGAGCCATTTGTAGGATTGTGCCTTCTGATGATGTAGACCGCGATTTTGTGCTTTGGCTGCTGCAGAGCCGCTTTATGCAAAACGGATTCAGGGGGGATACGCGGACACTTGCTCAGCCGACACTAAACATCGGTCTCATTCGATTGGCTCCCACGCCAGTTCCCCCCCTCGCCGAACAGAAGCGCATTGTTGCCAAACTGGATGAGTTGATGGGGCTGTGCGAGGCATTGAGGGCGCGCATAGCCGACACCGAACAAACCCGCAAACACCTCGCCGACGCCGTTGTCGAACGGGTCGTCGCCTGATGCGTCTCCGCTCCGTCTGGATCAGCCAATACAAGAACCTTCGCGACTTCTCGATCACCTTCGAGGGCGAAGGGTTCATCGACATCTTCGTCGGCAAGAACGGCTCCGGAAAGTCGAACTTCCTCGAAGCCCTGATCGAGATCTTTCATCACATCGGCTTCTCACGGGCCGGGACCGAAGGGCCGGCTTTCGACTATGAGCTTCGCTACGAGATCAATGGACGACAGGTCCATCTGGCGTGGCGTGACGGCGACTTCGCCGTCAACGGGACGGCCAGGCGGCAGACGATCGGCCGAACGCCGGCCCCAGATCATCTTCTCGTCTACTATTCCGGCCAGAATGAAAAGGTGTCGGGTCTCGTGCAGCGGTACGAGCGGGACTTTCGAGACAGCCTTCAGCGGGCGACGGACCCGATCACACCCCGCATCGTCGGCATCGGACCTGCCTGCAAGAAGCTGCTGATCGTGACGATGCTTCTCCTGCCAGAAGCGTCCGTCGCGCGACAAATCCTTTGCAGCAAGCTCGGCATCCTCGGCTGGGGGAGCACGATCGAACTGACGATATCAAGGCCGGATTTCGCGCCGCGCGGCGATCACGATCCCATCGATCCCGAACAGATTTTCTGGGGGGTCAAAGGCTATGCAAGGACCTTCCTGCAAAACCTGCTCGACAGCATCGAGGGCGAGTTCACGCCCGGCCAACTCTATGATCGAGACGCCGGTGTCTACCGGCTGATCTGCAACGTCGATCGCCTGCGGGCGGAGCTGGGTGATGAAAGTGGCGTCGTACTTTTCCGATCCCTCGATGCGCTCCGGGTGCTGGGAATGTTCGACGACATCCAGCTTCGCCTTACCCTCGAAGGCTTTGCGGTGTCCGGCCTCGACCTGTTCAGCGATGGCCAGTTTCAGTCAGTCTACCTGTTCGCCGTAGCGGAGCTGTTCAAAAACCAGAACTGTGTAGCGCTACTCGACGAGCCTGACGCCTTCCTGCATCCGGAGTGGCAGTTCGAGTTTCTCCAGCAGGTCAGAGAGATTTCAGAGGAGGCCGCGCGAACGAACCATTTTCTGCTGACCAGTCATAGCGCTTCGACCGTGGCAGGGAGGTCGGGCGGACGACTGCGGTTGTTTGCGATTGGCGGTGAGGGAGCAACCGCCGAGCTCAGCGAGAAAGCAGAGTTGATCCGGTCGCTGTCCGCGGGCCTAATTACATTTTCCGAGACAGAAGCTGCACTGAATATCGAGCAGCTGATCGCGAACACGGCTGGTTCTGTCCTGTTCACCGAGGGCGTGACTGACGCTGAGATTCTAAAAACTGCTTGGGAAAAGCTATTCCCAAACCAGATCCGTCCGTTCGACATTGTGCAGTGTTTCGATCGAGGGCACATGCGCAAGCAAATGTCTCGGCAAGAGATGTATCAAGCCAACCCTGGACGAACGTTCTTCGCCTTGTTCGATATTGATGATGCTTTTGGCGACTGGGCTAGGGTCGGTGGCGTCAACCCTGCGGCCGTGGCTGCCGGGAATCTGGAACAACCTGACCTGACACAGGGCTTGGTGTGCAAGCGCGCGAACCAGCGTGGATATGCGATCCTGCTACCGGTGCCCGCGGGCCTCAGCGTTAGAACTCAGGTTTTCAATCCGGCAACGGGGCTGACCTTCGGTGACAAGTCGCGCCTGACCATTGAGCTTCTTTTCAGGGATGTCGGGGGGCTCGAGGCTCATTTCGCAGTGGACCCTGAACACCCCGCTGGCTGGGAAAAGTTCATTGGCAACAAGGTCGCCTTTGCTCAGGAGGTCGTGCCCGGCCTTGATGCTCAGCACTTTGAGCCGTTCAGATCCGTGTTCGAGTTCATCCAGGAAAAGATCGCGCATCCCTGATGGCACAGGACCCGATCGTCACGATTCGCAACGTCCGAAGCCTCGACGACCTCATTTCGCTTGAGCACAACATCCAGAGAGGCCGGGCGGAAACAGCTGAGACACAAGCGGCCATCGAAGCCCGATATGCCGATTTCGGTCTCACGATGGTGGCGGAGAAGACCGGTCTTGATCTGGAAGGTCTGAGCCCGGCCGAGGGCCGTATCCTCAACGCCATAGGCCGTTATGTCGCCCTGCAGAAGCGCGACCGAAAAGGGGCGTCCCGCACGTTTCAAATCATCGCTAACCGAGGCCTGATCGACGCCGCGGAGGTTACGGTCGGACGGTCGAAGGTCACCCAAGGCTTCGAGGTCCTAGAAGACGCTGACATGCGTGGCCTGTCGTTCGAGCAGATCATTGTCGACCATCCCCACGAATTCTCGGCACGGCGCTTTGGTATGCGAACCGGACGTTGGGTTATCCGAACGAACTCGCGAGGCCGCCGGCTGATCTGGGCACGGTTACCCAGCAGCGGACGGAAAAGCTGATCGACTGGTTGTCGAGGCGGGCGCAACGGAACGGCGGATTGCTTAACGGCTACACCAATGCCGAGCTTGGCCAACATCTGGGCTTCGATGATCTGAGCCGGCACGGACGGCACCTCGGCAATATGCAGTCGCGGATCGACTTCGCCTGTTACAAGGCGGACGTGCCGCCCTTGGGTCTTTGCGCCGTGGAGCATTTCGCTCGGGGCTGGGCGACCGAGGGCCGCCGCTGGGCCTTTCCAGTCGAGACGATGCGTGAGAGCGCGCAATCCTTCATCTGGACTGACGAGACCCTTAATCGGGTCCGAGTGAACACCCGCACCCTCCCGGGACAGGCCGCCATTCCGTGGCGGAAGGAGCTCGCGGCGAACGAAACAGGAGTGTGGGGCTGGGCCGAGTCCTTGAAGCGCTTTGAGGCAACTCCGGTCGCAGAGTCCGAAGTGGACCCATCTGAAGCACTTGCCCTCATCCAAACCGAACAAAATCTTCTCTGCAGGAGGCCAGAGGTAAGAGAACGCATAAGCAGGTTGATCGAGCGCGGATCGATCGGGCAGAAACTGAAGCGGGCGAGCGGCTTCAAATGTCAGCTTTGTGAGGCTCTTGGCCTCAACCCGATCGGGTTCTTGAAGGCCAACAACGAACCCTACGTCGAAGCCCATCACGCCACGCCGGTGTCAGCGCTCGAAGTCGGATCCTTATCGGCGAGCAACATCATGATCCTTTGTGCGAACCATCATCGTCAGATGCACTACGGGACAATCGCGCTCGAGCGGGACGAACTCGAGTTCATCGTCAACCTCGACGGCGAAGCTGTCCGGATCAAACGGTTCGCCGTCTAGTGCTGGCTTCGTCCCGCCATTGCGAGGCGCAGCCTCTCTTCCGGCGCGCCTATTAGGGCGGGTGATCGAGGCTGAACGCGCATTTCTCGGTATCTTATATGAAAGACGGCTAACGCGGCCCGACACCAATCTCCCATGCACGGCGGGGCTTTTGCCGTAGCCGGCACGGATAGTTTGCGAAGCGCGCGACGAAGAAGTGCAACGTCTTTCGGCCCGATCACTCGGCCCCTGTCGGGGACCATTCCTTACCATCAAACCAGAGCCCTCGTGACCAGCGTCGCGGGGGCTTTTTCATGCCCTGAAAGGAGCTGCCCTTGCTTTCACTGACCGACCGCGACGCGGTCACCGCCGCCCTGACGGACCCAGCCTTGGACGCCGACCTCCGCGCCCTGATCGGCCTCCGGGTCTGGCAGGTGGACACCGACCGCAGACGGCCACTTAAGGACATTCTGCAAATCGTCGTGGTGCAGCCCGGCGATCCCCCGGAGGTCATCCATGACGCCGTCGGCTTTCCGATCTGCTGGGATCAGGCCGAACAACCCAGCTGGGAATGGATGAACGATCACGGCCCATGGTTCGAGCTGGCGTACGTCCTGACCGACGCCTTCGGAATGCTGGTCTTCGTGGCGGACCATCCCGACACCAACCACACCCTCCGCTTTAACTGCCTTGGCGTCACCAGCCGAACACCGGCCGCCGACAAGACCTGAACCACCCGCCGACAGGCGACCCCACAATCCATCCAACACGCGCTCTCCGGCACTCCGCCCGAGGGCTTTTTTTATGCCTGAAAGGCCCCGCGCCATGCTTTCACTCACTGATGTTTTCGAGGTCTCCAGCGCGCTGGGCGACCCCGACCTAGACGTCGATCTACGCGCCCTTCTCGGCTTCCGCGCTTGGCATATGTGTGTCGAGCACGAGGGCGAGATTGGCACCGACGTCCAGATCTTCGTCATCCAGGGCGGCGACACGCCCGAGGTCATCAAAGAGGCCTTGGGCTTCCCGATCGCCGGCGACCATCCCGACGAGCCAGCCTTCTTCAGCATCGAGGATCACGGCCTGTGGTTCGAGCTCACCTACCTGCCCGACCACGGCCCGCACACCCGCATCTTCGTGGAGAACGGTCCGGCCACAGAGCTTGGCGTCCATGCCATGTGTCTCGGCCACTTCTGGCCGGACGAGGACCGGGGATGAAGAAGGTCTTCGCCTTCCTGATCCTCTGCATGGCCTTGGCGCTGGCCCGCATCCTGCTGATGGTGCTGGCCGTCGCCCTCTTGTTGGCGCTGGTGCACGCCTTCGTCACCCGGCCTCGGGAGACGTTGGTGTTCCTTGGCACCCTGATCTTGTCGAGCCTCGCCGTGGCCCAGCCGATCGCCTTCATTGGAGGCGTGGTGATGGTCGTCCTAGCGGCTCTGCTCACGAGCCGCCTGAAGCGGTCTGAACGGCGTCGACTCGCGCCAAACCGCTAGGTGCCACACACAGAGAAGGCGGGGAAATTTCCGTCCGTACACGGTTTATTTTCCCGCCTTAACGCCAAAGCCTTCAACCTACTGTTTCAACGTAACTTTCTCACGCCAACACAAACCCGTTGACTGAACCCTATTCCGCACATCGTGGAATTGAACCGTGAGAAGGACAAAATGAGCCAGTCAGAACCATCTGACTCCGGGCCGGAAAAGATGACTCCGCCCGACTCGCAGTCTGGTGATCAGCCGCCCCCGAAGCTCGTGCCCGATGAGGGTCCAGATGCACCGGACAAGCCAACCATTCTGGTGATGCCTGGACACCTGCATCTTGCTTGTGACGAGGCTGAACTGAACCTCGCTGCGACCGGAAGATATTTCGTCAGCGCAGGCAGGATGGTGCGGGTCGTGGATCGACCCGGTGGCGGCATCGCGACTGAGGAAGTGAACGAGCAAACGCTCAAAGTGGTCCTGTCAGACATGATCGTCTGGCAGCGGTCAGGGCGAGACGGAACTCCGGTTCGTTGCGATCCACCCTACGACGTGGTGAAGGCCCTGTTGCACCGACAGGACCGCCGCCACTTGCGGCTGCTGAACGGACTCGCGCGCCAACCCTACTTTGGGGTGAACGGGCAGCTGATTGGCCAGCCGGGTTACGATCCAGCTTCTGGCATCTACGGCTGGTTCGAGCCTTCGGCCTTTCATCTGCACGAAGCTGATCGCGATTTGGCTGAGGCGTCACTGGACAAACTCACCTACATGCTGAGGGAGTTCGACTTCGAGACGGAGCCGGACCTGTCCGCTGCCCTCAGTGCGATCTTGACGGCGGTTGCTCGGCCGTCATTGCCGGTAGCACCGGCCTTCAACATCACGGCCACAAGTTCGGGCAGCGGCAAGAGCTATCTTGCTGACATCATCACAATGTTCGCTGGCCCGGACGAGCCCCACCGCGTCAGCTATCCAACCGGAGCGGCAGAGGCGGGCAAGCTCGTTGTGTCTGTCCTGATGGAGAAGCCGGCGGTCGTCGTGTTTGACGACATGCAGACGAACTGGAAGCCGTTCGGGCCGCTGAACCGCGCCCTGACCAGCGCCAGCACCACCGAACGTCTGCTGGGTACTAACCGCACCGTCACCGTTCCAACGAAGGCGCTGTTTCTGGGCACCGGAAATAACACCGAACCGGAACGGGACATGCGGCGTCGGGTCGTCTCCATCAGGCTTGCGCCGAAGGTGGAGACGCCATCTCTCCGGTCGTTCCAGAACAACCCGCTAGCCGCCCTCCGTGAAAGGAGAGCGGAAGCGGTCGGCTATGCCTTGAACATCATCGCCGCATTCCGCGCAGCGGGCGAGCCCGCGTCGGGCGCTCCGCCCATCGGCACATACGAAGAGTGGTCGAGGTACTGCCGCGAACCGCTGATCTGGCTCGGGCAACCGGACCCTGCACAAAGCCTGATCGATCAGGTGTCTCACGATCCTGAACGGGAGTCGTTATCGGAGTTCCTGGACGCTTGGTTTCAGGTGTTCGGCACTGCTTCAGTCACGGTCCGGAAGCTGATTTCAAAGGCGGAAGAGCATCCCGCGTTGATGGACGCGCTGGAGGAGCTTCCAGTGATGGACGGCCGGTACGTCAACCGGGGCAAGCTCGGCTGGTTCATCAGCAAGAACCGAGGGCGACGCGCTGGCGGTTTCCGGATCGAACCGGGCGACAGCTCGGAACGACGGTCCTGGAAAATCGTGTCCGGCTAACTGCGGCACAACAGCCCCTCCTCACCGGCCGTCGAACGGCTGAACGGAAAGGGGTGAAAGGGGCGACCACCTCTTTTGCCCCTTTCCATGCGGCCCCGGCGCACCGCCGACGGCGCAAACGCGGCCCACTGAGGCCCGCTCCGGGCTCCCCATGACCCGGCCATCCCCGCCCCTGACCCGTGGCCCCAGCGGCCGCCTCCGGGGCATCGCGGGCCTGACCCGCTCCAGACCATCCCACCCCAACCGACCGCCCTTCGGGGCGGCCCGACGGCGCTCGTCCGCCGCCGATCAAACATGCACGGAGACCACCTATGCCTAGAGTTAATCTGACCCCCTCCTTTGTTGCGTCCGCTGGCTGCGAAGTCGGCAAGGGCAAGACAGAATGGTTCGACCTGAGCGTGACGGGGTTCACCTTGGAATGCCGCTCCACGGGCGGGAGAACCTATTACCTTCGCTACTTCGACAGCACCGGTCGGCAACGCCAGTTCAAGATCGGCCGGTATGAAGACCTGACCTTCGCGGCGGCCAAGAAGCGGGCGCTGCAGTTGCGGTCGGAGGTCGTAATGGGCGGCGACCCCAGTGCGAAGAAGGCGGAGGCCAAATCGATCCCGCTGTACAGCGAGATTGCCGCAAGCCATCTCGCGTACGCCAAGCTCCATCTGAAGTCGTGGGCCAGCACCGAAATGACGCTGCGTGTCCACATCGTGCCGAAGTGGGGCAAGGTGCGAGTGACCGACATTACCCGGCAGGGCGTCGCCCAGTGGCTCGCCGACAAGCGCGCTTCGGGTCTGTCGCCAGCCAGTGTCGAAAAGCTCCGTGTGTTGCTGGGGCGTTCCTTCGAGCTGGCGGCCCAGGACGACGTACCGGGGTGTCACAAGAACCCGACTCGTGGTTTGCCCCGGAAGCCGCTGAACAACGCGCGGGACCGGTTCCTGACGGCGGAGGAGGCGGCCCGGTTGAAGGTGGCTGTGGCAGCGTCCAAGAACCCTCAGCTGCAACACATCGTCGGCCTGCTGCTGCTGACCGGCGCCCGGATGCGCGAGCTTCTGGACGCCCGCTGGGAGCACGTCGATTTGGAGCGTCGGCAGTGGTACATTCCAACCAGCAAGACCGGGCGCTCACGCCACGTCCCGCTGTCCACCCCGGCGCTGGCCATCATCGCGGCCCTGCCCCGCTTCAAGGGCTGTCCGTGGCTCGTGCCGAACATCGACACCCGGAAGCCCTTCGTGTCGATCAAGCACGGCTGGCAAATGGCGATCAAAGCGGCGAACCTGCCGGGACTGCGGATCCATGACCTGAGGCACAGCGCCGCGAGCTTCATGGTCAACAGCGGTGTCGATCTGTTCGCCGTCGGCAAGGTGCTGGGTCACGCCAGCTACCAATCGACCCAGCGCTATTCGCACCTTGCGCAGGATACCCTGCTGAAGGCTGTTGAAGCGGGTGCAGCGAAACACTGCGATTGATCTCAACCCCGTCCCTCGTACTGGCTTCTGCTGGTGCGTGGGGCGGGGTACGTTTCTTTTTTTGCAAGGACTTCAGATGGCGAAGGAAGACCCGGCCCTGTTCGGTGGCAAGACGGTTGAGGAATGGGACCGCGAATGGGTACCCGTCGCTCGCGGTCTGAAGGAGTATCAGCCCAGCCTGCGACACAGGGCGGGCCTATATCGCATGTCCCTACGGGGTCAGGTCATGGCGCTCGGTACAGGAACAGACAAGGGCGGCGGTCTGGCGAAACGATTATCAGACTTCTTCCGAAAGAACGCGAGCGGAAGAACCCACCACGCAGGTCAGCTGATTTACGAGAACCGGGCCCATCTCGATGTCGAGGTGCTAATCACCGGCTCCGACGCCGCCGCTCGGGAGGTCGGGCGGGAGCTGAGTACGCCCATGAAGAAGCTGCACAACCCCGTCTGGAACCACCCGAACGCTCCCTACATGCGTAAAGGCTAACCGGGTGAAATCATGGGCCGAAACAGAGGCTCTGTAGGTCTAGCCGGGGTCGAAATTTTCGGCATTCCCAAGTTAACGCGCGCTAACTAGGAAACGCGTCAGGGGCGCGCTCGGCCCAGTTTGGGAGGTGGCTGGGAAAGCCGGAAACGACCCGGCCCAAGGCTATCAGGAAGCCATGCAGGCGCTGGGTTTAACCACCCTGCTAGAGTGAATTTCGTAATGATGGGGTCAGGTGTTCGAGTCACCTAAGCGGCACCACTTCCTTTCCATATCACTTCAATGTTTTGCGGATGCGCCGAACCTGGTTCGCCGCACTGGACGCGTCGCGCGGGACGCCCTACTCAGACGGGAGTTTCGGAGCTCAGGATGCCGCAGGGTCTCAGTGCACGTCAGGAGGAATGCCTCAGGCTGACCGCCTTCCTGACCGACAAGGAGATCGCCGTCCGGCTGGGGTTGTCCGAGGCGACCGTCAAGAAGCATGTGCACGAGGCTTGCCGGCGTCTGGGCGTGAACCGGCGCAAGGCGGCGCTGGCGCTTCTGGAACGAAACGTACCAGAGGCTACGAAAGACCCCATTGGCTACGCCGACGAGCCGTCGGCAAATCCTGTCTCAGTCAGTGAGGCAGTTACCGATGTATCCGAACACCAAACCTCTTCCGCAATGGACCTGGGACGATCTGGACGCGGTCCTGAACGGGTTCGACCCGGAGGGGGCGGACAGTCCGGTGCGTCAGTATCTGATGCGGGGACTGGTGGAAGAAGCGGAAGTCGCGAGTCCGCGCGAACTGCTGCAGCAGGTCCTGAGCGCGGGATGGGTGATGGCCCAGATGGGAGCCCGGACCGGCGGCTCGGCTACCGGCCGCCTCCACGAAGCTGGGGCGTCCGCCTCCTGATCATCCTGGTGATGGTGGTGCTGGCGGCGGTCATGATGCGGGCCATCGCCGACGCCGTCGTCGATTACCAGCAGCAGGTCAATCGCATCGACGTGCACGCCACCGGCGGCACGTCCGTCGGCAAGGCGGAGCGCTGACGCTCCCGGGCCCGACTGGCATGGAGCCCGGACGATGACGCCCTTCCAGACGTTCTATCTGGTCCTCAGCCTGGTGGTATTCGCGCTGGCGTGGACGCGCGGCGGGCACACCGAGCGCGCCGGTGTCGCCATACTGGTATGCGCCTACGTCGTCAGCCTCGTGGCCCAGTTCATCCATCTGAACGGCTTTCGCATCGCCGAGGCGATCATCGACCTGATGATCCTGGGCGGGTTCTGCTGGCTGGCGCTGCGTCGCGACCGCTGGTGGACGCTGGCGGCGACCGCGCTGGCCGTTCTGGTGATGGCGGCGCACGCGGTGACCTTCCTGACCCCGGAACTGACCGCGCAGCAGATCCGCGCCGACGTTGCGGCGCGCTGGGGGATCGGCGTGCTGGTCATCCTCTCGCTGGCGGCCGGGGTGGTCGAACGCTGGATGGCGGGAGAGGCTCCGGCCAGCCGACTCGCGGACTGGAAGCCGCGCCGTACACGGGCCACTTGAACATATAAACATATCTTTATATGTCTTCGGACCTTCGATCCGAGGAGCCCACGTTTTGTCCCGCACGTCCTTCCTGTTCACCTCCGAGAGCGTCTCTGAAGGTCACCCCGACAAGGTCGCAGATCGCATCTCCGACACGGTGGTCGATCTGTTCCTGTCGAAGGACCCCGAAGCGCGCATCGCGTGCGAGACCCTGACCACGACCAACCTGGTCGTCCTGGCCGGCGAGATCCGCGGCAAGGGCATCATGGATACGAACGGGGAATGGGCGCCGGGGATCGAGGACGAGATCGAGGCTGCCGTCCGCGCCGCCGTTCGCGATGTCGGCTATGAGCAGGACCAGTTCCACTGGAACACCTTCGAGTTCATCAACCGCCTGCACGGGCAGTCGGTCGATATCGCCGTCGGCGTCGACGCCGCGGGCGAGAAGGACGAGGGCGCCGGCGATCAGGGCATCATGTTCGGCTATGCCTCCAACGAGACGCCCGAGCTGATGCCGGCCACCCTGGCGTTCAGCCACAATATCCTGAAGAAACTGGCCGAGGTCCGTCACGCCGGCGGCTCGATCCTGGAGCCGGACGCCAAGTCGCAGGTGACCCTGCACTACGAGGACGGCAAGCCGGTGCGCGCCACCTCGATCGTCGTCTCGACCCAGCACGCCAAGGGCAAGACCCAGGCCGAGGTCGCGGCGGTCGTGAAGCCGGTGGTCGAGAGCGTTCTGCCGCAGGGCTTCATCACCAACGAGACCGTCTGGCACATCAACCCGACCGGCATCTTCGAGATCGGCGGACCGGACGGCGACACCGGTCTGACGGGCCGCAAGATCATCGTCGACACCTACGGCGGCGCGGCGCCGCACGGCGGCGGCGCCTTCTCGGGCAAGGATCCGACGAAGGTGGACCGCTCGGCCGCCTACGCCTGTCGCTATCTGGCGAAGAACGTTGTGGCCGCGGGTCTGGCCGACCGCTGCACGATCCAGATCAGCTACGCCATCGGCGTGGCCAAGCCGCAGTCGATCCACATCGATCTGCACGGCACCGGCAGGATCGCGGAGTCGGTGCTGGAGGAGAACATCCTCGGCCTGATCGGTGGCGCCACGCCGCGCGCCATCCGTGAGCATCTTGGCCTGAACAAGCCGATCTACGCCCGCACCGCGGCCTATGGCCACTTCGGCCGTGATGCCGACCCTGACGGCGGCTTCTCCTGGGAGAAGACGGATCTGGTGGAGAAGCTGAAGGCGCTCGCCTGAAGTTTGGTGACTAGCGGCCACTGACTGGTGCGCCGGGGCTGGCTATAGAAGCGAGCCGTTGCGACAGCCCCGCCCGAGCCGTCGGGCGGGGCTTTGCATTTGCGGCGAAGGCGCACGCCAGCCACCGGCCACTAATCGCTCGCCCACACCGCGACGGCTCGTTATAGCGCCCGCCATGTCTTCCGAGTCCGAAACCGAAAAATCCCCGACCTGGGGTCCGCTGCGCTCGTTCGGCCGCATCCGCTCGCGCACGCTCAAGCCGCGTCAGGCGGCCCTGTTCGACACCCTGCTACCGGCCATCGCCTTGCCGGATCCCAGGGCGGGCCCGGTCGATCCGAAGGTTCTGATGCCGCAAGCGACCGAGGCGTGGCTGGAGATCGGCTTTGGTGGCGGCGAGCATCTGGCCGAACAGGCCTCACGCCACCCCGACGCACTGATGATCGGCTGCGAACCCTTCCTGAATGGCGTCGGCTCGGCCCTGCGCCACATCGAGGAGCGCGGGCTGAAGAATGTGCGCCTCCACGCCGATGACGCACGCGATGTGATGGCGGCCCTGCCGGACGCCTCGCTGGATCGCGTGATGATCCTGTTCCCCGACCCGTGGCACAAGGCGCGGCACAACAAGCGCCGACTGATCCAGGACGAGAGCGCCGTCGAGATCGCGCGCCTGCTGAAGCCGGGCGGTCGTCTGCGGTTCGTGACCGACTGGAAGGACTATGCCGAATGGGCGCTGGAGCGTCTGGAGCGGACGCCGGGGCTCGAATGGACCGCCGATCGCTCCGACGACTGGAAGATGGCGCCGGGGGACCATGTCGTCACCCGGTACGAGGAGAAGAAGCTGGGCGATACCGCCCCGATCTTCCTCGAGTTCGTCAGGGTCTGATCGACCCGGTGCGCAGGCGTGCGATCAGCCCGGCCGTCGCGACGACCAGAGCCGATTTCACGACCATGCCGATCAGGAAAGGCGTGACGCCGTAGGCGAGGGCGTCGGACAGCCCGATCGAGCTTGCGAGCCAGCCGGCGCCCATCGCGAGGATCAGGATGTGGCCGAGGATCATCAGCCCCGTCTTCCTGACGGGGCCGCGCAAGGCGTCGCGGGTGAACATCGCACCGACCAGCGCGGCCGCGAGCGGGAACGCGAACAGGTATCCGCCGGTCGGGCCGGCAAAGGGCGCGAGACCGGATGTCCCATCGGACAGGATCGGCAGCCCGGCCGCCGCCGCTGCGAGATAGAGCAGTACAGAGGCGGTACCGCGCCAGGGGCCAAGAGTCGCGCCGGCCAGCAGGACGGCGAAGGTCTGCATCGTCATCGGCACCGGGACCATCGGGACATTGATCTGCGCGCCCAGAGCCATCAGGGCGGAGAAGGCTGGGATCAGCAGCAAGGAAGGGGTGCGGGGCATCGATCTGGCAACCACGTTGGTCGCAAGGGCGCAAGCCGATGCTGGATTTCCGTCCGGCCGCGGGGCAGTAACGCTGCAACTGGAAAAGGAAACGTCATGGCCTTCACCGTGTCCGAAACCGCCCCCGCCATGTTCCTGCGTGGTTTGCGCGCACTGGATCATCTGCTCGATCTGGCTGCGGCTTCGGGGCAGGACGAGGCGGAAATTCTCGCCGCCCGTCTGGCCCCGGACATGATGCCGTTCGCCGCCCAGGTGCGGATGGCGTCGTTTTCGGGCCGTAGCTGCATCGCGCGCCTGACCGGACAGCACTGGCCGAAGACGGACGATGCGGAGGCGACCCTGGCGGAGCTGAAGGCCACGGTCGCCCTGTCGATCGCCTTCATCGAAGGCGCCGAAGCGGCGGCGTTCGAGGGCGCCGAGGCGCGCCGGATCGAGCTGCGCTTCCCGGGCGTGGAGCTGGACTTCAACGGCGAGGGCTATCTGACCAGCTTCGCCCTGCCGAACTTCTATTTCCACGTCAGCATGGCCTACGCGATCCTGCGCCAGCGCGGCGTGCCGCTGGGCAAGAAGGACTACCTCGGCCAGCTGGCGCTGATCTGAATCGACGGGTGGACCGCAGGAGGGGCTGACAAACCTCTTCGGCGGGTCTATATGCCGCCCCACATCGTTAGACCGGCTCCTAACGGCGCCGTTTGAAGCGGCGGCCGAACCGGCCAGCCGCTTTTGTTTTGCCCGGGACCCGACCGCTTGAAGGCCAAGACCGCAGAAGACCGCCAGCTCCTGGAGCTGATTGAACCCATCGCCGAAAGCCTGGGTCTCGAGGTCGTGCGGGTGCGCCTGATGGGCGGGACGCAGCGTCGCCGTCTGCAGATCATGGCCGAGCGCGCCAGCGACCACGATATCGCGGTCGAGGAATGCGCCCGCCTGAGCCGCGCCGTGTCGGAGGTGTTCGATGCGGCCGATCCGATCGCCGGCGAGTATCTGCTGGAAGTTTCGTCGCCGGGCATCGACCGGCCGCTGACCCGCTTCACCGACTTTGACCTTTTCGAGGGCTATGAGGCGCGTCTTGAGACCGACCGGATGGTCGAAGGCCGCAAGCGCTTCAAGGGCGTGATCGCCGGGACCGAGGACGACAATATCGCCATCGATCTGGAGGGGGAGGAAGACACTGCCCTGATCCCGTTCGCCTGGCTGGTCGACGCCAAGCTGGTGCTGACCGACGAACTGATGAAGGCGGGGGCCGAGAAGCGCGCCGCCCGCAATGACGACAACCTGACTGAGGCTGAGGACTAATCACATGGCCGTTGGCGTTTCCGCGAACCGTCTCGAGCTGCTGCAGATCGCCGATGCGGTCGCGCGCGAGAAGAACATCGACAAGGAGATCGTCATCGAGGCGATCGAGGAAGCGATCCAGAAGGGCGCCAAGGCCCGTTATGGCGCTCACCACGACATTCGCGCCAAGATCGACCACAAGACCGGCGAACTGGCCCTGACCCGTCACGTCACCATCGTCGCCGACGACTGGCAGCCCGAGGACGAGCTGGAAGAGTTCAACGACAGCGCCATGGTGCGCCTGCGCGACGCCTCCAGGCGCGATCCGGAAGCCGAGGTCGGCAAGGAGTACGTCGAGCATCTGCCGCCGTTCGAGTTCGGCCGCGTGCAGACGCAGATGGCCCGTCAGGTCGTGACCGGCAAGGTCCGCGAGGCCGAGCGCGCCAACCAGTACGAAGAGTTCAAGGATCGCGTCGGCGAGATCGTCAACGGCACGGTCAAGCGCGTCGAGTATGGCAACACCATCGTCGATCTGGGCCGTGGCGAGGGCATCATGCGCCGCAACGACTCGATCCCGCGCGAGGTGTTCAACATCGGCGACCGGATCCGCACCTATATCTACGACGTGCGTCCCGAGGCGAAGGGTCCGCAGGTCATGCTGTCGCGCTCGCACCCGGGCTTCATGGCCAAGTTGTTCGCGCAGGAAGTGCCGGAAGTTTATGACGGCGTGATCGAGATCCGCGCCGCCGCCCGCGACGCCGGCTCGCGCGCCAAGATGGCGGTGCTGTCGAACGACAGCTCGATCGATCCGGTCGGGGCCTGCGTCGGTATGCGGGGGTCACGCGTGCAGGCGGTCGTGGCCGAGCTGCAGGGCGAGAAGATCGACATCATCCAGTGGAACAACGACGAGCCGACGTTCATCGTGAACGCCCTGGCCCCGGCGGAAGTGTCCAAGGTCGTGCTCGATGAAGAGGCCGACCGCGTCGAGGTGGTGGTGCCGGACGAGCAGCTGTCGCTGGCCATCGGTCGTCGCGGCCAGAACGTCCGCCTCGCCTCGCAGCTGACCGGCTGGCAGATCGACATCATCACCGAGTCGCAGGATTCCGAGCGTCGCCAGCGCGAGTTCACCGAGCGCACCGCCCTGTTCCAGGAAGCCCTGGACGTGGACGAGGTCATCGCCCAGCTGCTGGTCACCGAAGGCTTCGCCACGGTGGAAGACCTGGCCTATGTCGAGGCGTACGAAATCTCGGAGATCGAGGGCTTCGACGAGGACACCGCCGAAGAGCTTCAGACCCGCGCCCGCGAGTTCCTCGACCGCAAGGCCGCCGAGCTGGACGCCAAACGCACCGGGCTGGGCGTCGAGGACGGCGTTCTGGAAGTGCCGGGCGTGACCTTGGCCATGGCGGTCGCTTTGGGCGAGGGCGGCGTGAAGACCGTCGAGGACCTGGCCGATCTGGCCACCGACGAGATCCGGGGCGGCTTCGAGGTTCGCGGCGGCGAGCGCGTGAAGGTTCCGGGCGTTCTTGAGAGCTTCAACCTGGCGCAGGAAGACGCCGAGCTTCTGATCCTGCAGGCCCGCGTGGCCGCCGGCTGGATCGACGCCTCCGAACTCCCGCAGCCGGAGCCCGAGCCGGAATACGAGGAAGAATTCGCCGAGGGCGAGTACGACGCGGATGCGGTCTTCGCCGATGCCGGCGAAGCGGCCGACGGCGATGCGGAGGCTTCGGAAGACGCCGCCGACGAACCCGAAAACGCGTGATGGGAGCCCCGACCGTCCATGAGTTTGCGCGAAGCAACGATCGATAGGGAACGCCGCGACCTGGTCACTCACCAGGTCATGGACGAGTCTCGTCTGATCCGTTTCGTCGCCGCTCCGGACGGCTCGGTCGCCCCCGATCTCGCGCGCAGGCTGCCGGGCCGTGGCCTGTGGGTCGCGGCTGACCGCGCCTCGGTCGAGGCGGCGGTGAAGAAGAACCTGTTCAGCCGTGCGGCCAAGGCGCCGCTGAAACCGGCCGGCGACCTGCCGGATCTGGTCGAGAGCCTGCTTGTCCGGCGTTGTCTGGACCAGCTGGGACTTGCCCGGCGCGAGGGCGTTCTTATCTCTGGCTTCGAGAAGTCGGCCGCCGCGATCCGTTCGGGCAAGGCCGCCTGGCTGGTCGAGGCCGCGGACGGCTCGGCGGATGGTCGGGGCAAGCTGCTGGCGCTGGCGAAACACCAGCAACCGGCTCCCGGAATCTGCGGCGCGTTCACTGCTGACGATTTGAGTTTGGCCCTCGGGCTGGAAAATGCGATACACGCCGTCCTGCTTGAAGGCGGGCGGGCTGATCGCTGGACCCTCGAGGTCGAACGACTGGCGGGATTTCGACCGTTGACGCCGTCCGCATGGACCGGCGACGCGGCTGGAGACCCGGATGGATTTGCAGACGGGCGGGGTTCTGTCTCCTGAGAAGGGGCGGACGCCGCACGGCTTTTTGTGTTTGGACGACGGTTCGGGGCTGGCCCGGGCCGAAAGTAAAGCGACCGGATGACCGACGAGAACGACAAGACCAACGACGGCAAGACCCCTTCGACGACGGGGCCGCGCGCGCCGCTGAGCCTGAAGCCGCGCGCAGCGGGATCGGTTTCGACCGGCACCGTCAAGCAGAGCTTCAGCCACGGCCGCTCGAAGACCGTGGTGGTCGAAACCAAGCGCCGCGTAGGCGCCGTGCCGGGCGCCGGTCACCAGCGCCCGCAGGGCTTCGACGTCGCGCGTC
>JBQVQW010000021.1:0-46728 GCA_052441165.1 Caulobacteraceae bacterium | reverse complement strand
CCGCCGTGCGGTTCGCCCTGGTGGCGCTGATCACGCTGCCCTGGCTGCTGCCCATGCCGCGCCCCCGCTGGCGACTGCTGGTGGTGGCCCTTTTGATGGGCGGCGGCAATTTCGCCTTGCTGTTCATCGGTCTGCAGACCGCCACCGCCTCCGCCGCCGCCCGCGCCCTGCTGCGAGCTGCCGCCGGCGCCCCCGTGCTGCGGGGCGGGCGGGAATTTCAATGTGAACGTCAACGTCAACGCCAATGCCGGAGCGAACGCGTCGGCGCGCGCAGGTGCAGGTCTGAACGCCCGCGCGGGCGGGAGCGTCTGGGTCAGCGGCGGCGGTTCGGCCTATGTCACGGTCGACCAGCCGTATCCGACGACCATCAGCGGCCTGAACGTCGAGGGCGCGCGGATGCAGCGCATGATCCGGGTGCCCTATGAGGAGCGTCGACGCTGGGAGAAGCGGGTCGTCATCCGCGCCGTCTGCATCGACGACCGCAACGTCCCGCACCCCGCCTCGCAGGTCCGCCCCGACCGCGAGATCGACGGAGGTTATGAAGGTGAGCTGTATCGCTGCCTGGCCGGGACCTGGCTGCAGATGACCTGGGCCGAGTATCAGGGGAATACGCAGTTCGATCACGGCGAGACCATGAGCTGCCGCAAGGGCGAGGCTCTGTGGTTCGGTCGCAACCAGATCGAATGTCGCCCGCAGAAGGCCGAGCGCGAGTGCAACGAGCGCTCGCTGCTGCGCCGTTACGGCGCAGGCGTCAAAATTCTGACGTGGATCCGCGAGGAGACTTTCACGGCTTATCGCGAGGAAGTCGTCGAGGAGCAGGGGATCGCCGTCAGCGGCGGCACCATCGCCCTGGACGGCGGAGTCGGCGGCCGGGTGTTCTGACGGGGGCTGAACCCCGCGTTCAGACTGGCGTCAGCCGGGAAGGCGCAGATTACGACCGTCGGCTCTGTCGACGATCCTGAGAAGCGAACTGGCCCCGGTCCCAGCGGACCGGGGCCTTCTTTCTGTCCGCCTATTGAGCAGCCGGAGCCGCCGCCGTCGACGACACCACCTGGACGCGGACGGCCGTTTCGGGGCGCAGGTATTTCTGCGCCAGACGCTGGATGTCCTCCGGCGTGATCGCTTCGAGCACAGCGATATGGCGCGTGATCTCCTGCACCTCCTGCGGCCGCTCGGCGACATCCGCGAGTTGCCCCAGCCAGTACTCGTTGGTGGCCTGGCTCAGACGCAGCCGCTCGATGGCGGGCAGACGGGCGCGGTTCAGCTCGTCGGCCTCCGGCGGCGCGTCGCGAAGCGTCGCGGCGATGCCGTCCACGGCGGTGTTGAAGGCAGCGAGGTTGTCGCGTGCGATCTCACCCTGGACCAGCATGAACCCATAGTCCGGATAAACGTCCGAAGACTGCGCCCCGACGCCCGGGGAATAGGCCAGCGCCTGCTTCTCGCGGATCTCCTCGAGCACACGCAGACGCAGCACGGCGCTGAGGATCGACAGTTGCCGCGCCTCGGTGCGATCGCCGACGGCGTCGGTGGTCGGCCAAGCGACGATGGCGAGGGCCTGCTCGGCCGGGCCGGTGTGGGTCAGTTCGATCGGAGCGCTCGTCGGCGCCGGGAAGCGCTTCTGATCCGAGCCGGGGAGCGGAGCGGCCTCGGGACCCCGAGCCGCCAGCGCGCCGAAGGTCGGCGCCACCGATGCGATGACGTCGTCAAGGGTGACGTCGCCCACGATCGTGATGTGGATCGGCCCACTGGCCAGGCCGCGGGTGATCTCGGCCTTCAGCTCATCGTTGGTCCAGCCGGCCACGGCGTCCGCGGGCGGCAGGCCGTCGCGAGCGTCCCCGCTGCTGAGGATGGCGCCGCCGTCGACAGCGAAGGCGCCGCCGGGCGTGGCCCGGGCCTGCGCCAGTTGCTGGCCGTAGGACGACTTGAGGAGCTGGAACGGCGCCGGGCGGATGCCGGGATCCGTCAGATAGGCCGCCAGAACCTGCATCTGCAGCGGGAGATCGGCCGGGCGGGTGGCCCCTGTCAGGCTGTAGCGGTCCGCCGCCACGCTGAAGCCGGTGGAATAGACCCGGCCGTTCAGCACGCGGCTCATTTCGTCGACCGTCAACCGGCCGAGGCCGCCCGCGGTGAGAACATTGGCGCCCAGGCCTTCGACCGTCGGCCTGTCCGTCGGCTGCCCCATTTCGCCGATACCGGTATCGACCCGGACAAGGATCTGTTCGTCGCGGAAGTCCGTCGGCTTGACGGTGACCACGACGCCGTTGGCGAAGGTCAGGACGGTGGCTCCCAGTTCGGCGATCTCGCGGCGGTCGGTGACTGCGCCGGCGCTGCCGAAGGTTTGATAGGGCCAGTCAAGCTCGGCCTGGGCCGCCGGCGCGGCGACCGGGGTCTGGCGCGAGGCTTCGAGCGCGGCGGTGACTGCAGCCTCGCCGCCTTCGATCGGCTCGGGGGTGACGACCAGCGCCAGCGGGCCTTCGCCTTGGAAGACTTCCGGAAGAGTCTGGTTGACGGTTGCGGCGGTCAGTCCCTCGACGGCGGCGTTGAACAGGTCGAGGTTCGTCTGAGGCGTCGCGAAGACGGTCTTGCTGTTCACCGAGCCGACGAGGGCGCCGGCCAGCAGCGGCGTCCGGCGCGTGGCGGCGCCTGCGACCGCGTTCTCCAGCGCGGTGCGCGTCGCGGTGATCTCCCGCTGCAGTTCGGCGTCCGAGACACCGTACTGAACCAGACGGCGCTGTTCCTGCTCGATCGCTTCCAGGGCCCGTTGCCAGCCACCCACATTATACTGGGCGGAAACGGAGGCGGCGGCGAAGCTGTCGGCCAGTTCGAACTCGCCGCCGCTGGCGGTGAGGAACGGGGGATTGTCGCCGCGGGCGATCTCGCCCAGGCGGCGGTTCAGGACGGCGACTCCAAGGCGTCGGATCAGGTTGTCGCGGCGTTCCGCGACGGAGTCAGGGTCGCGGTCCGGGTTGCGGATGAAACCCAGTTCGATCGAGGACTGGACGCCCGGTTCGACCAGAATACGGGTTTCGGGACCGCGTGGGGCGACCGTGCCGAGGTCGGGCTCCGGCCCGGCAGGGCCACGGCCTTCCCAACTTTCGAAGGCCGAGCGGACCTTGGCTTCCATCTCATCGACGTTGAAGTCGCCGACGGCGACGAAGGTGGCCCGTTCCGGGCGATAGTAGCCTTGATAGAACTCGACGAAGCGTTCGCGCGGCGCCGTCCGGATGATGTCGAGGTCACCGATCGGAAGGCGATTGGCGATGCGCTGTCCCGGGGCGTACAGGCCGAGCTGCGCCTTGATGGACCGCAGGCCGGGCGTGTTGCGCAGGCGTTCCTCGCCCACGATCACGTTGCGCTCGGCCTCGACGGCCTCCGGGGCCATGAGGGCTTCGGACATCTGCTCGCGCAGGATCCGCAGGGAGTCGTCGATCGTGCCTGCATCGGCGTTCGGGATCTCCAGCATGTAGACGGTTTCGTCAAAGCCGGTCGATGCATTGGTGTCGGCGCCAAAGGCCAGCCCGCGCCGTTCGAGAATGCGAAGAAGCTCGTTTTCCGGGATATTCGTCGTCCCGTTGAAGGCCATGTGCTCCATGAAGTGGGCCAGCCCCAGCTGGTCCTCATTCTCCATCAGCGAACCCGCGTCGATGCGGAGCCGGAACGAAGCCTGGCCGGGCGGCGTGGCGTTGCGCATGAGCGCGTACTGCATCCCGTTAGGCAGCACTCCGAAGCGGACGGCCTGATCTGCCGGGACGTCGCTGGTGGTCTGGGTCCACGGATCCGTGTTCGCGACCTGCGCCAGAGCCGGGGCTGCGGCCGTCAGGGCGGCGAACGAGGCCGCCGCGAGAAGGAGAATGCGGGCAGAACGCATGGGGTCGGTCACTCCGATTGGCGTGTGCGACCGATCATCGGCACGCCGGACAAGGGGAGGGACCCTTACGCGAATGCAATTCGATGGGCCCCGCACAACCCTTCGGCGACCACGGGGAGGCGAACAAGTTACTGAATGTTAATTTCCGGACCGCGACACATAAAAGGTCGCCGCATTGCCGACGGCGTTGGCGCCGGTGATCACCGCACGGCTGGAACCGTTGACCGTGGTGTTCGCACGGGCCGAGACATCGCCGGAGTTGGTCTGATTGTTGGTGGCGTCCATATAGCCGGCGCACTCCGAGCAGGCGTAGCCGGTGACCTGGTTCCCGACCGCCTCGGCGCCGACATAGATGTCGTAGCCGTTCGTACCGACGAAGGTCGAGGTGACGTCCACGCCGCCTTCGTTGAACTGGGTGTTGTCGATCTCGACGAAGATGTCGTTGTTGCCGACCGACAGGGTGTTGGCGGCGCCCGAGGCCTGGGCCTCGACGCGGCCGTAGTCGAATGCCGTGGTCGTGGCGGCCGAGCGCACGAAGGAACTGTTCGACTGGTTCGAGCCGATCACGACCGAGCCGCCCTCGTTGTAGAGCACGGCCTGGTTGGCGTTGGCCCGGGCGCGGGCGGCGAGATTCCAGCCGTTGCCGGTGTTGGCGCTGGACTCGGCCTCGATGAAGTCAGCCGTCGAGCTCTGGTTCAGCTCGAGGTTCTGACCGGAGGTCTGGCCGCTGTTGACCGCGATGGCATTGGCGATGGTCTGGGCCGTCACCGAGGCCTCGGCCGGGATATACTGGCTGTCGACGCGGCTGTACGAGCGAACGATAGCGGCGTTGGACTGGTCGATCGAGCCGCTGACCATCGACCCTTCGCCGTACAGGGCGGTGGTGTTCGAGATGGCCGAGGCCGCGACCGAGCCGCCGGACAACAGGCGGGCCGTGTCCGTGCCGACCTCGCTGGTGGCGTTGACGTTGCCGCCGGTATTCGACTGCACCGCGTTTACGCCGAGCGTGGAATCGTAGGCGCTGACCGCGAGATAGTTGCCGCCGGCCTGGGTCAGGACATTGACGGGGCCGCCGGTATCGCCGCCGAGCGTGACATCCGAACGCGCGATGGCGTCGCCCCGCATGTCCTGGTTCGACTGGACGACAATGGAATCGTTCTGCACGGCGCCCGAGGCCTGGTTGCCCTGGGCGGAGGTGTTGACCGTGACCTGTCCGGTCGCATCCACAACGTTGATCGTCTGGTGCGAGAAGACGTCGCCCAGCTGGAGCTGTTCGTTCAGGACGATCGTGCCGTCCTGCGGGGCAGACTGTGCGGCGGCCTCAGTAGCGGCTGCGACGTACAGCGCCGTCGCGGCGATCGTGCCAGCGAGACGGATCCGCGCGGGTGGCGCCATTGTTCGTGTCCGTATTGGTGTACGCGGGATAATAGCCGCCGGTGGGGCCGACGGCGCCGCCGCCGAGCGGGTCGGGGCCGGCGGACAGGCAGGCCTCGGGGCCCGGCGCGCCGTAGAGGTTGGCCATGAACTCGACCGTGGCGCGCTCGATCAGGGCGCGGACAGCCAGCTGGACCGGCTCCAGCCCGCCCTCGCCGGCGGAAAAGTCGAAGACGTTGCCGTCCAGGAAGTCGAAGATGCCGGCCGAGATTTCGCGACCGACGATCTGCTTCTGGTAGGAGACGACATCGACCACCTCCAGCGTGGTGGTCTGCACCAGCCGCAGGTCGATGGCGACGTTCATCACATAGGCCTTGCCCGCAAAGGCGGTCGACAGCGGGGTGTCGGTGTTGGCCTGTCCGGCGGCCAGATCAAAGCCGCCCGACCGGATGTTGTAGTTCACCTCGGTGATGCCGCCGACGATATAGAAGTCGGAGCCCGGAACCTGGCCGGCGATGATGCGGCGGTACTGGACGTCCTCCGCGCCGCCGGGACCCTCGTCGCCGATCAGGCGGTTGTTGGCGTAGCGCAGCTCCATCTCGGAGACCGAGGTGTCATAGCGTTCGACGATCCGCGCGCCCGACTTCGCGAGCGCCGTCATGGCCATCAGGGAGGCGCCGCCAGTGATCTGCCTCCCGCCGTCCGCCGAGACGGTGCCGGTATAGTCGGCGATACGGGCCACCGCGATGCGCGGCGAGGGCAGGTTGTAGGACCGGGCATAGTTGGCCATGCAGTACAGCGCAGCCGAATAGGGCGTCGGATTGGCGATGACCGGCGCATTGCCGATCGGTGCGGCATAGGTGCCAGCCGGTCCGGCGCTGGCCGAGATGCAGCCGCTGAGCAGGGCCGCCGCGGATCCCGCGAGGCCGAGCGCACGAAGCCGACGGAAGGTCCGGCCAGCGATCATGGGTTCCTCGGGGTGGTGTTCAGGTTGGTTCCGGCGTTGACGTTGCCGTTATTGACCTGGGTTGAGTTGACGATCACCGTGTTGTGGTTGCCCTGCACAACGACGTTCAGGCTGTTGCCGATGGCGGTCGAGCCGCCGATCGTCGTGCCATTGCCGCCGCCGACACCGCTGAACTGGCTGGAAACGCCGCCTGACGCGTCGGAGTAGGCGCTGGCGCCGGCCTGGATGATGCCGTTGACGATCAGGCGGTTGCCGTTCGAGTCGCGCGTCGAACCGGTCTGCGGCCGGGCGGTGGTATAGCGCGCGCCGCCGTAGCCGGCCTGCATGGAGCCCATGCCGCCCGAGCCGGCCGTCTGGGCGATGGCTCCTGCGGGTATGACGAGGGCGGCGATCGAGACCGCCGCGACGGCCCTGATTCTGACTGACATTGGCGGCGCTCCGCTCGAACACGGTTTACGGGACGCTAAGCATCCGTGGAGCCAATGTGAGTCATGGTTATTAAGAACCGCTTTCCAGCGCTTCTTAAAACATTGACCGGAAAGGCCGTGGCGGTCTGAGGGCGTCCGACTTCAGCGCTAGTTTCCGACTTTTTCGAAGTCGGAATTCCGACTTGCATCGCGCTTTGTTCTCTCCGCGGCCGCCGCCGCTGCTGCTTCCAACGCACTGTCGAAGACGCCGATGTGCTTCATCCGACCCTGCACGCAGACCCTCGCGACCCATCGTTCGCCGCGTTTGCTAACTCCCCTCATAGGATCTGCCGGCCGGGCGATATTTCTTGCGTTCTCGCCCTGACTGCAGAGGCGGAGATTTGATCGGCGATTGTCGAGGGTGAACCCGTTGAGATGGTCGACAACCTGACCAACAGACGCGCCGGCGATCTCGCGATGCATCGCAATGTGGCGCGATCCTCGCGACGTCTTCACGGTGCGCACGGCGTAAACCTTCTCGGATCGCCGCCCCATCGGCTTGGCGAACCAACGGAAGGTTCTCAGCTGTTCGTAGTCGGCCTCGTCCACCATCACTTCCCGTCCGCATGTCATCACGATCACAGGGCCGCTCGGCAGGGTAAGAGGTGTCTGGGCGCGTTCTACAGCGCCCGAAAACGAACGCCCATCCGCCGCCGCCAGCAGTGCTAAGACCACGGCGTCTGGGGTTTCCAGTCTTACGCCTGCATACTTCACGCAGCCGCCCAGCCGAGGCCCTGTTCGCGCGCCCACAGGAGCAGCTTGCCGCCGTCCTCGATGGCGCCTTCGTCCAGCAGCGAGAGGTAGTGTTCGCGCAGGATTTTCTCCGGGTTCGACCAGCCGCCCCAGCTGCCGATCCGGGCCAGCGTGACCTCGGCCGCATAGAGGCGGGTAACGCAGGTGTCGCGCGTATCCTGAAGTGTCTTGCCAGCGAAGGTCTCGGGCACTGCCTTGGCCTTTACGGCCCAGGCGCGGGCCTCGCGGAAGCGATCGCCGATCGACTGGCTGGTGTGGCGGCGACCCTCGGGGTTCCAGAGGAAGGGCGCGGAACCGCCGATGTGCTTGACGTGCGAGCGGGCGGCCTCGATCAGCCGCCGCTGAACCCGGGCCGAGACCGCCGGCAGGATCCCGGGTAGCGCCACCTGGTCCTTGCGCTCGGTCTTGGTCGGGACATAGCGCCACGTCTGGCCGGACAGGTCGGCCAGCGTCGCCTTGCAGACGTCGATCTGGCGCGCGCCTGTCCAGAGGCAGGCGGTGACCGCGTCGGCGACGTCGGCGTAGCCGTTGGCGTCGCACCAGGCGATGAACCCTTTCTCCTCCTCGACCGTCCAGAAGACGCGACGGCCCTTGGCGCGCGGTAGCTTGAGCCGCTGGATCGGCGTCGCCGCCAGCCACGGCGGGTCCTGCAGCGTCGCCCAGGCGAGCATGGCGCCGAAGGCGCCCATGGTCAGATTGGCCGTGGCGACCGAGACGTCGGCCGACAACCGCCCGTGCCAGGCCTTCAGCTGGCCCTTGGTGATCTCGTCCACCCGCTTGCCGCCGAACTCGGCCGCGATCTTGCGCGAGCAGGTCCGGTACGCCCGCTGCGACGACGCCTTGATCTCGGACATGGCGGCCCGATCGGCGAAGAAGGCCTCGACCAGGGCGTTGACCGTGCGCGGCGCGTGCGTCAGCGCCTCTGTCACGCCGGGCTCGCGCTCTTCCAGCACGGCGCGGCCGCGCTCGATCAGGTCGGCGATCAGCTCACGCTTGCGGCGGCCCTCGGCCTCGGCCGGCAGGGGCGGCAGGAGATCCAGCGCCATGCGCAGATGCACTCGCGCCTTGCCGCCGGCGTCGGTGTCGCGCATCGCCTCGCGCACGATCCCGGCCCACAGCGTGCGGGCGTCGGCCGCCGTCGTCGCGGCGCCGCGATCCATCCAGGCCCCGGCATGGTCGCGCAGGTCCACGCCCGGGAAGCCGCAGGCGCGGTTCGCGGGCGACGGCTCCCAGCGCGGGCGGCCGTCACGCCATTTGAGGCCGTTGCGGAGGTTGTTGGGGGCGGCGGGTTTTCGGGTCATTCGACTGCGGCACCTGCGAGCAGAGCCCGAACGCGCCGGACTTCATCGGGGTTCTTTTCCATCCAGCCGGCGAAGCGGCCTTCGAACTTCTTCACGATCCAAATCGCCTGCTTAACAACGCGAAGATCGAAGCACTGGACCGACATCGGGTCTGACTGAAACTCGGCCACGACCGGGAGGAATGTCAGATACATCGCCAACTCGCTGTCTAGCGGTTGAGGGTCCGGCCGCCAGTCGCGCTTCGAGCGGTATGCCAAGAAGGGTTCGAGCTGGTCAGCTTCGCGTCGCTCGAGGCGATAGAGAGCATCGGTCATGGGGAAGTGTTAACCTCTGCAGCGCGGAGCTGCTACTGACGCTTGTTCCAAGGCTTGAAGGCGAGCAGCGCTTCATGGCTGAGCGCCGACCAGTCGCCGGTGAACTGAATGGCGCGATCGTCGATCGTCAGAAATGCTGGCGGCTTCTCGTGAGCAAACTCCAGATCGACGACGCCGCCATCGTTCGGGGAAACCCCGCCAGCCTCACGCCACCGTCGGCGCTGATCGACCAGCCACAGCATCATTGCCTCGACCGCCTTCGGCTCCTTTGAGCGAGACGAGTAGATTACGAGCCGGAAGTGCTTCGCGGCTTCATCAGCCCACTCGAAGAAGCCTGCCGTGACGCCATCGCTGATGGTGGCCGCGTCCGTCCATGGGGTGTCGTAGCGGTGAATAACCCCGTCGAAGTCGAGGCAGATGATTGGCCTTCCGTCCATGGAGAGCGCTCCAGTAGTCCTAGGGTTGGGCGAGGGTTCAGCCGCCGGCGGCGGCCAGCAGCGCCGCGACGGTGTCTGTGACCGGCGTGCGAACGACATCGTTCGCGACCGGGTGTCTGTGGGATGGGGCGACGGGCGCAGCCTCGAAGGCGCTGAACCGTTTGCCCGCCTTGAAATCGTTGATGGCCTGCAGCGACCAGCGCGGGCGCTGACCCTTCCGGGCTCCCATGAAGGGGGGCGGGAAGCCCGGAAGGGTGCGCCAGCTGCTCTGCAGCATGGCGTAGCTGACGCCCAGCCGGGCGGCGACGCCGCGCAGGTCGAGGACGTCAGGGGGGAGCATCACTCTTGTTCCAGCTCACCGGGGACGACGCCCGAGAAAAACCGCAGGTTCCCGCCGAGGGCCTTGCGAGCCCCAGCTATCGACCTCGATTTTCCGGTGCCGGGAGGTCCGACAAGCTCGACCCGGTTGCCCCGGATCGTGACGACAACGGTCGACGGCAACGGTCGTCCCAAGGCCTCGCGGGCTGCGCGATCAAGGGCGGTGCGGATTTGGGCTTGGGTGGCCATCACGCCGCCTCCGCCAGTTCGCGGCGCAGATGGCGTTCGACGCGGCGGGCCTCGTCGGTCGCCTTGACGCCGCCGGTGTTGCCGGCTGACGGGATCCACTCGGCCAGACCCGCCGCGATCCAGCCGTCGACCGTCGCCGTCTCGATGTACGGCGCGCTGTGCGTGGCCGAGTAGCCGGACGCCGTCCGATACAAACGTTTGCTTCCGGTCAGCTGGGCCAGCTGGCTGAGGCGGACGGCGATCGGGGCCGTCCCCGTCTGGATCGTGGCCAGCGGATCCGCCGGGTCGATGGTCGCGGCCTGATCGGCGGCCGTCGTCATCTCCTCGCCCTCGGCCTGGACGACGTCGGTCTGGCCGGCGGCGATCTCTTCGGCGGTGAAGGTGTCGTCGCCTTGCCCTCTGCCGAGGCCGAAAAGATAGGGATCGAGGCATTCCGGCGGCTCGATCACCGATCCGTCGTCTCGACGCCAGTCGCCCTCCGCATCCGTGTAGCGGCCGGGGTCGTTCATCTCGACCGCGAAGACGTCAGCGGCTCGGGCCTCTTCATCACTCCAACTGGCCAAGGTCTCCAGCGTCAGTGCGCCGGGCTTGCCCGGATCGGTTTCGATCCAGTCCTTGCCCAGCTTGGCGAGGATCGCGGCGTCATCACGGGTCCAGCTGCTGGGTCCGCTCCGGTTGCCGGAGGCCGCGTTGGCGGCCGGGTCTGCTTCCGCGACCTCCGGCGTATCGTCCGACGAGGAGGGGGCGTCGGACGATGTCTCTGTTGGCTTGGTCTCACGCGGCAGGACGTGCCGTTCGGCGAGGATGGCGGGCAGTTCAATCAGGGTGCCGTCGGCGCGGCGTTCCTCGCCACGGACGGTGTGCGAGCCCTCGGCCAGCATGCTGTCGGCGAAGGCCTCGGCTGCGCGGGCGTCCTCGTCCGGCCACTGGGTGACCTGTTCGACGGAGATCAGGGCATCCTCGTCGTGATCGCGCACACCGGCGGCGTCGAGTTTCAGGACGATCAGGGCGTCATCACGAACCCATTCCGTGGGCGTCTCGGTCTCGTCGGTCTGTTCAGCCGAATCCGCCATCGGCGCGGTCTGGTTGCCGGGCAGGGATCCGCCGTCGCGGCCATCGCCGTCGCGATCGAGGGGGCGCGTGCGTTTGGGTGCTTTGCTCAATGCAGTCTCTCCTTGGGTTGAGGGCGGGTACGGCCGGCGAGGGCCATTTCGACGGACCGCGCGAGGGCGTCCGGCAGATCGCTGCCCGAGGCGGCGACCATCCGGCCGGCCTGGCTGAGAGGGTCGTAATCGTGGGTCCACAGGGCGGTCAGCGAGCGGCCGTTGCTGGCGCGGACGTGCGCGCCCTTCCAGCCAGTCAGGCCCAGATCGGCCAGCGCCTCGGTGATGTTGTCGTCCGGGACGACGGGCGTGCGGCGGGCCAGCGCGCTCATGCCACGATCCGCCAGGCGAAGTAGGTGACGACGATCCCCAGCAGGATCACGGTGATGGGAAGGGGCAGGCGCGGCCCGCGCCGGGCCGCGCGCCAGTCGATCGACGGCGCCGCCGCGTCGGCCGGGATCGCCGCGTCATCGATGGCGCGGTCGTTCAGCGCCTGATCGCCCGCCGTCGCGCCGAAGTCGGCCCAGACGACCTTGTCGCGCCAGTCGTCCATGTCGGCGTCGGTCAGGTGGATGCGCACCGCCTCGATTTGCGGCTCGCCCGCTTCATCGACCCAGACCCGCTTGGCGTCCTGACCCGTGAGATCGGGAAGCTTCACGCCTGCGAGATTGAAGACCGATAGCGCGGCCCCGGCCGGGGCCTTGCCGCTCCGGATGGGCCGGCCCTTCAGCGGGCCCGATGGGTAGACGTTGGCGTGAGACACGATTGATCCTCCCGAGTTCGGGCGGAGGAAACGCTGCGTCGGTTTCCTGTGTCAACAAGTTTATACGGAAATGATACGAACTAACGTCGTGTCAGGTTGTGTCACTGGCTCGCTGGTGTGCGTGAGAATGTCGGTGCAGCTTGGGCGGATGCTGATCCTGTCGCTCCTCCTCGCCCTCTCTCAGGACGCTGCACCGCCTTCATCGGCCGGGCCATGGTTGAATGATCCTGTCGTGCCCGTGGTGGCTCATGGTGACACCGCGACAGATGCTGCTGCTGATGCGGATGCCGCAGATGCTGCGTGGCATGAATGGAATTTTGAGAGGGCGGAGGCGCTTTGCTCTGCCTTGGGGGAGATCTCGCTGACGTCCGGAAGATCTTCCGGTCCGGCGCGCCTGGCCACGGAACGGGCAGAGGCCGCCGGTCGGGTCGTTCAGCAGCTGCAGGGGGCTAGGCCGTCCGATCAGCGCGCCTTGGGGGCGCTGGACATGACGCTTGCTACCCAGAGTGCCGAGCTTGATGGCCTTGCGGCTCGGCTCGAAGGCATAGCCAGCAGCGCTGGCGCGGCATTCCGAACTAACTGCGTTCGCTAGTCGCCCCTGAGGCCGATCGCGTAGACGCCCTCGACGTCGTCCAACTCGTAGGTCAGTTCGCGTTCCTCGGGGTACAGCTCGGTGACGTGCACCTTGCCGCCAGCGATCCGCTCGAAGCGCTTCACCTGATAGCTGCCGTCCTTCATGTGGATGACCGCGCCCTGTCCTCGTCGGGCGGGGCGTAGCGGGTTGTAGCTGACCCAGCCGCCGGGCTCCGCGTAAGGCACCATCGACATGCCTGCGAGGCGCAGGATCCGCGTGTTGGCGTTGAGGAAATCGGTGAAGTCGATCACCTCGGCCTCGCTGCCCTGGTCGTAGATGTTCGGGCGCGGCCCGCCGCCATGGGCGACCCCGCCGACCGGGAAGACCAGAGGCCGATCGCCCTTGCGGCTGCCGAACCACGGGCTTTCGCCCGGAAGACTGGCCGGCGCGGTGCGGGCCATCTCCTGGGCGTGATCCTCGACTGTCGCGCTGACGGCCGCGACCATGCGGCCAAGCGTCTCGTTATCCATGAGGCGGCGGCCGTTCTCATAGTTCCGCCAAGTCTGGGCGTGGACGCCGGCGCGATGTGCGGCCTCTTCGCCGCTGATCCCGAGGCGCTTGCGCAGGACGCGCAGCGCGGCCCCGGCTCGCGCCATGTCTTCGCCCAGCAGCTCTTTGTTCCCGGCCATGAGGCGGGATTTCCACGGTTCTGCGCGGATCGCGAGCGACGACATTGCGCCGACCTAAACAGCCTTGCCGTATCAATGTCCACACTTGTGATACAAAAATGAGTTGACCCCGGAAACCAAATCAGCCTCCTTCTCCCCGTCGGTTTGGTAATCTTCATCACTGGGACGCACTCGCGTGACCGACACCCTCTGCCTGCCCCATGCGTCAATTCCTGACGTACGTCTCCGCCCCGCGCTCGATCGCTGGATGCGTGATCGCGACATGGACGACGCCGACGGCGCCATCCTGTTTGGCTGCACCAAGCAAGCCGTGAACCGCATGCGCCGGCATTTCGACGATGTGACCCGCCTGCGCCCCGGACCCAAGCTGATGACGGCGGTCGTCCGCCGGACGCAGGGCGACATCACGCCCGCCGACTTCAGCCCGCCGGTCTATCTGATCCTGAAGGGCGTCTCGGCATGACCGTCGTCTCCCTCTCCGCCCAGAAGTGGCTGGGCCTGTGCGACCACGCCGACCAGGCCGCGACCCTGCTGCGCCCGGTCGTCGCCGACGATCTGGCCAATGCCGCCGGTCGGCTGACCACCACGACGCCGCCGTACAAGGGCGCGGGCGAGTTCGCCCTGTTCATGTCGTTCCGCTGGGACTGCACGGCGTTCGGCCATGCGGATCCGCTGCTGCGGGCGACGCTGGCCGAGGGGCTGATCGTCAAGTCGCGGCTGGTGCGGGCGCTGCTGACGCCCGGTACCCCGGACGCAGGCGCCGTCGCCATGCCGGTCCCGTCGATCGAGGAGCCCCGCTGGGCGCAACGCGCGGACATCGGGGGCTGAGACCATGCGGGGGGCGATCGAGAGAGACGCCGGCCTGACGCTGGCGATCACCCGCGCGGGCGGCGTGTGCGCGTTGGCCCGCAAGATGGGCGTGACGCACCAGCGGCTGTCGAAGTTGCGTCGGGCGCCGCGCGATCAGGTCTTCGCCCTGGCGAAGGCCGCGGGCGTCGAGCCTGAGGAGGTCCGGCCGGATCTGAGCGAGTGGATCAACGCCGAGCGCGACCGGCAGTGGCTGGATCGCGCCCGCGCCCGGTTTGCGATCGCCGCCGGCGAGGCCGCGCGCAAGGTCGAGGTCTGGCCGCGATCGGACGGCCGGCCGGGCGTCGAGACCATGGATGTGCTGGATCTGGGTCTGGTCGTCGCGGCCGTGCGGTTCGCCGCCGGTGAGCGCGGGATGACCGTGGATCAGGTGCTGCGCGCGCCGATCGGCGGCGGCGGATCCCCGACCCCGGAGCAGGCGGCCCGGTCGTATGCCGCGTCCCTGGTCGTCGTCGCCGGCGGCGTCGGCGCGCGGGTCGTGGCCGGGGTGCTGGGGCTGACCCGGCAGGCCGTCGAGAAGGCGGCCGAACGATACCTGCGCGCCCGCGACGGCGACGACGAGGACGACAAGGTCGGCGACCGCGTCATGGAGCGCGGCCGCGTGCGCCGGGCGAAGACGGCCGACGAGGATCTGTGGGCGGCGGAGCGGCGCTTCCTCGCCCAGCTGGCGGGAGGAACGGCGTGACGCAGCTCCCCAGAAACACAACAGCCGACTACGGCGACTTTCCATTTTGCCCTTGGTGCCGAGAGGCACCCTATGAGCTGACCGTCAGCCTCGAAGCGCTAATGGTCTCGCTGCAGCGTGGCCTCGGCCACTGGGTCGAGGTCGAGCCTGACGGCAGCACTGACGCGGACATCGTCTGCGATTGCCCGCATTGCTCGAAGCCGTTCGCTGTCGCCCTGAAGGCGGAAGGGGTGGTGTTGATCCCGGTTCGAACCGAGGCCGACCGGCGGCTGTTGGCTGGCGAGGGTCGCGCATGACGGCGTCCAACTTCGCCCCGCGACCGGCCGAGATCACGGTGCGGGAGATCAGCGCCATGCTGGCCGACCGGATCGAGAGCGTCTGCATGGCCCTCGGGCTGGACGGGGCCAAGGTCAACGGCGCCCTGACCCCGCGCAATCCGACGCGCAACGACCGGAACCCGGGCAGCTTCGTCATCATGCTGCACGGCCCGCGACAGGGCCGATGGGACGAATACGCCACCGGCGACTTCGGCGATGCGCTGGATCTGGTCGCCTATATCAACTTCGGTCGGGTGGACCGGACGTCGAAGGCCGAGGCCCTGATCTGGGCCAAGCGGTTTCTGGGCGTCGGCGATCACACCCACATGGACCCGGCGCACAGCCGCAAGCTGGAGGCCGCCCGTCGCGAGATGGAGGCGAACACGGCCAGGGCCCAGCGTTTGGCCGACGCCCGGCAGGAGAAGGATCGCAGTAGCGCCCGCGCCATGGTGTTCGGCGCGCAGGAGCTGGCGCCAGGCCTGCCGGGCTGGACGTACCTGCGCGACTGTCGCCGGATCCCGCTGGAGACCATGGCGCGGATGCCGTTCGCGGTGCGCAGCCATCCGGGCCTGAAGCACACCGAGACCGGCCTGATCGTGCCGTGCCTGGTGTCGGGTATGCTGCTGCCCGGCGGCGCGATCGCGGCCGCGCACCGGATCTTCCTCCAGCCCGACGGCTCGGACCAGCTGCAGGCGGCCAAGGCCGGCGGATACGCGACCAAGAAGATCTGGCCGCGCGGCTGGCTGGGCGCCGTCATTCCGATCAGCCGAGGCGAGACGGGCCTGTCCACCGGCGACGCCCTGAAGGCGGGTCTGACCGACGAGTGCTGCTATGCCGAAGGGGTCGAGGACGCCTTCACCGGCGCGACCCTGAACCCGGCGTGGCGGACGTTCGCCGTCGGGGCCAGCCGCAACTTCGCCGAGATCGACCCGCCAGCCTGCGCCCGCGCCGTCATCGTGCTGCGCGACCGGGATCCGGACAGGAAGGTCAGGGCCGGCGTCTCGAAGAAGGTCGCCGTGCTGAAGGAACGCTGCGACGCGCGCGGCCTGCCGTTCTTCGAGACCTGGCCGGATCGCGGCTTCAAGGACTTCAACGACATGATCCGGGGGGTGAGAGCGTGAAGGGGCGTTCGATTGAGGACGTGGGCCCGGTTCTCCGCGCGCTTCATGATGCCGGGATCAGCACCCGTCAGCAGGCCCGCGCGATGGGCGTCTCCCAGTCCCGGGTGACGATCTGGCGGCGGGAACTGGGGATCGGGCTGCCGGCGCGGGAGAAGGCCGCGCCGCTGGACGGCGAGGTGTGGAGGGATCGCCCCGATCTAGGGCTGAGCGTGTCCAATCTCGGGCGGGTGTCGTCGTTGAAGACCGGAAACCTTCTACAGCCGACGACACCCAAAGGGCAGGGCCGGGGTGCCGCCTACATCACCACCCGCGTGGGGGTGAAGAAGACCAACATCCGGGTGTTCCTACTGGTCGCCGATACCTTCGGCACTCCGCGTCCCGATCCTGCCAGCGACGGCTGGAGCGCGGAGGAGCTGGAAACCCTGCGCCGATGCACCTCGATAGCGCAAGCGGTGGCCGCCCTGCCGGGGCGCACCTTCTGGGCGATCAAGAGCAAGCGTAAGCGCTCCAAGCTGCCTCCGCTCGCTATGGGGCGGCCAGTGGCGGGAGAGAGGATTGCCGGTTCCATCCCGGTGCTAGATCCGACCTGGGCGTCGGCGAATGCTTTGGTCCCGCGCGGCATGCCTGACCATGTCAGGCAAGATGTCATCTCGGAGCTCGTGCTGCGACGTTTAGAGAACCCGGCGATTGACATGCGGGCCGAGGTCAAACGGGTGCTGACCGACTATCACCGCCTTATGGGGACGTGGCGCGAGTGCTCGATCGACGCTCCTGTTCCCGGCACGGATCGGTTGCGCCTAATCGATACAATCGACAGTAGCCGGGAACACCTATGACCCGGACCCTCGCCGGCAACGTCGCCATTGGGCGCAACCCCTTCAGCTGGGCTGAGTACGACGCCCTGCCGCCACCGGTGCGGCGCACGATGATGTTCGCCCAGACCTGTTTGGGCAGTCGACGCGCCCGAATGAACCTCGCCGCCGGCCGCAGCATCGCCGAGGTGTGCGCGATCGAGCGCGGCGTGGCCCGCGCCTGCGCGCGCCGCGACATGCTGGAAGCCTACGGCCCCGACCATCCTTTCGTGAGTACTCCGCATGTCGCTTGATGGTCGCAAGAATGCCCGCAAGGCCCAGCTGGAAGAGGCGAAGAAGAAGCGCGAGCGCGCGCTGGCCCGGCTTGACGGCAAGGAGCCCGACAAGCCGAAGCTGGACCCGGACCCCGTGCCGGAAGACGAGGAGGCGGCCGCCGCCGGCGAGGCCGCCGAGGCGGAGGCGTTCGACCATGGCTCCATCCCTCCGATGGGGTCGGACGAGGCGTTCGCCGCCGCCCGGCGGGCGCTGCTGGACGTCAGCATTCCAAAGGATCGATCCGAGAAGTCGCGCAAGGCCGAGGAGGCGGCGCGACTGGTGCAGGGCTTCACCTGGGCGCCCGACGAACTGGGCCTGCCGCCGCACATGCCGGTGCGGCCGCTGGGGAAGAAGAAGTCCCACCTGTACTTCATGGACAGCAATGACGAGTTCGTGGAGCTGTCGGCGACCAAGCTGTCGCAGCAAGGCGAGATCGACAACCTGTTCGGGCCGGCGATCGGCTACCTCTGGTCCTTCTACGGAAAACAATCTTCAAACGGCGAGCTGCGCATCAAGTACGAGGACGTCCGGCGTCACCTGACCGGGGCGTGCGGGCGGATCGTGGCGCGCACGGGGCTGTTCGACCCGATGCGCAAGGTGCGCGGCCGCGGGGCATGGCGGACCGATACCGGGGTGCTGGTGCTGCATCTGGGCTCGCGCCTGTGGATCGGCGGCGAGGAGCATGACCTGGGCGAGTACGGCGGCCATGTCTATGCCCGCGACGTCGACCTGTCCGCGCCGGCCGAGGACGATTTCAGCGTCGAGCTGGCCAGCCTGTTCTACGAGGACGGCCAGCTGGAAGGCGAAGACCGGTCCAAGATCCCCGGCCGCTGGCTGATGGAGGCGTTCAAGACCTGGCACTGGAAGCGGCCCGAGCTGGATCCACACCTGGTGCTGGGATACCTGGTCTGCGTCTTCCTGGGCGCGGCGCTGAAGTGGCGGCCGGCCATCTATCCGATCGGGGACAAGGCGTCGGGCAAGTCGTCGCTGCTGGCGCTGATCAAGGCGGTGCTGGGTGATCGGTTGATGGATCTGGCCGATCCCTCCGGGCCGGGCATCTATCAGTCGCTGGGCCTCGCCGCGATCGGCGTCTGGGCCGACGAGTTCGAGCAGGAGGGTGAAAGCGCCTCCGACGCCCGCGCGGCCTCGGTGATGCGCCTCGCGCGCTATGCCTCGGACGGCAAGAACGTGGTGCGCGGCGGTCAGGACGGCGTGCCGACCAACTATCAGGCGCGCGGGACCTTCGGCTTCACCGGGATCAACCCGCCGCCGATGAAGCCGGCCGAGTTGAGCCGGATCGCCATGCCGATGCTGGGCAAGCTGACCGACGCGAAGGCCAAGGCGCCCGAGCTGTCGGAGGCGCTGGGCGACGAGCTGGGGCGGCATCTGCTGAAACGGATCATCGACCAGTGGGACGAATGGCCCAACGTCCTGACCGCGTGGCGGGGCGTGCTGCTGAGCCAGGGCCACGACAGCCGGGCGGCCGATACCTTCGGGACCCTGCTGGCGGCCGCGCATCTGGTGCTGAACGACGGCGTGCCGCTGGCCAAGGACATCGACCCGATGGCCAAGCACCTGCCGCGCGCCAGCATGGCCGAGACGCAGGACGACCGGGCGAACTGGGAGAAATGCATCGACAGGCTGCTGCAGGCCCAGCCCGACGCCTGGCGGCAGAACAAGTACCGATCCGTCGGCGAGTATCTGACCGCGATCCTCGACGATCGGCCCAAGGACGACGCCGAGGAGACGACGCCCGTGCATGCGCGGGACCGGTTGTCGACGGCGGGGCTGGGGCTCTGTACGCCCCGAGGCGGGCCGCTACAGGGCAGGTTGTGTCTTGCGGTGCCGTCTAACCACATCGAGGTCGCCAAGCTGTTCGAGCGCTCGCTGTTCAGCATGGGCGTAGGGGCCGTGCAGGGCGGCTGGGCCACGGCGCTGAAGTTCGCGCCGGACGACGTCGTGGATCACCGAAAGCAGCGCGTGGACGGCCGACTGGTCCCCTGCGCGGTGCTGGCCCTCGAAAAGATCATCGACCCGGCAGGCGACGGCGAGACCGAGTTCAAGCGGGCGGCCTGACCCGCACCCCATGAAACAGGGAAGGACGTCCTGCCGGCAGGCAGGGCGTCCGCCCGCGTCGCCGACCAGGCGACGCACCCTTTGACATGCCCCCGCATGATGAAGCCGCGTGCAGCGCGCCGCCGGCGCGCGGAGCGCACGCGGCCCCGAAACCCTGACCCCGGACCCAAGCGGAGGAAGAGACCGGCCACGCCTTGGCCCTCGTTCCACCACCACCACCACCCGGACCCTCTTGATTGGAAAAACTTCGGGCGAGCGAGCATGATGCGATCCACTCGCAAAAGAATGAGGGGGCGATCCGGGGCTTGACCGTACCGAGGGTCCGGGGGAGGCTCTCCGTCGGTCGCCTTGGTGCGTCGTTGTTCCGGCTGTTCCGGCTGTTCCGCTTCGGCCGGAACAGGAAAAAACCAGCAAAATCAGACCGATCCGGCGTTGTTCCGGTTGTTCCGCTTGTTCCGGGCGGTTTGCATACACGCGCGCTCGCTATCGCGTCCCTCGTGCGCGCGCGCAGGCGCGATGCTGATGATGCTGGAACACCCGGAACAAGTGGAACAACTCACTCAAAGGCAGGCGGTGCTTGGTTTTCGGCTGTTCCGGCGAGCGCCGTGACGGCCAGAACAGCCGGAACAGAGGCGGCGTTGCCCTCGCTCCGCTCGGCCGATCCTGACCGTCAATAAACAACGAGGGTGATATGTCCGGCGGCGTGGCCACGGCTGTAGGCGAGGCGATCGAACAGGGCGCGACCATGGATGAGGTCGTGCAGGCCGGTCTGTTCGAGGCGCTGGAGCCCGGCGAGACCGGCGCGCTCGATGCGCCGTCGCCTCTGTCACGGGCGCTCGACACCGGCGGCCGTCGCCCTGGGCGGCCGAAGGGATCGAAGAACCGGCGGACCGAGGCCGTGACGGCGTGGCTGCTCCAGCAGCACCGCCACCCGCTGTCAGTCATGATGGAAGCCTACTCCATGACGCCGGCCGAACTGGCGAAGCGGATCGGCGTCGACGCCGACAGCGACAACCTGCTGGACATCTTCAAGCTTCAGGTCCGCATGGCGGAGGCCGTCGCGCCCTACGTCGCTCAGAAACTGCCTCAGGCGGTGCAGCTCGACGCGGCCGCCAACCTGTCGATCACCTTCGGCGGCGTGGACCTCTCCGGAGGGGTCTCCAGTCCCGCGCGCGCGGGGTCGCCGGAGATTTCCGTGGGCGGCGGAATGGCCGTTCGGCTAGGCCAAGTCGGACGTGACAAGTCGGACGGCGACCTAGAGGGCTGATCCTCAACAACAATCTTGATAACCGGGCGTTATCGAACCACCCGCCCTGGCGAAGGGTGCCCCCGGAAGCCGGCGCGCCAACCCCTTAGGTGGGACGCGTCCCGCACTTTTCGGCGTTGCCGGTTTCGAGGGCGGCCGAACCTGCGATCAACCGGAAGGGTCCGGGGTGCGGGTGACTTTTGGCTCAGGCTTTCGATCCTAGGACATACAAGCCCGGCGGGGAGACGCTGCGTCGGTTCCATGAGTCGACGGCCTTCACGCGAGTACTGGCAGGCCCGATCGGCGCTGGCAAGACGGTGGCGGCCGCCGTGGCCGAGCCCTTCTTCGCGGCGATGACGCAGAAGCCGGACAGCCAAGGCGTCCGGTCAGCGATCGTTGGCGTGCTGCGCGACAACTACCGCAACCTCTACGCCACGACGATGAAGACCTGGCTGGACTGGGTCCCGCGCGAGTTCGGCCGCTACGTCGGATCCGACGATCGGCCGGCGGTGCATGAGTTCGAGTTCGATGCGCCCTACGTCGACGGCAAGACGCAGGGCATGGGGAAATGCCGGCTGCGGGTCGAATGGCGAGCGCTGGGGACCCACTCGGTCGAGGCGACCTGTCGCGGCTGGGAGCTGCACGGCGCCTTCATCGACGAGGCCGATACCACCCCGGTCGAGGCGCTCTCGTATCTGGCCGGTCGCGTGAAGCGGGGCGGGCGCAAGGAAACCCGTGTCAGCCGGGGGGTCTGGGCGGCGTTCAACAAGCCGGACACCGACCATCCGCTCTACATCCGCTGCGTCGAGGAAGCGCCGGACCACCAGGTCAACAGCTTCGAGTTCTTCGATCAGCCCCCCGGCGTGCTGCCGGGCGGTCCGCCCTATGTCATCAACCCGAACGCCGAGAACCTCGCGAACCTCGACGCGGACTATTACGAGGTCGCCGCGCGAGGCCAGCCGGAATGGTACGTCCGGCGCATGATCCGGAACCAATGGGGCGCAAGCGTCTCGGGGGAGCCGATCTTCGGCGAACCGGATCTGGACCGGCTGTTCCCGGCGGAGGCCCTTGATCCCTATCCGGGGCAGGAACTGTCGATCGGCATGGATGGCGGCGGGACGCCCGCGGCGGTCATCGGCGGCCGCGATCGTTACGGCCGCCGCGTCATCTACGCCGAGATCGTTCTGACCGATCCGATGGACCCGCGCGGACGGCGGATCCTGCATGGGGTCGGGCCGAAGCGCTTCGCGCAGGCGGTCGGAGATGTGATCTCCAGCGCGCGCTTCAAGGGCTGTCGCTTCACGATCGGCTGGGGCGATCCGGCCGCCTTCTACGGCGCCGACCGGGAGATGGGCGAATACTCGTTCATGGAGTTGGTGAGCCAGCACCTGAACCTGCCTGTGCAGCCCGCGCCCTCGAACGAGCTGGAGCTGCGTTTCGAGGCGATCCGGACGCCGTTGCTCCGGATCAATCCGCACACGAACGGCCCGGATCTGGTGATCAGTCGGCAGTGTGTTTGGCTAAGGCGTGGCTTCAGCGGCGACTATCGCTGGGCGCCGCGCAATCCGCTGGAGCCGTCGAAGCGGCTGAAGCCTCAGAAGACCAACAGCTCCCACGTCATGGAGGCCGCCCAGTACTGGGCGCTGGGTGATCAGGGTCGCGCCGCGATCGTCTCCGGCCGCGCCTGGGATCCGCATCGGCCGAAACGCGAGTTCGGCGGCGAGCAGTGGGTGGAGCAGTCCAGCGGCGTCTGGACCCCCAGCCGCACCAATGCCCCAGCTTCCCAGCCCGGCACGACCTACAGCTCGGACTGGTCGCCATGGGACTGAGGGTCGAGGAGGCGTCGGCGTTCGACATGCTGGACGCCATGAGTGACCGGGGCGGCCGGATGCGGCTGACCGGCAGGCGCTTCGGTGAGATGGCGCGGCAGGTGAGCGCCGGGGCGTCGCTGACGATCCGCGAGGAGACCGGGGCCTTGGTCGCGGTCATCGGCCTGTGGCCGGAGGCAGACCACCTGGAGGCGTGGCTGGCGACCGGGCCGGCGTTCCGGCGGAACCTGCGCGGCGCCCTCTCGGCGATCGAGGATGCGCTGGTGTTCTTCGCGTGCCGCAGCGCGCCGGTCGAGGTGCGGGCCTATGTCGCCGCCGGAGATGACCCCCGCGTTGCCGGGGCGCGCCTGGCGTCATGGTTGGGCTTCGAAGGGGGCGAGCCGGAGGCGACGCCGATCGGACCCGTCCCCGTTTTCCGTCGCCTGTTTGGAGGTCCGCCGCATGGCTGAGAGGGTCAAATCGTTCTTCGGTGGACGGACGCGCGCCCAAAAGTGGGCGCAGATCGACGCCGAGAAGGCGCAGGCCGTTCAGGCGCGCGGTGCCGAGGAAGATCGCCAGCAGGCCTTGGCGGAACGGGCGGCGTCGGGTCGGCGTCTCCGCGGCGCCGGGCGACGCCAGTTGACGTGGCAAGGGCAGGAAGCCGGCCTTGCGCCGACGCTGGGCGGTTGATCCATGGCCGGCTGGAGCGAGCAGGACATCAATGAACGGACGCGCGCTGCGGAAGAGAAGCGCCGCGCGCACCAGCCGTACATCGAGCGCACCCTGCAATACACGATGCCCTGGCGGCATCCGCGCGCGAAAAGCGGTCAGGTGTTCGAGGGCCTGTTCGACAGCTCCGGTCTGCATGGCGCAAACAAGTTTCCCGGCCGGGTACAGCAGGACGTCACGCCGCCGGGGCAGCGCTTTTACGAACTGAGCGCCGGGCCGCTGATTGACCCGAAGTTCAAGGAGCAGGTGAACCGCAAGCTGGATCTCGCCACCGACGTCTCGCACGGGATCCTCGACGGCTCCGGCTATCACAAGGCCTCGAAAGAGGCCTACGCAGATCTGGGTGTTGGGACCGGCGCGCTTCTGGGCGTCGAGGCCGACGACAGCACCATCATCCGCTGGAATGCGGTGCCGCCTTGGCAACTGGGGATCGAGGAAGGTCCGACCGGCCGGATCGACAACGTCTACTGGCCACGTCCTTATCCGGCGTGGCAGCTGTCGCGCCTGTGGCCAGAGGCGAAGTGGCCGAAGAAGGTCCAGGAGAAGATCGACGCGCAGTCGCGGGATCCGGTCTTTATTCGCCAGGCGAGCTATTTCGACGCTGACGTGGGCCGCTGGCGCTACGACATCGTGGTCTGCGAGGAAGTCGGCGCGCATGGCCTCAAGGTTTGGGAGAACCTGAACCGGACCAACCCGTGGAACGTGTTCCGCTGGTGGACGACGCCCGACAGCCCCTGGGGCATCGGGCCGCTGATGCTGGCCACGCCAGATATCATGACCGCCAACAAGGCGGTGGAGATGATCCTGAAGGCGGCCGCCTATGCTCTGGCCCCGCCGCTGATGGTCGCCCACGACGGCGTGGTGAACCCGGACACCCTGCGCGTTGCGCCGCACAGCCTGATCCGGGTTGCTCGAACGGGCGGACCCATGGGCGCCTCGATCATGCCGCTGGACATGAACGGGTCGGTCAACCTCGCCGAACTGGCTCTGCAGGACGTCCGCGCGGCGATCAAACAGCACACGCTGAGCCGTCAGCTGCCGCCTTCGACGGGGGCCGTCCGGTCGCCGACCGAGATCATCGAGCAGATGAAGGACTTCGCCTTCGACACCGGCGCGGCCTTCGGCTCGCTGAACTATGAGTATGTTCCGAACGTCGCCTCCCGCGTCATCGACATCGCCGACAAGAAAAAGCTGCCGGGGATGGATTTCAACGAGCTGCAGATCGACCAGCTGGTGCTAGCCGTGAAGCTGACCGGACCGCTGGCGCGCAGCCAGGCCCTGTCCGACGTCGAGAGCATCACCCGGTATCTCGAGCTGCTGAACGCGATCCTCGGTCGCGAGGGCATGATGGCGATCGCCAACGTCGAGGAGCTGCATCGTCTGGCGGGTCTGCTGGGCGCGCCGGGCTGGATCAACCGCGACGGCGTCGACCGCGACCGCATGCTTCAGATGATGGGCGAGGCGGCGGCCGAGCTGCGCGCCGAGAGCCCCGTGCCTCAAGGCATGCAGCCCCAGTTGGCGCTGGCTGCATGACGGATCTTCTCGACGAAGTCTGCGGCTGGGTCCGTGGCGGCTCCTACGTCTCGGAAGAGGCGCGGGTGATGGACGTCGCCCTTGGCGAGGACGCGCGTCTGCTGGCCGAAGCCTTCACCGGCGAGGACGGTCGCAAACGGTTGATGGTGTTCGCCCGTCTGACCGTGCTGCGCCCGCCGGTGAACCACGCCCTGCCAAGCGGCGAGCGCGAGGCCTACGCCATCCTGCGCCAAGGGCAGGACACGATCTTCGCGGCGCTCGTCCGCTACCTCGACCTTCACAGTCAAAACCAAAGGAGCCCGACCGATGGACCCGAACGCCAACCCCGGCACACCTTCCCCTACGCCTACTCCGGATCCGACGCCTACGCCGGATCCGACGAACGGTTCACCGACGCCGGATCCGAGTGGGACGCCGCCGGAACCATCGCCGGCCGCTGAGCCCGCCCCGACGCCCGAACCCACCCCGGCGGAACTTGCCGCTGCTGCGCGTGAGGCAGTCCCTTCGGAAGCCAGCGCCTACGCGGTCAACCTGGACGATGCCTCGCGCGAAGCCCTCGGCCTGACCGACAACGACCCGCTGGTCGAGGGCCTGCGCAAGTACGCCCATGAGAAGGGCAAGCCGCAGGGCTACCTCGACGACGTGCTGGAGGCGGCCGCCGAGATGGCCCGCGCCGGCCTGTTCGACGGCGGGCTGGATCCAGCGGCCGAGCGGACCAAGCTGGGCGAGAACGCCGAAGGCCGACAGCGCGAGGTCGAGGTGTTCGGCCAGGCGCTGAAAGCCCGCGGCGACATCACCGAGGACGAGTACGGCGCCCTGCTCAGCCTCGCCCCTGAAGCCGCGGGCGTCACCCTGATCGAGAAACTGAGAAAGCTCATGACTGACAACGGACAGATCAAACCGCCTGGCAACGGACCGACGCCCGAGGACGCCGCCAAGGAAGAGGCGCGGACGATGGCCAGAGATCCGAAGTACGGGAAGGACCGCACGTTCACGGCCGAGGCGGACCGTAAGTGGGCCAGCGCCTTCGGGGGCCGCGTCTAGGCGCGTTGCCGCGATCCGGGCGGACGTAGCGTCGCAAGGTCAAAGCAGACCGGCGGCCATCGCCGCCCGGATTTATATCGGAGAGAGCGATGACCGAGAATGTGAAGAACTGGTTTGTTGAGCGCTTCGAAACCGAAGTGTTCAGCCAATACTCGCAGCGCACCTCGCGGCTGGGCGACACGGTCGCCGGCGGCGGCAGCTTCGTGGGCGACAAGGTCTATTTCCCGCGCATCGACGCCGTCGACGCCTACGACAGCCCGGCCTTCGCCAAGTTGGCGCTGGCCAACGCCGGTCAGGACATGATCGAGGTGTCGGCCAAGCCCAAGTTCGTGGCGTTCGGCCTGTGGGACCCTGACAAGAACAAGTACTCGATCGCGACGGCGGTCGAGTACGGCAAGCAGGCGGCGGCCGCAATCTCGCGCGCCGAGGACGACTGCATCATCAAGGTGCTGCAGGGCGCCGCCGCCAACGGCGTGAAGCGCGTCGGCACCGACGACATGGACGCCATTCCGAGCATCGGCGACTACAACACGGTGGCCGATCTGGACGACGTTGCCGAGGCCATCGCCCTGCTGGGCGAGAACGAGGCCTTCGAGGGCGAGGAGGTGACGATCGTCACGCCCTTCCGCAACAAGATGCAGTTCGCACTCGACCCGTACATGAACAGCAACGACGTGAAGGGGAACATGCCCTGGAACGACCTCAACTGGCGTCGGTCGCAGCGGCTGCCGGTGGATGCTGGCGCCGGCGGTGTCGACCTCTTCGTTTACGCCAAGTCCGCGATCGTCTCGGCCTACAACGACAAGCTGACCAAAATCGACGAGCGCGACGGCCTCTCGCTGACCGATGTGCTGGGTTACTGGAACCAAGTCGGCGCGGCCGCCCGCTCCAACAAGGGCATCATCCGGATCAAATCGAAGGCCTCGTTCAGCCTGTACCGCCAGCCGGTGCGGACCTTCGAGACCAATGACGAGATGATCCCGGCCTGATCGCCGGTCCCTTCCTGATCCCCAACCTTGGGCCCGCGCTCGGATACGGGCGCGGGCCGTTTCTTTTCGGGCCGCCCGCATGGACATCTCCGCTCTGACCATCTGCAATCTGGCGATCGACCGGGTGTCGGGCGACCGCATCGACGAGCTGGGCGAGGACAGTCCGCTGGGGGCGTTCTGCCAGGACAACTATCCGCACAAGCGCGACGTCGTTCTGGGCAAGTACCGCTGGAGCTTCGCGACGTCGGTGGCGATGCTGACGCGGGTCGAGATCGCGCCGGGCGAGGTCGCGCCCTGCGCCAACAAATACGCCCGGCCGGCCGATCTGGTGGGCGCCGTGCATGCCTGGCGCAACGCCGCGGATCCGCAGCGTGCCAGCCGGGTTCCCTACGTCATGGAGGCCGGCGGCTATCTCTGGTCTGATGAAGGCCCGGTCTATGCGGAATACACGGCCGAGCGGCCGGAGAAGGTCTGGCCCAGCTGGTTCCGCCAGCTGGTCGTGACGGCCTTCGCCGCCGATCTGGCCGACCATTGTCAGCGGTCCGGTCTGGCCCGGGATCTGCGCGCCGAGGCGTGGGGGACGCCGGGCGAGGGCGGCGAGGGCGGGCTGTATGCCCAGGCGCGCAACGAAGACAGCCGGATGGCGCCGCAACGCCGCCTGGTGTCCGGGATAGATCCCGGTCCGCTCGTGGCCTCTCGCTTCGGCGGCGGTTTCGGCCAGTTCGGCTTCACCGGCACCCGCCTGATGAGCGAGGGCTGAGATGCCGCAGGAAGTCCTTCGACAGGTGAACTTCAATGGCGGCGAGCTGTCGCCGCAGGCGATCGGGCGTCGCGACCTGAAGGCCTACGGCAGCAGCCTCGCCTACGCCGAGAATATGATCGCAACGGCCGAGGGTCCGCTGCGCCGGCGTCCGGGCCTGCGCCATGTCGACCAGATCCGGAACCGCCTTGAAGCAGTTGCGATCAACGACGACACCCTGACCGCGCCAAACGGCGGAACCGTCGCAGACTTGGGCGCAGCTGGCCTGCGCACCGTGACGCCAATCGAGGCGCTGGATCCCTACGTCGTGCTGGAGGTCGACTTCGGCGTGCCGACGGCGGTCAGCCTGGTGGACCTGATCGACTTCAGCCTGATCACCGCCGGCGGCGATCCCGGCGACGACGACGGCCCGGCTCCGCCGCAGTACCCGTGGGATCCTCGCGAAGGTCAGGTGGTGCTGCCATGAGCCTGCCCGTCACGATCCGCGAGGGGCTGGCCCTGCAGTACGAAAGCGCGCCCGGCGTCTGGACGACACTGGCGAAATGCGACGTCGGCTCGATCCTGCGCACCCGGCGTCTGGCCGGCCGACCGGGCGTCAAGGTGACGGCGCGGCGCTGGCGCATCGTCAAGGTCGGGGACACGCCGGTCCCTGCCGGCGCGGTTCGGCTGGGCGCGATCGCCTTCTATCGGGAAACGGCGGAGCTGTCGCCGCACAAGCGCTGGGCCTTCGACTTCGACACGGGCGAGCAGCGCTACGGCCTGATCGCGACCGACGGCAACGTCGAGGTCTATCAGCGCGGCGTGCGCGTGGCCTCGATCGCCTCGCCCTACACGGCGGCGCAGGTGACGGCGGTCCGCCGCGCCCAGACGCTGGATACCTTGCTGGCCTTCCACCAGGACGTGGCGCCTCACCGGTTCGCTCGACAGGGCGCACACAGCGAGTGGGACAGCCGGAGCCAGACCTTCGAGAACATCCCGGTGTTCGACTACCTCGGGACCCGCGCCGGCGGCGTCAGCGAGATCCAGCAGCTGAACTTCACCGACTTCGAGAACGGCGAGACCTTCAACCTGACGCTGGAGGAGGAGACGACGACGTCGATCGCCTACAGCTCGAACATGGCGACGCTGGCGGCGTCCGTTCAGGCGGCGTTGACCGGGCTGAACAACATCGGGGCGGGCGGCGTCAGCGTGAGCAGCACGGCCGACAAGGAGCTGCGCGTCACCTATCAGGGCTCGAACGCCAACGACAACGTCGGCGAGTTGGTGGCGCAGGTGATCAGCAGCGCCAAGGGGATCGCCCGGACGGCGACGATCACCCAGGGCAAGGCGGGCGGCGAGCCGGTCATCAGCGCCACGCGCGGCTGGCCGGCGGCGGGGCTGTTCTATGAGGGCCGCCTGTGGCTGGCGGCGCCGCGTTCGCGCCCGCAAACCCTGCTGGCCTCGCGTCAGGGCTTCTTCTTCGACTTCAAGTCGACCGGGTCGGGCAGCGACAAGGGCATCGACGTCGATCTGGCGACGGATCAGTCGACGCGGATCCTCGCCCTGTTCGCCGGACGGCACCTGCAGGTGTTCAGTCAGTCGGCGGAGTTCTTCTGCGCCAGCCAGCCGATCACGCCGCCGCCGGCCATGCCGCGCACGTCCAGCGTCGGGATCCAGCCCGACACGCCCTTGCTGGAAATGGAGGGAGGCACACTGATGGTGCAGGCCGGCGGGGATACCATCTCGCACTACGCCTTCGCCGAGAGTGCCCAGAGCTACGTCGTTCAGCCCCTCTCGGTCTATGCGCCGCACCTGACTAGGGGGATCGTCGCCGGCGGTTTCCGGCGCCACCGCTCCACCAGCGAACCGAACCTCGCGCTGTGGATCCGCGCGGACGGGGAGGCGGCCGCCATGACGGCGATCCTGTCTCAGGACGTGCTGGGCTTCACGCGCTGGACGACGGACGGCGCCTTCACCGAGGCGGGCGGCGAGCTTGCCGGGGATCTGTATGTCTGCGCCCGTCGCGAGAGCGAGGCCGGCCCCAGCCATCGGCTGGAGGTTCTGGACGATCGGCATGTGCTGGACGCCAGCGTACGGGTCGACGGTCCCTGCACTGTTGTCGAGGGGCTGGGTCATCTGGAGGGCCGGACCGTCGTGGCCTACATCGACGGTGCGGATGCCGGCGACTTCGATGTCGAGGACGGCGCCGTGATCCTGCCCTATGCGGCGCAGCGATCGGCGGAGGTCGGTCTGCTGTACGTCCCGCGGGGCTGCAGCCTGCCGATGGTGATGCAGCAGGATCCGCGCGCCGGGGCGTCGATGCATGCGCGTGTCGGCGAGATCGCCCTGAGGCTGGGGGCCACCGCCAACCTGAAGATCGGCATGGCCGGCAAGCGGTTGTGGCCGGTCAGCCTGAAGCGCCGCCCCACGGCGTTGCTGGACGCCGGTCCCGGCGAGGATGCGTTCGAAGGCTGGACGCGCGTCTACCCCGTCCCCGGCTTCCAGGACGACGCCCAGGTGGAATGGGAGCAGCCTCGTCCGGGACCGCTGGAGATCAGGGAACTGGTGCTGACCGTCCAGTCGTAGCTTCGGAGCGACGACATGCGGGCGGTGATGGCCTTTGCGGGCCGGCAGATGGCGAACCGGGCGGGCCAGAACGCCAAGCCCGTCAGCGGCAAGACGATGGGCAACATGAGCGCCGGACTGTCGGTGTTGGGCTCACTGATGGAATACGCCGGCCAGCGCCAGCAGGCGGCCGCGATGGATCAATCCGCCCGCGACGAGCAGATGGCGGGGCGTCAGGAGTTCATTCAGGCGAGCGAGCGCGTCACCCAGATCGACGAGGCCTATAACCGACTGGTCGGCGACCAGCTGGTGACGGCCGCCGCCATGGGGATCGACACCGCGTCGGGCAGCGTGGTGGCGGCGCGAGAGGCCGCCGAGAGCGAGGCCGACCGGGAGCGCCGCATCATCCGAAACAGCGCGGAGGCGAACGCCCGCGTGCGGTTCGCGCGCTCGCTGGCCCAGCGTGAGGCGGCGAAGAACGCCCGCTTCGGATCCACGATCCAGCTGGGGATCAATGTCGCCTCGGCCTTCGGAGGCTGAACATGGCGCGCAGTGGATTTCCAACGGGCGACGGCTTCGGCCGCAACGTCAGCGACGGCGGCGGACCGATCAACATCGGCGCGCCGGCCGCTGGCGTTGCGGGCGCGCTGGCGGACAGTGCGCAGCGGGTCGGCCGGAAGGTCCGGCAGATGGCGGAGCGCGCGTGGGTGCGCGAAGGCGAGGCCGACGCGGCGCGGGTCATCGCGGCGGGCGAGCTGACTGGCAACAAGCCGGGCCTGCGCAGCGGGCTGGGCGTGGACGATCAGGCCTACAACACCGTGGTGCGCGAGAGCCTCTTCACCCAGCGGCAGGCCGCCTACCTTGAGGAGGCCGGCAAGGTCGATGTCGCCAACCCCGACAGCGAGATGCGCTGGAGCGAGGGCAATGCGGCGATGGGGGCCGCCTTCACGCCGACCGGGGACGCCCAGCTGGACGCCCGCTTCGCCAACTGGCGCACCCTGCAGGATGCCCAGCGCCTCGCCCGGGTGCGGGAGGGGCAGGAGCGCGCGCGGATCGCCACAGCGCGCGGCAGCTACGTCGAAGCCGCGTCCGTCGGCCGGACGTCGCTGGGGCAGGCGATCGCCAATGCCGGCTTCGACGATCAGGGCGCGCGGCTGGTCGGCGTGGCTCTGGCCCAGCACGCGGAGCAACTGGCCCGGTTCGGCCCGCGCGAGGCCTTCACCATCGGCGGGATCGAGTTCGCGACCGACGAGACGCGGGCGGGCGTAATCAGCCCCGAGCTGCTGGCCGAGACCTTCGACGCCTCCCGACGCGAAGCCCAGATGAACTGGATCGGCATGGCGGCCGACCGCGCGCCGGACGCCGCCGCCAAGCGGGCCTTCGTCGGCCAGGTGCAGGAGCGCTGGGCCGCTGGCGATGAGGCCTTCGTCGGGCTGGATGCGGGAGACTTCGACCGGCTGTCGAACCGGCTGGAGGCGGGGGCGGCGAGGGCAGAGGCAGACGAGGCGGCGGCGGTGCGCGCTGCAGAGGATCGGGCGCGGCAGCTGCTGAAGGCCGGCGAGTACGGTGACGACGTCGACATGGAGGAGCTTCGCGCCCTCGCCATCCAGTCCGGCGACCTTGGCCTGATGGCGGAAGTGGACTTCGCGGCCACGCATGGTTTCGAAGTCACGCCGGCCAGTCTGAGAACCGCGGCGAACGCGGGGGGTGGCGGCACCGCCGGGGCGGGCTTCGCGGGCTGGAACGACTTCCTGCTGGACCAGTTGGAAGGCCCCGGTCTGGTCGGCAACGACAATGGTCGCGGCCGTGCGCAGTGGGGCATTACCGAGGCGAGCCATCCCGAGGCGTGGCGAGACGGCCGGGTCGATCGCGCCGAAGCCGCCGCGATCTATCGTCGGCAGTACTGGGATCCCATCGGCGGGGACAATCTGCCGCCCGAGCTGGCGATCGCGGCGGCGTCGGCGGCTGTCGTTGGCGGTGTCGAGACGGCGCAGGGATTGCTGCGTGAAGCCGGGGGGGACGTTGATCGGTTCCTGCAGCTCGAGGAGCAGCGGTTCCGTCGGCTGGCCGCGCAAAACCCGGCTAGGTATGGCGACGATCTCCCCGGCTGGCTGAACCGGATCGGCAAGGTGCGGGGCCAGATCGGCCGGATCCGCGCTCAGCGCCGCGCGGCCGATGGCTATGCGAGCGATCCGATCGGCTATGCACGGGGAACCGAGCGGCGCGGCGCTTTGGCGAGCGTCGCCGAGATGAGCCCCGCTGACCTGTTCGATGGCGACGCCGCAGCGGTGGGCGGTTTCCTCCGCTCGCGCAGGGCGACGGGGCAGGAGCTGAACCGCCGTGACGGCGTGCCCTTCGCCATGTTCGCCTCCGAAGAGGTTGCAGCGATCAAGGATCGGATCGAGCGGGATCCGCGCGCCATCGTCACGCTGGCGCGGCGGGCGGGGTTCGCCCTCGGGAACGACGGCGCCCGCGACCTGATGCGCGAGTTGGACCGGGCCGGCGTGGCGGGCGGCGACCTGTTGCTGGCGACGCTGACCTTGCAGCCCGAGGCCGCGACGATCGTCAATGCCGCGGTCGAGGGACGCGAGTTGAAGGCGCAGGGTGCGCCGGCGCCTGACTTCGGCGATGATGACAACATCGAGGCTTGGGCGCGTTCTCACGGGGCCGCCTTCCGTGAACAGCCCGAAACGATGGCGGCAGCCGTGCAGGTGGCGACGTCGGCCGCTTACGCCGATCAGGCCCGCGGCCAACTGCGGACCGCTGAGTACTATGTGAACAGCGCCCTGGGCGCGACGCGGTCGAACGGCCGGCGGTTCGGCGGGCTGGTCGCCGTGAATGGCTCGCGCACGATCGCGCCGACGTGGCTTGAGGCCGATCGCCTGGATGACGCGCTGGAGATCGCCGCTGAAGCATGGGTCGCGGCTGATCGCGGCCCTGTGTTCGCCAATGGCCAACCGATCCCCGCCCGGATCCTCTCGGGTGCGCAGCTTCGGGCTATGCCGAACGGCCGCTATCGGCTGCTGGACCGGATGACCGGCGAGCCCCTGAACGGGCGGGCTGGCCGGCCCTTCGAGTTCGACATCGAGCAGGAAGCCTTCCGGTCGCTGCTGGCCCGCCGCCTGCCCCAGTCGGTGAGAACGCGCTGATGCCGCCCCAGTCGTTCGTCAACTCCAGCCGGGTTACCGCACCGACGAACCGGGGTGTGACGCCTGAAGCGCCCGTGCCCTTCTGGAGTTCGGCCAGCCGGGCCTACGAAAGCGAATGGGAGACCAATCGCCGGAACGCCCGGTACGAGGCGACGCAGGAGGAGCGCTGGGCGCGGCACCGCGAGGCCGAACGTCGGGCCGGGCGTCGCCTGCCGCTGTCGCGCGCCCTGTCGGGCGTCGCGCCTGGTTCCGAGGAACAGGGGCTGCTGGATCGGATCCTGTTCGATCCCGAGAAGATCAACGCCTGGATCATGGGGCGCAGCCTGCTGGAGGAGGACGCCTACGAGGCGATGCTGACCGGCGAGGCCCAGCGCGCGCCGGAGGCCTTCGCCGGTTTCGAGAGCCGCGAGCAGATGACCGCGCGTCTGGATGCTCGGTTCCGCGAGACGCGCGCCCGCGCTGATCATGCCGCCGGCAGCGGCATCGAGGGAGCGGCGGGATCCTTCGTCGGCACGATCGGCGCGGTGATGAGCGATCCCGCCAATGCGGCCGTGGCGATCGCGACGGGCGGCATCGGGGCCAGCCGTCCTCTGCTGGCGCGCATGGCCGCCCAGGGCGCGCTGGGCGCCGGGCAGGAGGCGCTCGACGTCGGGGACCGCATCGCCGACACCCAGTACGGCGGGCCGGAATACACAGCTACGCAGGCTGTGGCCGACATTGGCATGGGCGGCCTCGGCGGCGCGGGGTTCGAGGCGCTGGGATCCGGCGCGGCGGCCGTCTGGCGCTCGACGGCCCGCCAGCTGGAGCGCTCCGCCGACCCGGCCAGCCGGGGCATGGCGGACCAGATCGAGCGCCTGCTGGACGACGAGGCGGTCATCGGCGGATCGGCCCCGGATTTCGACGGCGCGCGCGTCGCGCTGGCACGAGGTGATTTGCCCCCTCAAATCCAGCCAGAGCGGGATTTGGACGCTCTGTTCGAGGATCGATCCGCAACCCTCCGCAACCAAAGGCAACCCGGATCGCCGGGGGTTGCTACGGGGTTGGCGGCCGAGGCCGAGTACCATGGCCGGCGGATCCACGCAGGCCAGTTCGATCCGCTGACCGTCGAGGCCGACCCGGTTCGCTTCCAGTACAAGGCCGACGGCGACGCCGAGGGCGTGACCGGCCGCCTGCATGGCGTCGAGCGTTGGGATCCGACAGCCAGCGGCAAGGCGATCCTGTTCGAGGACGTCGACGGGCGCGTGATCGTCGCCGACGGCCACCAGCGGCGCGGGCTGGCCCGCCGGCTGGCGGAGCAGGGCTGGGAGGACGCCCGGCTGGACGGTTACCTGTTCCGGTCAGCCGACGGCTGGACGGCGCGCGAAGTGCGCGTGGTCGCGGCCCTGAAAAACATCCGTGAAGGCTCCGGCGCGGTGCTGGACGCCGCCAAGGTGTTTCGCGAGGCCCCGGCCGCCCTGCGCGATCGCAGTCTGCCGGTGACGGGCGAGTTCATCCAGTCGGCGCGCCAACTGGCCGGGCTGTCGGACGACGCCTTCCGGGCCGTGATCAACGGCGTGATCCCCGAGCGCTTCGGCGCCGTGATCGGCGAACAGGCCAGCGGCCGCCCGGACCTGCATGGCGACCTGGTCGAGCTGCTGCGCCGGGGCGAGCCGCGATCGGCCGAGGGCGCGCGGGCGCTGGTGCAGGAAGGCCTGCTGGACGACTTCCTGAAGTCGGAAGGCCGGCAGATGGATCTGTTCGGCGGTCTGCCGCGCGAAAGCACGGTGATCGCCCGCGGCCGGATCCGTGAGGCGGTGCTGGCCTCGCTGCGGAAAGACGGCAAGCTGAACGCCGCCCTGGTGCGCAACGCCGACGCCATCGAGGCGGGGGGCAATGTGCTGGCCCGGACCGACAACGAGGCGCGCCTGGCGATTGATCGGGCGTCGTCCGAGCTGGTGTCACGCCTTGCGCTGCGATCCGGCGAGATGGGCGAGGCCTTCGCCGAGGCGGCCGCCGCCGTGACCAAGGGCGAGACAACGCCGGGCGCGGCCGCCAAAGGGCTGGTGCAGCGGATCCGCGCGGCGGTCGCCGCCGGCGAGCGTCTGGACGAGATCCGGGCGGAGACGATCGACCCGTCGCCGCCGTCGCAAGCGGCGCTGGCCGAGGCGCAAGCCTTCGACACGCCGGGCGGCGCGGGCCAGCGCGACCAGATCCAGCCGAAACCCGAGGATGCGGAGCTGGAAGGCGACGACACTCTGGGCCTGTTCGATGACATGCCGACCCTTGTCCCCGAAGAGCGGGCGCTGGCGGTGCTGAGGGCGTGCGCGCCCGGAGGGGCGGCCTGATGGCGACGTTCAAGGGCTGTATCGTCGAGGCGCTGGAGAAGGGCGAGATCGACGCGGACGCGGCCGCGACGGCGCAGGACGCCTATGACGACGCCTTCGCAGCGGCGTCGGAAACGCTGGGGCCAGTCGACGCCGATCGGATCGCGGCCGAGAAGGCGATGGCGAAGCTGGAGGCCGAGGCGATCGAGGCGCGTCGCCGCCGGCAGCTGTCCGTCCGGACGCGCCGTGCGGCGCTGGAAACGATCGCCGGGCTGAAGACCCGCCGGGGCTATGAGGGCGTCCGCGCCCTGGGCGGCGGCGACGGATCCGGCAAGCCGCCGAAGGGCGGCTGGGTGCAGGGCGGGACGCCGCCAGAGAAGGGCAAGCCCTATAGCGGTGGAGCCGTGGCGGCGATGGCGCTGAAGCGGCTGATCGAGAACCGGCCCGGCCTGTCGGGCGCGCCGGGTCCGTCGGTCGCCGGCCGCTATCGCTACGTCCGGGGCAAGTTCGACGCCATGATGGCGGACCTGATCGAGGCGTTCGAGACGAAGACCGGCTTCGATGCGCCCGGCCGCGCGCATATGAACAACATCGTGCGCGAGCTGTTCGGCGAGGACACCGGCGACCAGGCGGCCAAGGCGCTGGGCGAGGCGTGGTCCGGCACGGCCGAGACGGCGCGGCAGATGTTCAACGCCGCCGGCGGGGCGATCGGGAAGCTGGAGCGCTGGGGCCTGCCCCAGCAATGGGACGCGGCGCGGGTGCGCGGCAAGGGCGGCCCGGCGGCGCGCGACGCATGGGTCGAGGCGATCCTGCCGCGTCTGAACCGCGCCGCCATGATCGACCGCGTGACCGGCCAGCCCTTCACCGACGCCCGCCTGCGAGCGACGCTGGGCGACGTCTGGTCCTCGATCGTCACGGGCGGGGCCAGCAAGGCGAAGCCCGGCGAGAGGCTGGGGCAGGGCGTGCTGGCGAAACAGCGCGGCGAGGAGCGGTTCCTGGTCTTCAAGTCGGCCGACGACTGGATGGCGGCGCAGCGCGACTTCGGCGAGGGCGATCCTTTCCAGGCGATGATGGGTCATCTGGACGGCATGGCCAGCGACATCGCCCAGCTGCAGATCCTCGGGCCCAACCCGCGTCATCAGTTCCAGTGGCTGGCGGAGTTCGCCCGCCGCGAGGCGACGCTGGAAGAGGCGGCGGGCGTGGTCGGAGCCAAGGATCGCGCCGAAGGCATGCTGCTGGAGGCCGAGCGAATGCTGGGCCACTACAACGGCGACCTGAACATGCCGGTGAACAGCCAGCTTTCGACGGCCGCATCGACGGTCCGGGGCGCTCTGACAGGCATCATGCTGGGCTCGGCCGTGCTGGGAGAGATCGGCTCCGGCTTCACATTCGGCCGGATGGCGCGCCAATTCAGCGGTCTGGATCGCAACGGCGACATGGGCCAGCTGGTCCGCCTGCTGGCGTCGCCCGAAGAGCGCGCGATGGCTCGGCGGACCGGCTTCATCATCGAGCAGGCGACGGACGGTTTCGTGCGCGCCAGCCATGACAATCTTCGCCTGATGTCCGTCGGCGCAAAGGTGGAAGGCGGCATGAACGCTTTCGCCCGTCGCCTGCCGGCAGCGGCTATCCGGATGCAGGGCCTGACCGGGCTGGTAGCCGCGCGCAAGCGCTCCCTGCGGTTCGAGCTGATGGGGGCGCTGCACGACGTCCGCGATCGGACCCTGAGAGATCTGCAAGGCGGATCGAAACAGGATCAGGCGCTGGCGCGCTGGCTGGACGCTCGCGGCTTCACCGAGGCGGACTGGACGATCATGCGGGCCTCGGAGGCCTTCGAGCCTCGCAAGGGCGCGGCCTTCCTGCTGCCGGGCAATGTCGCCCAGCCGGAACTGGCGGCGCGCCTGGGCGAAGCGATCGAGATGGAGACCCGCTTCACCAGCCCGGAAACGACGCTGGAAACCCGTGGCTACTGGGCGACTGAGCGGCCCGGAACGTGGATGGGCGAGCTTCAGCGATCGCTAGGGATGTTCAAGGGCTTCACTGCAACCCTGACCAGCCTCTATGCGCAGGAGATCGCGCTGCAGGCTCGGGTGACGGGCGGAAACGCCTTGGCAAATGTCGCGATGACAGCGACGGGAGCGCTGATCTTCCTGACGCTGGGCGGGGCAGTGAACATTCAGCTGCGCGACATGGCGAAGGGGAATGATCCTCGGCCCATGGACAACGCCGCTTTCTGGGGGGCGGCTCTCGCTCAAGGCGGCGGCCTCGGCATTCTGGGCGATTTCTTCTACGCCGCGCAGGCGCGGAATGGAAAGACGGCGCCAGTCACGGCAGTCGGCCCGGGAGGGCAGTTGGCATCGGACGCGTGGGGTCTGACCGGGGGCAATCTGCTGGAGATCGGTGGCGGTATTCTGGACGGCGAGACGCTCGGCGATGCGGTTGGCGACGCCCGTCCGGGCCGTGAGGCTGCGCAGTTTCTGACCAACTACAATCCGCTGGCCAGCCAGTGGTGGAGCCGGGCCGCCTTCACCCGACTGGTGGGCGACAACCTGCAGCGCGCGCTGGATCCCGACGCCCAGGACGCTTTCGATCGACGCCGGCGGCGCATGGAGCGCGAGACCGGACAGGAACAGTGGTGGCCGCAGGGCGAGAACGCGCCCGCTCGCGCGCCCGATCTCAGCGCGGCGCTGACGGCGATGGAAGCCGAATAGAGCCGCGTTGCCGTGTCCGGCGTGACCGCAAAGTCGCGTCATGGCCGAACTGCCCGAAAACGACCGGATCGCTGGACCGTTCATCGCAACGGCCGGCCAGACCGACTTCCCCGCGGACTTTCCGCTGATCGACCCCGCCGCGCTGCGCTTCCGACGCGAGCGCGCGGGCGAGGTCGCCGTTCTCCAGGGCGTCAGCGTTTCGGCCGTGAACCTGACGGAGGGCGCCTTCACCTGTCGGCTGGCGACCCCGGCCCAGGCCGGCGACCGATGCTTCGTCTATTCCTCGCTGTCGCCCGCGCGCCTGCGTCAGCACACGCCCAACGGGGCCACGCGGTCGGCGACGCTGGAAGGCGACGCCGTCGGCGCACAGGCGCAACTGCAGGAGCATCGGCGCGAACTTCGCCGGACGCTGGCCGTCCCGCCGGGTGAAGCCGGCCTCGAGCTGGCCCCGGCGGCGACGCGCGCGAATGGCGCCGTCGTGTTCGGCCCGTCGGGCGAGGTGAAGACCGCCGCCCCTCTGCCCGGCGTGTCCGGGATCCTGACCATCGCACCGACCGGCGAGGCCGTGGTGCTGGGCGTCGACGCCATCACCGGCGTGGGCGGGGACAACATTTTCGACGGCGGCCTGGATGGGGTCGACGGCTCGGGCCAGAACTTCGACGGAGGCATGGATGGGTAGGCTGACGGTTCCCGCGCTGATCGCGGGCGTCACGGACAGTCCGGCCACGGCGGTGCGCCCCTCGGGCCGCCTGACGCACGACGTGGTGAACAAGCGGGTGGCGGTCCACGACGGCGTGACGCAGGGCGGCATCGCCCTTGCGAAGAAGGCCGAGACCGATACGCTATCGGCCGCGACCGCCGCGCTGGCATCCGGCAAGGCCAACCAGTCCGCGGTGACCGCGCTGGCCACGACCGTCGCGGGCAAGGCGAGCGCCGACGCCCTGGCGACGCTGGCCGCCACCGTCGAGGGCCTGTCCGAAGGACAGGCGGGCGGGGTTCTGTCGGCATCGACCTGGGCGGAACTGGCGGCGTTCGACGACGCGGACTTCACCGACGGGCTGGCGGCCGAGGTGCCGATCAGCGACACCGGCACGCACACCGATCCGAAGACCTCGGCCACGGTGAAGAACGCCGGGCGGTTCCGCTATGACGTGGCGTCCAGCGGCTTCACCCGCGTGGGCGATGCGACCCTGACCATCGTCGAGACCCGGCTGGAGAAGGTCGAGGCCGGCGTGCGCGTGTTCCGGACGTCGGTGACGGATCAGCTGCTGCTGGATGCGGTGACGGCCGCCGGCGTGTGGGGCGTCTTCGATTTCGAGGGCATCTACCTGCGGCGCGAGTTCTACGACTACGGCCCGCCGTTCAACAAATGGGCCAAGCTGAACGCCTATGACGCGGCCGGCAATCTGGTCGCCTACTGGTCGCGGACCAACATTGACACCGCCACGGCGCCCGGCGTGGTCCTGCTGACCAATGTCGCCAACGGCGCGGTGCAGCCCGGCTATCAGGGCGTTCTCGTCGCGCTGAAGATCGACTGGGACAAGGTCAACGACCACGGCTGGAACGACCTGCTGGGCGGACTGGCCGGCAGCCTGTCGTCGTCGGGGATCGAGGCGAGCCTCTACCGTCCGCCGTCGGCGCTGGCGGCGCTGCTGCGCGAGTTCAAGCCGGTCTCCACCCTGATCGCAGGGGAGGGCGGCACCGAGGCCAGCGTACAATCGGCGTTCGACAGCCTGCTGATCGACGACGGGTCGGTCATCGCCCGATCGACCTACCCGAACTCGGACCTGTCCACGCCCCTGACGCCGCGCCGGATCGAGGTGATCGACGGCGATCACGACGAGACGATCACGGCCGTGACCGTCAGCGGCATCTCGCAAGGCTTGGTCTTCCCGCACTTCAGCCAGCTGGTCCTGCCGCCGACCGGCATCCTGCGCATGGCGTCGGGCGGCGATGCGCCGGTGATGGAGATCAACGTCGGCGGCGGCCTGAAGGGCGGCAAGTCGATCAACCTCGGCTCGGGCTACTGCGGCCACATCGACGGCGACACCATGCCCCGTCGTGGCTCCGGCCCGGCCATCCTGCGCTACTTCCACACGGTCGCGATCGAGGACCACACCTTCGAGCCGCACGGCCTGACCGGCAGTTCGGCCGGCATCGGCGGGGCGATCTCGAACGGCCTGCATGTCCTGATCCGCCGCTGCGTCTTCCAGCGCGGGGCGGGCACGGCGCCGCACTCGGTCTGGCACACGGTGCCGAGCACCACGGACGCGGGCCTGCTGGAGTACGAGGACTGCTGGTTCGACCCGGCCTTCGTGGCGGTGCAGTTCATCAAGTCGCACGCGGGCGCCGTCCGCCACGTCGTCAGCTTCCGCAACTGCGAGGGCGGCGCGATCCAGTGCGGCATCCAGGGCGGCGTCGGCGGCCCGCACGCCTTCGTGCGCGCCGGCGCGATCAGCGGCTTCACCAGCGTGGCGCCCGAACTGGATCCGGCGTGATGGCCGGCTGGAAGCCGCAGGTTTTCGAGGTCCTGCACGCCGTCTGGCGCGAGGCCGAGCCGTTCGTGCCCGGCGCCCTGGGCGCGATGGTGGCGCAGATGATGCGTCCGGGCCTCGGGATGCGGACACGTTTTGTCCAGTGGACGGTCAGCGTGATCGTCTTCCACTTCGTCTCGCTGGCTGTCGCGGCGGTCTTTCATTGGCCCGAAGCCGTCGGCGACGTGATCGGCTTCTTCATCGCCTTCCTCGCCTTCGAGGCCTTGCACGCCTGGCGTCAGGCGGCGGTCGACGCCGGGGTCAGCATGATCAGCGGCCTGCCAGCCATCGTCAAATCCATCGCCGAGAGCTGGGGCAAGCGCCCCGGTGCGTCGACGTCCAGCCCGGAACCCGAAGCATGAACCAGCGCCTCTCCGCCCACTTCACTCTCGCCGAGATGACGGCCAGCGCCACGGCGTCCCGCAAGGGCATCGACAACACTCCGCCGGGGCCCATGGTCGATCAGCTAATCCTGACGGCCGACCGGATGGAGCATGTCCGCTCCCTGCTGGGCGGCCACCCGATCCGCATCCTGTCCGGCTATCGCAGCCCCGCCGTGAACAAGGCCGTGGGTGGTTCGACGAACAGCGCGCACATGACCGGTCAGGCGGTGGATTTCGTCTGTCCCGGCTTCGGCTCCCCCGCCAAAGTGGCCGCCTTCCTCGCGCGCAATCTCAAGGTCTACGACCAGGTCATCGAGGAGTTCGGCGACTGGGTCCACGTCGGCTTCGGTCCCGGCCGTCGCATGCAGGCTCTGACCGCCCGCAAGGTGAAAGGCCGCACGGTCTACACGGCGGGGATCGCGCCATGATCGCCGCCGCCATCGCGACCGCCAGGGCCAACCGCAAGATCCTGACGCTGCTGCTGGCGCTGGCCGTGGCGGCGGCCTTCTACATTCAGTGGCAGGCGGCCGCGATCGACAGGGCCAATGCCCGGACGACGTCGGCGAAACTGCTGGGCTACTCGGACACGGTCTGCGCGGCGCTGAACGTCACCGCTCCGGCCGAGGGCGCGCCGCTGGCCGATCGGGACGCATGGGCGGCGCGGTGTCTGGGCGAGGCGAACCGGCTGGGCCGGATCGAGGGCGATCTGGCCAACGGGTCTCTGGACGCCGTGCTGGGCGCGATGGAGCGCCAGCACGGCAAGGAACAGGTGGACGCCGCTCTGGCGGCCGAAATGTCGAAACGCACGGCCGACGCCGTCGCAAGGATGGAGGCGGCCAATGCTGCGATCGAGGATGACCGTGTCGGCCCTGGCTGGGCTTGTGCTGTCAACGAGCTTGCAGGCCTGCGCGCACCGGGCTGCTGAGCCGGCGCCGCCAGAGCCGGTCGTGGTGGTGCGTCAGGCTCCGGCCGAGCGGCCGCCGGCCGAGCTGTTGCGCTGTCCGGCCGCTCCGACGGGCCTGCCGGCGACGGTGCTCGGGTCCTTGACGCCGGAGGCGCGCGCGGCGGTGATCCGTCTGGCGACCTATGCCGGCGCGACGGCGAACCAGCTGTCGCGGCTGATCACCTTCCACACCGATGAAGCCTGCGGAGACGCCAGACCATGACGGACAAGCTCCTGACCCAAGATCTTTTCGCCCGCGCCTGCGAGATCGCCACGGGCGCCCCCCTGCCGGCCGACCTGTCGATCGAGATCAGTCACCACGGTAACGCGGCTGTGCTTCATGGCCCGGCCGGTTCGTCGAAGAACGAACTGGCCCGCCTGGTGCTGCAGGCCATCCCCGCCGACCGACGCGGCGAGGTCAGCATCACCACGATCAGCGCCGACGGCACGGTACGCGAGTTCAGGGGGAGGGCGGGTTAGAGGCCGCGAGTATCTCGGCTTCCGCCACCATCGAGCTGGCATATTCTAGGGCCATCTCGCCGATATCGAGTGGCGCGTAGACGTAGCGGCCCTCGACCAGAACCCAGGGCGGCTCGACCTTACGGCCCTCTCTATCTTTCACGTCGCTCAGGAGCGAGCCCCGGATCTCTGACACGAGCTCGATCCGTCCCGATCGGCCGGTTGGATCGTGCTCCCAAGTGTATCTGACGCGCGTCTGACCGTCGGGGTTCGTAGGCGGGACCAGCTTGAGGCTGCCTTGCCTGCCTTGGCTGATCGATTTGCCGAGGCCGTGTTCTTCGTCGTTCCGAGCGATGAACAGGTACTGCAGATAGGGTGTTCGCTTCCGCTCTGCCTTCCGTCCTCCGAACCATTGCATCGAGCTGGGGCTTCCCTTCGCCCCCTGTTCAAGGACGGTGTAGACGCCCTTCCAAGCCGTGAGGAACACGAACCAGGCATCGTCGAACTCCTGATCTGAATTCGCATCGGCTGCCATCGATAGGTGAAGTTGCGCAACCCGGATGCGGCCTTTGGCTTTCTCTATGGCGGCAGGCTTCATCAATAGCGCCTTTCGACCTTCAATCGCCGACTCACGGTCGGCACGGGAAACGTGTTAACCTTCCCTCATGGGTGGATGGCTTGTCGAGTTCGGGAAACTGCTTCTGAGCGCCGTGCTTGGGGCGCTGCCCGCTCTTCTGGATCTGGGGCCGTGGGGCTTGGTCGCGATTTCGGCCGCCGGCATCCTCTTCATCTGGGCGGGCGCGAACATAGGACGAAGGATCAGGACGATGACCAAAGTGGGCAACAGGTCTGTCGTGGCGGGTATCGTTCCTCCCGACCTTGAGGTCGGTGATGACACTGTCATTCTCGGCGCTACCGACGCCAACGGAAACGCAGTCTGGAGGCCCGCCGAAAGCGGAACGGCTCTGGGCGCGCATGCGAAGGCCGGACCCGGTAGTTTCGCCGCAGGATACAAGGCTGGCGCAGGTTCGCCTGATGGCGCAGGCCAAGGGAGCTAGCGCCCGAACGTCCGCTCCTGGCTGCGCAGCTGGGCTACCTCGTCGATCCAGCGTCCGCCTTTCATCTCGACAGCCGACCCCTTGATGCTGGACTGCGCATGGAACGACACCCGCGCAGGGCATCGTCGATCGAGGTCCCACTGCACCCAGACCCGGCAGCGCGGCGTGCGGCCCCACAGGACATAGTCTGGCCCTACGCTCTGGACCAGCGCGCGCAGATCGACATGCAGCCGGACGCGACACCGCGGGCAGTACGCTGTGATCGTCCAGTTCCGCTCGATCATCTCGCCGACCGTCAGCGCGTCCGACGGCGTCGGCGGCCGACACAGCACGTCGGCGCTCTTGTTCATGCCCATGGCGGTCAGTGCGCCGTCGACGGCCCCATTCGCTGCAGGCGAGCCAGCTGCAGGCCGTCTCGCATCCGGGGCAGGACGCCCGGATCCCGCTCATGGATCTCGCGCAGCAGGGCGGTCACGCCGGCGCGGGCTTCCGAGCCCTTGGTGATCAGCTCCGCCGCGATCGCGGTCAGCTGCTCAACGGTCTGGCGGTCCTGCAGCTCCTGATCCAGCCGCGGCAGATCGGCCGCGAAGGCGTCGTCCCGGTTCATCGTCTCGTCCTCTGTTCAGCGCCAACCGACCGGGGCGGACTCGTGCGCCGGGAGACGGGCGGCCGTCAAGAACGAAAAGAGAACATCGCTTCGCGTTGCCGTGGACAGTCGGGCGCGATCCTGAAGCTCCTGGATCGCCTCGGCGATCGTTCTGACCGGAGCATCGCCGCCATGGCCCTCAACAAGACCCAGCTCAGCAAGATCTCGAACATGAACGCCGTCGCCGGCGCCGCGACCACCAAACAGCTCTGGCACTACAACGCCGGCGCGGACAGCGTCGCGACCGCCGTGGCCGCCGGCTACTTCAACGACGTGCGCGGCTTCCTGAAGGTGGGCGACGTGATCCATCTGATCGCCGCTGCGAACGCCGCCTTCCGCGTCCTGACCGTCACGGCCGTGCCGGCGACCGGCAACGTCACCGTTTCGGCCGCCGCCTTCAGCTGATCCGGCTGACGGTCCGGCGGGTGTCGGGCCTTCCGCCCGCCTGACCGATCGAGGAGCGCCCCGGCGGATAATGACGCCGGGGCGTTCTGCTGTCCGAGGGGGCCGTCAAGTCCTCGGCTGAAGCCGCCGAAACCGTCCGACTGCGGTTGACGTTTAAACGCCAAGTCGGAAAGTGGCCGACCCCTAACCCATTGATATCGGGATCGGCCTTGCGCGCCTCTGAAAAGAACCGCTTTCCAGTCACCGACTTGCGGTAATTCGCTGCAATGTCATCCGAACCCGTACCGACCCCGCCTCCGCCCCGGGCGTCTTCCGAGCCGATCTTCAACGCCCCGCTGGCGGCGCTGCTGGTCGTCGCCTCGATCCCGGCGCTCAATCTCGTCCAGGAACAGGTCCACTATAACTGGCTCCGGTTCGCCTTCCGGCCCGACACCCTTACGGCCGGCGGCTGGTGGCCCGGCCTGGTCACGGCGATGTTCCTGCACGCCGGCTGGGGCCATGCGCTGATGAATGCGCTGGGCGCTCTCGCTTTCGCCCCTCCGGTGGCGCGGCTGTTCCCCGGCCTGAGGGGCGGACTGGCCTTCGTCGGCTTCTATATGGCGTGCGGTGTCGTGGCGGCCCTGGGCTATGGCCTGATCCATCTGAGCAGCGACGCCCTGATGGTGGGGGCGTCCGGGGCCGTCTTCGGTCTGACCGGCGCGGCGATCCGGTTGCTCGGGCGAAGGAACGGGCGACTGCGCAGTTTGAAGGACAGACGGGTGCTCAGCACCTCCATCGCCCTGATGGCAGTCAATCTGGCGGTGGGATTGATCGGCTTCGCCCCGGGCGTCGATGCCGGAGGAATCGCCTGGGAGGCCCATGCCGTGGGCTATGTCTTCGGTCTTCTGGCCATCGGGCCTTGGGCGAAGCTCTTCGGCGGGGCGTCGAAGTTTGATTCGGGACCGGATTCGCGCGACGCTGTCGGTTGAAGCGGCCCGTCCGCGGGTCGCGCCCTGCACGGGAGGGAGATCCGGATGCTTGTCGCCGAAATCCTGAAGGACAAGGGGAGCGCGGTTCATTCCGTCGCGCCTCAGCTGACGTTGGCCGAGGCCTGCGTCGAACTGGACCGCCTGCGCGTCGGGGCCGTGATCGTCTGTGACGGGGACGATGTCGTCGGCGTGCTGTCCGAACGGGATGTGATCCGCGCCGTGGCGAGGGGAGGGCATGGCGCCCTGGAGCGTCCGGTCGCTGACTTCATGACGTCCAGCGTGGTTTTCGCCGAGCCGGGCGAGACGGTCGCGATTCTCATGACCCGTATGACCGAGCGCCGGATACGGCATCTGCCGGTGCGCGCGGGCGGTCGGCTCGTGGGCGTCATCTCCATCGGCGACGTGGTCAAATGCCAGATCGCCGAGAGCGCGGCCGAGGCGGAATCCCTGCGTACATATATATCTGCGGGCTGACGCCTCCGGAGCGCTCCATTCGGAAGAGTCCGGATCGGTGAGAAAGTTCGGAACTTTCGACGGAATCGGGTTGCGCCCGAAATGGCCGCTGCGTATATCGCCGCCTCGCTCGGAAACGGGCCGGCCGCCGGGGCCGCGGAGACGAAACTCTCCCAGCCCGCCGGGAAAAAAGAACCGAAAGGCTCTTGCTTCCCGAAGGCGGTTTGGTTAGGTTCCGCGCTCCAATCGAATCGTCGGAAACGAACACAGAGGCAAGCCTCTCGGCTTTCCTCACGGCGGTTTTTTGCGGTCTGAAGGTCTCGATCTTCTCTCTGCGAAATGGCTCAAAAAGCCCGGTTGACATGAGGATCGGCCTTCTCTAGATAGCCGCCTCCGCCGTCACCGGGCGTTAAAGTGGTGGGGTTGCTGAGGCGGCTCTGGGTCTTTGAAATCGTTGATCTGGAAAGAGAAACGCAGGCGGCGGTGTCCTTGCGGAACCCTTCGGGGTTCTATGTCGACACTGACAACTGCGGTCTTTTTGAAAAGATACACCATGTCGTCTGGTCTTTGGATCGGGCGATCGTGGGATCTCGTCAAGAATACGTAGAACTAATGCCAGGACGCCTTGATGGCGGTCCGAAGCTTAGGTCAGAAGTCAACTCAACCTGAGAGTTTGATCCTGGCTCAGAGCGAACG
>JBQVQW010000020.1:5483-49689 GCA_052441165.1 Caulobacteraceae bacterium | reverse complement strand
GGCCCCGCGCGTCCAGGCGCCGGAGCCTGCGCTGGTGGTGGGCGTGGCGCCTGTGGCCTCCGAAACGCCGGGCATGGGGCAGGGCGGGCAGGGGACCGGGACCGGCACGGGCATAGGCGCGGGCGACGGACCCGGCTCGGGCTTCGGCCCGATGATCGTGCGCGGGGCCAGCCAGCAGGAGATCTTCGACGGTATGCCGCCGGAGGTCCGCCGGCGCAGGCTGGCCGCCGAGGCCCGCGTGCGATGCGAGATCGGCCTCGACAGCCGTCTGCGCGATTGTCAGGTCGTCGAGGAATCGCCGCAGGGCATGGGCATCGGCCCGTCCGCGGTGCAGATCGCGGAACGTCACTTCCGTTTCCGCCCGCCCCGCAACACGGCGGGCGAGGCGGTCGGCGGGATGCGGGTGACGGTCAACGTCTCGATCTCGCGTCGAGGGCGATGAAAGCGGTCGGGCGGCGATTCAGCCGTCCTTGCCCGTTGACGGAAAATGAATCCCCTGTATAAGGCCCGCTTCCGCGAAGGGCGCGACACGCTCCTGGTCTGTTGACCGGAGCGTTTATTGCGTCCGCACACGCGTATCTGGAGAGCTTCGTGGCCCGTATCGCTGGCGTCAACATCCCGACCAACAAGCGCGTCGAAATCGCGCTGCAGTACATCCATGGCATCGGCCCGGCGGCCGCCAAGGACATCACCTCGAAGGTCGGTATCGAAGCCGCCCGTCGCGTCAATCAACTGACCGACGCCGAAGTGCTGCAGATCCGCGAGACCATCGACAAGGATCACACCGTCGAGGGTGACCTGCGTCGCGAGACCTCGATGAACATCAAGCGTCTGATGGACCTGGCCTGCTACCGCGGCCTGCGTCACCGCAAGGGCCTGCCGGTTCGCGGTCAGCGCACGCATACGAACGCTCGCACCCGCAAGGGTCCGGCCAAGCCGATCGCCGGCAAGAAGAAGTAAGAGAAAGAGCTGACCGATGGCCAAGGAACCGGGTCGCGTTAAGCGCCGCGAACGCAAGAACATCACGTCGGGCGTGGCCCACGTGAACGCCAGCTTCAACAACACGATGGTGACCATCACCGACGCGCAAGGAAACGCGATTTCCTGGTCGTCGGCCGGTCACATGGGCTTCAAGGGTTCGCGCAAGTCGACCCCGTACGCCGCCCAGATGGCTGCTGAAGACGCAGGCAAGAAGGCCGCCGAGCACGGCGTCAAGACGCTGGAAGTCAACGTCTCGGGTCCCGGCTCCGGCCGTGAATCGGCCCTGCGCGCCCTGCAGGCCGTCGGCATGACCATCACGACCATCCGCGACGTCACTCCGATGCCGCACAACGGTTGCCGTCCGCCCAAGCGCCGCCGCGTCTAAGCGAACCCGACCGACTATTACTCCGCCGGTCCTGACGCCCTGACGAGGAGCGAGGGACCGGCGAACTCCGTTTTCGAGGGACATCCATGATCGAACGTAACTGGCAAGAGCTGATCCGTCCCGAGAAGCCGCAGATCGAGGCGAGCTCCGACCCCCAGCGCAAGTCGCGCCTGGTCGCCGAGCCCCTGGAACGCGGTTTCGGCGTGACGCTCGGCAACGCCCTGCGCCGCGTTCTCCTGTCGTCGCTGCAAGGCGCGGCGGTGACGGCCATCCAGATCGACGGTGTGGTCCACGAATTCTCGTCGCTGGAAGGCGTGCGGGAAGACGTTGTCGACATCGTGCTGAACATCAAGCAACTGGCGCTGCGCATGCACGCCGAAGGTCCCAAGCGCATGACCCTGCGCGCCACGGGCCCCGGTGCGGTGACCGCCGGCCAGATCGACGTCCCGTCGGATATCGAGGTGCTGAACCCGGATCACGTGATCTGCACCCTGGACGACGGCGCTTCGGTGCGCATGGAACTGACCGTTCAGAACGGCAAGGGCTATGTGGCTTCGGAGTTCAATCGTCCGGAAGACGCGCCGATCGGCCTGATCGCCGTCGACGCCCTGTACTCGCCGGTCAAGCGCGTCGCCTACCGCGTCGAGCCGACCCGTCAGGGCCAGTCGCTGGACTACGACAAGCTGATCCTCGAGGTCGAAACCAACGGCGCTGTCTCGCCGGTTGACGCAGTGGCCTATGCCTCGCGCATCCTGCAGGACCAGCTCCAGATCTTCATCACCTTCGACGAGCCGAAGAAGGCTGTGGAAGCGTCGGACGGCAAGCCCGATCTGCCGTTCAACCCGGCCCTGCTGAAGAAGGTGGACGAGCTGGAACTGTCGGTCCGTTCGGCCAACTGCCTGAAGAACGACAACATCGTCTACATCGGCGACCTGATCCAGAAGACCGAGGGCGAGATGCTTCGCACCCCGAACTTCGGCCGCAAGTCGCTGAACGAGATCAAGGAAGTTCTCGCGACGATGGGCCTCAGCCTCGGCATGGACGTGCCGAACTGGCCGCCCGAAAACATCGAAGACCTGGCCAAGAAGTTCGACGACCAGATCTAGTTTCAACCCTCCGCCCATGGCCCGGTTCGGGTCGCGGAGCGGTTAGAATGACAGAGCCCCAGGTCCGCACAGGTATGCGGAAACCAGGGTTGAGTAGGAGAGACCCCGATGCGCCACGGCGCCGCCTATCGTAAGCTCGGCCGTACCGTCAGCCACCGCCAGGCCATGTTCGCCAACATGGCTGCCTCGCTGATCAAGCACGAGCAGATCACGACCACCCTGCCGAAGGCGAAGGAACTGCGTCCCTTCGTCGAGAAGCTGGTCACGCTCGCCAAGAAGGGCGACCTGCACGCTCGCCGTCAGGCGATCAGCCAGGTCCGCGACGTGCCGCAGGTCGGCAAGCTGTTCGAGACGATCGGCCCGCGCTACGCCGAACGTAACGGCGGCTACATCCGCATCATGAAGGCGGGCTACCGTCACGGCGACAACGCCGCCATGGCCGTGATCGAGTTCGTCGATCGCGACGTGGACGCCAAGGGCCAGGATTCGGGCCCGGTGCAGGTTTTCGAGGGCGACGACGAGGCCTGATCGGCTTCATCGCTCAAGGGGCTGAAGAAGGCTCCGTCGCGGTTGCGACGGGGCCTTTTTCTATGGTCGCGATCCGCGCTACAGCCCCGTCATGACCCTGAGCATCGTTTCATACGAACCCCGCCACGCCGCCGCGTGGAAGCAGCTGAATCTCGACTGGCTGCATGAGGGCGGCTTCGCCGTGGAGGCCAAGGATCACAAGGTGCTGGATCATCCGGAAACGGCGATCCTGCAGCCCGGTGGGCATATCTTCATGGCCGAGGTGGAAGGTGCGCCCGTCGGGTGCTGCGCCCTGATGGCGATGGATGACGGGGGGTTCGAGGTGGCCAAGATGACCATCACGCCGGCGGCCCGGGGTCAGGGGGCGTCGCGTCGGCTGCTGGAGGCCTGTGAGACCGCCGCGCGGGAAGCGGGCGCCCATCGGCTTTATCTGGAGAGCAGCAGCACGCTGAAGACCGCGCGGGCGCTGTATCTCAGCTTCGGCTTCGTCGACCTGCCGCCCCGGCCCACGCCGTATGCGCGGGCCGACGTCTTCATGGAGAAGGCGCTGTAGCCCCTTATTCCTTCGACAGATCCTGCCGCTGGAACAGGGCGAGAGCGGCCGCCAGCGGCGCCAGAAGCCAGAGCGCCAGGCTGACGATAGCCTTGGGCAGGAGACCGTCGGGCAGGGGCGGCGCGCCCGGATTGTGCGAGACGGCGGCCTTGAGCGCGTCGATCGCCGAGCCGGGGTTGACCAGGACCGCCAGCCAGCTGTCCGGTTCGATGCCGGCGCCAGCCAGAAGCTGTGGCGACAGGGCCGTTGCGACGCCGATCACGATCGGAACGAACAGGCCGGCCAGCAGTGAACGGGTCAGAACCGCGGCCAGCATCCCGATCATCGTGAACTGGATCGCGCCCAGCCAGCTGATCGCTGCGACCGAGAAGAACTGGCCGACCATCTGGCCGGTCGCCTCGAAGACCAGAGGGCGGGCGAGTATCGTTCCGCGGATCAGGACCTCGACCAGGCCGCCGACCAGCAGCAGGACCTGGGCCGCCAGTATGAGCAGTCCGACCACGACCAGCTTGCCGAGCAGCAGGTTGGTGCGCGAGTTCCGGGCGCTGATCAGCCGCCAGGTCTCCCAGCGATAGTCGCCGGCGTACAGAGTGGCCGCGCCGATCAGGACGAACAGCAGCAGCGGCGGTCCATCCAGTTTGGCCGCCGCATCGACCACGGCCTGGGCCACGTTGATCGGCGCGCTGGACAGCATCTCCAGCACCTGCGGCGGCATCTTGGAATCGACCTCGATCCGGGCCTGGCTGGACTTGAGGAAGAAGGCCCCGAGAGCGCCGAATACGATGCTCATCACGGGGACGAAGAGGGTGCTCCAGAGCAGGGCCGTGCGATTTTTCGTGAGCCGATAGCCCTCGGCGCGAATGGCGTCAGCGAGCATGGTCGGCCTCCGGGGTCTGCACGGCGCCCGTTTCGGTGAAGAAGATGCTTTCGAGGTCGGCGCCGACCCAGCGGGCCTCGTGGATATCAATGCCGCCCTCGACGAGGGCCTTGATCAGGCCGGGGCCGTCGGCCCGGGTGACTGTGGCCAGCACGCCACTCCCGTCGCGGACGCCCTTGTCGCCGAGGATCGAGAGGACCTGATCGGTCTGGCCCACGGCCAGGCGAAGACGCTCGCCGGTGGCGGTCAACTCGTTGACCGAGCCCTCGCGAACGAGGCGGCCCTTGTTCATGATGGCCACACGGTCGCAGACGCGCTGGACCTCCAGCAACTGGTGGCTGGCCAGGACGACGGTGACCCCCTCCTCGCTGGCGAGGGCGCGGATCAGGGCGCGCATCTCCTGAATGCCGGGCGGATCCATGCCGCTCGTGGGTTCATCGAGGATGACGAGCTCGGGCCGGCTCATCAGCGAGGCGGCGACGCCGAGGCGCTGCATCATGCCGACGGAGAAGCCGCGCACCTTGCGGTCCGCCGCTTCGGTCAGGCCGACACGCTGCAGCCAGTAGGGAATGTCCGTCTCGCCGCCCACGCCGTGTTCCAGCGCCAGCCAGCGCAGCACCTGCCGGGCGGTCATGTAGGGCGGGAAGCGCGGGGTCTCGATCATGGACCCCATGCGGCGCATCGCGGCCACGTCGCCGACGACCCCGCCCATAAGGGTGGCGGATCCCTCCGTCGGGCGGATCAGGCCCAGCAGGATGCGAAACAGGGTCGACTTGCCGGCGCCGTTCGGCCCCAGCACGCCATAGATGCCCCCTTTGGGAATGGAGAGGTCCAGCCCGTCGAGGGCGCGCACGGAGCCGTAGGTCTTGGTCAGCCCACGGGTTTCAATAACGGCGGTCATGACCAAAGGTTGAGCGTGAGCCGCGCCCGGTGGCAAGACAGCGTGGCATTAAGGTTTTGCAACGCGGCTTGCGACGAAAGGCGGAGGAGCGTCGTCGATGTGTCGCAGATACAGGCTAGGCAACGGCGTCCTGTTCCGGAGTAACCCATGCCCCTGCGCTGCCTGAGTCTCGTCATCGTCGCCGTCTCGGCGTTGCTTGCGTCATCGGAGGCGGCGAGGGCGCAGATGACGGCGCCTGTCGTCCAGCGCCCGGTCATCATGATCGGCATCGACGGATTCCGTGCGGACTATCTGGAGCGCGGCCTGACGCCGACCATCGCGCGTCTGGCCGGAGAGGGCGTCCACGCCGAGGGGGGGGTGAGGCCGTCGTGGCCCAGCGTCACCTTCCCGAACTTCTACACGCTCGCGACAGGCCTGCACCCGGACCATCACGGGCTCGTCTACAACACGATCCGCGATCCTGAACTGCCGGGGCGGACCTTCACCCTGCGCAACCGGACCGAGGTCATGGACCGGATCTGGTACGACGCGGGGGAGCCGATCTGGGTCACGGCCGAACAGTCCGGCCTGCGCACCGCCACGATGTTCTGGCCGGGCTCGGAGGCGCCGATCCGGGGGGTGCGTCCGACCTACTGGATGCCGTTCGAGCAGTCGGTGCCGTCGATGGCGCGGGTAAACATGTTGCTGGGCTGGATGACCTTGCCAGCGGAGGAGCGGCCGCAGCTGGTGACGCTGTATTTCGACGTGCTGGACACTGCGGGGCATAATTTCGGGCCCGATGCGCCGGAGACGAACGCCGTGCTCGCGGACGTCGACAACGCTGTGAAGACCTTGCTGGACGGCCTGGCGGCCCGGAACATCGAGGCGGACGTGGTCATCGTCGCCGACCACGGCATGGCGGCCGTCTCAGGCGAACGCGTGGTCTATCTGGACGACTACGTCGACCCGTCGGCCGTCAACGTGGTGGCCTGGGGGGCAGTCGTGAGCCTGAACCCGGTCGCGGGCAGGGAGGCCGAGGTCGAGGCGGCGCTGCTGGGCGAGAAGCCGCACCTGCAGTGCTGGCGCAAGGGCGAAATCCCGGCGCGTCTCTCCTACGGCACGAACCCGCGTATTCCGGCCATCGTCTGTCTGTCGGAGACCGGCTGGACCACGGGGACGCGCGAGCGGACGGATCCGGCGCGTATCCGGGGCGGGGCGCATGGCTATGACAACGAAGCGACGGAGATGCGGGCCCTGTTCGTCGCCCACGGCCCCTCGTTCGCGCAGGGCGTCGCCCTGCCGGACATGGACAGTGTGGATGTCCAGCCCTTGCTGGCCCGCCTGCTGGGCTTGACGGCCCCGGCCGGCGACGGTCGCGCGGAGGACACGGTCGCCGCCATGGCCAGGCCTGCGCCGTAACAGGCCTTCGACGGGGGGCTGATCTTCCGGTAGAAGGCCGGACCCTCGCACAGGCTCGCCATGAACGCCCTCAACGATCTCAAGGTCCGCCGGGCCGCGCTCGCCTTCATCCTGATCACCGCCGTGCTGGATATCGTGGCGATGGGAATCATCATTCCCGTCCTGCCCCAGCTCATCGTCGAGTTCGTAGGCTCCAACGCCGACGCCGGCTGGATCAACGGCGTATTCGTGGCCCTCTGGGCCGGGATGCAGTTCATCTGCTCGCCGATCATCGGCTCACTGTCGGACAAGTTCGGACGGCGGCCGGTCATCCTGATCAGCTGCGCCGGACTGGCGCTGGACTATGTGCTGATGGCGCTGGCGCCGAACCTGTGGTGGCTCGCCGTGGGGCGGATCATCGCGGGGATCACTTCGTCCAGCTTCACGACCGTCTTCGCCTATATGGCGGACATCACCGAGCCGGCGAAACGGGCGAAGGCCTACGGGCTGATCGGCGCCGCCTTTTCGGGCGGCTTCGTTCTGGGCCCGGTGCTGGGTGGCTTTCTGGGCGAGCTCGGGCCGCGGGTTCCGTTCTGGGTGGCGGCGGTGCTGTCCGGCGTAGCCTTCCTCTACGGCCTGCTCGTGCTGCCCGAGAGCCTGACGGCCGACAAACGGATGCCGTTCAGCTGGCGCCGCGCCAACCCGGTCGGCTCGCTGATCCTGCTGAAGCGCCACGCCGAACTCGCGGGGCTCGCAGTCGTCAATTTCCTTCTCTATTTCGCCCATCACGTCTTCTCGGCGGTCTTCGTGCTGTACGCGGGGCTGCGATATGGCTGGGGACCGATCCAGGTCGGGCTGCTCCTGGCGCTGGTCGGCCTGCTGGACATGATCGTGCAGGGCGGGCTGACGGGCGTATTCACCAAACGGCTGGGCGACCGAAAGACCATGGTGCTTGGCCTGATCGGCGGGACGATCGGGGTCGGGCTGATGGGATGGGCGCCGACCGGCTGGGCCTTCATTGCTGCGATGCTGCCCAACGCATTGTGGGGCCTGGCGATGCCGACCCTTCAGGCGTTGATGACGCGCCGGGTGGGTGAGGACGAGCAGGGGCAGCTTCAGGGCGCGAACACCAGCGTGGGCGCCATTGCCGGTGTGCTGTCGCCGCTTTTCTTCGGCTGGCTGTACACCCACTCGACGGGCGGCGGCTTCGGCGGGCTGGCGCAGCGGGTGGAGAGCTGGCTGGGCGACGGCCCGCCGGCGCGCCTGATCGTGGGCGGTCTCTACGATCCGGGGCTGTCCTTCTACATCGCGGCGCTGGTCCTGCTGGCGGCTGCAGTCATCGGATGGCTGGTCGCGCGGCAGGCCAGCAGGGACGAGGCTACAGAGAGTTCATCGAGCGGCCTTGATCCGGCCTGAAATCCCGGGCGGAATGGGGTTTCAGAGCCTTTCGAAGACACGGATGCCGATGAAGACCCGCCCGCTCGTAATCGCCCTCGCCCTGACCCTCGCCGCGTGTGGCCAGGCCGACAGCTCCAAGGCCCAGGACGGTGTGTTCGCCGACAACCGGGTCATCCCGGGTGACGCCAACGCCATGAAGGCCAGCTTCGCGCCCGTCGTGCGCGAGGCGGCGCCGGCCGTGGTCAATATCGCGGCGCGCGGCGTCCAGCAGGTGCAGGATCCGTTCTGGTCGATGTTCGGACAGGGTCCGCGGGCCCAGCAGGTCGGTTCCGTCGGCTCCGGCGTGATCGTTCGCGACACCGGGGTGGTGGTGACCAACTATCACGTGATCAACGGGATGCAGCAGATCCGCGTGATCCTGAACGACCGGCGCGAGTTCAACGCCCGCGTTCTGCTGGGCGACGAGCGATCGGACATCGCCGTGCTGCAGCTGGAGGGCGTCAACGAGCGTCTGCCGGTCCTCAACATCGACGACCGCGAGGAGCAGCAGGTCGGGGATCTGGTGCTGGCCATCGGCAATCCGTTCGGCGTCGGCCAGACCGTGACGAACGGCATCATCTCCGCCCTGAACCGGACCGAGACGGGCATCTCGGACTCGGGCTCCTTCATCCAGACTGATGCCGCCATCAACCCCGGCAACTCGGGCGGGGCGCTGGTGGACATGGACGGCGACCTGATCGGCATCAACACCGCCATCTTCTCGCGTTCGGGCTCGTCGTCCGGCGTGGGCTTCGCCGTGCCGGCCACGATGGTGCGTCGGGTGGTGGACTCGGCCGTCGGCGGCGCCAGCACGGTCGTCCGCCCGTGGCTGGGCGTGCGCGGCGAGCCGGTCAGCGCGGACATCGCGCGCAGCCTTGGCCTGGACCGTCCTCGCGGCATCGTCGTGAATGACGTCTGGGACAACGGGCCGGGCGACCGGGCCGGCCTGCGCGTCGGGGATATCATCACCGCCGTCGACGGCGTGGAGATCAACGACCAGGGGGGGCTGAACTTCCGCGTCGGCACGCGCGAGCCCAACTCCGCGGTGCAGGTGACCCTGTTGCGGGACGGCCGCGAGCAGACCGTGAATGCGCGGGTTCAACCGCTTCCCGGGAACACGGACACGGGGCGTCCCACCACGATCCAGCAGGGTGGCCTGTCCGGCGCGCAGGTTCTCGCGCTCAACCCCGCGCTTGCGGACAAGCTGGGCGGAGACCCGTTCGCCAGCGGCGTGATCGTCGCAGGCGTGGACAGCCGAGGCTATGCGGCAAGGGGCGTCGGAGTCCGGCCGCGGGACGTGATCCTTGCGGTCAACGACCGGCCCGTCTCATCGATCAACCAGCTGTCCAACCTGCCTCGCGGTTCGCGTCTCACCGTCGAACGTCAGGGACAGCGCGGCATCCTTCTCGTCCGCTAGCTCACCGGCGGATCGGTGCGCCGATCGACCAGATGTGGCCGAACGGATCCTTGAGCTGACCGTATCGGTCACCCCAGAACTGGTCCTCAAGCGGGAACAGGGGGACGCCGCCGGCGAGGATGGCGCGGTTCCACCATTCGTCCGCGTCGTCGACCTGCAGGTGTATCGTCACGCCGACCGGAGTGATGTCCTGCTGGCCGTTGAACTCCGGAAATTCGTCGGCGATCATCACGCTGGCGCCGTTGATGATCAGGTGCGCGTGCATCAGGCGCTCGCCGTCCTCGGCCGGCATCCGGCGCAGCTCCTCGGCGCCGAAGGCGCGCTGGTAGAATTCGATTGCTGCGGCCCCGCCCCGCGAGGGGATGGTCAGATGGGGCGTGACGCCCGGGGTCGGGCCCTGAGGCTTGCTGTCGTCGGCCATGTCGATCTCCTCGATTGACCGCACACTAACGCGTGAAAAGCGGGCCGGTAACGCCTATCTCTGGCGTCGCATGACTGACCTGTTTGAAGCCTCCGGCATCCACGCCCCCGACGCCCCGCTGGCCGACCGCCTGCGGCCGCAGACGCTCGATGAGGTGGTGGGGCAGGACCATCTGCTGGGCGAGGGCGGCCCGATCCGGCGGATGATCGAGGCCGGGCGCCTGGGGTCCATGATCCTGTGGGGGCCGCCCGGCACCGGCAAGACGACCATCGCCCGGCTGCTGGCCAGGGCTGCCGGCTATCAGTTCCAGCAGATCAGCGCCGTCTTCTCCGGTGTCGCCGATCTGAAGAAGGCGTTCGAGCAGGCGCGGATGCGGCGCGCGGCGGGGCAGAGCACCCTTCTGTTTGTCGACGAGATCCACCGCTTCAACCGCGCCCAGCAGGACGGCTTCCTGCCCTTTGTCGAGGAGGGGATCGTCACCCTGGTCGGGGCCACGACCGAGAACCCGTCGTTCGAGCTGAACGGGGCGCTGCTTTCGCGGTCCCAGGTCTATGTGCTGAAGCGGCTGGATGATGCGGCGCTGGATCAGCTGCTGGCCCGGGCCGAGGCGCACGAGGAACGGACCCTTCCGCTGACGCCCGAGGCGCGGCACGCCTTGCTGGCGCTGGCCGACGGCGACGGGCGCTATCTGCTGACCATGACCGAGGTGCTGTTCAACCTGCCCGACGCCGAGCCGCTTGATGTGCAGGGACTGGCCGGCATCCTGCAGAAGCGCGCGCCTGCGTACGACAAGAGCCGGGAGGAGCACTACAACCTGATCTCGGCCCTCCATAAGTCGGTGCGGGGATCCGATCCGGATGCGGCGCTCTACTGGCTGGCGCGGATGTTGAACGGGGGCGAGGACCCGCTGTATCTGGCCCGCCGGATCGTGCGCATGGCGGTGGAGGACATCGGGCAGGCTGATCCGCTGTCCATCCTCGTGGCCAACGCGGCCAAGGACACCTACGACTTCCTCGGCAGTCCCGAGGGCGAGCTGGCCCTGGCCCAGGTGGTGGTTCACCTGGCCACCGCGCCGAAGTCGGTAGCGGTTTATGAGGGCTACAAGGCGGCGCGCAAGGCGGCGCACGAGACCGGCTCGCTGATGCCGCCGGCCAACATCCGCAACGCGCCGACGAAGCTGCTGAAGGAGCTCGGCTACGGCAGGGGCTATCAGTACGACCCCGATCTCGAGGACGGCTTCTCGGGCGCCAACTATTTCCCCGAGGGCATGGAGCGCCGGACCTTCTACAAGCCGAAGGGCGAGGGGCACGAAGCCAAGGTGAAGGGCCGGCTGGAGCGCTGGGCCGAGATGCGGGCGCGGAAGCAGTCGACGACCCAAAGCGACGAGTAACCGTTGCCGTAACGCCGGTTCGCGCGCATCCTTCCGCCGTCAGCTTTCTCCGGGGAGGGAACAATGAGCATGACGGTAAAGACGCCCTGGCACCTCTGGGTCGTGGGCGTGATTTCGCTTCTGTGGAACGGCTTTGGCGCGTTCGATTTCATCCAGACCACCACGCGCGGCGAGGCCTATTTGCGGGAGTCGGGCTTCGATCAGGCCATGATCGAGTATTTCATGGCCATGCCAAACTGGATGTACGGGCCATGGATCCTGGGCGTCTGGGGCGCCCTGATCGGCTCGATCCTGCTGCTGTTGCGCAACAAACTGGCGGTCTGGGCCTTTGCGGCCTCTGCGCTGGGCGCGCTGATCAGCCTGATCTATGGCAAGATGATCGACCCGCCGCCCCCGCCGACGGCCGGCATGGAGATGATGGCCTGGATGCCGTTCGTCATCATGGCGGTCGCGGCCTTCCTGCTCTGGTACGCCTGGACCATGGCGAAGAAGGGCGTGCTGCGTTGAACTGACGGCTTGGGCCGGGCGCGGTTCGTGGTAAGCCTCGCGGCATGACCGTGACCGCGCCCCGCCTGACCCTCATTCTCGCCGCCGCCTGCCTGATCGGCTTCGGCGTGCTGATCCAGATGGCCGTGGGCCATCGGCTGGGAGTCGGGGCCGGGCAGGCGACCGAGATGGTCGCCATGGCCAGCTACGCCGCCGCCATCGTTCTGCTGCTTGCCCCGCTGGGTCGCGCCCGCGCGCTTCTGGCCGGTGGTCTGGCGATCATCCTGATGGCCTGGGCCGTACATCTCAACGCCCGCCTGTCCGCCAACCTGGAGAACCAGTTCGGCGGCAATGTCATTGCGGCGCACCGCATCCTGATCAACACGGTGATCATCGGACCGGCGCTGGGCATCGTGGTCGGCATCGCCACCGGTCTGATCGCCCGTTCGGGCCGCATCCGCTGGACGCCGAAGACCCGCGCCTCGTGAGCGATCGCCAGCCTGTCAGCCTGACCGAAGACGAGATCGCCGCCGTCCGGTCGTGGGTCCTGCTGGAGGACCCGCACGTCCTCGTTCTGAACAAGCCATCCGGCCTGTCCAGCCAGGGCGGGCGGATCAAGGCGCATACACTTGACGACCTGCTGTGGGCTTTCATGCGCTCGAACGGCAAGCGGCCCGAACTCGTGCACCGGCTGGATCGCGACACGTCCGGCGTGATTCTGGCCGCAAAGACAAAGCCCGCGGCAGGCTTCCTCGGCAAGGCGCTGCAGGCGAAGCGGTTCAGAAAAACCTACCTCGCCCTGCTGTCCGCCGCGCCCGAACCCGCCGCCGGGACGGTCGACAAGCCGTTGCTGCGGCAGGAGATCGGCCGCGAGAGCTACATGCGCGCCGTGACTCCGGACACGCCCGGAGCGCAGGCCGCGCTGAGCCGCTATCGCACGCTGGCGGCGTCGGAAGAGGGAGCCCTGGTCGAGCTGGAGCCCGCCACCGGGCGGATGCACCAGTTGCGGGTTCACATGGCGTCGATCGGACGGCCGCTGGTGGGTGATGTCCGCTATGGCGGCGCGCTGACGTTCGCCGGGAAGCCCGCGCCGAGGCTGATGCTGCACGCGGCGAAGCTTGTTTTTCCGCATCCGGAGGGCGGCTATCGCACGGTCGAGGCGCCCGTGCCGGAGGACTTCGAGGCGTTGAAGGCGGCGGCGGGACTGGGGGCATGACCCTGACCCCTCCGTCTCGCCGGCTGCGCCGTCGAGCCACCTACCCATCTTCGATGGAGAGGTGAGGCGGTGTTTAACCTCTCCGCGTAGCGGGGAGGGGACCGCCGGCGAAGCCGGTGGTGGAGGGGTTGTCAGGAACCCCACGCCTCTCGCGACGCTTTCTCCAGCACACGGAGTTAACGCCATGAAGCGCCTCACCCTTCCCCTCATCGCCGTGGCCGGGCTGAGTCTCGCCGCCTGCGCCAGCCTCGCGCCCTATGGGGCACAGACCTCGCCGGGCGGGCAGGGATATGCCGAGCAGCGGATCGAATCCAACCGTTACCGCGTGACCTACAGCGGCGTGGGAGCACCGGGGCCTGTGGCGGACTACGCCCTGCTGCGCGCGGCGCAGCTGACGACGTCGCAAGGCTATGACTGGTTCGAGGTCACCCAGCGCTGGACTGACGGCCGTCCCGACAGCGCCGGCGGCCTCCGCCCGAACGTCGGCATCGGCTACGGCTCCGGCCGCGGGTCGAGCCGCTACGGCAGCTATTCCACCTCGGGCGTCGGTGTCGGCGTGGGCCTGAACTTCAGCGGTCCCTCGGCGACCTCGACCACGCTGGAAGTGGTGATGGGCAACGGCCGCCGTCCCGACCGACCGGAGGCCTATGACGCCCGGTCGGTGCAGGACAATCTGCGTTGATCAGCGCCCGCGGGTAAGCGCCCGGTATTCGACCAGACGTTCCTTGTCGCGGCGGACCTGGTCGGCGACGGCGTTGTCGACGTCCAGGGACGCGTAACGGACCCAGCCCTCGACGCCGAGCTTGTCCTGTACGGCCGAGACCGGGGTGCGCCAGCGGAAATAGGACAGCCAGCTGACCAGCACGCCCAGCAGGACGGCGACGCCCTGCAACGCGCGGAAGGCTGTGGCGTCGGCGGGGGCCGGCTCGAGCGCGAACAGCGCCAGCCAGACGATCAGGACCAGCGGGGTGAAGATGCGTTGGGCCCAGCGCATCCAGTAGCGCTCGCGGCGGACGCGCCACAGCTCCATCTGGACGTACTTCTCGAGGTACTCCATCCGCGCACCGATCCACATGGTCAGGCGGGTCAGGTAGAGGGCGCGCTGGCCCCAGCCCTTTCCGTCCATCTGGTACTGGGTCTCGGCCTGGTCGGCCATGGCGCGAGCCGAGGTGAAGAGGTTCTGAAGCTCGCGGGTCCTTTGCACGATTTCGCGGGACAACTCGTAGGAGTCGTTCTCCAGCTGGAACCGGTACTGGGTGAACAGGATCGCCTGCGCGGCCCAGAAGACGCCGACCGTCACCAGCATGGCCCCGAAGGCGAGGCCCAGGCCGATCGGAGCGGAGCCCGTCCAGGTCGTGAACCACGTCGGGCCCAGCGTCGCCAGCAGGGTGAAGGCTACCATGGCTAGGGCCTGGCTCAGGCGTTTGACCGAGACATGGACCATCAGCGCCCTGAAGACGCGACGGCCGTAGTCGTGAATGTGTTTGCGCAGGTCGCTGTCGACCGGGAAGCGTTCCTCGATCTGGCGGCTGAACAGAACGTGGAAACGGTCCGGCTTGCCCTCGCTTTCCCAGAACGGGAACAGGTCGAGCGGCTGATTGAAATACTCGTCGATGTGCGAAGACACCGCGGCGATCGAGGCCGGGTCGTGCGAGAAATACTCGCTGTCCTGAATGGGACGCAGGATGCCGTCAGCGCTGCGCAGGGGCGTGGCGGCCGCGTGCGACGTCGGGTGGGGCGCCACGCGGTCGGAGTGGTCGGACGCCCCGGGCGGCGGAGGATTGGCGGCCTGCAGCCGCTGGTCGTGACCGTGGCCGCCATGCCCGCCATCGTTAGCGCCGTGCCCGTGCGGGTCGTGCGGCCGGGGTGGTGGGGCGTGATGATGATCGTCGTGCGACATGCGCGTCGGCGGTCCTCTGAATCGGGCTTCACCCGTCACTATGGCAGATCGCGTCGTCGGGAGGACGGCGTTCTCTCATGACGCGAAGCGCCACGGTTCAGCTATCGCCGTTAACCCTGTGTCCGGGCAAGTGAAGTTTCGGTCAGGAGAGCTGCGCGGGGGCCACGGACCAGATCAGCGCCGCCCCGCCGATCAGCGATAACGGGGCGACCAGGCGAACCGCTGCTTCCGGGATTCGCGCCGCCCACCAGCGCGAATAGCTTGAGTGCCAGCGGCGGGGCAGGATCGCCAGCACCGCCGCCGAGACGATCAGGAAGGCGCCGAACACGGTCAGGACCAGCGGCGCACGGGAACCCGCTGCTGCGCCCATGATCGCGGCGCCGATCAGGGCCCGGACGGCCATCTCGCCGAAATGGACCAGCGGACTGCCGCCCATGGCGGCGAGCACAGTCAGGGCATGCCGAGGGCGGCGGGCCATCCAGATCCCCAGTCCGATCAGCCAGAGCCCGGCCGCCACACAGATCCATTGCGAAAGACCGGTCATGCACGCTCCCTTCGCAATGCCGCAATCGGCGCTATAAGCCCCACCATGACACGTTTTCTCATCGTTGCAGCCGGCGGAGCGCTCGGCGCGATGGCCCGCTACGGGTTGGGGAGATTGCTGCCGGCTTCCGGCTGGCCGTGGGGGACGCTCGCGGTCAATCTGGTCGGGGGTCTGGCGATGGGGTTGCTGACCGGCTGGCTGGCGTTTCGGGGCGGGGCGCAGGCCGAGAGTATCCGCCTGTTCGCCGCGGTCGGCGTGCTGGGCGGCTTCACCACCTTTTCGGCCTTTTCGCTGGAAACGGCGCTGATGATCGAGCGCCGCGACTTCGCCATGGCGGGGGGCTACATCGCCGCTTCGGTGGTGCTTTCCATCGCCGCCCTGTTCCTCGGCCTGATGCTGGCCCGCCGCGCTTTCGGAGCCGCCCTGTGACCGACGAGACCCCGCCCGCTGCGCCGAAGCGCGAGGTGCAGACGATCTATGTGGCAGAGGCCGAGGACGGCATTCGACTGGACCGCTGGTTCCGCCGCCGCTGGCCGCACCTGTCGAACATCCAGGTGCAGAAGATGGCCCGTAGCGGCCAGATCCGCGTCGACGGCGCCCGGATCAAGCCCGAGGGGCGACTGACCGCCGGCGCCGCGGTGCGCGTACCGCCAATCCCGGACGACACCTCGCGGCAGGCGGGCGACGCCCATACCCTGACCGAGAAGGACATCGCCTTCGCCAGATCGCTGGTCCTGTACGAGGACGATATGGTGATCGCGATCAACAAGCCGCACGGCCTGGCCGTCCAGGGCGGGACCAAGACCAGCCGCCATGTCGATCGCCTGCTGGGCGCCTGGGGCGAGGGGATGGACCGGCCGCGCCTGGTGCACCGCCTCGACCGCGACACCTCCGGCGTCCTGCTGCTGGGCAAGGGGCCGGAGGCGGCCAAGCGGCTGGCCGGCGCCTTCGCCCGGCGTCAGGCGAAGAAGACCTACTGGGCCATCGTCATCGGCAATCCCAAGCCCTCGGCCGGCCAGATCGACATGCCGTTGAAGAAGACCGGCATCAACGACTTCGAGATGATGCGTCCGGCGGACCGCAAGGATCCGCGCGCCGAGCCGGCCGAGACCGCCTTCGCGACCATCAGCCGCGCCGCGCACCGCGCCGCCTGGATGGCGCTGCGCCCCTTCACTGGCCGGACGCACCAGCTGCGCGCCCATATGGCCGGCATTGGCCATCCGATCCTGGGCGATCCGAAATACGGCGACGAGAAATCCCGCGAGCTGTCGGGCCCTCTGAAGCTGCAGCTTCACGCCCGCCGCATCGAGCTGGATCACCCGAAGGGCGGCAAGCTGATCGTCGAGGCGCCGCTGAGCCCCGAGATGAAGGCCGGCATGGCCCACTTCGGCTTCGACCCTCACGAGGGCGACGGGGAGGACCCGTTCGAGGGCGTGAGGCGGCAGCGATGACCCGCCCCCTCGCAGTCTTCGACATCGACGGGACCCTCGTCGACAGCCGGGCCTCGATCCATCGGGCGGCCTGCGACGCCGCGCGCGACATGGGGCTGCCCGAGCCGGAGTATGACCGGGTTCGCATGATCGTCGGCCTGTCGCTGGAGCATGCGATGGCGGTGCTGGAGCCCGGGCTGGATGCCGAGGGGCTGGCGCGCTTCGTCGCCGGCTTCCGGGCCAGCTTCAACCGGATGTACGCCGAGGGGCATGAGGAGCCGCTTTACGACGGCGCCATCGATCATCTGCGCCGCCTGCACCGCGACGGCTGGCGGCTGGCCATCGCCACGGGGCAGAACCGGCGCGGCGTGGCCCGCAACCTGGCGCGCGAGGGCTGGGCCGACCTGTTCATTTCCAGCCACTGCGCCGAGGACGGGCCGGGCAAGCCGGACCCGGCCATGCTGCTGGCCGCCATGGCCGCCTGCGACGCGGAACCGACCTCGACGGTGATGATCGGCGACACCGCCCATGACGCCCTGATGGCCGTCAACGCCGGCGTCCTGCCGCTGGGCGTGGCGTGGGGCTTCCATACGGCCGAGGAGCAGATCGCCGGCGGCGCGCGCCATGTCGCGAAGAGTTTCGGCGAACTGGACGTGGTGCTGGACGGCTTCGCCCGCATGCGCGCCGCCTGAAGACGAGAGACCCGATGAGCCACATTCCCCCGCTGGATCCCATGGTGGCCGCCCGCAAGGGCTTCCGCGAGTCCGAGGAGCGGCTGAAGCGCTTCTGGACGACGGTCGATGTGGTCGAGGGGGAGGGCGGCTGGGCCGTCACCCTGGACGGCCGCACGCCGAAGACGCCGGCCCATTCGAAACTGGTCCTGCCGACCGGTGCCGCCGCCCGTCTGGTCGCCGACGAATGGGCGGCCCAGGGCGAGTTCCTGGAGCCCGGGACCATGCCCGCCACCCGTCTGGCCTCGACCGCCATCGACCGCGTGAGCCAGACGCGCGAGCCGGTCGCCGACGAGATCGCCGCCTACGCCGGCTCGGACGCGCTCTGTTATCTGGCCGAGTTCCCCACGCCGCTGGTCGAGAAACAGGCCCGCGAGTGGTCGCCGTGGCGCGACTGGGCCCGCGATCTGGGCGTTCCGCTGGAGCCGGTCGAGGGCATTGTGCACCGCGCCCAGGACCCCGCCGCCATCGCCCGCGTGCGTGAGCTGGCGCTGGAACTGGACGACTTCGCGCTGACCGGACTGGCGACGGCGGTGCCCCTGCTGGGGTCGGCCGTGCTGGGGCTGGCGGTGCAGCGCGGGGCGTTGACGGGGGAGGCGGCCTTCGACCTGTCCCGGCTCGACGAGGCCTTTCAGGAAGGCCAGTGGGGCGTCGACGAGGAGAATGCGGCGCGGACGGCGGCGCGGAGAGCCGAGGCGGCGCTGGTCGATCGGTGGTTCAGGGCTTTGGGGCTGGGCTGACCCCTCCACCACCGGCGGCGTAGCCGACGAGACGGAGGGGGCAGGGGTACCTTGCCACCGACCCCGCGTCTCCTTAATCCAGCCGTTCAAGGAGACGCCCCATGCAAGACATCCTCGACAAGCTCGAAGCCCGCCGTGCGGCCGCCCGTCTGGGTGGCGGCGAGAAGCGGATCGCGGCGCAGCACGCCAAGGGCAAGCTAACCGCGCGCGAGCGGATCGAGGTGCTGCTGGATGAGGGCAGCTTCGAGGAGACCGACATGTTCGTGGAGCATCGCTCGCACGACTTCGGCATGGAAAAGCAGCGCATTCCCGGCGACGGCGTGGTCACGGGCCGCGGCACGATCGGCGGTCGTCTGGTCTATGTCTTCTCCAAGGACTTCACCGTCTTCGGCGGCTCTCTTTCGGGCGCGCATGCGGCCAAGATCGTCAAGCTGCAGAAGATGGCCCTGACCAATGGCGCGCCGATCATCGGCCTGTTCGACGCCGGCGGCGCCCGCATCCAGGAGGGCGTCGAGAGCCTGGCCGGCTATGCCGACATCTTCCTGCAGAACACCTTGGCGTCAGGCGTCATTCCGCAGATCAGCGTGATCATGGGACCCTGCGCCGGCGGTGACGTCTATTCGCCCGCGATCACCGACTTCATCTTCATGGTGAAGGACACCTCCTACATGTACGTGACCGGGCCGGACGTGGTGAAGACGGTCACCAACGAGGTCGTCAGCCACGAGGATCTGGGCGGCGCCTCGGTTCACACCAAGAAGTCGGGCGTGTCGGACGGCGCCTTCGAGAACGATCTGGAGGCCCTCAGCGAGGTCCGCCGCCTCATCGGCTTCCTGCCCCTGTCGAACCGCGAAAAGCCGCCGGTGCGCGACAGCTATGACGATCCGGAGCGGGACGAGGCCTCGCTCGACACCCTGGTCCCGGCCAACCCGAACCAGCCCTACGACATGAAGGAGCTGATCCTTAAGACGGTCGACGAGGCCGAGTTCTTCGAGATCGGCGCGGACTTTGCGAAGAACATCGTCACCGGCTTCGGCCGTCTGGACGGCCAGACCGTGGGCGTCGTGGCCAACCAGCCGCAGGTGCTGGCCGGCGTGCTCGACATCGACAGCAGCCGCAAGGCCGCCCGCTTCGTCCGCTTCTGCGACGCCTTCGACATCCCGCTGGTGACCTTGGTCGACGTGCCCGGCTTCATGCCCGGCACCCGTCAGGAGTACGGCGCCCTGATCAAGCACGGCGCCAAGCTGCTGTTCGCCTATGCCGAGGCCACCGTGCCCAAGCTGACCGTCATCACCCGCAAGGCCTATGGCGGCGCCTACGACGTCATGAGCTCCAAACACCTGCGCGGCGACGTCAACTACGCCTGGCCCTCGGCCGAGATCGCCGTCATGGGCGCCAAGGGCGCGGTCGAGATCATCTTCCGCAAGGAAGCCGGGGACCCCGAAGCCCTCGCCGCCCGCGAGGCCGAATACAAGGACCGCTTCGCCAACCCGTTCGTGGCGGCAGGTCTGGGCTACATCGACGACGTGATCATGCCGCACGGCACCCGCCGCCGGCTGATCAAGGCGCTACGGACGCTGAAGAACAAGCAGCAGGATAATCCGTGGAAGAAGCACGATAATATTCCGCTGTAGGGCCTTCTGACCAACCTCCTCTTCCTCTGCTCCCGCAACCGCCTGCGCTCGCCCACGGCCGAGCAGGTCTTCGCCTCGTATCCCGGCGTGGAGACCGCGTCCGCCGGGCTGGTGCCGGATGCGGAGGAGGAGTGCTCGGCGGAGCTGGTCGAGTGGGCCGACATCATCTTCGTGATGGAGAAGGCGCACCGGACGAAGCTGAAGCGGCGGTTCGGGGCGCATCTGAAGCGGGCGCGCGTGATCTGCCTCGACATCCCCGACGACTACGCCTTCATGCAGCCGGAACTGGTGGCGCTGCTGGAGCGGAAGGTGGGGGCGGTATCTGTGACTGACGCAATGTAGGGTTTTGATGTTCAACCCTTGCGTTATTCTGATGCTTTCTTCGGAGGAGATCAGCATGCTCGATGGAGTGAACGGCGAGACGGTGACGGCGCTCGCCAGTGTCATCGGCGGACTGGCGGGTATCGTCGGCGGAGCCTTGGCCATCAGCTTCGCCGCGCAAGCCAGGCGTGATCGTATCGAGGCGCAAGCGCTCTATCGCGAGACCTTGTTTGCGGCGGGTTCGCTGTGGCCGCTCTACGAGCTGTCTGAAGTGATGTCATCGAGCTACTCGGCGGACGAGCAGGTCGTTCAGGATCTCGTCAGAGATATGGATGACCGAGTTCTTCTGTTGAAGGTTTTGAATACGCTGATGCAGCGGCTGGATGGGGTTGTGGAGGCCGGGGATGAGGCGTTCGTCGACGCCTCTCTGTCTAGGCTCGCGGTTCAGGCGTGGCGGACCACCCGGCCAGCTATGGAGCGGACGATCGAGCAGATCGACGCTCAATGGAACGAAATGAGAGGTTATCTGGCTGCCGCCGGTCTGACTGGCGCGCCACTCCGCTTCAAGGCGACCGCCTTCTTTGGCGACGAGGCGGACTACAGGTTGGTCGAAGAACGTGTGCGCCGGATCTCGGACGGTGATGGGCGTGATGACTTGCTGGGTCAGGCCATGAAAGCCCTGCGCTGGTCCAAACTGTCCAAGCTTCTCGAGACCGGCGACGTCGTATGGGAGAGCGCCGCTGCAGCGGTTTCGACTTATGTGAAGGTCTCTGCAGGCATTCCGCCGGGTCCGGATGGCGATTCCGAATTGGCCAAACACGGCGTGACAGAGTTCAAGAAGATCGTCGAACAGGTGCTGAAGCGGTTTCGGCGTAAGCCGAAGGCGGATGGTAGGAGCCGGTAGCAGAGCTGGTGGAGTGGGCCGACATCATCTTCGTCATGGAGAAGGCCCACCGCGCCCGGCTGCAGCGTCGCTTCCGCAAGCACCTGAAGTCCGCCCGCGTCGTCTGCCTCGACATCCTCGACAACTACGCCTTCATGCAGCCGGAGCTGGTGGACCTGTTGAAGCGGAAGGTGGAGCCGTATCTGCGCTAGCCGCCTTCACTCCACCAGCGCATTGGCAGCGACGACCAGACCCGTCGTCAGCAGGTACAGCCCCACCGCCCAGCCCCAGGCCTTGAGCCGGGTCATGCCCGGGACCGACATCAGCCACAGCCGCTGGATGGTCACATACCAGGCGGTGGTGATCGCCACGATCGCGATGCCGGACAGGGTTGTCCAGAGCGCCGGGTCGTTGACGCCCAGTGAGCCGATGCTGATCAGGATCGATGTGGCGCCCGACAGGTAGCACTGGGCGAAGAACGGCGGCCTGAGGCTGTCGCGGTCGATCCTGTGGCCCGCCAGCTTCAGATACGCCCAGGCGAACACCAGCGGGTGCAGGCTGAACATCAGCGCGCGGAAGGCCAGCAGGTTCTGCTCGCTGGAGGTGATGAAGCGGCTGACGGGATTGGCCTCGTTGGTGACGCCGACGCCGAAGATCATCTCAAGCCCGTGAGCCAGCAGGATGCTGAGCACCAGGAACAGCGGCGGGCTGAGGGTCTCCAGATACTGTTTCTCCGGCTTGTCCCGCTGCTCGGCGTCCGAATAGTGCATCGTCCGCAGGGGATGGCGCAGCGTCATCAGCAGGGTACGCGGATAGAAGAGCAGCCACGACATGACCTCGTAGAGCAGCTCTTCCACAGACTGCAGGATCTTCATCGCGTTCATCGGCCGGCCTCCTGCGGGAAGAGTAGCGCCGAACGATGAACAGATGTGGATGCGGTGCGTCGGGCCCTTACTCCCCCGTCAGTGACGCCAGTCCTGCCTCCGCGATAGCCCGGCGGATGCCGTCGGCGTCTCTGAGGATGGCCTCCAGCGCGAGGCGGTGGGCGATGTCGAGGGCCTGATCCGAAGGGGCCTCGACGTCGGGGCGCACGCCGGCGCCTTCCCAGTTGGCGCCGGTGATCGTGTTGTTGACGATCTGCATCGGAATGAAGGCGACGAAACCCTCGGCCAGGGGGCGGTAGCCGCCGGGCGTGGCGCCGCCCCAGGTGCTCTCTCCCACGAGGGTCGCGCGGCCCATGGCCTGGAGGTCGTAGGCGAACTCCTCGGCGCCCGAGGCGGTGCCCTTGTCGATCAGCACATAGACCGGCCGGTTGATGAAGCCGGGCGTGCGGGGCCGGGCGACGATGGTGCTGCCTTCCGGCGCGCCGGCGGGATCGAGGACATGCACCGTGGGCGTGGGTTGGTCGACGAGATGGCCGATGACGTTGGCCACCCCGGCCGGCTCACCGCCCGGCGCACCGCGGACGTCGATGATCAGGGCGCCGGTGTCGGCCAGCATGCTGAAGGCCGCCGTCAGCTTCGCGACGACGGGCGGGGCGTCCATGAACATGTTGATCCGCAGGTAGCCGACATTGCCCGCCAGCCAGCGGACATCCGGGATCTCGGAGCCGCGCAGGCGGATTTCCTCGTGGAAGGCGGCCAGGTCTTCAGCGGCCGGCGGGCCCTCGGTGAACCCGGTGACAGCCTCGGGCCCGAAGTAGCGGACGCGGAAGTGGCGGTCGTTGACCACCGGCGAAACGCGGCTCTCGAGCAGGGCCAGCAGTTCGGCGGCGGTTCGAGCGTCCCTGAACTCGCCTCGCTCCTCCATCGCCTCGATCTCGCGCGCAGCGACGGCGGCGCGATCCCGGAAGGCGAACCGGTCGCGCACCACCTGCGCCAGCGACAGGACGATGGCCCGGTTCTGGTCGGCATTGAGACTGACGGACGCCGGATCCGGGCCCTGCCGGGCCTCTGCGGCGCACGGCGCGCAGATCAGGATGATGGCCGCCGCGCAGGCGCCAGCGAAATGTCGGATCATCGAGTGTCCCCCCACGTCACCGGACAAGAGGCGACGAGGCCGGCAAACGGATGCAGAAGCCGGCCAACGGAAGGGAGTTTACCGGCCATGGTGTTGAAAAGCCGCGGCTTCGTTCCCATATGGGGGACCTCCCGAAGCTCCGGCCTCTTCCCGCCCGCGTGATTGCGCGGGCGTGCGACCGCATTCCGGACGGCGACTCGGGAGGATCGACAACCCCGAAGGAGACGTCTTGTACGCCCAACGCAAAGCCCCGTTCACCCCCCGCTCCAACCCCGGTTCGCGTTTCGGCTACCGCCCGGCGCCGATCCGCGCCCGTGCCGGCCTGGCCATGCGCCGAGGCATGCATTTCGGCGAGATGCCGGATGCCGAGGCCATTCTGCGCGCCCATGGACTGTCGCTGGCTCCGATGTCCTGCGGCGAGGCCGGACTCAATTTCCGCGGCTCGACCGTGCTGCCGACCGCCAGGGCCGACGACATCGACAACGGCGCCCTTAAGGCCCTGATCGTGCCGGCCGGCTCGGACGATGCCGACGGCATGGCGGCGCTGGATGACGTCATCGTCCGCGCTCGCGCAAAGGGAGCGCCCATCTTCGCTTTCGGCGAGGGTGTCGTGGCGACGCTGCGCGCCCTCAACCAGCCGACCGGTTCGGTGTCGGAAGACACGGCGGCCATCCTGGTGTACGGCGACCGCATAGAGGCCCTGGCCGATGACGCCGCACTGGGGCTCGCCGCAGGGCGGGTGAATTAGGCGACGGCGCGCAGGCCGCCTCTCAGGGCGTCCGCGTCGACGGGCAGTTCGGCCTCGATCGCCGCATGTTCCGAGATCCAGACCGGGGTCGCGCGGGCCAGCAGGTCTCGCCCGGCGTCGGTCAGGCCCACGCGCCGTCCGCGCCGGTCCTCGGGGTCGACAGCAACCGTGACCAGTCCGGCGCGCTCCAGCGGCTTGAGGTTGGCCGTCACGGTCGAACGGTCCATGGCCAGCAGGCTGGCGATCGCTCCGATGGTCGGCGGCTCGGGTCGGTTCAGGCCGTTCATCAGCGAGAACTGGCCGCTGGTGAGGCCGTAGGGCCGGAACGCCTCGTCGAAGCGCCGCGACAGGGCCCGCGCCGCACGTTGGGCGTGCAGGCACAGGCAATGATCCCGAATATGCAGGGTGGTCGCGAAGGCGGCCGGGGCGTTTGACATGGCTTCAAATACGTTGATATCAAACTATCCGTCAACACGAGCGGCGCGGACAGCGACCGCCGGAACGCGTGAGGAGCGTCCCCGATGATCAAGGTCACCGCCTTCAAATGGGTCCCGTCGTTCGCGCAGGGCTCGGTGCGCGACATCCGGGTGCGCTGGGCGCTGGAGGAGGCGGGGCTCGGTTATGACGACCAGCTGATCGGCTTCGAGGATCAGGCGACGCCGGCCTATCGGGCGCTGCAGCCGTTCGGCCAGGTGCCGGCCTACAGCGACGGCAAGGTCGAGATGTTCGAGAGCGGGGCCATCGTGCTGTGGATCGCGCAGAACTCGGACCAGCTCATGCCCGCGGACGATGCGGGGCGGGCGATGGTCACGACCTGGCTGTTCGCGGCGATGAACAGCGTGGAGCCCTTCGTCGCCGAACTGGCCGGGATCGACCTGTTCAACGCCGACAAGGACTGGACGAAGGCGCGCCGGCCCGAGGTGGAAGCCATGCTGCGCAGGCGGCTGGGCGATCTGCAGACCGCCTTGAGCGACCGCCAGTGGTTCGCCGGCGACCGGTTCAGCGCCGCCGATATCCTGATGACCCATGTGCTGCGCGACCTGCGCCATACCGATATCGTCTCCGACTTTCCGGCGCTGGCGGCCTATGTCGCCCGCGCAGAGGCCCGACCGGCATTCAGGCGCGCGCTGGAGGGCCAGATGAGGCCGTTCCGCGAGGCCGAGGCTGCGCGCGCCGAATTGGCCGCGTCCTGAAGCGACGGGAGATCGTCATGGCCCGCATCATCTTCGACATGAATGTTTCGCTCGACGGCTACGTCGATCACGACAGGTTCGAGCCCGACGCCGAGCTGTTCAGGCACTGGATCGAGGTGGTTCGTGACGGAGCCGGCAGCATCTACGGGCGCAAGCTGTACGAGATCATGCGTTACTGGGAGCAAGACGATCCCGAATGGTCCGATGATCTGAGGGCGTTCGCCGGGGTCTGGCGCGCCGAACGCAAATGGGTCGTGTCCCGCACTCTGACGTCCGTCGGGCCCGGCGTCACCCTGATCTCCGACGGGCTGGAACCGGCGGTTCGCGCCATCCGGGACGAGGTCGACGGCGAGGTTCATGTCGGTGGTCCGGCGCTGGCCGGTCGCCTGACAGAGCTGGGTCTGATCGACGAGTACCGGCTCTATACCCACCCGGTGGTGCTGGGGCAGGGCGCGCCCTTCTTCACCGGCCCTCGCCCGCCGCTGCGCATCACCGCGCACGAACGCATAGGCAGCGCGATCCGGATGACCTGCGTGCCGGGGTGAAATCCAACCCGTGTCTTCATCCCGGCCTTCGCCGGATGACGGAAGCTATGAGCTGGACTTGATCAGTTGCTCCCGCTCGTCGGGCGTCAACGCGCGCCATCGCCCCTCAGGCAGGTCGCCGAGGTCGAGCGGACCTATCCGGATTCGCAGAAGGTCGATCACCTCAAGCCCGACCAGCTCGCACATTCGCCGGATCTGACGGTTGCGGCCTTCCTTGAGCACGAAGCGCAGGCGCTGGGGCTCCATCTGTGTCACGCGGGCCCGCTTCAGCTGACGGCCGTCCAGCTCGAGCCCGTGGCGCAGCGTCGACAGCTTGCTCTCGGTCACCTGTCCGACGACGCGGACCAGATACTCCTTGTCCAGATCGGACTGCGGCCCGATGACCGCCTTGGCTACGACCCCGTCGGAGGACAGCAGCAGGAGGCCGCGCGAGTCCTCATCCAGACGCCCTATGGGGGGCAGGACCGCGCGGCCGGGCGGCTCGGCCTCGCCGACCCGATTGGCCATGTTCAGCAGGCGCGCGGCCGGGATCTTGCCCGGCTCCGGCTGGCCCGAAACGTAGCCGACCGGCTTGTGCAGTACGATCGTCTGGCCCTGGGCGAGGGCGGCGGTGGCGCGATCGTTGAGCGTCAGGGTCTGGCCGGGTTCCAGCTTGCGGCCGGCGTCGCGGACGACCTCGCCGTCGATGGACACCAACCCGTCGGCGATCAGGGCGTCCGCCTCGCGCCGGGAGCAGACGCCCGTCTGGCCCAGCCATTTGTTGATCCGGACCGGCTCGGCGCCGTCGTAGGTGCGGGTGAAGCTCATCAAACGGCCCGGAACAGAAGCATCAGATTGTTGGCGGGCATCTCCACCCGCAGTGTCAGCGCCAGACCCTCGGCCTTCGCGGCGGCTGCAACTTCGTCCCGGTCGCGCAGGCCCCAGTCCGGGTTTCGGCTTCTCAGGCTCGCGTCGAACCCAGCGTTGGATCCGGCCAATTCGACGCCGGCCTCGCGATAGGGTCCGTAAAGGGCGAGAAGACCGCCGGGGCGGCGGAGCAGTATGCCGGCCAGCCGCATCAGGCCTGCAGTCGCGGACCAGGGGCTGATGTGGATCATGTTGATGCAGACCACGGCATCGACCGGGTCGGCCGGCCAGGTGACCTCGTCGGTCATGTCGAGGGCGAGGGCGGGCTTGAGGTTGGCCGGGCCCTGCGCCGCCCAGGCGGCGATGCTGGCGCGGGCTTCCGGCGAAGGATCGCTGGGCGTCCACTCCAGACCGGGCAGGGCGGAGGCGAAGGCCAGGGCGTGCTCGCCCGCGCCGCTGGCGATCTCCAGAACCCGTCCCCTGGCCGGCATATGCGCCTTCAGGACGTCGAGGATCGGCTGCGTATTCCGCGCCGTGGAGGGCGAGGCGAGGGCGCCTTCGGGTGTCGGCCGGACGGGGTCCATCGTCTGCATAAATCGCCGGATACCCCGGCGACGGTCCGTTCGCGAATGGAAATGTGCAGGGCAGAGCCGTCAGCCCGTTCGCGAGAGGTTGAAAGTTGCGTCGGTTGACGTCGCGGACGCTTCGGGCCATTCCGGCTGAAACATTGCGTGATGTTGCGCAGAGGGAGAGGGCCACGGCGGCGAAGATCGCCGGGCGCGTTCAGGAGAGTGACAGTGACGGTTTCCGCCATCCCGGGCCTGCATCCGGCCCCCACCCATCATGCCGGCCTTATCGCCTGGGTCGAGCAGATCGCCGCCCTGACGAAGCCCGCCCGCGTCCACTGGTGCGACGGGTCCGAGGCCGAAAAGGCGTCCATTGTGGCGGACCTGATCGAGAAGGGCACCCTGCGCGAACTGGACCAGACGAAGCGCCCCGGCTGCTATTACGCCGCCTCGGACCCGCGCGACGTCGCCCGCGTCGAAAGCCGCACCTTCATCTGCCCGGCCAACGAGATCGACGCCGGCCCGACCAACAACTGGGCCGACCCGGTTGAGATGCGCGCGCGCATGAACGGCCTGTTCGACGGCTGCATGGCCGGTCGCACCATGTATGTCGTGCCGTTCTCGATGGGGCCTCTGGGCTCGAAGATAAGCGCCCTGGGCGTCGAGATTACGGACAGCGGCTATGTCGCCGTGTCGATGGGCATCATGACCCGGATGGGCAAGCCGGCGCTGGACGTGCTGGGCGCCGACGGCGAGTTCGTGCCGGCGGTCCACACCCTGGGGGCGCCGCTGGCTGAAGGTCAGACCGACGTGCCGTGGCCCTGCAACGACGACAAGTGGATCGTCCACTATCCCGAGACCCGCGAGATCTGGTCCTACGGGTCGGGCTATGGGGGCAACGCCCTTCTGGGCAAGAAATGCTACGCGCTGCGCATCGCCTCGGTAATGGCCCGCGACGAGGGCTGGCTGGCCGAGCACATGCTGATCCTCAAGCTGACTGACCCGAAGGGCCGCGTGAAATACGTCGCCGCCGCCTTCCCGTCGGCCTGCGGCAAGACCAACCTGGCCATGCTCCAGCCCACGCTGGAGGGCTGGAAGGCCGAGACGATCGGCGACGACATCGCCTGGATGCGCTTCGGCGATGATGGGCGTCTGTATGCCGTGAACCCCGAGGCCGGCTTCTTCGGCGTCGCCCCGGGCACGAGCCGCAACACCAACCAGAACGCCCTGGCGACCCTGGCCTCGAACACCGTCTTCACCAACACGGCCCTGACCGCCGACAACGACGTCTGGTGGGAAGGCCTGTCGAAGGAAGCCCCGGAAGGCCTGACGACGTGGAAGGGTGCGGCCCACGACGCCGCTTCCGGAGAGCCGGCCGCGCACCCGAACGCGCGCTTCGCCGCCCCGGCCCACCAGTGCCCGACCATCGCACCGGAGTGGGAAGATCCGAAGGGCGTGCCGATCGACGCCATCCTGTTCGGCGGCCGCCGCGCCTCGGCGGTGCCGCTGGTGACCGAGGCCTTCGACTGGGAGCATGGCGTGTTCATGGGCTCGTCAGTCGCTTCGGAAGGCACCGCCGCGGCCGAGAACGCCATCGGCGAGCTGCGCCGCGACCCGTTCGCGATGCTGCCTTTCTGCGGCTACAACATGGGCGACTACTTCGCTCACTGGCTGTCGATGGGCGGCAAGACGGACGCCGCCAAGCTGCCGCGTCTCTACTTCGTCAACTGGTTCCGCAAGAACGAGGACGGCAAGTTCGTGTGGCCGGGCTTCGGCGACAACGCCCGCGTTCTCAAGTGGATATCGGAGCGTCTGGACGGCAAGGCCGAGGCCGTGGATACCCCGGTCGGACGCGTGCCGTCGGCGGAGTCGCTCGATCTGGCCGGCCTGTCGCTGACCGACGCCGATCTGGCGACCCTGCTGGACGTCGACGCAGAGGTCTGGGCTGAGGAAGCCGCGTTGATCCCGGCCTTCTACGAGAAGTTCGGCGACCGCCTGCCGAAGGCCCTGTGGGACCAGCACGCGGCCCTGACCGCACGCATCGACGCCCGCCGCGCCGCCGCGATCGCGGCCGAATAGGGTCTTGCAAAACCTCCACGGCGGGTCGATTTGACCCGCCGTGTCTTCCCCTGATGTGATCGTTGTCGGCGCCGGCGTGCTCGGCCTGTGCACCGCCGCCGAACTCGGTGCGCGCGGTCATGCGGTGACGGTGCTTGACCCCGGGGCGCCAAACGCCTCCGCCGCCGCTGCGGGCATGATCGCTCCCGCCATGGAAAGCCTGATTGATCAACTGACGCCCGCCCATGCCGCCCTGCTCGCGCGTGGGCGCGACCTGTGGCCTGCGTTCGCCGATCGGAGCGGGCTGGAGCTTCACCGCGAAGGCGCGGAATGGCGGGGGCCGGATCCGGAGGCGGATCTTTCGCGACTGGCCGACCTCGGCTTCGCGGCTGAACTGCGAAGTGATGGGGTCTTCACGCCCGACGACTGGCGCGTGGACGCGGTGGAATCGCTTTCCCTGCTGTCGAGCGTGCCCGGTCTGACCCGGCAGACAGCGCAGGTCACCGCGATCCGGCGTGAGAGTGAAGAGTGGCTGCTGCAGGCGGAGGACGGGCGGAAGTGGCTTGCCCCGACGGTGGTGGTCGCGACGGGCGCGGCGGCGGCGCTCCCAGGCCTGCCGGAGAGCCTGGAACGCGTGATCTCGGCCATCCGCCCGATCCGGGGGCAGTTGACCCCGATCCGATGCCAGCGACCCGCGCAGGTGGTTCGCGTGCCCGGGCTTTACGCCGCACCGTCCGGTGACGGCGCGCTGGCCGGAGCCACCATGGAGTTCGACAACCGCTCGACCCTGCCGGACGCCGAAGCCGCGCGGCGGCAGACGGAGGGTGTTCTGGCGTTGCTGGGCTGCGAGGGTGTGGCGCGCGAGCCGCGCGTGGGCATCCGGGGCGCCAGCGCGGATGGTCTGCCGATGGCCGGGCCGACCGCTGAGCCGGGTTTGCATCTGGCGCTGGCGCCCCGCCGCAACGGTTGGCTGCTCGGGCCGATGGTCGGGCGCATCGTGGCGGACGGAATCGAGGGCCGGGCGTCCTTGCCGGACGCGCCCGCCCTCGACCCGCTCAGGTTTGCCTGATCAGTCCGCCGGCGGGACGAAGCGGAGGTTTATCGAGACCCGCGAGCCCTCCGCCATGCCGTCCACCGTCCGCGGATTGATGCGGAAGTGGCGCGACAGCTGCTGGGCCGCTCGACCGAAGCCTTCTCCGGACGGCGTTTCGCTCGTCACGCTGCAGCCGGTGACATTTCCGTTCGCCTGAACCAGGCAACTGAGGACGGCAGAGCCGGACCGGCCGGCGTCCAGCGCTCGGGAGGGATAGGCCCGCATCATCTGGTCGGCGTTCGGCTGGCGGCTCCAGCTCGGGTTGGTGATGACCCGGGCCGGCGGCGGGTTCGGGGCGACCGCCGGGGGCGCATCCTCGACAGGGTTCTCGACCGGCTTCGTCAGGGAGATCGCCGGACCTGTGGTCGTTGCGGCGTTGTCATTGATGACCACAGGCGCCGTGTCCACCGAGGTCGGTGGGGCCTGCACCGGGCGGTGGATCGGCGGATTCGGCGCGGCAGGCTCCGGCTGCTCGACCGTCGGCCTGGGCGGCGGCGGCTCGAAGGTGAGGACGATCGGCGGCGGGCTTTCGGGCCGCTCGATCGGCGCCGCCAGCTCATACCGCTGATGGTACAGGACCACGCCGACAGCCGCGTGGGCGGCGGCGACCAGGCCGATCGCGATCCAGGTCGTCCGTGAGGCGCGCCTGTTGCGTCGTTCGTTGAAGTCGAAGGGGCTAACCAGTGCAGGGCCGCCCGCAGTTTTCATCATCATGGCCGTCTTCCCTCTTGCTGCCCCCGCAGCTTCCCTTGGGGAAAGCAAGCGCGGCCGTTGCGGCGGGTTTGCGGCGAGGTTGCGCCCGGATTGCGCACAGTCCCGAGTGTTGCGGGAATGCCGCGTTAGGCTTCCGTTAACCAGACTCTACGACCGTTAACGATTATGACCATCGGCGCGATTCCATCGTCGGGCGGGGTTGAGGCGGCCATTCGTCGTGCGTCGAACGCGACGGGTGTGGACGCCGACTTCCTCGTGCGCACCGCGCGTCGCGAAAGCGCGATGAACCCTGCCGCGCGCGCGCGGACCTCAAGCGCCGCCGGCCTGTTCCAGTTCATCGAGCAAACCTGGCTGGCGACGCTGAAGAGCCATGGGTCCAAACACGGCTATGGCCAGTACGCCGACCTGATCTATCGAGGCAACGACGGGCGCTGGCGGGTCGAGGGCTCGGCCCGGAATGTGGTGCTGGACCTGCGCTATGACCCGCAGGCAGCCTCGGTGATGGCGGGCGAGCTGACAGCCCAGAACGCCGCCTATCTGCGTGGTCGCACGGGGCGTGAGCCCGGTGCCGGGGATCTCTATGCGGCCCACTTCCTCGGCCCGGCGGGCGCGGCCCAGTTGATGGAGGCGATGGATCGTCGCCCCGGCGTCAGCGCCGCTTCGATCTTCCCCGAGGCTGCGGCCGCCAACCGGCCGATCTTCTATCGCGACGGCCGCCCGGCGACGGTGGCGGAGGTTCACGCCAATCTCCAGCGTTCGGCCGGCGACGGCGCGCCCGCCAGTGGCGCAGGGTCCCTCATGGGCCAGCCCGGTCTGCCGGATCTGTCCGAACGGGATCAGTTGCTGGCGGCCCGGCTGGATCGCCTGCGGCAGGACCAGAGTCTGCTGTCGCTGCTGCTGGGGCAGGGGGATTCGGACACGGGCTTCGGCGCGGCCTTCGGCACGGGCAAGGCGGACGTCTGACGCGAATCCGGGCATGGTGAACCGCCCGTTAACGATGGTCGTCCGATGGTGCGTCTTCGTCTGAATCCGAGCGTCATCCCATGACCGCCTACCGCGCCCGTCTCACCGAGATCGACATTCGCCGGCTGATCCAGTCTCCGGACGAGGACGAACGGGCCGCGGCGGCGCACAAGCTGTGCCGGAACATGGAACGCATTGACCTGGACGAGGAGGATCGCGCCGCCGCGCAGAAGATCCTGCGTCTTCTGGCCAGTGACGCCGCCGAATTAGTGCGACGCGCGATGGCGGTGACGCTGAAGTCGTCGGACCTGATCCCGAACGATGTCGCCCGCAAATTGGCCGCCGATGTCGACAGCGTGGCCTTGCCGATCATCAACTTCTCGCCTGCCTTCACCGACCAGGACCTGATTGAAATCGTCAGGGCGGGTTCGGCCGTGCGCCAGACCGCGGTGGCCTCCCGTCCGGGTGTCGGCCGCGATGTCGCCGAGGTCGTCGCCGAAGTCGCGTGCGAACAGGCAGTGCGAGCGCTGGCCTCGAACGACAATGCCGACATCTCCGAAGCCTCGTTGGGACGCTGTGTCGATCGCTTTGGGCAGTCCAGGGAAATCGTGGCCGCGCTCGCCTATCGTCAGGTCCTGCCGTTGTCGGTCAGCGAGCGCCTGATCGAGCTGGCCTCGGATGCCGTGCGCGAGCATCTGGTGACGCGCCATGCCGTAGCGCCCGAGACGGCGATCCGCCTGGCCAGCTTCGCGCGTGAACGCGCGACGGTCGATCTGATCGACCAGGCGTCGGCCCAGTCCGATATTCCGGCCTTCGTGGCCAACCTGAACGCCCGCAAGGCCCTGACCGCCTCGCTGCTGCTGCGCGCGCTGGCGAGGGGGCAGATGGCGCTGCTCGAGCATGGGCTCGCCGAGCTGGCGGGGACGCCGCATCAGAGGGCCTGGCTGATGATCCATGACGCCGGGCCGCTGGGCCTGAGGGCCATCTACGATCGTGCAGGACTGCCGCCGCGCCTGTTCCAGGCCTTCCGCGCCGGTGTCGATACATGGCGCACCTTGCAGGCCGAGGGGGCGGATACCGCTTCGGAACAGTTCCGGGAGCAGATGCTGGAACGCTTCCTGACCCAGCGTCCCCACGCGCCGCGTGAAGACGTGGCCTATCTGATGGAGCGGCTCGACCGCCTGCCGGTCGCCAACGATCCGGCTGTTGCGGCCTGACCCGAAATGCAAAACGCCCGCCGGTCTGGCGGGCGTTTCTGTCTTGATTGGCGGTCGGGATCAGCCGAGATGCTGGGCGACCCGCGCCTCGAGCGTTTCCGCCAGGACTTTGCCGGTCGGGTGGTCGTCGGTCTGGATCTGATCACGCACCACCGCCTTGATGGCGTCGATATGGGCGTCGATCAGCATCGTCGGGGCCGCCATCCGCTTGGCCGGATCGTCCATCATCTTGCAGAGCGAGCCTGCGAGGCGGGTCACCAGCGGATATTGATAGGTCGTGCCCAAACCCTTGAGGTCATGGGCGCGGAAGTAGAGCGCCTCAGCCGTTGCGGTATTGTAGCCCTGCTCCCGGATGTCGGCCTGGGCCTTGTCCAGCTTGACGATTTCGTCCTGCAGCCACTGACCGAACTGCGCCGACATGGCCTTCAGCGCTTCTTCGGCCTTGGCGATCGCGTTGGCGTCGATGCCGCCGAACGCTCCACCGACCTTCATGCGAAGGGTGTTGGGTGGACGGATGACCTGTGCCGGGTTGCTCAACGGACGCTCCCAATTCTGGAGCCGTCACTCTCGACCAATCTGCTTAAGAAGGCGTGGACGCGGCGATCAGGACGCGAATTGCTCGGCGAGCACGCGTTCCTCGAACGAGCGGCTGGCGTCGAACAGCATCGTCAGGGCGATATCGCGACGCTCGCGCACCTCGACCTTGCTGACCCGGCGGACCTCAAAACTGTCCGCGGTGGCGCTCACCGGTCGTTTGTCGGGCTCCATGACCTCGAAACAGACCTTGGCCTGATGCGGCAACAGCGCCCCGCGCCAGCGTCGTGGGCGGAAGGCGCTGATCGGGGTCAGGGCCAGGACGCGGGAATCCAGCGGAATGATCGGGCCGTGAGCCGATAGATTGTAGGCCGTCGAGCCGGCGGCCGTGGCCACGAGGCAGCCGTCGCAGGAGAGTTCCTCCAGCCGCACGCGACCATCGACACTGATACGCAGCTTCGCGCTCTGGCGGGTCTGGCGCAGCAGGGAAACCTCGTTGATGGCCAGTCCGCTGTGGACCTGGCCCGTCTCGGCCCAGGCGTCCATCTGCAGGGGGTGGATGACGGCCCGGCCCGCGCCTGAAAGCCGTTCGATCAGGTTGTCTTCCTCGTAGTCGTTCATCAGGAAGCCTACCGAGCCGCGGTTCATGCCGAACACCGGCGTGCGGCGCTCCATGACCGTGTGGAGCGTCTCCAGCATGAAACCATCTCCGCCGAGGGCCACGATCACGTCGGCTTCGGCCAAGGCCGTCGAGCCATAGCGGGATTTCAGCCGGTCGCGCGCCGCCTGCGCCTCGGGACGGTCCGAGGCCGTGAAGGCGATACGAAGATCGGAAGGGCCGGCGGTGCTCACACCGCCACGCAAGCCGAGCCGGCGTTCGGAGTCAAACGGCCAGTTTGTTCTGGGCCGGTTCCGCGTCGATCAGCGCTCTGAACGCCCGGGAGGCCGAGGACGAAGAAATGGCGCCGCGCTGCCAGACCGATACGCCACGATCGCCGGGGAGTCCGTGGTTGAGTTTGCGGACCTCGGTCAGCAAGGAGGGAAAGGCCGCCCGATCGATGCCCACCGCTGCGCAGGCGTAGTAGAGGGCTTCCGGGCTCGGTGCGGAAAGCGCCTTGCGGATCTGGGCCACCTTGAAGTCGCCCAGGGTCGCGAGGCCATGAATGAGCAGGCCGAGACGCTTCTCGCGCGCAGCCCGCACCAGGACGCCCGGCTTGAGCTGGCCCGCCGCGTGGAGCTTGGCGGCCAGCCGGCGCTCCATCTCGTCGCGGGGGGAGCCCTCGGCGTCGCCCATCTCGTCCGGCCGCGCAGGGCGCATCACGCCCTGGACGGCGTCATAGATCGCGGTCGTCAGCTTCGTCTCGTCGACTTCAAAGCGGGCCACGATCGCCTGACGAAGGGCGTCGCCGACCCACTGGTACATCTCTTCCGCCATCGACTCCGTCAGGCGGGGATGGCGGGAGAGCGGGCTGCGGAGGGCAGCGATCCGGCGCGAGAGATCGACCATCCGGCGCAGGCCGTCCTGGCTGATCTCGGCGCTCCTGTTGGTCGCCAGCGCCGTAACGACGATCGGATCGCCGCGGTCGATCACAGCATCGGCGACCCGCCCGCTGATGTTGGGGCGACGAGCCACGGCGATCTGATGCTCGAGCGAGGCCCTGAGCAGGACCTGGAGGAGGTCGTCATCACGCAGGACCGGACTGGACGCAAGGATCGGTCGAGCGATCTCGAACTCGTCCAGCGCGAGGACATTGATCAGCGCGGACGGCGCCCAGTCAGCCGCCGAGAGGCGTTCGGCCAGAACCTTGCGCACCTCTCGCTCCGCCTGCCGCGCAAGCGTCAGGAATATCTCACCCAGAACCGGGGAGAGCTCGCCGGAGGGCGGCGCCGCGTCGCACAGTGCGATGACACCGAGCAGGAGGCGCTGACGAGCATCCGGAGCGGCGTTTCGAGCCAGAGCCAGCAGTTCGCTGGCGCTGGGCGGAGCTACGGGGTCGCGAGGCGGCTGAACGAGCTGGACGAGGACGGTCACGGACGTCTCCGGCGCACCGAGTGGGTTCGGCGAGCGTCAGCATTACGGCGAGGGTTTAAAGGCAGGGTTAACGGAAGCTGAATCTTGACGTCCGCGTCAGACAGGGCGAGCGTGCCCGCAGAAGTTGCCGGGAGGACGGTTCAATGGCCGATGGCGCGATCACATCGCTGAAGTCGAAGGTCTCCGAGGCCGAATGGAAGACACGCGTCGAACTGGCGGGGCTTTATCGTCTCGTCGCCCTGCACGGCTGGGACGACATGATCTTCACCCACATCTCGGCCCGGGTTCCGGGGCCGGAACACCATTTCCTGATCAACCCTTACGGCTGGTACTTCGAGGAGATGACGGCCTCGTGCCTGGTGAAGGTCGATCTGGACGGCAACATCGTTCAGGAGACCACGGACTTCATCAATCCGGCGGGGTTCACGATCCATTCGGCGATCCACGGTGCGCGTGAGGATGCGCATTTCGTCATCCATCTGCACACGGTGGCCGGCGTGGGGGTGGCGGCGCAGCAGGAGGGGCTGCTGCCCATCGGCCAGAATGCCTGTCTGCTTCAGGAACAGGTTGCCTACCACGGCTATGAGGGCCTCGCCCTGAACCATGACGAGCGCGAGCGCCTGGTGGCGGATCTGGGCGACAAGCCCCTGATGCTTCTGCGGAACCACGGCACTCTGGCAGTCGGGCAGACCGCTGCAGCGGCCTGGCTGGGAATGTTCTTCCTCGAGCGCGCCTGCGCCCAGCAGGTTGCGGCGCTGTCGGGCGGTCGTGACCATGTGCTGATGGCCCCGGACGCTGCCCAGGCCGAGACCCGCGAGCAGGGCAAGGGCATCAGCTTCATCTCGGCGCTCGCCTGGCCCGGCGCCCTGCGCCTGCTGGATCGGAAATCACCGGGCTACGACGCCTGATGCGGACCGGGGGGCTGGTTGTCGGACTGGCCGCCCTTTCCATCGGCGGACCGTCCGCTGCCGATGCCTGGACGCGGCCGAAAGGCGAAGGTCTGGCGATCCTGAAGTACGAGCACATGCGCGCGGATCGCGGTTTCGCTCCTTCAGGCGATCTGGCGGACCTGCCGGCGCGGCGTAGCGATCGAACGGCCTCGATCTTCGCCGAGTATGGGCTGACGGAAAGGTTGACGGCGAGATTCAAGGGCGAGTGGCAGTCCGGTGAGGATGCGTTCGTCGATTACGATGGCCGCGGACCGGTCGAGATCGGAATGAACTGGCAGGTCTGGCGCGATGACCGGGCGGCCGTCGCCCTGTACGGCGGCGTCGCTGATGGCGGGGAAGGGCGCAACGCCGGTTACGCCGCGCCGGGTGTCGGCGAACGGGACTGGGAAGTCCGGGCGGCGGGCGGCCGGTCGTTCGGCGCGACATTCGTGGAGCTGCAGGCCGCGCGGCGATTGCGTGACGGACTCCCGGACGAGACCCGGCTGGACGCGACGCTCGGCGCACATGTCGGCAGCGACTGGATGCTGCTGGGACAGGCATTTGGCGGACAGACTGACGGTGGCGATGCCCGATGGCTGTCGCTCGAAGCGTCTGTGGTTCGACACTTCGGCGACTGGAGCGTGCAGGCGGGATGGCGCGACGCCTTGGCCGGGCGGGAAACGCCTGATTCCGCCGGCTTGGTGCTGGCGGTGTGGCGGCGCTTCTGACTGTGTCCGCATGTCGCAGTTTTTCGCGACGGAAACAGCACCAACAGCCGTTACAGGAACTTTAGTTGCGTCGACGGCGGGAGCCGCTAAGTCGGCTCGTCCTCATTCCGGAGCGCCAGCCGCGTGATTAAACGCCACTTCTTCCTCATCGCCGCGGCCGCCCTGCTGGGGCTGATGGTTGTCGCACTGGTCATGCGCATGGCGTTCGCCAGTGATGAGAAGGGAGGACAGCGCGGTCCGGGCGGACCGGGGGGCGGCCGGGGCCAGGCGGTCTCTGAAGCTGTGGCGACGACCCGCGAGTTCTCCGATCAGATCCGCGTCCTGGGCGTGGCCCGGGGACGCCGCTCGGTGAACATCACCTCGAGCACCAGCGAACTGATCACCCGCGTCATGTTCCGGGACGGCCAGCGCGTCGCCGCTGGCACCCCGCTGGTTCAGTTGCAGGCCCGCGAGGAAGACGCCGCCATCGCGGAAGCCCGCGCCCAGGTGGCGCGCGCCCGCACGATGTACGACCGCTATCGGACGCTGAACGAGCGCGGCTTCGCCTCGGACGCCATGGTGGAGCAGTACGAGACCGAACTGGAAAGCGCGCAGGCGTCGCTGGCCGCAGCCAACGCCCGTGCGGGCGACCGGACGATCCGCGCGCCGTTCGCGGGCGTGCTGGGGCTCAGCACCGTCACCGCCGGGACCCTCGTCAATCCGGGTGCAGTGATCGCGACGCTCGACGACATCGATGTGGTTCGCGTCGATTTCCCGATCCCGGAACGCTACGTCTCGGTCCTGCGGACCGGCGCTCCGATCACCGCCAGCATCGATGCCTATGGCGACGAGGTCTTCACCGGCCGCATCGCCCTGGTCGACACCCGCATCAACGAGCAGACCCGTTCGGTCGTCGCCCGCGCCGAGATCCCGAACCCCGGCGGCCGGATTCGCCCGGGCATGGCTGTGCGCGTCGCCGTCCAGCAGGGCCTGCGCCAGACCGTGGCCGTGCCCGAAGCCGCGCTGCAGTATGAGGGACAGAGCGCCTTCGTTTACCGGATCGCCAACGGCGAGCGCGGTTCGACCGCCCAACGCGTCGAGGTCGAGACCGGCGCGGTCGAGGGTGGATTCGTCGAGGTGCTGTCCGGCCTGACGGCGGGAGATCGCGTGGTGGGCTCGGGCCTGAACCGCATCCAGCCAGGCGCACCGGTGCGCGTCGCCGGCCGTGATGGCGGTCGACAGCCCGCCGGAGCCCCGGCCGCCCGCGCCGGAGCCGCCGCACAATGATGCTCTCCGACGTTTCCGTCCGCCGGCCCGTCATGGCCGCCGTGGCGGCCATCGTCCTGTGCGTCATCGGCGCCGCGGCCTTCTTCTTCCTGCCGGTGCGCGAACTGCCGGACGTTGATCCGCCGATCGTATCGGTGAACACCAGCTACGCCGGGGCCTCGGCCGAGGTCATCGAAAGCCGGATCACCGAGCCGATCGAACAGCAGATCGCCGGCATCCAGGGCGTCGAGCGCATCAATTCCACCAGTCGCGACGGCCGCTCCAATGTGAACATCGAGTTCTCGCTGGATCGCAACATCGACGACGCCGCCAACGACGTCCGCGACCGGGTGTCCCGCGTCGTGGGCCGCCTGCCGGATCAGGCGGATCCGCCGGAAGTGGCCAAGGCCGACTCCGACAGTCAGCCGATCATCATCCTGTTCCTGCGGTCCACCAAGCTGAACCGGCTGGAGCTGACGGACTACGCAGACCGGTATCTGATCGACCGGCTGGCGACTGTGCCCGGCGCCGCGCAGGTGCAGATCTACGGTGAGCAGCGCTACGCGATGCGGATATGGCTGGACCCGGCCGCGATGGCCGCCCGGGGTCTGACCGTGACGGACGTCGAAAGCGCGCTGACCACCCAGAACGTCGAACTGCCCGCCGGCTCGCTGGAATCCGGGCAGAAGGACTACACCGTCCGCGTGGCGCGGACATACGCTCGGGCCGAGGACTTCCGCCAGCTTCCGATCGGGACGCGTGGCTCGGCGTCCAACGCGACCGCTTCCAACAATTCGAGCGGACAGGCGTCGAACGCAGCGGGTCCGCCCAGCGGCGCCGCCGGCGCGATTCAGGGCCAGGCGACCTATGTGACGCGTCTGGGCGATATCGCGCGCGTGGAGGAGGCGCCGGCTGAGGATCGGCGTCTGTTCCGGGGCAACGGCCTGGACCAGATCGGTCTGGCGGTGACCCGCCAGGCCCAGTCCAACGATCTCGCCATCTCCAAGGGGGTGGAGGAGATGATCGAGCAGATCCGGCCGAGCCTCCCTGAAGGCACCGAACTGGTCGTCGGATCCGATAACTCGGTTTTCACAAAGCACGCCATCGACGAGGTATGGATCACCATCGGCATCTCGATGGCGCTGGTCGCCCTGGTGAACTTCATCTTCCTGGGCAGCTTCCGGGCGGCGCTGATCCCCTCGGTCGTGGCGCCGATCTGTTTGCTGGCGACCTTCATCGTTCTGGCTCCGCTCGGTTTCTCGCTGAATCTGCTGACCCTGCTGGCGCTGGTTCTGGCGATCGGTCTGGTCGTGGACGACGCGATCGTCGTGACCGAGAACATCCAGCGCCGTCTCGATCACGGCGAACCGCCGCTGGTGGCCGCCGAGCGGGGCGCCCGCCAGGTGTTCTTCGCCGTCGTGGCGACGACGATCGTCCTGCTGGCCGTTTTCGCGCCGCTGCTGTTCCTGCCGGGCTACGTCGGTCGCCTGTTCGTCGAACTGGCCGCAGCGATCGCGGCTGCGGTCGCCTTCTCCGCCTTCCTGGCGCTGAGCCTTTCGCCGATGCTGGCGTCCAAGATCCTGAAGCCGGCCCAGACCGGCGGGTTCATCGCGCGTCGCGTCGATTGGGCCATGGACAAGCTGCGCGAGTCGTACGGCAACTCCCTGCGCACCATGCTGGGCGCCAGGGCCGCCCTGTTCGGCGTGATCGGCCTGATCGCCCTCGTCGGCTTCGGGACCACGGTGATGTTCCTGACCCTGCCGGACGAGCTGGTACCGCCTGAGGATCGCGGCCGGGTCACAGTGCGGGTGCAGGGACCAGAAGGCGCGGGCTTTGACTACACCCGCAACATCATGATGGGCCTCGAGCCGATCCTGGCCGAGTACAAGGCCAGCGGCGAGGCGGAGAGCTACCTGATCTCGGCCCCCGGCTTCGGCGGCGGCAGTTTCAACTCCGGCAACGCGACCATGGTGCTGGCTGACTGGTCAGGGCGGGATCGCGCCGCCGACGAGATCGCCCAGGAGCTGAACGGCAAGCTGCGCGGCCAGACGGACGCCCAGGTCAACGCGTCAACACCCGGCGCCTTCCAGCGCGGGGGCGGCAACTCGAACTCTGTCGAGATGGTCGTGACCGGCGCCGAATACGAGGACATCTATACCTGGCTGCAACCGGTTCTTGCGCGTGCGCTGGAGAACCCCGGCTTCTCGCGGCCGCGTCTGAACTATGAACCGAACGCGCCGCGCCTGCTGGTCGATGTCGATCCGGAGAAGGCGGCCGCCCTGGGCGTCTCGTCGCAGTCGATTGGTCGGACGCTGGAGACCATGTTCGGCTCCCGCCGGGCCACGACCTATCTGCGCGGCGGGCAGGAGTACGACGTCATCCTGCAGACCCAGCGGGATAATCGCCGCAATGTGGCGGACCTCGAAGCGCTGTACGTGAACACAGGCTCGGGTTCTCTGGTGCCGCTTTCGGCGGTGGTCGACACCCAGACCTCGGGCGACACGCCGGATCGTCGCCGCCTCGACCGCCAACGGGCCATCACCCTGAGCGCGGATCTCAATCCCGGCACCACTATCGCCGATGCGACCAGCTTCCTGACGGAAGTCGCCGCCGAGCAGCCGCAGGGCGTGGTCACGACCCAGTGGGGCGGCGCGGCCCGGGACCAGCAGGAAGCCGGCGGGGCGGTCATGGCCGCGTTCGGCCTGGCCCTTCTTCTGGTCTTCCTGGTGCTGGCGGCGCAGTTCGAGAGCTGGATCACCCCCGCGGTCATCATGCTGACTGTGCCCCTGGCGGCGGCCGGCGGCCTGTTCGGTCTGGTCATGGCCGGTTCGAGCCTGAACATCTATTCGCAGATCGGTCTGATCATCCTGATCGGGGTGGCGGCGAAAAACGGCATTCTGATCGTTGAGTTCGCAAACCAGCTGCGTGATCAGGGCCGGTCGATCCGGGACGCAATCATTGAGTCCTCGACCCTGCGTCTGCGCCCGATCATCATGACCTCGATCGCCACCGCCTTCGGCGCCTTGCCGCTGGTGCTGTGGCAAGGCGCGGGGGCAGGGAGCCGGCAGACGATCGGCGTGGTGATCTTCTCCGGCGCGATCTTCGCGACCGTGCTGACGCTCTTCGTGGTGCCGGTGATCTACGGCGTACTGGCGCGCTTCACGAAGTCGCCGGAGTACACCGCCCGCAAGATCGAGGAATGGGAAGCGCAGGAGACCACGGCCAACGACGCGGTCCCCGCTGCGGCCGAGTAGGTCAGGGCGCGGCCGCCGGTTCCGCCGGCGGCGCGTAGCCGGTCTCGACCTTCAGCCAGGCGATGACGTCACGACGATCGGTCTCGTCCGGGATGCCGGCGAAGCTCATCTTTGTGCCCTTCAGGAAGGTGCGGGGGTTTTCCAGCCAGTGGTCCAGTCGCTCGGCGTCCCAGGCGAACCCGGCTTCCCTCACCGCCGTCGAATAGTTGTAGCCGGGATGGGTCCCGGCCGTGCGTCCGAACATGCCGTACAGGTTCGGACCCGTCATGTTGGGCCCGCCCTGCGTGATGGTGTGACAGGCCCGGCAGCGCGCGAAGACGCGACGGCCGTTGTCCAGATCGCCGACGTTGTAGGGTGCGGGCAGGGAGGCCAGCAGGGCGGCCTTCTGTTCCGGCGTCGCTTGCGGGCGGGCCGGTGCGGCCGGCGCGTCCGGCGCTGTGCTTTCGCCACAGGCGGACAGGGTCGCGAACACGAGCGCGGCGAGGGATTGGCGGATCATGAAATGGCTCCCGATGTCACTTCAGGTGATAGACCATAAGTCGCACCGGGCAACTGGCCCAAAGGTCCAGGCGGGGTGGACTGGGAGGCTTCGCACCTGATAATCACTGTCAGGAAGAGCGCGGCCATATAGCCGCACCGCTGTAGCGAGACCCATGTCCGATACCCTGAAACTGAGCGACGCCCGAAAGGGTGCGCGCGGCGTCATCGTCAAGGTCGGCGATCACTGTCATCACGCCGACCACGCGGTTGAACTGGAGCGCCGACTGCTGGAGCTCGGCTTCGTGGAAGGCGCGCGGGTCGAACTGCTGCACGAAGGCCTCTTCGGCCGGGACCCTATCGCCATGAAGGTCGATGACATGCGCGTGGCGCTGCGTCGGCATGAAGCCGCCAGCATCTCGATCCAGCTCGAGACGGGACTCGCCTGATGGACATGCAGGTTCGCTCGCCCCGCATCGCCCTGGTCGGCAACCCGAACAGCGGCAAGACGGCCCTGTTCAATGCCCTGACCGGCTCGCATCAGAAGGTGGCCAACTACGCCGGCGTGACCGTCGAGCGGAAGGAGGGGACGATCCGCGCCGCTTCGGGTCGCACCCTGTCGGTACTCGACCTGCCCGGCACCTACTCGCTGCGGGCCCGCAGTCCGGACGAGGAGGTCACCCGCGACGTGGTCCTCGGCAAGCTGGCCGGGGAGGCGCTGCCGGACGTGCTCGTCGCCGTCGCGGATGCGACCAACCTGCGTCTGGTCCTGCGCCTGATCCTGGAGCTCAAGGCCATCGGTCGCCCGATGGTGCTGGCGCTCAACATGTACGACATCGCCGAGCGTCAGGGCCTGCGCATCGATCTGGACGGCCTGCGTGCGGAACTGGGCATCCCGATCATCACAACGGTGGCGACCCGGAAGCGGGGCGTGGACGACCTGGTGGCCGCGGTGGAGACGGCGGCCAACGCCGTCGCGGCTCTGCCGGACAGCGAATGGATCGCCCCGGACGCCGAGGCCCTGCGCAGCAAGGCGCGCGAGGCCGAGCGGATCATGAAGGCCTTTGTCCTGCCGCCCGAGCGTCCGGATACGCTGACGGGCAAGATCGACGGCGTGCTGCTGCATCCGGTGGCCGGTCTGGCGATCCTGATGGCCATCCTGTTCGTGATGTTCCAGTCGGTGTTCGCATGGGCCGCCCCGGCCATGGACGGCATCGAGGGCCTGATGGGCCTGTTGGGGCAGGGTATCGCTTCCGTCATTCCGGACGAGGGGACATGGGGGTTGGTGCAGAGCCTGCTGGTCGACGGCCTGATTGGCGGGGTCGGCAGCGTGCTGGTCTTCCTGCCGCAGATTCTGATCATCTTCGCCTTCATCATCGCGCTGGAAGACTTCGGGTATATGGCCCGTGCGGCCTTCCTTATGGACCGGATCATGGGCGGCGCCGGCCTGCACGGCCGGGCGTTCATCCCGCTGCTCAGCAGCTTCGCCTGCGCTATTCCGGGCATCATGGCGACGCGGGTGATCGACAATCGCCGCGACCGTCTGACCACCATTCTGGTCGCGCCGCTGATGACCTGCTCGGCCCGCATTCCGGTCTATGTGCTGATCATCGCCGCCTTCATTCCGAACGAGACGGTCTGGGGCTTCGTGAATCTGCAGGGGCTCGTCATGTTCGGCCTGTACGCCGCCGGCATCGTCAGCGCCCTGACCGTGTCCTTCGTGATCCGCAAGATCCTCTGGAGGGGCTCGACCGAGCCTTTCATGATGGAGCTTCCGGCCTACAAGG
>JBQVQW010000020.1:0-5473 GCA_052441165.1 Caulobacteraceae bacterium | reverse complement strand
CTACAAGGTTCCGGATATCAGGAATGTGCTGTTCAATCTGTGGCTCCGGGCGAAGATCTTCATCAACCGCGCGGCCCGGATCATCCTTCCGCTGATGATCGCCGTCTGGTTCCTGTCGACCTTCCCCTATCCGCCGGAAGGCGCGACCGGGCCGGCTATCGACTATTCCTTCGCCGGCATGATCGGCCAGGCCCTGGCCCCGCTGTTCGAACCCATTGGCTTCAACTGGCAGATGGTCGTGGCCCTGGTGCCAGGCATGGCTGCGCGCGAGGTCGCCGTGGCCGCTCTGGGAACCGTCTATTCGGTGGCCGACGCCGAGAACGCGACCGGCGCCATGGCCGGCGTGCTGGCGGCGAACTGGTCGCTGGCGACCGGCCTCGCCTTCCTGGCCTGGTACATTTTCGCGCCCCAGTGCCTGCCGACGCTGGGCGTCGTTCGCCGCGAGACCAACTCGCTGCGTTGGACCTGGATCATGATCATCTACATGTTCGGTCTGGCCTACCTCGCCTCCTTCATCACCTACCGCGTGGCGGTGGCCCTCGGAGGGGGCTGACGAGGCGGGAAGGAAGTGGTGCCGGATGAGGGGATCGAACCCCCGACCTTCGGTTTACAAAACCGCTGCACTACCGCTGTGCTAATCCGGCGTCCCGCTTGACGGGCGGTCCTTATGCTGGCGCATGAGGCGGGACGCAAGCGGGGGCTGCCATGCCGATCTCGATTCCTCACCTGGCGCCGGTGCTGATGCTGGTCGCCTCCAACGTCTTCATGACGCTGGCCTGGTATGGACATCTGAAGTTCGGATCCAGGCCGCTGTGGATCGTGGTGATCGTCAGCTGGGGCATCGCCTTCTTCGAGTACTGCCTCGCCGTGCCCGCCAACCGGATCGGGCATCAGGTTTATTCGGCGGCCGAACTCAAGACGATGCAGGAGGTGATCACCCTGATCGTCTTCGCCATCTTCTCGGTCACCTTCCTCGGCGAGAAGCTGACGATGAACCACGCGGTGGGCTTCGTGCTGATCATCGCCGGGGCGTGGTTCATCTTCCGCGGGCCGCTCTAGTCCAGTTCGGCTGCGATCCGGTCGGCGAGACCGCGCAGGACCGCCGCATCCGCCATCGGCGCGTGGCCGTGGCCCTTCATCGGCCGGCCGGACCAGCGCGGGACGATATGGAAGTGCAGGTGGAAGACCGTCTGCCCGCCGGCCTCGCCATTGTACTGGAAGACGGAGAAGCCTTCGGGCTTCAGCGCCTTCTCGATGGCCTTCGCGGTGCGCTGGGTGGCGGCGGTGACCCTGGCCAGCACCTCGGGCTCCATTTCCAGCAGGGTCCGGGCGGTCGAGGTCTTCGAGATGATCAGGACGTGCCCTTCGGACTGGGGAAAGACGTCCATGAAGACCAGGACGTGGTCGTCCTCCCACACCTTCACCGACGGTATCTCGCCGCGGATGATCTTCGCGAAGATGTTGTCGGGATCGTAGGGTGCGTGAAGGGTCATGGCAGGCTCCGGTTCGTCGGACGCAGGCTAGCAATTTCCACCGGGTGAGCAGAACCCCCGACGGCCAGACGTGTTATGGTCAAGGTTCATTCGGGAGGCCGCCATGCTGCGTTTCATCGTCCAGTTCCTCGTCACCTGTCTGGCCCTGTGGGCGGCTTCGCGGATCGTGCCGGGCGTGTCTTTCAGCGACAGCGGCTCCCTGATTCTGGCGGCGATCCTGCTGGGCGTGGCCAACGCCATCGTGCGGCCGATCCTGACGGTGCTGACCTTCCCGCTGACGATCCTCACCTTCGGCCTGTTCCTGCTGGTGGTGAACGCCGCGGTGATCGGACTGGTGGCCTGGCTGCTGGGCGGTTTCGTGGTCGATGGACTGGCGGCCGGGATCGGGGCGGCGATCGTGACGGGCGTGATCAGCTGGATCGCGGGCTGGTTCATCGGCGGCGCCGAGGCTCGCTGATCAGCCCGGATCGCGGCGGAAGGGCGACAGTTCTTCCGTCAGCCCGAGTATCTCCGCGTCCACGGCCGGCCGCTCGCGCTCCAGATAGTCGGCGACAGGGCCCCGCAGGGCCGGGTCGGCGATGTAGTGAGCCGAGTAGACCGGGGAAGGCAGGTAGCCGCGGGCGATCTTGTGCTCGCCCTGCGCGCCGGCCTCGACGCGGGACAGACCGCGTTCGATGGCGAAGTCGATGGCCCGGTAGTAGCAGAGTTCGAAATGCAGGAAGGGGACGTCCTCCAGACAGCCCCACTGGCGGCCGTACAGGGCGTCGCGGCCGATCAGGTTCAGGGCGCCGGCGATCGGGCGCCCGTCACGAAATGCCATCACCAGCGCGATCCGGTCGGCCATGGTGTCGCCGATACGGGTGAAGAAATCGCGGGTCAGATAGGGCCGACCCCACTTCCGCGAACCCGTGTCCATGTAAAAGCCGAAGAAGGCGTCCCAGTGCCCGGGTTGGAGGTCTGCACCGGTCAGGATCCGGATGTCGAGGCCGGCCTGGGCCTCGCGCCTCTCGCGTCGGATGGTCTTGCGGCGGTTCGACGAGAGGGCGGACAGGAAGTCGTCGAAGGTCGCATAACCGCCGTTGCGCCAGACGTATTGCATGTCCTGCCGCTTCAGGAGGCCTGCCTCGCCCATGGCGTTCCAGTCGTCTCGGGTCGGGAAGTTGACGTGCAGGGACGAAACGCCGAGCCGCTCGGCCAAGGTCAGGGCGCCCTGAAGCAGGGCCTCGCGCACGGTCGCCACGTCGGCGTCCTGGTGGGCGAGGAAGCGCGGGCCGGTCACGGGGGTGAAGGGCACGGCGCCGAGGAGTTTGGGATAGTAGCAGCCGCCGGCGCGCTCATACGCGTCGGCCCAACTGTGATCGAAGACGTATTCGCCCTGGCTATGGCCCTTGAGCCAGAGAGGCATGACGCCGATCACGCGGCCGTCCGCGTCCTCCAGCGCCAGGTGACGGCCGGCCCAGCCCTGGGCCGGGACGGCGCTGCCGGACGCTTCACAGGCATCCAGAAAATCGAATGAGACGAACGGATCGCCGGTCGGGGAGGCGCAGGCATCCCACGCCTCCCGGCCGATCCCGGCGATCCGGTCGTGGACCCGAAGCGTGAAGGTCACTTCACCTCGACGATGGCGTCCACCTCGACGGCGAAGCCCAGCGGCAGCTTGTAGACGCCGACGGCCGAGCGGGCGTGGCGACCCCTGTCGCCAAAGACTTCGACCATCAGGTCCGAGCAGCCGTTGATGACGGCCGGGATGGCCTCGAAATCGCCGGCGGCCTGGACGAAGCCGCCCAGTTTCACGACGCGCACGACACGCTCCAGATCGCCATCCAGCGCAGCTGACATCTGGGCGAGCAGGTTCACGCCGCACATGCGCGCGCCCTTGACTGCGTCGTCCTGCGACACGTCTGCGCCGACGGTGCCCTTGAGGCCGCCCGAGGCGTCGTTCGACAGCTGACCCGAGATGTGCAGCAGGTTGCCGGTCTGGACGAACGGCACGTAGTTTGCGACCGCCTTGGCGGGTTCGGGCAGGTTGATGCCGAGTTCGGCGAGGCGGGCGGCGACAGTCATGGGTTTCCTCCGTCTGGATTTGGGGGCGGTTTAGCGTGTCGCAAGCGATGCGTCATCGGGTTGGTGGTGTGGAATGCGGATCGGCCCCCTCCACCCCCGGCTTCGCCGGCGGTCCCCCTCCCCAGCTTTGCTGGAGAGGTGAAGAAACGCGGTTCACCTCTCCACGTAGTGGGGAGGTGGCTCGACGGCGCAGCCGGCGAGACGGAGGGGTTACTTCAACGCGCGTCCCGCGACGATCGCCGCCTTTCCGAACCGGTCCCTGAGCGCGTCTATGGCCTTTTCGGTCTTGAGCGTGCGGGCCTCAGTGCTCTCGAACAGCGCGGCGGGGCCGTCGATGGCGTCGACGACCTCGCCCATGCCGATGCCGATCAGTCGATAGGGAATGCCGAGTTCCGGCTTCAGCAGGTCGCGGCCGGCGGCGAAAAGGGCGCGGGCGGTCTGGATCGGTTCGGGCAGGCTGATGCGGCGGGTGACGATCCTGAAGTCCGTCCTGCGCAGCTTGAGCACGATGACGCGGCTTGCGACGCCGTCGCGGCGGGCCTTGGTGGCCAGCTTCTCGCACAGCGGCCAGAGCTCGGCCTCGAGGTCGGCAAGGTCGGTCAGGTCCTCGTTGAAGGTGGTCTCGGCGCTCATGCCCTTGCGGTCGTGCTCGGGCTTCACCGCGCGGGCGTCGCGGCCGTGGCTGAGGTCGTGAAGGCGCAGGCCGGTCTCCCCATAGCGCCTGACCAGATCGCGCACATCGGCGCGGGCCAGATCGCCGACCGTGGCGTAGCCGTCGCTCTGCAGCGTCTTGCCGAAAACCGGGCCGACGCCCGGCAGGATGCGGACGGATTTCGGGGCCAGCAGGGCTGGAGCGTCGGAGCCCAGCACCGAGAAGCCGCGCGGCTTGTCCATCTCTGACGCAACCTTGGCGAGGAAGCGGTTGGTCGCCAGGCCGATCGAGACGGTCAGGCCGATTTCGTCCTCGATCCGCTTCTGCAGGCGGATGAGTTGCAAGGCTGGTGGGCCGCCGTTCAGGCGCTCCGTGCCCTTCAGGTCGATCCAGGCCTCGTCCAGCGACAGCGTCTGCACCAGCGGGGTCAGTTCACGCACCATGCCGAAGATGCGTTCGCTCTCGGGCACGTATTTGCTGAAGTCCGGCTTGATGACGACGGCCTCGGGGCAGGCCTTCAGTGCCTTGAACATCGGCATGGCCGAGCCGACGCCGTAGAGGCGTGCGACGTAGCAGGCCGTCGAGACCACGCCGCGCTTGCCGCCGCCGATGATGACCGGCAGGTCCCGCAACTCGGGCCGGTCACGTTTCTCGACCGAGGCGTAGAAGGCGTCGCAGTCCAGATGGGCGATCGTCAGTCGGTCGAGTTCATCGTGCGCGACAACCCGACGCGATGCGCAGGCGTCGCAGCGTTCGACCTTGCGATCGCCGGTCCAGAGACAGTCGCGACAGATGGACTTCATGCGGGCCGGATTGTGCCTGATGGGGCGGGCCGGGGGGAGTGGTTTTCGCGCCGCTTTCATCACGACGAACACAGCGATTCCGCAGCGAACACAGCGCGGCCCGGGTCAGTCACGGTCCCGCCGTGTCCGTCGTGTCCCGCCGTGATCGCTGTGATGAACCCGTCCGGACAAGACAGGTTTTCACCACCGGCTTCGTCGCAACACCCGCGCTTCACCCCAACTTAAGACTGCACGGGGCAGGGTGCATTTGAAGAAGGCGAACAAGCCTCGGGCGCAGGTGCGCAATCAGAGGCGAGACAGGCCGGGTGGTGATGCAGAAGAAAGTCCTCATCGTCGAGGATAACGAGCTGAACATGAAGCTGTTTCATGATCTTCTCGACTCGCAGGGCTACGAAACCCTCCAGACCCGCGAAGGGCTGCAGGCGCTCGCGCTCGCTCGACAGCACCGCCCCGACCTGATC
>JBQVQW010000019.1:0-50827 GCA_052441165.1 Caulobacteraceae bacterium | reverse complement strand
TCTCGGCGCCCGTCTCGGCGCGGTCGGCCAGGGTCTCGATGACCCGTTTGGCCTGCGCCCGATCCCGCGCCGACCCGTTGATCGACACCCCTCCGCCCGGCGTCTCGACCAGCACCTTGAAGCGATCCTCGATCAGGGCGATGTGCCGGCTGTTCGGGCCGATGACGGCGCGCAGGGCGTCGTCGCCGAGCGCCAGAAACTCACTCTCACGGGCCATCAAGCCGCCTTCTGCAGGAGTCGGCCGCTGAGGGATTTCAGCCCGCCGCTCTCGATCGTCACCGGAACGATCTGGCCGATCAGTTGATCCGCGACGCCGTGCACATAGACCGGCTGCAGCCACGGAGAACGGCCGGTGACGTGGCCGTCGTATTTGCCCGGACGCTCGAACAGCACCGGAATGGTCATGCCTGCGCGCGAGGCGTTGAAGGCCGTCTGCTGCTCGAAGAGCAGCGCCTGCAGCGCCTGCAGCCGCTCACGCGATACGGCGTCGGGCACCTGGGCGCCCATGGTCGCCGCCGGCGTGCCGGGGCGCGGCGAGTACATAAAGGAGAAGGCCGAGGCGTAGGTCACGCGACGGACCAGATCCATCGTGTCCTCGAAATCCTTCTCGGTCTCTCCGGGGAAGCCGACGATGAAGTCGCCCGACATCGCCATGTCCGGCCGCGCCTCGCGGATGCGGTCGATCAGCTCGAAATATTTCTGTCGGCCGTGCTTGCGGTTCATCAGACGCAGGATCCGGTCCGAGCCGGACTGAACCGGCAGGTGCAGCCAGGGCATCAGCACATCCAGATCGCGGTGCGCTTCGATCAGGTCGTCCGACATGTCGTTCGGATGGCTCGTCGTGTAGCGGATGCGGTCCAGTCCGGGGATCTCGGCGAGGGCATAGGCCAGACGCGCCAGCGTCGACGGCTTGCCGTCCGGACCCTCGCCGTCATAGGCGTTGACGTTCTGGCCCAGCAGGGTGATCTCGCGCACCCCCTTGGCCGCCAGCTCGCGCGCCTCGGCCAGGACCGCCGCCACCGGGCGCGACCACTCGGCGCCGCGCGTATAGGGCACCACGCAGAAGGTGCAGAACTTGTCGCAGCCCTCCTGCACGGTCAGGAAGGCGGTGAATCCCTCGACCCCGCGCGCGGCGGGCAGGGCGTCGAACTTCTCATCCGGCGCGAAGTCGGCGCCGATGCGCTCGCCCCGCGCCCGCGCCGTGCGCGTCAGCAGCTCCGGCAGCTGGTGATAGGCCTGCGGACCGACGACCAGATCCACCGCCGGCTGGCGCTTCATGATCTCCTCACCCTCGGCCTGGGCCACGCAGCCGGCCACGGCGATGGTCATGGCCCCGCCTTTCGCATCCTTCAGCTCACGCATCTTGCCGAGCTCGGAATAGACCTTCTCGGCGGCCTTCTCGCGGATGTGGCAGGTGTTCAGGATGACGAAGTCAGCGTCCTCCACGGTGTCCGTGGCGGCATAACCCAGCGGGCGCAGGACATCGGCCATGCGCTCGGAGTCATAGACATTCATCTGGCAGCCGTAGGTCTTGATGAACAGGCGTTTGGTGGCCTGCTCGCCCTTCGGCGGGACAAGGGTCTCGGTCATGGACGGCTTTTACTGTGCCCGTCGGCCTCGCGCCACTCGCGCGTGTGGACCCGGATTCTGTTCCATGCTCCCTTCGGCGGACGAGGGAGAACCATGATGCGTCAGGGGTGGATTTCTGGTCTGGCGCTGATCGCGTTCGCGACGTCGGCAAGCGCGCAGGAGCGCCCCGCGAACTTCGTGCCACCATCCTGGACCCGGGTACCGGACCCCGACCTTGCATCCAGCCTCCATCCCACCTTCGCGGGCCTTATCGGAATAACGGGCTGGGCGTCCATCAAATGCCTCGCTGTGGAGGACGGTCATATGTTCGACTGTCGCGTCGAGGACGAGAGCCATCCCGGGCTGGGTTTTGGCTCCGCCGGACGCCTCGTCGTTGCCGGAGGCAGGGTCCGGGCCGCCCGGATCGACGGGCAAGCCACAGCGCGTTGGGTCACGACCCGCGCCAACTTCATAAGTCCGGATCTCGATGAGACCCCTCCCCTCTGGCGTGGCCCCGAACCTACCGAACAGGCGCTTGCGCTCGCTCGCGAGGTGGTCGCGATCGACAACTACTACCCGCACCTCACCGTCGAGGAGATTCTTCGCAGCGTCGACTTCGACCGGCGGGAGACTATCCGGGCCTGGATCAACGAGCTGCTGCCGGACTACGACAGTATCCTCAGGGATGCGCCGGCCATCCAGTTGGCCAGGGTCATGAGTATCGCCGATCTTCAGACCATCGTGGACGGCGGGATCGTCTCCCGGCCCGATCCCGAGCTCTGGCTGGCGGCCTGCCCCGAACCGGACGAGAACGAGCTGACAGCCCTTCGTGAGCTGCGTCGTCGCTACTGCGAGCGCTGGAGCTGCGAGGCCCAGCCGATCTGATCAGCCCTCGGCCGGCTCCAGGGCGTGGGCGTGGCGCTTGTAAACCAGACCCTCACGGTCCTCGGGAGACGCGCCGGGTATGGGCTTTCCGTAGAGCTCCAGCTTGTGGCCGACCAGCTCGAAGCCAAGACGCTTGGCGATCTCGGTCTTCAGGCGCTCGATCTCGGCGTCGAAGAACTCGATGACCTCGCCGGTCTTCGTGTCGATCAGATGATCGTGGTGGTCGTCGCCGGCCTCTTCATAACGGCTGCGACCGTCGCCGAAGTCGTGCTTCTCGACCACTCCGGCTTCCTCGAACAGGCGCACGGTGCGGTAGACGGTGGCGATCGAGATGTGCGGATCGATCGCGGAGGCGCGGCGGTACAGCTCCTCCACATCCGGGTGATCTTCGGCGGCCGACAGCACCCGCGCGATCACGCGGCGTTGTTCGGTCATGCGCATGCCGCGCTCGGCGCAGAGTTTCTCGATCCGGTCCATGGAGGGCGAGAATAGGGGGCGTCTCGGCTCTAGGGAAGCCGCCCGGTCAAGTTGAGAGTCAGAAGCATTGCATCGCGCCGCGATCCGTCCGCGCGGGCGTAATATCGTGGACGCCGGCCGGCCTCCTCGAAGCCCGCCCGGCGATAGACGGCGAGGGCTGAAGCATTGTCTTCGGCGACCTCGAGGAAGACCCGTTCCGCGCCTCGCTCAACTGCCCCTGCGACCCCCTCGGCTGTCAGCCGACCACCCTCCCCTCGCCCGCGCGCATCGGGGCGCACAGCCAGCGTCAGGATCTCCGCCTCGTCGGCCACCGCGCGCATCAGGATGAAGCCGTCCGCACTCTCGATGGCGAATACACCGGGCCCGGACAGCAGATCGGAGAAGGCGGCGGCGTTCCACGGCGCGTCGAAGGCCGTGGCGTGCAGCGCCGCCAGCCGCTGCGCCTGATCGCTCACGCCGGAACCGTCGAGCGCGGCTGCCCGGGAAGGCGCGTCGGCGGCGTCGCGTCGGGCGCGCGCAGATACAGGGGTTTGGGCGGGTTCGTCGCGGGATCCAGCGCCGCGGTCAGCCGCGCCAGATCCTCCGGCCGCGCCCCGAGGGCGTCCACCACGGTCGCGCCCGGAGCGCCCTCCAACACCAGACCCGAGCCCGATCCGATCAGGGCGGGGATGGTCAGTTCCGCGACGCGCGCCTGGGCCTCATCGATGGAGAGCGCTTCGGCCGGACCCTGCGCTTCGCCAGCCTTCCAGAAGCGGGCATAAACCTGGCCTCGACGGGCGTCGATCAGGGCCGCGCGATCCGGCGCATCCGACGCCCCGGCCAGCGCATCCAGCGTCGACAATCCGACCACCGGCTTGCCCAGGGCCGCACCGAGACCCAGCGCAAACGCCATGCCGACCCGCAGGCCGGTGAAGGACCCCGGCCCCACGGTGACCCCGATCCGGTCGATGTCATCAAACCCGCCGGCGTCCCTTGCCGCATCGCGCGCGAGTCCGGCGAGCCGTTCGGAGTGTCCCTTGGTCATGGCCTCCGAGCGCAGTCCCAGAGGCTGCACAGCGTCGCCGTCGACCTCGAACACCCCGGCCGTGCACAGGCCCAGGGCGGTATCGACGACCAGCACCCTCATCGGATCAGAGGACCTGCTCGACGCGCGTCACTTCGGGCACATAGTGCTTCATCATCTGCTCGACGCCGGACTTCAGCGTCGCCGACGAGGACGGGCAGCCCGAGCAGGCGCCACGCAGGCGCAGGGAAAGGACGCCGGTTTCCTCGTCGAAGGAGTCGAACAGGATGTCGCCGCCGTCCTGCGCCACCGCCGGGCGGATGCGGCTGTCCAGCAGGCCCTTGATCTCGGCCACGATCTCGCTGTCCTCGCCCTCGCCACCGGCGTGGCTGTCGCCGCCGCCCTCGCGAAGCAGGGGCGCGCCCGAGACGAAGTGATCCATGATCGCCGCCAGGATCGGCGCCTTCATCGTCGTCCACTCGGGTCCCTGCGCGTCGCGGGTCACGGAGACATAGTCGTAGCCGAAGAAGACGCTCGTCACGCCCTCCAGTTCGAACAGGGACTCGGCCAGAGGCGAGGCAGTCGCCTCGTCCACATTGACGAAATCGCGCGGATCGTTCGACACGTCGCGTCCCGGCAGGAACTTCAGGACGTTCGGGTTCGGCGTCGGTTCGGTCTGGATGAACATGGCCGGTAAGTGCGCCCGGACGCGTCAAGGTTCAAGGGCGGGAGCGCCGCTGGCGTCAGGCCAGATCCTCGATGTCCTTCTCGGTCAGTTCGCCCGGGACGATCGTCACCGGCAGCTTGCGGCCGGTGAAGGCCGCGCCCTGTTTGACGATGGCCGAAACCAGCGGCCCCGGGCCGCGGCTGCCTTCGCCGGCGGCCAGCACCAGAATCTTGATCTCGGGATCCTCGCCGACGACCTTGCGGATGCAGGCTTGGGCCTCGCCGCGCTCGATCAGCAGCATGGGCGTCGCGCCCGACCGCTCGGCCGCCTCGCCCGCCCATCTGTTCAGCGACGCCTCGGCCTCGGCGCGGGTCTGGCGTTCGATCTCGTCGCGCACGCCGGCCCAGTGGGCGTCGGACGCCGCCGGCGGGATCACCTGCAGCATGACGACCCGACCGCCAGTCGAGCGGGCGCGTCGGGCGGCGTAGCGAAGGGCGCCCTCGAATTCGGGGCTGTCGTCGACGACGACCAGAAACTTGCGCGGCATTCAGCCTCTCCCCATCCGGCCCGACGTTTAGCAGATCGGCGGCCGGCAGATAGCCCGGCCGCCTTTCAACAGAACGTCAGGTCGCCGACGACGCAATCTCGCGAATGGCGCTGTTCGCGATCGTCAGCTTGGCGAAGGTCCAGCCCGAGCCCGAGGACTCGATCTCGTCCACTGACGCGCGCACGCCCTCGACGGTGGCCAGACGCGAGCCGATCCAGGCATCCACGGCCTTCTCGGCCGCTTGCTCGCTGGCGCCGACCGAGACGCTGGAGGCCTTGGCCACCGCACGGGTCAGGGTCATCTGCTCGGCCATCAGATCCTGGATCAGGCGACGCACGGCCAGACGGTCGAAGTGATCCGCGGAGGGGACATTGCCGGCGGCCGCGCGCAGACGGTCGAAGTCGAACGCGGCGCCGACCTGGTGATACAGCATGGCCATCGCCGGCTCCGGCCAGCCGGCCTCACGGGCCAGATCGCCGATGTCCGCCGTGGCGACCAGCGGACGCAGCATGGCGAAGTCGCGGGCCATTTCGTCCGACGCGCCCAGAGCCGTGAAAGCCTGGATGCGGGCCTCGAACCGGTTTTGCTCGAACTGCGACAGCACCGAGGCTCCGGCTGAACGCAGGGCGTCGGCCGCCGGGCGATAGGCCGCGATCAGGCTGTCGATGGTCGCGCCGGTCTGCATGGCCCGGCGGGCCAGCCAGAAGGTCTGGCGGCGCAGGACGGTGGCGATCTCGGTATAGAGGGCGGTCTGCGCCTCGGCCGGAATCTTCAGGTCCAGCGCGGACACGGCGTCCCAGGCCTCGTCGAGACGGAACACCTGACGCGCGGCCTCGAAGGCGATGACCATGGCCCCGGTGTCGCACTGGGCCGAGTGGCGCAGACGCTCCGGGAAGGTCGCGCCGCACATGTTCACGATCTCGTTCGACAGGATGGTCGAGATGATCTCGCGACGCAGGCGGTGGCGCTGCATGTCGGCCTCGAACTTCGCCAGCGGGGCCGGGAAGTAGCGGACCAGGGTCTGTTTGAAGAAGGCGTCGTCCGGCGCGGCCGAACCCACGATGTCGTCGAAGAGCTCCAGCTTGGAATAGGCGGTCAGGACCGCCAGTTCCGGTCGGGTGAGCGGCGTCTGCGACGTCTTCATCTCGGCCAGCTTCAGATCGTCCGGCAGGCCCTCGACCTTGCGGTCCAGTTTCCCCTTGCCGCCCAGCCACTGCATGAAGCGCTGCTGGGCGTCGAGCGCGCCGGCGCCCTCGGCCTGCTGCAGCGTCAGGGCCAGGGTCTGGTCGTAGTTGTGCACCAGCACCTTCAGCCCGACCTCGTCAGTCATCGAGGCCAGCAGGGCGTTGCGGTCCTCCGACTTCAGCGCGCCCGAACCGATGGCCGCGCCGGTCAGGATCTTGATGTTCACCTCGTGGTCCGAGGAATCCACGCCGGCCGAGTTGTCGATGGCGTCGGTGTTGATCCGGCCTCCGCTGCGCGCAAAGGCGATGCGGCCCGCCTGGGTCAGACCCAGGTTGGCGCCCTCGCCGATGACTTTCGCGCGCACCTCGCCGCCGTCGACGCGAATGGCGTCGTTGGCCTTGTCCCCGACCTGGGCGTCTGTCTCGTTCGGCGCCTTCACATAGGTGCCGATGCCGCCGAAGTAGAGAAGTTCGACCGGAGCCTTCAGGATCGCCCTCATCAGAGTGGTCGGGTCGACGACGTCCTCCTGGATGTCCAGCGCTGCCTTGATCTCGGGGCTCAGCTCGATCGACTTGGCCGAGCGCGGGAAGACGCCGCCGCCCTTCGAGATCTTCGAGGTGTCGTAGTCCTGCCAGGACGAGCGCGGCAGTTTGAACATCCGGTCCCGCTCGACCCACGACGAGGCGGGGTCCGGGTTCGGGTCGATGAAGATGTCGCGGTGGTCGAACGCCGCCACCAGCCGGATAGCCTTGGACAGCAGCATCCCGTTGCCGAATACGTCGCCCGACATGTCGCCCACGCCGGCCACGGTGAACGGCTCGGACTGGATATCCTTGCCCTCCTCGCGGAAGTGCCGTTTCACGGCCTCCCAGGCGCCGCGGGCGGTAATGCCCATGACCTTGTGGTCGTAGCCAACCGAGCCACCCGAGGCGAAGGCGTCGTCCAGCCAGAAGCCGTAGGAGGCCGACACGCCGTTGGCGATATCCGAGAAGGTCGCCGTGCCCTTGTCGGCGGCCACGACCAGATAGGGGTCGTCACCTTCCCAGCGGACCACGTTCTGCGGCGGGACCACAGCGCCATCGGCGCCGATGTTGTCGGTGATGTCCAGCAGGCCCGACAGGAAGGTCTTGTAGGCGCGGATCGCCTCGGCCTGCTGCGCATCGCGGTCGCCTCCGGCGCGAACGATGGCGGCGAGGCATTTCGGATAGAAGCCGCCCTTTGATCCGACCGGCACGATGACCGCGTTCTTGACCTGCTGGGCCTTCACCAGGCCCAGAACCTCGGTGCGGAAGTCGTCGCGGCGGTCCGACCAGCGCAGGCCGCCCCGGGCGACCGGGCCGAAGCGCAGGTGCACGCCCTCGATATGCGGCGCCCAGACGAAGATCTCGCGGAACGGCTTGGGCAGCGGCAGGTCGGCCAGTTCGCGCGAGGCGATCTTGATCGAGATGTGCGCCTTCGGTTCCCCGTCCACCCGCTGATAGTAGTTGGTCCGCTTGATCGCCTGCACCAGCAGGGCGATGCGGCGCAGCGCCTTGTCGTGGTCGAGGCTCTTCACGTCCTGCAGCAGGTCGTTGATGTGCGCCACGAGGTCAGCGACAGCCGTCTCGCGCCCCGCTGCGTCGCCGCCTTCTGCCGGATCGAACTTCGCGGCGAACAGGGCGAGGATCGCCCGGGCCACGCTCGGGTAGTCGCGCAGAGCCTCTTCCTGCACAGCCTGCGACGGATCCAGGCCCGTCTGCTGACGATAGCGGGCCAGGGTGCGGATCAGGGCCGCCTCGCGCCAGTCCACGCCCAGCTCGATGACCAGACGGTTGAAGCCGTCGCTCTCGGTCCGGCCGGTCCAGACCGCTTCGAAAGCGGACTCGAACGGATCACGCACCGCGTCAAAGCTCAGGTCGCCGCCGCGCGGGTCTTCGAGCAGGAACTCATGCACGTGAATTTCGTCCGCCCCGACCGGCTTGAGCGCGTGGCCCCATTCTTCCAGCGTCTTCAGGCCCATGTCCGCCAGAATCGGCAGCACGTCCGACAGCGGGACGGCTGCGCCGCGGCGGTACAGCTTGAAGCGGAAGTTCAGCGGGCCGTCGCGTTCCGAGCGGAAGGCCCTGACCACGACCGGTTCGCCGCCGTCGTTTTCGCCCGACGCGTTCAGACGGTCCGCGGCCATCAGGTCGCGCACGCTTTCGGCGGCGTCATAGCGGTCGCGGTAACCGGCGCCGAAGGCGTCGGCCCAGCGGGCGCTCATGGGCCCGACAGCGACGTCATCGACGTCGGCGGCGCGTAGGGCGCTCTCGAAGCGGTCGATCCAGCTGCGACCGGCCTCGGCCACCTCGGCCTCCAGCGCGGCATTGTCCGGGCACGGATGATTGCCCGGTTCAACGCCGATGATGTAGTGGATCCGCACCAGCGGCTGGTCCGAAAGCTGCGGATACCAGGCCGACAGACGGCCGCCCCAGGCGCGGGCCAGGATCGCCCCGATCCGTTCGCGCACGGAAGCCTCGAACCGCTCGCGCGGAATGAAGGCCAGCACCGAAACGAACCGGTCGAACGGATCCTTGCGGGTGAAGATCTTGATACGCGGACGATCGTTCAGGTGCAGGATGCCCAGGGCGATCTGCAGCAATTCGTCCTCGGCGATCTGGAAGAGCTCGTCGCGGGGGTAGTTTTCGAGGATGTTCTTCAGCCGCTTGTAGCTGTGCGTGCCTTCGACCTTTCCGGCCCGCTCCAGCGCGTTCCTCACCTTGCGGCGGATCAGCGGCACCTCGCTGGCGGCCTTGTCATAGGCCTCGGCGGTGAACAGGCCGACGAAGCGGGTCTCGCCTGCCGCGCGCCCGTCCGGACCGAAGCGCTTCACGCCGATGTAGTCCATGTAGGCCCGGCGATGGACGCGCGAACGGATGTTGGCCTTGGCCACCGTCACCGGCTCGCTCAGGTCCAGCTGGCGCTTCATCTGGCGGGTCAGAACCGCCGGTTCGCTGGCGCGGCGCAGAACGGCCCGCTCCGGATCGACCAGCACGCCCAGTCCCTTGCCAGACTGCGACAGCGGCGCCTCGGCCTCGTAATCGCCGTCCTTCGTGCGGGGATACTCGTAGTCACGGGCGCCGAGGAAGACGAAATGGTCCGACGCCAGCCAGCGCAGGAAGGCCAGGTTCTCGGCCCGCACCTCCGGATCGGCGTCGCCGGTCGAGGCTTCGAGATGCGCGATCGACCTGTCGATGAGGGTCTTCATCGCCGCGTGATCGGTCACCGCCGAACGCACGTCGGCCAAGGTCAGCGCCAGCGCCTCGCCCAGGGCGTCGCGGCGTTCCTGCGGCAGGGCGTCGAGCACCACGATGATGATCGAGGTCCGGCCTTCGCCGGCATCGACGATCGGATGGAACATCGAGCGGACGGTCACGCCGGCTTCGGCCAGCTCGCCCATCACGCTGTCGACCAGGAACGGCCGGTCTTCCTGCACCAGGGTCACGACATCATAGCCGGCGGCGCCGGCCACCGGGCCCACGCTGACCCGGGCCGCACCACCGCGCGCATCGCCGGCCGAACTCCAAGCCGAGGCCAGCAGGCCGCCCAGTTCGGCCGCGCCCAGCTCGGGTGTCTCGTCCGCGGCGTAGTCCTCGAAGACCTGGGCGACGAACGCCTTTTCCGCCGTCCCGGGCGGCTTGCCGATCGCGGCTGCGAAGCTGCCTTCCAGCGCCTCCAGGGTGATCACCTGAGGGAGCGGATTGGCTTTATCGCCGGACATGGACAGGTCTCTTGTCGACGCGGTCCCTGACGGACCGCTGGAGGGGTTTCAGACTAGGCGCCTTTGCCATGGGGGCAAGGCGCCCTGTAACGGCCCGTGACTAGGCCAGCCGGAGCGTGGCGGGAACCCCCAAAAGCAAAACGCCGGTCCCCACGGAGGGAACCGGCGTCGATTATCGCTGATCAGTCAGCGATGCTGTCAGAAGCGCACGTTCATGCCGATGCGGATGGCGTGCAGTTCCATGTTGCCGTTGCTGCGGGTCATGTCCGTGCCGGCGGTGTTCGGCGCGAGGATGAACGGGTTGGTGGCCGGGGTCGTACCGGTGTTGCCCACGCGGATGATGTAATCGTCCGCCTGCAGGTCGGTGTACATGTACTCGCCCGTGAACGAGAGGTTCGGGGCCAGACGCCATTCCATGCCGGCGCCCAGCTGGAAGCCGTCCGCCTTGTCCTCGTTCTGGGTGACGGTAAAGCTGTTGGCCGTGTTGGTGGTGCGGAAGGTGTTGGTCACGTCGGCCTGGGCGGCGCCGGCGGTGACGTAGTACAGGGCCGGGCCGGCCGCGACGCCGACGCGGGCGCGGATGGCCGCGATGCTGTCGACTTCACGACCGAAGACGTAGTTGGCCGGGGTGGTGCTGAACGAGGTGACGGTGTCGTTCAGGTTGACCGCGCTCCATTCGCCGACGACGCCCGCGACCAGGCCGCCGAACTGGAAGTCGTAGCCGAGGCGTACGCCGCCTTCCGGACCACGGTCATCCTTGTTGCAGCCGCCCGCCGGCGTCGGATCGCTGGCTGCACCGTCGCACGAGCCCGGGCTGAAGGCATTGGCGCCGGCGGCGGTGACGACGGTGTCGTCGAAGGCGCCGTCGAAGTCGCGGTCGAAGATCAGGCTTTCGCCGGCCTGCTCGTTGCTGTCGATCACGCCGCCGTAGATGCCGATATACGGACCGGTCCAATCAGGGGCGGACTGCGCCAGGGCGGGGGCGGCGACACCGGCCATCAGCAGGGCGAGCGAGGCGGCGGGGAAGATCGTTTTCATTTGGGAGGTCTCTCGGATGGGAGTTGCAGCGCTCAACGGAAACCCGAGGCCCGATGTTCCTGACGATTTTCGACATAGGACCCCGGTGTTGCATCAAAGACGCAACGCTTTGGTCGCACAGCGCAAATCAGAAACGACAAGGCCGCCGGACTTGCGTCCGGCGGCCTGCTGAAGTGCGGCGCCCCAGGAGGGGGGAGGGTTGGCGCCGAACTCTGGCGCCACGGCTGGGGGAGGGGGAGGGCCGTGGCGACGAGGGGGAAATAGGCGCCGGTTGTGACCAATCAAGGGCAGAAAAGACCCTCAATCCTCCATTGTCTGCGGCGGGTTGACGCGGCTACGTCTGGACGGCCTGGCCGCGGCCTTCCGGGCGGATCGCTCGGGCTTGTCGTCGGCATAGGGCTCGCCGTCGCCTGACAGAAGGATCGCCATCCAGCGGGAACCCCTGAACTCGGCCAGGATGGCCATGGCCATCACCGCCAGCGGTGTCGAAAGGAACATGCCCACCACGCCCCAGACCTTGCCCCAGAAGGCCAGGGCCAGCAGCACCACCACCGGGTCGATGTTCTGGTTGTCGCCCTGCATCCGCGGCTGGATGAAGTTTCCGCTGATGAACAGGATCGCCTGCAGTCCGCCGAGCAGGATCAACGCCGGCCAGTAGCTCTCGAACTGCACCAGGGCGAACAGCGGCGGGGCCAGGCCGGCGACCGCGCCTCCCAGCACCGGGATGAAGCCGACGATGAAGATGACGAAGGTCCAGAACTCGGCGTTCTGCAACCCGACGGCGCGCATCAGGATCCAGGCGGCGGCGCAGATCATCACCCCGGTCACGGTCTGGACCCAGAGGTAGCCCTCGACCCCGCCGCGAACCCGCTGGAAAACCTGCACGGCTTCGTCCCGCACGGAGTCATCGGGGAACATGGTCACCAGCTTGCGCCTGAACCCGCCCTGGGAGGCGAGCAGGAAGCCGAGGTAGATCATCACGAAGATGGCTCCCGTCACCACGCCCTGGGCCTGCGCGGCTACCTGCATCAGGTAGCCGCGCACATCGATCTGGGCGATCAGGTCGGTCAGCGTCGGCGGAGTGGCGACGCCGACCAGTCTCGAGGCGTCGGCGAGGATCTGGTCGATCCGCGGGCCGATGCTTGCCGAAACGCCCGACGCGTCGCTGAAGAAGCCATATGCTCCGTTCACGATGAAGGCGATCGAAGCGAAGAAGCCCAGCACCACGAGGATCAGCGCCGCGATCCCCGCCGTATGATCAGGCAGACGCGTTCGCTTCTCGATGGTGCGCTTTACGCCGTCGATCATGATCAGCAGGAAGATGGCCATCGCCAGCGGCGTCAGGATGTCGGCCATCCAGTAGACGGCCGCACCGACGGCCACCACGGCTATGGCCACGACGGCGTTGCGGGCGACGCTGGAGGTCGGAAGCTGGATGGGCGGTTTCATCGCCATATGGTCAAGGTCGCCGCTGTTCCCGTCAATCGACCGTGCGTTCGGACTTGAACGCCCGCGGCGGCGGGTAGAGCATGAGCGTCGATCCCCTGACGGAGTTCCCATGACCGAAGCCTCCCCCGGACTCTTCCTCGGCCAGTCACTGGACGGCGACGCGGCCGCCCAGACCCTGCTGTTCAGGCGCGCCAACCGTCACGGCGTGGTGGCCGGGGCCACCGGCACCGGGAAAACCGTCACCCTTCAGATCATGGCCCAGGGGTTTTCCGACGCCGGGGTCCCGGTTTTCTGCGCCGACGTGAAGGGCGACCTGTCCGGCATCGCGATGGCGGGCTCTCCGAACGAGAAGCTGCTGTCTCGAGCCGGCTCCATGGGTCTGACCCTGAATCCGAAGGCAGCCCCGGTGGTGTTCTGGGACCTTTACGGCCAGAAGGGACACCCCATCCGCACCACCGTCAGCGAGATCGGCCCGGTGCTGCTGGCGCGCATGCTGAACCTCAACGAGGTACAGGAGGGGGTGCTGTCGGTGGTCTTCCACGTCGCCGACAAGGAAGGCCTGCTTCTGCTGGACCTCGACGACCTGCGGTCCATGCTGGTTCATGTCGGTGAGAACGCCGAGCGGATAGGCCGCGAGGTCGGCAACGTCGCCCCCGCCTCCATCGCCGCCATCCAGCGCTCGATCCTCCAGCTGGAACAGCAGGGCGGCGACGCCTTCTTCGGCGAACCGGCCCTGCGGCTGGAGGACATGATGCGCACCGGGCTGGACGGCCGGGGCCAGGTCAATGTGCTGGACGCCACCCGTCTGATGAACAGCCCGCGCCTCTACGCGGCCTTCCTGCTGTGGCTGCTGTCCGAACTGTTCGAGCAGCTTCCGGAGGTCGGTGATCCGGACAAGCCGCGCCTGATCTTCTTCTTCGACGAGGCCCACCTGCTGTTCAACGACACCCCCGCGGCCCTTCGCGAGAAGGTCGAACAGGTGGTGCGCCTCATCCGCTCCAAGGGCGTCGGCGTCTATTTCGTGACCCAGAACCCGGCCGATATTCCCGACAGTGTCCTGGCCCAGCTGGGTAACCGCATCCAGCATGCCCTGCGCGCCTACACCCCGTCCGAACAGAAGGGATTGAAAGCCGCGTCGGAAAGCTTCCGCGCCAACCCGGCCTTCGACACCGCCGAGGCCATCCAGGGTCTGGGCGTCGGCGAGGCCCTCGTCTCGACCCTGGACGACAAGGGCGCCCCGACCGTGGTCTCCCGCACCGCCATCCGCCCGCCGGACAGCCGACTGGGTCCGGCGACCGACGCCGAACGCGCCCAGATCATGGGCGCCAGCCCGGTCCGGGGTCTGTACGACACCGTCGTCGATCGCGAGTCCGCCGAGGAAATCCTCGCCGCCCGCCGGGGCGAGGCCGATCAGGCCGCCGCCGACGCCAGACTGGCCGAGGCCAAGGCGAAAGCTGACGCCGCGGCGGCGAAGGAGGCCGAGAAGGCCGCCGCAGCCCATGCCAAGGAACAGGCCAGGGCGCAGGCCCGGTACGAACGCGAGGCCGCCCGCGCGCCCGCCCGCCGCTCGACCCGCGAAACCCCGGTCGAGGCCATGACAAAGTCCGTCCTGCGCACCGCCGGCTCCACCCTGACCCGCGAACTGCTGCGCGGCGTGCTGGGCGGGTTGCGGCGGCGGTAGGCGACAGCTCCGTACCTGAAAACCTAGCGCGCCACCGGGACCAGACGCCACATCCGCAAGGGATGGCGGACGGCGCCGGCTTCCTCGCCCGCCGCATCGCCCCGGCCCATGTACAGGTCGGCGCGGACGGGGCCACGGATGGCGGAGCCGGTGTCCAGCGCGACGACGACGCCCTGATAGCTGCCGCGCGCGCCGGTCAGGTTGCCTCCGTCGGCGCTGATCCACACCAGGTCGCCATAGCGCCAGTGGCCCGGGTCAACCGCGATCGAGCGCCGGGCAGGCAGGGGGATGCCGGCGGCGCCGGACGGATCACCGCCGTCATCGGCGTCCATCGCGAAGAAGATGTAGCGCGGGTTGAGCGCCATCACCGCCCGGGCCTCGGCCCCGCGGTGGGCGGCCAGCCAGCTGCGGATCGCGTCACCGGAGGTGCCGTTCCGGGGCAGCAGGCCCTGCTGCGCCATCGGCCGGGCGATGCCGACGAAGGTCTGGCCATTGTCCGCCGCATAGGCGGCCCGGGCCTTCGCTCCGTCCTCGAAGGTCAGGTAGCCCGAGCCCTGGATCTGCATGAAGAACAGATCCTCGGCCCGCATCCAGGCCAGGGTGCGCGTGGGCGGACTCGCCTCGATTTCGGCGCGAGGCGGCAGGGTCTGCCCTCGACGCCAGCCGGCCGGCGCGGCCAGAACCGGAGCATCGAACTCGCCGGTCCGCTCGCGCCGCGCCGGATACTCGGGCGCGAAATAGGAGGTCAGCAGGCCCGGGCCGCCGTCGTTCGTCCGCGCCGGAACCGCGACGAAGCCGTTCTCGAGAAAGGCCCGCGCGAGCGACGGCGTCACCGGCCGTGAGGTCTGGCGGATATGCATCGCCTCGGCGCACTGAATCTCGGCCGCGCGACCGCGGGCGATCCGGCAGCTGTCGGCGAAGGCGTTGAAGGCGGCGAGGTGGTCCTCGTCGTTCCAGCCCGCCAGCATCGTCAGGCTGATCGAGTTCGCCGGCGGTGGGGCCGGCGGGGCGATCACAGGGACCTCCGGTCGGGGCGCAGGAGCCGGCGTCGGTCCCGAACCCGGCGCGGGCGCCGGGGCAGGGGTTGGCGCGGTGGCGCAGGCCGCGAGCAAGGCGGTCACCGCGGCGAGGGTGGCGGAAGAGCGGACGGACAACACTACGCGTCCCTCGGTTCGGATCAGGCCGTGGCGGCTTCGGTGCGGGACAGAACCCAGTTCGGATCGGCGGCCCCCAGCAGGCGCTCGAAGGTCCAGATCTCGGCCACGCGGCGCTCCTCGATCGCCTCCTCGCCCCCACCGGCCGGCCTCACGCGATTGCGCAGTTCGGCCAGGAAGCGCACGCGGGTGATCGCGCGGTTCTCCACGGCCGTGGCCTCCTCGAGGTCAGCGCGCGGGGCGTGGACGAACTCGGTGGTTTCGGTTTCGCCCCGGGCCTCCCGGGCGGCGATGCCGGCCTCGAAAGAGGCCATGACCGTCGGGGTCAGGAGCGGCTTCAGCGTCTCGCGGTCGCCCTGGGCGTAGGCGCTGACGATGGTTTCATAGGCCTGGCGTGCGCCTTCAAGGAAGCGGTTCGGGTCGAACGACGGATCGCGGGCGCGCAGGCCGGCGATCGAGGCGAGCGTTACGGCGTCCAGAACATTCGCGCGCTGGGCCGCGGCGGCCTCCGGCGTTCCCGGCGCCGGGGCGGCGGCGACCGGCCTGGGATTATCCTCGGGCTGACGCCCCACCTTCTTCCCGAGCACATTGTAGAGCTGGAAGAGCACGAAGGCGGCGATCACCGCGAAGATGACGATCTGGACCTGGACCGGCACGAGGTATCCCTGACTGGGCGTCGACGGATCGCGGACGCGTGATGACGATTAGGGTCTGATATAGGGCCGCGCAAGGCGAAGGGGACCCCCGCCCCGGCGAGCGTCGTTGCCGCAGGGGGCGCCGCATGGTAGTCGCCCCGCCTTCCGGACTGTCCATGGGGGGCTGTCCGAACCCGATTTCAGACTGTACTCCGCTCATGACCGACGCCGCTCCTCCCGCCGAAACCAACGCCGAGAACGGCGCCCAGGGTTCCGCCGGCCCCGCGGGCCCGGGCTTCCGCATCGTCGCCCAGTACGTGAAGGACCTGTCCTTCGAAAATCCCAAGGCCCCTGACAGCCTGCGCGTCGATGGCCGCCCGCAGATCGACATGGGCGTCGAGATGAACGCCCAGGGTCGGCAGGACGGCCTGTTCGAGGTCGAGCTGCGCCTGACCATCAAGGCCACCACCGAAGCCATGACCGTGTTCAACGTCGAGCTGGTCTATGGCGGCCTGTTCGCCCTGCAGGGCGTGCAGGAGCAGGACATCGAGCCGTTGCTGCTCATCGAGTGCCCGCGCTACATGTTCCCGTTCGCCCGGGAAATCGTGGCCCGCGCCACCTCTGACGGCGGCTTCTACCCGCCCTTCATGCTCGACCCGATCGACTTCGCCGCCATCTACGTCGCCCGCCAGCAGCAGATCGCTCGCGGCCCGGCCGACACGGGTCAGGCGTAAGCGGAAAGAAAAACCGGCAGCGAAAGTCGCCGGTCCGCGCTCCAGGCCGAAAGCGACTGCCTTGCGAGCGTCAGGGCAAAGGACAATGGAGGCGTCCGTCAGGCGGCGGGCGCCTCTTCCGTTTCCAGCTTCAGGCCGTAGCCTTCCCACAGCGAACGGTCCTTCAGCGTCTTCAGCAGGAAGGCCGCGTGCGCGGCGCGTTCGTCTCCGGTCGAGCGATCGGCCAGCGGCCGCGGGCGCGCGCCATAGCCGCCGGACACCGCTGCCACCACGGTCGAGGCGACGCGGGTCGTGGCCAGATCCAGCCGCCGCTCCTTGCCCCCGCGCAGCTCCAGATAGACCTCGGCCAGCAGCCGGGCGTCGATCAGGGCCCCGTGATAGGTGCGGTCTGACAGGCTGATCTTGAACCGCTTGCAAAGGGCGTCCAGCGAGTTCGCCATGCCCGGAAACTTCTTCTGGGCCAGCTGCAGGCTGTCGATCCAGCGCGTCTCATCCAGCAGCGGATGGCTGCAGCGGGTGCATTCCGCATCGATGAAGTTGCGGTCGAACTGGGCATTGTGAGCGATCACCGGCGCATCGCCGATGAAGGCCATCAGCTCCCCGACCACCTCGTGGAATTTTGGAGCGTCCTTCACCTTGTCGTCGGTGATCCCGTGCACCCGGATCGCATCCGGCGGGATCAGCCGCTCGGGGTTTACGAAGGTGTGCCAGGTGCGCCCCGTCGGCAGCAGATCCATGATCTCGATACAGCCGACCTCGATCAGGCGGTCGCCGGTCTTCGGATCGAAGCCGGTGGTTTCGGTATCAAGGACGATCTCGCGGGACATGCGCCCTTAATGGGGTCATTCGGACTGGTGCGAAAGACCGCGCCGGGACGCCGTCCAGCCCGGCGACAGGACTGTCCCCACGATTTCGATGACCTGGGCCCGCGCCGCCTCCGGTCCGCGACCGGTATCGACGACGAAGTCCGCGCGGCGGCGCTTCTCCGCGTCAGGAATCTGCCGGGCGAGGATGGCCTCGAACCGCTCACGGGTCATGCCGGGCCGCGCCAGAACGCGCTGCGCCTGCACCTCCGGGTCGGCGGTGACGACCACCACCGCATCGACCGCAGCCTCGCCGCCTGTCTCGAACAGCAGGGGAATGTCCAGCACGGCCAGCTTCACGCCGCGCTTCTCGGCGGCCACCAGATCCTCCAGCCGTCCCTTCAGCACCAGCGGGTGGACGATGGCTTCCAGCCGTCGGAAGGCCTGATCGTCCCGCCCCAGCGCCTCGGCCAGTCGGGTCCGATCGACGGCGCCGTCCACGATGACGCCGGAAAACGCCTCGCCGATCTGTCCCACCGCTTCACCGCCCCGCGCGTAAAGCCGATGCACCGCATCGTCCGCGTTCCAGGTCAGGGCGCCCGCCTCGGCGAACATGGCCGCCGTGGTCGACTTGCCCATGCCGATCGAGCCGGTCAGTCCCAGAACGATCATCCTGCCTCTCCCAGCTCCGCCAGCGCCTTCGCGCGCACATCCACCGCCGGCGGCGACTGTCCGAAGAAGGCCTCGAACGACGGGACAGCCTGACCGATCAGCATGGCCAGTCCGTCCACGATCGCCAGCCCGCGTGCCCGGGCTGCCGCAAGGAAGGGGGTGACCAACGGGCGGTAGGTCATGTCCATCACCACCGCGTCGGCCGGGAGCATCCTCAAATCGATTTCTGGGCGGACGCTGAGCGCATTCACGACCAGGGCGGCCTCACCTGTCGCGCTCACATCGACGATCGCGACGCCCAGATCCGCCGCCAGAGCTTCAGCCCGCGCGCGGGTCCGGTTCAGGATCCCCACGAAGGCTCCGGCATCGCGGAGCGCCGCCGCCGCCGCCCGCGCTGCGCCGCCCGCGCCCAGGATTACAACCGGCTTGCCCCGAACATCGAGCGCCGGCGCCTGCTCGACCAGCGCGCCCATCAGACCCCGTCCATCGGTGCTGTCTGCGATCAGCCGCCCGTCCTTGAACACCAGCAGATTGGCCGAGCCGCAGTCTTGCGCGATGACACTGACCTCATCCGCCAGCGCCAGCGCCTGCGCCTTGAAGGGCGCGGTGACGTTCAGTCCTCCCAGCCGGCCGGACCGAACTTCGCCGACCAGCGCAGCAAACCCGGCGGCGTCGGCAGGGCCGAAGGCCTCATAGGTCGCATCCACCCCCGCCGCCGCGATCCAGGCGGAATGGAGCAGCGGGCTCAGGGACTGGATGATCGGCTGACCGGCGACCCCGGCTCTGATCGTCACGTCGCCAGCACTCCCGCGCGGCGCAGCTCCGCCAGCACCGGCCATAACGGCAGCCCCAGAACGGTGAAGTAATCGCCGTCCACCGCCTCGAACAGCTGAGAGCCCATGCCCTCCAGGCGATAGGACCCCACCGAGGTCAACAACACCTCGCCCTCCGCCGCCAGATAGGCGTCGAGGAAGGTGTCGGAGAAGGCTCGCATCCGCATGTCCACGCTGTCCACGCCCGACCAGACGACCTGCCCCTTGTGCGCCAGCGCCGCACCGGAGTGCAGCTGATGCGCCTTGCCGCGCATCGACTGAAGCCGGGCCCGCGCCTCGGCCATCGTCCTCGCCTTGGAGACCAGACCGCCGTCGAACGCGAGGGTCTGGTCCGCCCCCAGCACCCAGGCGTCGGGGTCTCGGCGCGACACCGCCAGCGCCTTCACCCGCGCCAGCTCGACCGCCAGTCCTGACGGGTCCGCCGGGTCGTGCACGGCCTTGACCGCGTCCTCGTCCACATCGGCGACCTGAATGGAGAAGGTCACGCCCGCCCCCTCCAGCATCGCCCGCCGCGCCGCGCTTTTCGACGCCAGAACCAGCCGCTCGCTCACCATGTCGCGGCCATCCGGCGGGTGCGGCTCTCGTTCAGGACGTTGATGATGGCGGCCGCCGTTTCCTCGACCGAACGGCGGGTCACATCGATGACCGGCCAGCCGCGGCGCTCGAAGGCCCTGCGGGCCTTGACGGTCTCGTCGCGGACGGCGTCGTGATCGACGTAGTCGCTGGCCCGGCTGGCGTTCAGTCCATCCAGCCGGTTGCGACGGATCTGCACCAGACGATCGGGCGAAACGGTCAGACCGATAACCAGCGGATTCTTCAGCGCCATCAGCCGCTCGCCATCCTCCTGGCCCGGCACCAGCGGCACATTGGCCGCCCGGATGCCGCGGTGGGCCAGATAGATGCAGGTCGGGGTCTTGGACGTCCGGGATACCCCGCACAGGACGACGTCGGCGCCTTCCAGTTGCTCGGTGGTGCCCTGGCCGTCGTCATGGGCCATGGCGAAGTCCAGCGCCGCGATGCGGTTGAAATAGTCGGTGTCCAGCGCGTGCTGGGCCCCGACCCGCGTCGACAGGGCGGCGCCCAGATAGCGGGACAGGGCGCCGACCAGCGGATCCAGCGCCGCGATCTGCGGCATGTCCAGCTTGCGACAGCCTTCCTCGAGCTGTTCGCGCAGTTCGCGGTCGACCAGCGTATGCAGAACCACGCCCGGCGCCGCGGCGATCTCCTCCAGAACGCGCTCCATCTGCCGGTCCGAGCGGACCAGGGCGTAGATGTGCTCGATGGGAATGACGCCGTCGAAGCGCGCCACCACCGCCTTGGCCATGGCGTTGAGGGTCTCGCCCGTGGAATCCGAAACCAGATGCACATGGAAGTAGGTGGCCAGCCGGCCGGCGGGGCGCGGAGTCATGTGGACGGACCCATCGGCGACCATGGCATGGTGGGAAGACTCCTGTGGACTGCGCCGGGCGCCGTTTGCGGACGACCCTGTGGCCGAACCTATAGCGCTGCCCGGTTTGCGTCGCGAGCGGGGATGAGGGTGGACGGTCGGGCCTCTCCTGCGGCCGATCATCCACCGGGGACGCCCTGCATCCCGATCGATTGTGGACGAGGTGTCCATCACCTGAACGGCGCCCAGACGCGATGTCCGGCCAAGTCCTTCAGAACACTGGCTCGTTAAGGAGTTGTTAAGGATTATCCCCGGTATCGACAGGCCGTCATCGTTCTGTCGACGAGCCTGTGGTTCGTTCCGGAAATCCCTTGCCGCTGACGTGATGACCACGAACTTGTCCCCGCCATCCCCGCCCCAACCCACTACCTTCCAAAAAAGATTCAATTCTTTTGATTCAGGGAAAGGGGTGCGACCCGGGCCGGGCTTGAGCGGGTGTCTCCCGACCGGTATGGCCGACAGGGAATGACGAACTCTCCTGACACACCCGTTTTCCTTCAGGCCCTTGCCGGCCAGACGACGGCGCGACCGCCGGTGTGGTTCATGCGTCAGGCCGGGCGCTACCTGCCGGAATACAGGGCTTTGCGGGCGACCACGTCCGGGTTTATCGAGTTCTGTCATGATCCGGAGAAGGCGGCGGAGGCCACCCTTCAGCCGATGCGCCGCTTCGGCTTCGACGCGGCGATCGTCTTCGCCGACATCCTGCTGATCCCTCGCGCGCTGGGGCAGGAGGTCTGGTTCGAGGCCGGCGAAGGCCCCCGGCTGGGCGAGATGCCTTCTGTCGAGGCCATGCGCGATCGGGCCGCGGGCGCGGGCGATAACCTGAAGTCCATTGGCCAGACCCTGAGCCTGGTGCGCGAGCAACTGGATCCGTCAAAGGCGCTGATCGGCTTCGCTGGAGCGCCGTGGACCGTAGCGACCTACATGCTGGACGGCGTGGCGCGCACGATCGGCAAGGGCGAGAGGGCGCAGGCCCGGACCTATGCCTACGCCGAACCGGAAAAGGTTTCGGCCCTGCTGGACGTGCTGGTCGAGGCGACCGCCCACTATCTGAAGATGCAGGCCGACGCCGGGGCGCAGACGCTGAAGATTTTCGAGAGCTGGGCCGAGGGTCTGCCGGACGATCTTTTCGAGACGCTGGTCCTGCAGCCGCACATCAGGCTGGTGAATCGGGTGCGCGAACTGGGTGTGACCGTGCCCCTGATCGGTTTCCCTCGCGGCTCGGCGGCGCTGGCCGAACGTTACGCCCGGGAGGTAAATGTTCAGGCCGTCGCACTGGACACGGCCTGTCCCCTCGATGTCGGACAGCGGGTGCAGAAGACAAAAACGATCCAGGGGGCGCTCGACCCGCTGTTGCTGCGTGCCGGCGGCCCGCTGCTGGACCGTCGCGTCGATCAGCTTCTGGAGGCCTGGGGGCAGGGCCCGTGGATTTTCAACCTTGGCCACGGCATCCTGCCTGATGTGCCGATCGCGCATGTCGAGCGGGTTCTGAAACGGATCGGCGCGCAATGACCGGCGTCGTGGACAAGGGCTTCAAAGGGCGGAGAATCGCGGTCGTCCTGTTCAATCTGGGCGGCCCGGACGACCAGGCTTCGGTGAAGCCCTTCCTCTTCAACCTGTTCAACGACCCGGCCATCATCGGCCTGCCGGGCCTGTTGCGAACCCCGCTGGCGCGGCTGATCTCAAGCCGGCGCGAAACCTCGGCCCAGGCCAACTATGCCCTGATGGGTGGCGGCTCGCCCCTGCTCGCCGAGACCCGCAAACAGGCCTCGGCGCTGGAACAGGCGCTGGGCGGCAGGCTGCCGGAGGACGAAGTCCGCACCTTCATCGCCATGCGCTACTGGAATCCGATGACCGGGGAGACCGCGGCCGCCGTCGCCGCCTTTGGTCCGGACGAGATCGTTCTTCTGCCGCTCTATCCGCAGTTCTCGACCACGACGACCGAAAGCTCGTTGAAACTCTGGAACGAGGTCTATGCGGGCTGCGGGGTCACTCGCACCGTCTGCTGCTGGCCTGCCGCAACCGGCTGGGTCCAGGCCCAGGCCGAACTGGTGAAGACGAAGCTGGCCGAGGCCGGCGAAGCCCCGGTCCGGGTCCTGTTCTCGGCCCACGGCATCCCCGAGATGCTCGTCAGCAAGAAAGGCGATCCGTATCAGGAGCAGGTCGAGACCACCTGCGCCGCCGTGGCCGCTGCCGCCGGGCTTGAGGATTGGTCCATCTGTTACCAGAGCCGCGTGGGGCCGATGAAATGGCTGGGCCCCTCGACCATGGAGGCGCTGGAGCAGACCGCAAAGGACGGCAAGGGCGCCGTGGTCGTGCCGATCGCCTTCGTCTCCGAACACGTCGAGACCCTGGTGGAGCTGGACATCGAGTATGGCGAACTGGCGCACAAGGTCGGGGTGAAACCCTATCTGCGCGCGCCGGCGGTGGGCGTGACGCCCGTCTTTATCGACGCTCTGGCCGAAGCCGCTGAACAGGCCCTTGCGCGCAACGACGTCGCACCGCACGGTCCGGGCTGCCGCGCGGACTGGAAGGCCTGTCCGCGCACCTGCCAGCGGAGAGCGGCGTGAACTGGTACGATCTGGCCCGCGGGCTGCACATCCTGGCGGTGATCGCCTGGATGGCCGGCATGCTCTTCCTGCCCCGTCTCTACGCCTACGACGCCGAGCAGAACGAAAAGCCCGAGCCGCTGCGCTCGGAGATGCAGACCCTGCTGCGCTTGTGGCAGACCCGTCTGCTGCGCATCATCATCAACCCGGCGATGGGTCTGGCCTTCATCTTCGGCGGCTGGCTGCTGTGGCTGCGCAGCGGGGAGGGTGCAGACTGGAGCTTCGCCCATCAGCCGTGGATGGTGACCAAGCTGATCGGCGTCTTCCTGCTGGCCGGCTGGCACGGCTTCCTCGCGGGGCAGCGGAAGAAGATCGTGGCCGGGACCTCGAAATACTCGGGCCGCTTCTGGCGGATGACCAACGAGATTCCCTTCGTTCTGGCCATCATCATGGTGCTGTCAGTCACGCTGGAATGGACGGTCTGAGCGGCCGCGCCGCTTGACCTTCCCCCCCTGAAGTGGTTTCGCTGAACGCGAACCGGTCCTGGCGTCTCGCCGGACGGTCCCTCTCTCAAAGCGATGCCTGCCGGATCGACCCGACGGGACGCCATCGCATCTCCTGCCGGCCGCGAGGCCAAACATTGTCAGCCGTCCAGACCTCGCGCGTCGCGAGCGTCCCGGCGCGCATGCCTTAAGAAGACTTTCGATGACCGACGTCCGCGACACCGACCCTACCGCCCCCGAGACCGAAACCTCCGACGAGACCTCCACCGAGGTGTCCGCCGCTGACCTGCCGATGGTTGATCAGGAAGCCGACGAGGATGAGGAAGACGGCGAACCGATCGTCCCGAACGGCCGCATCACCCTGGCCGAGCTGAACGAGAAGACACCGGCGGATCTGGTCGCCTTCGCCGAAGGCCTCGAGATCGAGAACGCCTCGAACCTGCGCAAGCAGGACCTGCTGTTCGCCATCCTCAAGGCGCTGGCGGACGAGGAAGTCGAGATCATCGCCGACGGCGTGCTGGAAATCCTGCCGGACGGCTTCGGTTTCCTGCGCAGCCCGGACGCCAACTATCTTCCGGGTCCGGACGATATCTATGTCTCGCCGTCGCAGATCCGCCGCTTCGGCCTGCGCTCGGGCGACACCATCCACGGCGCCGTCCGCGGCCCGCGCGAGGGCGAGCGCTACTTCGCCTTGCTGAAGGTCGACACGATCAATCTGGAAGACCCGGAGACGGTCAAGACCAAGGTCCTGTTCGACAACCTGACCCCGCTCTATCCGGAAGAGCGAATCCACATGGAGATCCAGGATCCGACCCTGAAGGATCGTTCGGGCCGGGTCATCGACATCGTCGCCCCGCTCGGCAAGGGTCAGCGTTGCCTGATCGTCGCGCCGCCGCGCGTCGGCAAGACGGTGATGCTGCAAAACATCGCCAAGTCGATCGAGCGCAACCACCCGGAAGTGTTCCTGATCGTCCTGCTGATCGACGAGCGTCCGGAAGAAGTGACGGACATGCAGCGCACGGTGAAGGGCGAGGTCATCGCCTCGACCTTCGACGAACCGGCCACCCGCCACGTCGCCGTCGCCGAGATGGTGATCGAAAAGGCCAAGCGTCTGGTCGAGCACAAGAAGGACGTCGTCATCCTGCTCGACTCGATCACCCGTCTGGGTCGAGCCTACAACGCGACCGTCCCGTCGTCGGGCAAGGTCCTGACCGGTGGTGTGGACGCCAACGCGCTCCAGCGTCCGAAGCGCTTCTTCGGCGCCGCGCGCAATGTGGAGCAGGGCGGCTCGCTGACGATCATCGCCACCGCCCTGATCGACACCGGCTCGCGCATGGACGAGGTGATCTTCGAGGAGTTCAAGGGTACCGGTAACTCGGAGATCGTTCTGGATCGCAAGGTCGCCGACAAGCGCATCTTCCCGGCGATCGACGTGCTCAAGTCGGGCACCCGCAAGGAAGACCTCATCACGCCGAAGGACCAACTGGCCAAGACCTACGTCCTGCGGCGCATCCTCAACCCGATGGGTCCGCAGGACGCCATCGAGTTCCTCCTCGACAAGCTGCGCCAGTCCAAGAACAACGGCGACTTCTTCCAGTCGATGAACACCTGATCTGCCGTGCCGGATCGAACAGGCAGGGGCGGGTCGAAAGGCCCGCCCTTTCTGCTTTCGTGTTTCACGTGAAACAGAGGCCTGACCCTGACATACCCAAGTGCAGCGACCACCGATCTCCCCGGCGCCGGGTTCCAATCTTCCGGCCGATACGTCATGACGTCACATCAGTTCGGAGACCTCGCATGAAGATCAGCGTCGAAGTCGATTGCACGCCCGCAGAGGCGCGCGCGTTTCTGGGTCTGCCCGACGTCACCCCTTTGAACGACGCCATGGTCGCAGAGATGCAGAAGCGGATGAGCGAGAACGTCGCCGCGATGCAGCCCGAGGAGTTGATGAAGACCTGGACCAGCTATGGCCTCCAGGCCCAGGACCAGTTCCGCCGTCTGATGGAAGCCGCGGTCAAGCCGTGAGCCGATCAGGTTCCTCCCCCTTTGGGGAGGGGAGAAACTGACAGTGACCACCTCTACCGTCTTCGCCCTCGCGACCCCGGCCGGTCGTGGGGCCATCGCCATCCTCCGGCTCAGTGGCCCGGATACGGACGTGACGCTCGACGCCCTTGGCGCGCCGAACCTCAAGCCGCGCCTCGCCTCCCTGCGAACGCTCCGGCACGAGGGGAGGGTCATCGATCAGGCGCTCGTCCTGCGCTTCCCGGCGCCGAACTCCTACACGGGGGAAGACTGCGCGGAACTCCATCTGCACGGCGGCCGGGCGGTCGTCGAGGCGGCCAGTCAGGCGCTGATCGCCCTCGGTCTGCGTCCGGCCGAGCCCGGCGAGTTCACCCGGCGCGCGTTCGAGAACGGCCGGATGGATCTGGCCCAGGCCGAGGCGGTCGCCGACCTGATCGACGCGGAGACGACAGCCCAGGCCAGCCAGGCTCTGGGCCAGCTCGACGGCGCCTTGAGCCAGACCTATGCCGGTTTCCGCCGAACGCTTCTTACGGCCCTGGCTCTGGTCGAGGCCGAAATCGACTTCCCGGACGAGGAGGTGCCGGACAACCTGGCGCAAACGGCAGGCCCCTTGCTCGACGGGCTGATCATGGCGCTGAACGAGGCTTTGGCCGATGCGGCGCGCGGCGAGCGGGTCCGGCAGGGCTATCGGATCGTCCTGATCGGTGAAACCAACGCCGGCAAGTCGTCGCTGTTCAACGCGCTTGTTTCACGTGAAGCGGCGATCGTGACCCCGATCGCCGGCACGACCCGCGATGTGCTGGACGCAGAGTTGATCATCGGGGGCTATGCCGTGACCCTGTCAGACACGGCTGGCCTTCGGGCGTCGGATGACATTGTCGAGGCCGAGGGGATCCGGCGCGCCCAGGCCCGGGCGCAGTCGGCGGATCTGCGCCTGTGGATCCGGGCCCCCGGGGATCCCGACGGAGCGGCCGCCGGGTTCGCCACCGCCGAAGATCTCGTGGTCCTGACCAAGGCGGACGTCGCGCGCGTGGCGCCGCCTGAGGGCCGCGAGGCGATCGCGGTCAGCACGACGACGGGTGCGGGTATGGACCGCCTCCACGACTGGATCGCTGCGCGGCTGGCGCGTGATCTGTCGGGGGCGGATTTCCCTGCGGTAACCCGGGAGCGGCACCGGTTGCGTCTTGCAGAGGCCCTGGCTTCGGTCGAGGCCGGGCGGCGCGCCCTGGATCTGGCGCCCGAGATGGCGGGCGATGATCTCCGACGCGCCGGTGATGCCCTGTCGCGTGTGACCGGCTCGATCGGTGTTGAGGATATTCTGGGCGAGGTCTTTTCGACGTTCTGCATCGGGAAGTAACTCGGCGTTCCCTCCACGACAACGCGTCATCTGCCAGGCTGAGGGACACTGTTTCACGTGAAACGCCCGGGCGCCGTGGTGGCGAAGGCGGCCGTTTTCGACTATGTCCCCCGGATGCAATCCTTCGACGTCATTGTCATCGGCGGCGGTCACGCCGGCTGTGAGGCTGCGGCAGCGTCCGCGCGCACGGGCGCAGCCACCCTGCTGCTGACCCAGAAGCTTGAGACCATCGGCGAGATGTCCTGCAACCCGGCCATCGGGGGTCTGGGCAAGGGCCACCTCGTGCGCGAAATCGATGCCCTCGATGGTGTCATGGGCCGGCTGGGCGACACCTCCGGCATCCAGTTCCGGTTGCTGAACCGGTCCAAGGGCGCGGCCGTGCAGGGTCCGCGAAGCCAGATTGACCGTCGCCTGTATCGTGAGGCCATGCAGGCCGAACTGGCGCAGACGCCGAACCTGTCGCTCATGGCAGGGACGGCGGAACGACTGCTCACGGAAGCCGGCCGGGTGGTCGGCGTCGAAACAGGGGAGGGGGTGACCCTGCGGGCGGCTGCGGTTGTCCTGACGACCGGCACCTTCCTGAATGGCGTCATTCACAAGGGCGATGAGCGCATTCCCGCCGGCCGCCACGGAGAGGCGCCATCGACCGGACTGGCGGCCGACCTCTACGGCATCGGGCTGCAGATGGGGCGTCTGAAAACCGGAACGCCGGCCCGCCTCGACGGCCGCACGATCGCGTGGGATCAGCTGGAAATGCAGTCGGCGGACGATGAACCTGTGCCGTTCAGCTTCCTGACCGACCGCATCGACGTGCCCCAGATCGCCTGCGGCATCACCCACACAACCGAAGAGACCCACCGGATCATCGCTGGGAATCTCGGCGAGAGCGCCGTCTATGGCGGCCACCTCTCTGGCCGCGGCCCGCGCTACTGCCCCTCGATCGAGGACAAGGTGGTCCGGTTCGCGGACAAGACCTCTCACCAGATCTTCCTCGAGCCGGAGGGGCTGGATGACCCCACCGTCTATCCGAACGGCATCTCCACCTCGGTGTCCGACGCGACCCAGCTGGCCTTTCTGCGCACCATTCCCGGCCTGGAGCAGGTCGAGGTGTTCCGCTTCGGCTATGCGATCGAATACGACTACGTAGACCCGCGCGAACTGACCCCGGCTCTGGAAGTGAAGAAGCGTCCGGGCCTCTATCTGGCTGGCCAGATCAATGGCACGACCGGCTATGAGGAGGCGGGCGCCCAAGGGCTGGTCGCCGGGATGAACGCTGCGCGGGCTGCGGCCGGCAAGGCGCCGGTCATCTTCGGGCGTGATCAGGCCTATATCGGCGTGATGATCGATGATCTGGTCACCAAGGGTGTGACCGAGCCATACCGGATGTTCACCAGCCGGGCGGAGTATCGGCTGTCGCTGAGGGCCGACAATGCCGACCAGCGTCTCACGCCATTGGGTATCGAGGCAGGCGTGGTGGGTGGAGTTCGCGCCAGCGCGTGGGTTGAGAAAGCAGCCGAGCTGGCCCGGGCGACCGCCGTTTCACGTGAAACACGGTTTACGCCCAGGGAGGCGGGACTATTGGGCATTCGCGTCAACGCCGACGGCCAGCGCCGCTCGATCCGGGATTTGCTGAGCTTCGACGGCGTCACTCTCGATACCTTCCTTGCGGTCAAACCGGAGATCGCGGACTGGTCGAAACAGGTCAGGGAGCAGATCGTGATCGACGCGGGCTACGCGGGCTACCTTGATCGCCAGGCGGCCGATGCAGAGGCGCTGCGCCGGGAGGAGGCCCTGGCCCTGCCTGTCGACCTCGACTATGCGGCCGTTGGTGGTCTTTCCAACGAGGTGCGCGAGAAGCTGTCGTTGGTGCAGCCGATGACATTGGGTCAGGCCGGACGGATTGAGGGCATGACCCCGGGCGCCCTGACGGCCCTGCTCTCGCATGTGAGACGGACGAAGGTCCCGGCGTGAACCCGTCCGAGTTTCAAGGCCTGACCGGCGCGACGCCCGATCAGATGGCCGACCTGCAAGTCTTCGTGGATCGTCTCACCGAGGTGAACGCGGTGATGAACCTGATCGGGCCGGACACGCTCCCGGACGTCTGGAACCGTCACTTCTGGGATTCGGCCCAGTTGCTGGATCATGCTCCCGAGGCGGCGGCCTGGGCCGACCTCGGCGCGGGCGCCGGCTTCCCCGGCGTGGTTCTTTCGATTCTGTTGAAGGGCAGGCCTGGCGCCAATGTCTGGTTGATCGACAGCCTCGCGAAGCGATGCCGTTTCCTGCAGTCCGTTGTCGATGAGCTGAAGCTGCCGGCGACGGTGATCAACGGCCGGGCCGAGGAGAATGCAGTCAAGGTCGACGTCGTGACCGCCCGGGCGGTCGCGCCGATGGACAGGCTGCTTGGCTATGCACAGCCTTATCTACAGCGTGGCGCCCGCGGGCTGTTCCTGAAGGGGGAAAAGGCAGAGGTCGAGGTGGCCGACGCCCGGCGAGTCTGGCACTTTGAATCCCACCTCTCCGTATCGCGCAGTGACTCGCGCGGCCGTATCGTATCCGTCCGGAGTCTCCGCCGTGCGCGCTGACAAGAAGACCCGCGTCCTTGCCGTTTCCAATCAGAAGGGCGGGGTGGGGAAGACCACCACGGCGATCAATCTTGGTACGGCCCTCGCCGCGATCGGCGAGCGCGTGCTGATCGTTGACATGGATCCGCAAGGCAATGCCTCGACCGGCTTGGGTGTTCCACGTGAAACACGTCGGGTGACGATCTACGACGTGGTCGTGGACGGCCGTTCCATCGACGACTCCGCCGTCCAGACCTCCGTTCCCGGGCTGGCGATCATCCCGGCCGATGCGGATATGTCGGGTGTGGAGATCGAGCTCAGCCAGGCCGATCGCCGCTCGTTCCGACTCCGCGATGCACTCCAGTCCCAGGGTCGGGACGGTCAGCCCCGGTATGACTATGTACTCATCGACTGCCCGCCGTCGCTGAACCTCCTGACGCTCAACGCCATGGCCGCGGCCGATGCGGTTCTGGTGCCCCTGCAGTGCGAGTTCTTTGCCCTGGAGGGGCTGACCCAGCTGATGAAAACCGTCGACATGGTCCGCCAGAGCCTGAACCCGGCGCTGGAAATCCAGGGGCTGGTCCTGACCATGTACGATCGCCGCAGCGCTCTGTCGGGGCAGGTGGCGAACGACGTCCGGGCCCACTTCGGCGAGAAGGTCTATGACTCGGTCATTCCGCGGAACGTGCGCGTCGCCGAGGCGCCGTCCTTCGGCAAGCCGGCGCTGATCTACGACCTGAAATGCGCTGGCAGCCAGGCCTATCTGCGGCTCGCCCGTGAAGTCGTGGCGCGCGAGAAGAAACGTCGACTCCAGGTCGCGGCCTGAGCCAACAGAAGAACGGAATCAGTATCTTGAGCGAACGTCAGCGCGGATTGGGTCGGGGGCTGTCGGCCCTCCTGGGTGAACAGGCGGCGGAGGCCGTGCCGGTCGATGGCTCGGGCGCGCCCTCGGGCGTGCGCATCGCCCCGATCGAAAGCCTGAAGCCCAATCCCGATCAGCCCCGGAAGATTTTCCTGCGCGAGGATCTGGATGAGCTGGCGACATCGATTCGCGACAAGGGGGTGCTTCAACCCATCCTCGTTCGCACCCAGCCGGGACAGGAAGGCGTCTGGCAGATCATCGCCGGCGAGCGACGTTGGCGCGCGGCCCAGCAGGCGCGGCTCACCGAGGTGCCGGTTGTCGTGCGCGAGATGGACGACGTCGAGGTCTTCGAGGTCGCGATCATCGAGAACGTCCAGCGCGCGGATCTGAACCCGCTGGAAGAGGCCGACGCCTATCGCCTGCTGATGGAGCGGTTCGGCCGGACCCAGGATGCGGTCGCCGGCATCGTCGGCAAGAGCCGCAGTCATGTGGCCAACACCCTGCGCCTGCTGCAGCTGCCGGAAGAGGTTCTGGCCTATGTCCGGGAAGGCAAGCTCTCGGCCGGTCACGCCCGCGCCCTGATCACCGCCCCGAACGCGGTCGAACTGGCCGAGCAGGCGTATCGTGAGGGCCTGAATGTGCGCCAGGTCGAGGCGCTGGCCCGCCGCGCCGCGGAAGGTCCAAAACCCGGCAAGGCCAAGGCCACCCGCCCCTCGGGGGAGGGCGACGCCGATGTCGCCGCCCTGGAGCAGGATCTGGCTGATGCTCTGGGTCTCAACGTCCAGCTCAGCGACAAGGGCGGAAAGGGTGAACTGACCATTCGCTACGCCACGCTGGAGCAGCTGGATGACCTCTGCCGCCGGCTGATGCGGGGCTGACATGCCGGGGCCGGCGGACGGGATCATCGATCTCTACAGCCGCCGGGCCGCCGATTTCGATGCAGATCGAAGCCGCGACCTGCATGAGCAACCTTGGCTCGACACCTTCCTGATTCATGTCCCGGAAGCGGGATCCGTTCTGGATCTGGGTTGCGGCTCGGGCGAGCCGATCGCACGCTATCTGATCGAACAGGGCAGGCGGGTGACGGGCGTGGATGCGGCGCCGGGCCTGATCGCCCTGTGTCGCGAGCGATTCCCGGGTCACGACTGGATCCTCGCCGACATGCGCGGTCTCGATCTCGGGCGGACGTTTGACGGCGTGATCGCCTGGCACAGTAGTTTCCACCTGACCCGACAGGATCAGCGCGCGCTGATTCCGGTACTGGCGCGGCGCCTGAAGCCCGGCGGCGTCCTGATGTTCACCTCAGGCCATGAGGACGATGAACGGATCGGCGAGTGGCGGGGAGAGCGGCTGTACCACGCCAGCCTGTCGACAGCGGAGTACCGCGAACGCCTCGAGGCGGCCGGCCTCTCGGTCCTGAACCACGTGATCGGGGACGACGACACAGGCGGAGCGACGGTCTGGCTCTGCGCGCTCGGCGATGGCACGATGGCCGAATGACCGACAAGCCCAATCCGACCACCGAGGCGATGAAGAAGGCGCTGGCCGCCAAGAAGGGCGCCGCGAACACTCCCGCCAAGGGCGGTTTCAAACCGGCGCAGCACGCGGAGAAGTCCGCGGCGCATCAGGCGACCGCGCTGAACAAGCCGGCTTTCCGGCGGGCGTCCAAGCGGGGCTAGAGCCCCAGCCGCCGGGCCCTTGCCGAAATTTCGAGCAACAGCCGCTCCGCGATCAGCTGGTCCGGAGAGCCCGTCGTCTTGGTGGCGATGTCCGCTGCATTGACGCTTTCCAGAACCTTCTCGAGGTCATCCAGCCGCCAGCTGCGCGCCTGACGGAGCATCTCGGCCTCCTGCTTCCAGAAGACGCCGGCGGCCTTGGCGGCCTCCTTGGCGTTGGCGCCGTTCGCCTGAAGCACATTGATACGGCACAGCTTGCCGAGATGAATCGAGGCTTGTCTCACTGCCATGACAGGGCTTTCGCCCTCGGCCAGAGCGCGACGCAGACCGGCCTGGGCCGGGGCGGGGCGGCCGCCGAAGGCCTGCAGGGCGGCGTCCTGAAGCGAGGCATCCGGTTCTATGCCCAGATGCGCGTCCAGTTCGGCGACGTCGATGATGCGGCCGCTGCCCGGCCCGATGTAGAGGACCAGCCGCTCGATCTCCTGCCGCATCAGACCCCGTTCGCGAGGCAGCCTGCCGACGAAGCGGTCGAGGGCGTCGTTGGTCAGGCCGACCTTGTCCGCCGCAAGCGCTTCACGGGTCATCCGGGCGACATCGCCGGTCTCGTCCTCATAGCAGGCGATGCCGACGGCTTCCTTCGCAGCCTCGGCGGCCTTTCTGAGCGCCGAGTCGCGGCCCAGGGCCCCGGCCTCGATCACCAGCATGGCGTCGGGGTTGAACGCGCCATCCGCATGGGACTTCAGCGCGGCGGCCAGCATCTTGTCGACGGAAGCCTTCTCGGCCGACAGGCGGACGCGCACCAGACGACGGCCCCCGATCATGGAAAGGGCGGTCAGGGCCTCTTCCAGCCGGGCCTCGTCCCCGTCGATGTCGCTGTCCGTCAGGACGGTGACGTTGAACGGATCGTTGAGGTCCGGGGTGATGGACCTGCACAGGATCCCGGCCCGTTCGGCCACGCCGGAGCGATCCTTGCCGTGGATCACGGCGGCGCGGACGCCCCGGTCCGGAGACTTCAGGAAGCGATCGACCTCTGGCCGCTTCGAGAGGATCACCGGTCGCTCAGGGCTCGCAGGAGGTCCAGGCGGATCAGGCGCGCCAGTTCGGCCGCCGCGCGCTCCTCGCCGTCCTGCTGGGCGGCGATGGCGGCGTAGGGCTGGTCGGCGGCGGCATAGGTGGTCGTCACGGTCTCGACGCCAGTCATGACCGGCCCGCCGGCGACAGGGTTCAGGGTCCACTCGCCGCGAACCGTCAATTCATAGCGCACGGCGGTGTCGTCGATCCGGCGTCCCAGCGGGCGACGGCTTTGCGTGATCCGGGTCTCCAGCCGATACAGCGGTGTCTGTGCGCCGTCACGGCCGAGCGCGTCCTCAAGCTGTTCCCGCACCCGATAGCCGAGGCGGTCATCCTGGGTGGACACGGAGATGCGGGACAGGCTGCCGCCCGCGGCAGCGTCGCCATACAGCGGCGTGAACCCGCAGGCCGATAGTCCCACAAGCGAGACAGTGGCCAGCCCGGCGGCTAGGACGAGACGACGCATCAGGCCACCACCACGTTGACGATGCGGTCCTTGACCACCACGATCTTCCTCACGGTCAGACCCTCCAGGCGCGATTGCACTTCCGGATCGGCCATAACGATGGCTTCCACCTCGGCCGGTTCCAGACCCCGGGCGACGCGGATCTCGCCGCGGCGCTTGCCGTTCACCTGAATGGGCAGGGTGACCTCGTCGTCGGCCGCCAGAGCCGGATCGTAGGCCGGCCAAGGCGCGTCCAGCACCATCCCCTCTTCACCCAGCCGCGTCCAGCATTCCTCGGCCAGGTGCGGGGTGAAGGGGGCAATCAGGCGGGCCAACGCGGACAGGGTCTCGCGCTTCGCCGCGCCGCCGGCCTTGCCGTGATCACGTACGGTGGCGACGAAGGCGTAGAGCTTGGCGATGGCGGAGTTGAAGCGGAATCCGGAGACGCCTTCGGTGACCGCCTTGATGGCCTTATGCGTTTCGCGCAGCAGAGAGGTGTTTACGGCCTCATCGCCGGCGACGGCCGGGTCGAAGCTATCGAACTCGTTCCAGACGCGCTGCACGAAGCGGCTGGCGCCCTCGACGCCCCCGGGGGTCCACTGCACGTCCCGCTCGGGCGGGCTGTCCGACAGGACGAACAGGCGCCCCGCATCGACGCCGTAGGTGTCCACGATCTCCTGCGGAGCCACGACGTTCTTCTTCGACTTTGACATCTTCTCGATGTCGCCGATCGACAGGACCTTGCCGTCTGACAGGCGGGTGGCGATCCGCTTGCCGTCCACGGTCTCGATCCGGACGTCCGCCGGCTCGACCCAGGCCGGTTTGCCGACGCCGTCGACGCCGTCGAAATAGGTCTCGTGGACCACCATCCCCTGGGTGAACAGGCCGGCGAACGGCTCCTTCACATTCATCAGGCCCGCATCGCTGAGCGCGCGGCTGATGAAGCGGGCATAGAGCAGGTGCAGGACGGCGTGCTCGACGCCGCCGATGTACTGGTCGACCGGCAGCCAGTGATCCGCGGCCTCGCGCGAGATCGGCTCTTCCGCTGTCGGATCGGTGAAGCGGGCGAAATACCAGCTGGAATCCACGAAGGTGTCGAGCGTGTCCGTTTCGCGGGTCGCATCACCGTGACACGATGGACATTTGACGTGTTTCCACGTCGGATGCCGGTCCAGAGGGTTGCCTGGCGTGTCGAAGGTCACGTCCTTCGGCAGCTCGACCGGCAGCTGGTCGGCCGGCTGGGCGCCGCAGGTCGGGCAATGAATGACAGGGATCGGGCAGCCCCAGTAGCGCTGACGGCTGACGCCCCAGTCGCGCAGGCGATAGATGGTTGCGCCCTTGCCCTGGCCGGCCGCCTCGATGCGGGCGATGGCTTCGGCCTTGGCCGCCTCGATCCCGAGTCCGTTCAGGAAATCGGAATGGAAGATCGTGCCGGGACCGGTGTAGGCCTCTGATCCCACAGAGAAATCGTCCGCGGCGCCGTCGGGTCTCACCACCGGGATAATCGGCAGCTTGTACTTCGTCGCGAACTCGAAGTCGCGCTGGTCGTGGGCTGGGCATCCGAAGATGGCGCCGGTGCCGTATTCCGACAGAATGAAGTTGGCGATCCAGACGCTGACCTCGCGTCCGTCAAACGGATGGACCACCTTCAGGCCGGTATCGAAGCCGACCTTCTCGGCCTGGTCGATCTCGGCCTGGGTCGAACCGCCCTTGCGGCATTCGGCGATGAAGGCGGCAGCCTCCGGATTGTGTTCGGCCAGGGCGCGCGCGACGGGATGATCGGCGGCGATGCCCATGAAGCTGGCGCCGAACAGGGTGTCAGGGCGAGTGGTGTAGATCTCCAGACCGTCGGGCGCGCCAGCGGGCGGATTGCCCGCCCAGGCCCAGGTCATCTGCAGTCCCTTCGACCGCCCGATCCAGTTTTCCTGCATCAGGCGGACCTTGTCCGGCCAGCGGCCCTCCAGCGCCTTCAGGCCCTCGATCAGATCGTCGGCGTAGTCGGTGATCCGCAGGAACCACTGGTTGAGCTTGCGCTTCTCGACGATCGCGCCCGAGCGCCAGCCGCGGCCGTCGACCACCTGCTCGTTGGCCAGAACGGTGTTGTCGACCGGGTCCCAATTGACGACCGAGTCCTTGCGATAGACCAGCCCGCGCTTGAACAGCTCCAGGAACCAGGCCTGCTGCTTGCCGTAATAGGCCGGGTCGCAGGTGGCGAACTCGCGGCTCCAGTCCAGCGACAGGCCCAGCAGCTTCAACTGGTCGCGCATGTTGGCGATGTTGGACCAGGTCCAGTCGCCGGGATGGATGCCGCGCTCGATGGCGGCGTTCTCCGCCGGCAGGCCGAAGGCGTCCCAGCCCATCGGATGCAGGACGTCGAAGCCCTGCGCCCGCCTGGAGCGCGCGACGACATCGCCCATGACGTAGTTGCGGGCGTGACCCATGTGGATGTTCCCGGACGGATAGGGGAACATCTCGAGCACATAGTATTTCGGCCGGCCCGTGCCGGTCGTCGGCATGCGGAAGGCGTCTGCAGCCGCCCAGCGGGCCTGCTGGCGGGGTTCGGCGGTCTTGGGCTCGTAGCGGGCCACGGCAATCCTTGAGGCGTCGCTCCTGAAGGGCGAGCCTTGAGGAGGCTATGGTCGGGAGGCGGGTTTAGCGGCGGGTCGGCGTGTTCTGGAGATTGAGCTGGCGCGCCTTGGTCAGGATTGCGTTCTCAAGGTCCGTCTCGGTCTGGGCGGCCACCGGAGCGCCGACCCAGTTGCCGGTCGCGTCACGCACTTCCTTGGTGATCGACACGTTCAGCGCATCGGCCCGGAGTCGGGTGTCGAGGATGAAAACGGTCGCCTTGAAGCGCTCGTTCGGGGTCTGGGGATCGGTGTACCAGTCGTAGTTGATCACACCGCCCCAGGGATCGGCGTTGGCCAGCGGCATGAAGCTCAGCGTGTCGAGGCTGGCGCGCCACAGGAAGGCATTGACGCCGATGCCCGTCTGGGCGGCCGCGGCGCGGGCCGCCGGAGAGGTCGTATCGCCGCCGCCGAAGACGTCGCCGACGGTGGGTCCGAACGGACGGTCCGAAGAGCAGGCGCCCAGCACCAGGCCCGAGGCGATCAGGGCGAGCGTCGCACCGCGAACCAGCACCATCGAGAGTTCTCCATTCAACGAGCCATGCGCCGGACCTTCCGACGCACGCGCCGGCGCGCCCGAACCCGGGTCGCTGCCAAGCGATGCTCTATAACACGGCGAAAAGGGGCGATGACAAGGCGAAGACGACGAACCCTGACGGTTCGTGTCAAAGGCGAGGCGGGCGCAAGGCGGGAGGGCTGTCCGGCCGTGACGCTCGCGCCACAGGAGTCTTCAGAGTCGCGCGGAACCTGCATCGAGCGGCGCAGTTACGTTGACCGGGCTGACCAGCGGTGTCTACTTGCTGGAAGAACAGGACTGCGACCGGGTTTCCGACGCGGCCAGAAGGGCAGGATATGCGCAAGGGCGCTGTCATCGCTGGAATGATTGCAGGCGTCGCCCTGATCGGCCTTGCCGACACGGCGGCCGCCCAGTCGCGCACCCGTGCGCCCGCCGTCTCCCTGACCGACGCCCAGTCCGCCCGCACGACCACGCCGTCCGGACAGAGCCGCATGCGGTTCACCGAACGCGGCCGCTGGGGTCTGGATCTCAACATGAGTCAGCCTGTGGGTCGTGAGGACAGCCTCGCCGACGTCGAGGCCGGCGCCTACTACCGCGTCAATCCGCGTCTGCGCGTCGGCGCCGCCGCGGGTCTGGCCTCGCCGGAACAGGATCCGGCCCGCGCCCCCCAGACCGATCAGCGAACCGCTCCGCGCTTCCGTCTGGAATCGATCTTCCGCTTCTGATCGATCAGTCCGGGCCAAACGCTGCCCGGATCGCCTCCACGCCCGCCAGTCCGAACGCGCCCGAGCCGCTGAGTTCGCGCGCGTTGCCGGCATGGACGCCACCCAGCGCGTAGACCGGGCAAGGTGCGGACCGCACCATCTGTGCGAACTGGTCAACGCCCAGCTCCGGCGTTGCGGCCGAGGAGCCGCCGGCCGGGAAGACCGGCGAAACGATCGCTGCGTCGAGGACGGTCGCATCGCCAAGCGTCCGGGCCGAATGGGCAGCGCCGGTCAGAAGCCATCCTGGCCGCAGGACGCGCAAACCTGCAGCGGTTCCGAGCGCCCTCTCCGGAAGATGGACCCCGTCGGCGCCGACCGTCTCGGCCAGATCCGCATCCAGACCGATCAGCAGGAGAACCTGGCTGGCGGTGGTCACCTGTCTGAGTCGGCGGGCTGTACCGGCGGCGTCAGGCGCACCGAAATGCCGGAAGACCACGCCTGAACCGGCGGGCAGGGCCGCCGCCGTCTCCCACGGACGGGGCGTCCGTTGCGGGTCAGTGAAGAACAGCAACGGCGGCAGGGCGCGCTGCGGGCGGCTGACTTCGGCGGCTGTGCGGGCTAGACCGCTGGCGACCTCCCACAGGATTTCGGCGTCCGGACGCATGACGACCTATTCTCCCGATCCCGCGACGACGTCCAGCCCGGTTGCAGAGCGGATCGAGGCGGCGCGCCGGAAGATCGCCCGCGCCTGCCGCATCGCCGCGCGGGATTCTGCCGGGGTGACGCTGACCGCTGTGGCCAAAACCCAAACGGAGGCCGTCATCCGCGACGCTCTCGATGCCGGCCAGCGCGTCTTCGGTGAGAACCGTGTGCAGGAGGGCCAGGCGCATTGGGCCGGCTTGCGGGGCGAGATCGCCGATCTTGAGCTGCGTCTGATTGGTCCGCTGCAGACCAACAAGGCCGCAGACGCGGTCGCCCTGTTCGATGTCATCGAGACGGTGGACCGTCCGAAGCTGGCCGAAGCGCTTGCGGCTGAAGCGAGGAAGCAGGGACGGGCGCTGCGGGTGCTGGTCCAGGTGAATACCGGAGAGGAACCCCAGAAGGCCGGCGTCCTGCCGTCCGATGCCGATGCATTGATCGGGATGACGCGGGCGCTCGGCCTGAAGGTCGAGGGCCTGATGTGCATTCCGCCTGTCGATGAGGCGCCCGGCCTCCACTTCGCCCTGCTGCGCAAGATCGCCCGGAGAAACCGGTTGTCGGTGCTCTCGATGGGCATGAGCGATGATTTCGACGTCGCCATTCGTTTCGGTGCGACCCACGTGCGGCTCGGATCAGCCCTGTTCGGGGAACGAAAACCGGCCTGAACGTCCTCTATTGGACTGAAAACCGCGGCCAATCGGCCCGCCGCCCTTGGCGGATCGCACAAGCCTCGCCATTCTTGCACCCATGCCCACGCCCAAGACGATCCTGATCATCGACGACGACGACGACCTGCGCGAGGCGCTGGCCGAGCAACTGGCGCTCCACGAGGCCTTCCGACCGGTGCAGGCCTCGACCGCAACGGAGGGCGTCAAGCTGGGTCGCGAGACCCGCGCCGACCTTATCCTTCTGGACGTCGATCTTCCGGACATGGACGGCCGCGAGGCGTGCCGCCTGCTGCGCAAGGACGGCGTCTCGACGCCGATCATCATGCTGACGGGACAGTCGTCGGACGCCGACACGGTTCTGGGCCTCGAATCCGGCGCCAACGACTATGTAACCAAGCCTTTCCGGTTCGCGGTTCTGCTGGCGCGCATCCGCGCCCACCTGCGAAGCCACGAACAGTCGGAAGACGCCGTTTTCCGCATCGGACCCTACGAATTCCGTCCGGCGGCCAAGGTTCTTGTCGACGACAAGGCGCGCAAGATCCGTCTGACGGAAAAAGAGACCAACATCCTGAAGTACCTCTACCGCGCCGGCGCCAAGGCGGTGTCGCGTGAGGAGCTCCTGACCGAGGTGTGGGGATACAACGCGGGTGTCACGACCCACACGCTGGAAACACACATCTACCGGCTGCGGCAGAAGATCGAGCCCGAGCCGGGTCAGGCGCGGCTTCTCCTGACCGACGCCGGCGGATACCGCCTTCAGCCCTGATTGGGCCGCCACTCGCTGAGCCGTTCTCCGGTCGGGGTCTCGAAGGCGATCAGATCCAGAGCCACGGCTGCGATACAGGTCGGTGCGCGATCCGTCCCGTTCGAGGTGCAGCGCACCGGTCGGCCGTCAGGGAAGGTCGAAATCCGGCCTTCGAGTAAAAGGCGATAGCCGCCGTTCGGCCGGACGGCCGGGCGTCCTTCCTCGTTGCGCACCACGAACCTGTAGGCTTCTCCCGGGCGGCCGAGGCGTGATCCGCCCGAAGGTCTGATCGCCGCCAATCCCATCGTTGGCATGGGCGCAGGCTCGACGGCCTGACTGTCTGGCGACGAGGCGCAGTCCTCGGACCGGATCCATGGGCGCGGCACCCAGAAGCCCTCGACGCGGTCCCATGTCGGCGGATCGGCGGCGTCAACGAGATCCGAGCGCGTCCAGTCGGCGGGAAGAGCCTCGAGAGCGATGCCGGCGTCGGTCATCGTCGCCGTCGCCAGTCCTCTTGTCGCTGGCGTCGCCGGGGTTTCGACGAGCGGGACCCCGACCGGGGCGGTCGTGTCGCACGCGAACGGAATCCTGAGAGAAAATGTCCGGTTCGCCAATGTTGCGGTGGTGACCGGACGGTTGGTGGCGAAATCGGAGGCGGCGACCGCGAGACCGTCGATCAGGGCCGCCCGTCCCATCGGCGCGACCGTTACGACCGGAGCCGGTGACGGTTCGGCCGGCTCCGGCGCCGGGGCCTCAGCCGGCTCGGGTCTCCCGCAGGCAGCCAGCAGACCCAGAACCGCCAGGCCGCAAAGTCGGCTCATCGCTCTTGCCGTCGTCTGCATGGAACCGCTGCCCTTGTCGCTCGCTACACACCCAAGCTTTAGCGCACGAAAGCCGAGGGGGTTCATGAACTTCGACCAGATCGCCGCCCTCGTGGTCCTGGCGGGCGTCATCGCAGCGCTTGTGCATGGCAAGCTGCGCGCGGATGTGGTCGCCCTGACGGGTGCGGCGCTTCTGCTGGTGCTGGGTGTGGTTCGACCTGTCGAGGTACAGGGAGCCTTTGCGAGCCCGGCGGTCATCGCGCTGGCTGGTCTGTTCGTCATCGCCTACGCGATCGAGCTGTCCGGCCTTCTGGCCTGGCTGATCCGCAAGGCCCAGGGTCTGACGCAGGTGATGGGTTCGCAGGCGATCTGGATGGTGATCGCGGCTTGTGGATCCGTGGGAGGCTTTCTGAACAATACGCCCGTGGTCGTGCTGGCCGCGCCGGTGGTCCGTGACATGGCGACGTCGCTCAACCTGTCACCCAAGCGGTTCCTGATGCCGCTGAGCTATGTGGTCGTTCTGGGCGGCCTGCTGACGCTGATCGGGACCTCGACCAACCTGCTGGTCAACGATATGGCGCGCAACGCCGGCCAGCCTGTGTTCGGGCTCTTCGACATTACCGGGGTGGGGCTGATCATCGCCCTGACCGGTGGCCTGTACCTCTACTTCGTGGGCGCAAGGCAGCTCGATCGGCCGGCGCGTTTCGACGAGGTGAGAATGCGCCGCCGCCAGCTTGCGGCGGAACGCGTCAAGGCTCGGGCCACGGCCGCCAAGGGCCCGACCGGCTGGCTGGGCCGGCTCTTCAGACAGGCCGTTCCGGTCTATCGACCGGATGGTTCCGGCGATGCGGTTCTCGGAGACGTGGCCCTGTACGAAGAGGGGGCGCAGAAACCGCTCCAGCCGGTGCAGGCGGCGATCTCGATCCTGGTGTTTGTCGGCGTGATCCTCGTCTCGGCGCTCAATATCGCGCCGATCGCCGCTGCGGCCTTCGCCGGCGCAGTTCTCCTGATCCTGCTCAGGGTGATCACCGCCGACGAGGCCTACGCGGGGCTGAGGCCCGAAATCCTGCTGCTGATCGCAGGCATGGTCGTTGTCGGCATGGCGATCGAGGTCACCGGTCTGGCGTCCGCCGCGGCCTCCGGCCTCATCGACATCGTCCGGCCGCTGGGGCCGCTGGGAGCACTGATCATCTTCTACGGCGTGACCTTGTTCGCGACCGAACTGCTGTCCAACGCGACCGTGGCCGTTCTCATCACTCCGGTCGCCGTCGCCCTGGCGGAAAGTCTCGGGGTCGATCCGAGGCCCTTCCTTGTGGCCGTGATGATGGCCGCCTCGGCCGCGTTCGCGACGCCCTTCGGCTATCAGACCAACGTTCTGGTCTTCAACATGGCCGGTTACAGCTACCTCGATTTCGTCCGGGTCGGCGTGCCCCTGAACCTGGTGACCTGGGCGGCGGCCATGGTCGCGATCCCGATCTTCTTCCCGTTCTAGACGTCGAGGTCCATCGTCACCGGGGCGTGATCCGAGGGTTGTTCCCAGGCGCGCACGTCGTCGTGGATCCAAGCCGATCCGGGCGCCACCGCCGGCGTCAGTCCCGGCGAGGTCCACAGGTGGTCCAGACGCAGGCCGCGGTTGGACTTGCGGAAGTCGGCCGCGCGGTAGCTCCACCAGCTGGCAAGCTTCGTCGGCTCGGGAATCTGCTCGCGCAACACGTCGGCGAAGCCGCCGGCGTCCTGCAACCGGCGCAGCGTCTCCACCTCGATCGGGGTGTGGCTGACGACCTTTGACATGTAGCGGTGGTTCCAGACATCGTTCTCGCCGGGTGCGATGTTGAAGTCTCCGGCAAGGACCAGCGGACGCTGCCGGTCGCGGCCCGCCATCTCGGCGGTCAGGCGCTCGTAGAAGTCCAGCTTGTGATCGAACTTGGGGTTAAGGGCCCGGTCGGGCAGGTCACCGCCGGCCGGGATGTAGAAGTTCTGGATCTCGACACCGTCGACCATGACGCCGACACAGCGGGCGTGCTTCTCGCGGCAGACGTCGAGGGCGGGCGCTTCGGTGATCGGCCTGCGGCTGGCGATGGCCACGCCGTGCCAGCCCTTCTGGCCGCCGATCTTCAGGTGCGGCAGGCCCATCGCCTCGAAAGCGGCCCGGGGAAACTGGTCCTCCAGACATTTGATCTCCTGCAGGCACAGGACGTCTGTTCCGCTCTCCGCCACGAAGCGGGAGACCTGATCGATCCGCAGGCGGACGGAGTTGATGTTCCAGGTGGCGACGCGAAGCATGGCCCAGTCCCTCAGCCATCGCCCGGCGCGAGGCAAGCCGGGGGATGAAAAAAGCGCCCGGTCCGGGGGGACCAGGCGCTCGAAGGTTCGTCTCTCTCGCCGCCGGGAAGGGGATGAAATCCGAAGCGGTACAGATCGGCCCTCGCCGACCTGTTGCGAAAGTGCCACGGCCAGAAGAAAAAGTCAACTCGCCCGGGCGGGGAATAACGACCGTCAGTTCCGGCCCGGACGGCGGGTCGGGTCGCGCAGCTGGAACAGGCTGGCCGACAGGCCCGAGGCGGGCTCCAGCGTCGTCAGACGGGTGGTGGTCGAACCGCCCTGGGCATCGCGGATCGTCCACTCGCGCAGGCGCAGCGGGCTGCCGGCGAAGGACAGGATCACATAGCCATCGTTCGGACGGCGCGAGTCCCGCACGGTGATCGCGAAGGCGCCCGACTGCATGCGCGTTACACGATCGATGCGCACGCCCTGATCCAGACGCACGTTGCGGGCGAGGAAGGTGGACAGCGGGGTCTGGCCCAGCGGCACCTGGCGGAAATTGTTCAGGCGCGGGTCCCAGCGCTTCACGTTCGAGCCGTCCGAGACGACCAGCAGGCCTTCGGGGTTGGTGTACTCGAAACGCATGCGGCCCGGTCGCTGCAGATAGAAGCGGCCGGCGCGGGTCTGCGGGCCAGACACCTCGGTGAAAGTGCCGCGCGCCGAGGTCAGGCCCTGGAGGTAGGTCTGGGCCTGCTGCAGGACGGCGCGGTCCTCGGCCGACAGGTTCGCCTGCGCGGCGGCGGGCAGGGCGGCCAGGCCGGCAACGGCGGCGGTACCCAGCGCGAAGGCGCGGCGCGAGAGGTTGGTCGAGACAGTCATGCAGTTCTCCCGTTCGGGATGGTTGTCGATCCCGCCGTCATGCCGAACCGGTCTGTCAGGGGCGTGACCCCAGCCTGACCATATTCCGGCGCTCCGATGAAGCCCTGTTCAGCTTCGCCGTGCCGACGACGGCCACAACGAACGCGGCCGAAGCCGCCCCGTTGCAGGCGATAGACGAGGTTTTCATCCGAGGGGGCCCGGGGCGCGCCGACACGATGAATGCCATCGATGCAATTGATGCATTCGACGAAACGGCGATGGTCAGCGCGGGCGATCGTCATCCCCACAGCATAGCCGCGGTTCGGACGGGCGTGACCTGATGACGCTACTCCGCCCTGAACCTTCTGATGAAACAAGGAAGCAGGCGGCGGCGGTTCGCTGACCAGCGGCGTCAGCGTCATACCATGGGCGGTGGGCCGGCGAGGATGTCGCGCTTGCCGGCGTGGTTCGCCGGGCTGACCACGCCCTCCTGTTCCATCCGCTCGATCAGGGAGGCGGCGCGGTTGTAGCCGATCTGCAGGCGGCGCTGGATGTAGCTGGTCGAGGCCTTGCGGTCGCGGGTGACCACGGCCACGGCGCGATCGTACAGGTCGTCGCCGGAGCCGCCGCCGTCATCTCCGCCGAAGGCGTTGTCGCCGTCGCCGTCCGGATCGTCGGTGATCAGATCCAGATAGTCGGGCTCGGCCTGGGCCTTCAGGTGATTGCAGACGGCCTCGACTTCCTTGTCGTCCACGAACGGGCCGTGCAGGCGGGTGATGCGGCCGCCGCCGGCCATGTAGAGCATGTCGCCCTGGCCGAGCAGCTGCTCGCCGCCCTGCTCGCCCAGGATGGTGCGGCTGTCGATCTTGGACGTGACCTGGAAGGAGATCCGGGTCGGGAAGTTGGCCTTGATGGTGCCGGTGATCACGTCGACCGACGGGCGCTGGGTGGCCATGATCAGGTGAATGCCGGCGGCGCGGGCCATCTGGGCCAGACGCTGGACGGCGCCTTCCACGTCCTTGCCGGCGACCAGCATCAGGTCGGCCATCTCGTCCATGACCACGACCAGATAGGGCATGGGCTCGGGGCGGATCTTCTCGCTCTCGTAGACCGGGCGGCCCTGCTCGTCGAAGCCGGTCTGGACGGTGCGTTCGAAATGCTCGCCCTTGGCCTGGGCCTCGCGGGCGCGGTCGTTGTAGCTGGCGATGTTGCGCACGCCGAGCTTGGACATCCGGCGATAGCGGTCCTCCATTTCGCGCACGGTCCACTTCAGGGCGACCACGGCCTTCTTCGGATCGGTGACGACCGGGGCCAGGAGATGCGGGATGCCGTCGTAGACGCTGAGCTCCAGCATCTTGGGATCGATCATGATGAAGCGGCACTGTTCGGGCGTCAGCTTGTACAGGATCGACAGGATCATGGCGTTCACGCCGACCGACTTGCCCGAACCGGTGGTGCCGGCGATCAGCAGGTGGGGCATGCGGGCCAGGTCGGCGACATAGGGCTCGCCGCCAATGGTCTCGCCCAGCGCCAGAGGCAGCAGGTGCGTGGGCTTGTCGTATTCACCGGACGCCAGCAGGTCGCGCAGATAGACGGTCTCGCGCCGGGCGTTGGGCAGTTCGATGCCGATGGCGTTGCGGCCCTGAACCACGCTGATGCGGCAGGCGCGGGCGCTCATCGAGCGGGCGATGTCGTCGGCCAGGGCCACGACGCGGCCGTGCTTAACACCGGGGGCGGGCACCAGCTCGTAGAGGGTCACGACCGGGCCGGGACGGATCTGGTCGATCACGCCGCGCACGCCGAATTCCTGCAGCACGCCATCCAGCATCTTGGCGTTCTGCTTCAGCGCCTCCTCGTCCACCGAGGCGACGCGCTTCTCCGGCTTGGACAGCATCCCCAGCGGCGGCAGGTCGAAGCCGCCCTCCGGACGCTCGAAATTGAAGGTCGCCTGGCTGTCGTCCAGCTCTCGCTTCGAGGCCTTCGGAGCCTTGACCGCCGCGACCTTCGGTTCGGGCGCGGCGCGGGCCGGCGCGGGGGCCGGTTCGTCCCACGGCGGGGTGTCGTCGTCGTCGAGACTGACCGGCGTATAGGCGGCCTCGGCGGCGGCGCGGGGTTCAGGCTCGAACTCCGGCTCCGGCTCGGGGCGGGGGCGGGGCGTTCGCACAGGCGCCTCGCGGCGAGCCGCTTTCGCGACCGGCCTCGGCGCGGCGCGGCCGCGGCCCCAGGCGAAGGCTTCGCCCAGATCCGCCAGGCGCAGACCGATGGCGTAGCCGATGCCCCACAGGGCCAGAGGCAGGAACAGGACGGCGGCGATGACGGGCGCCCCGGGAATGCGGATCGCATCGCACGTCATCCGGATCAGACCGACGATGGCGTCGCCCCACAGGCCGCCGAGCCCTGAGGCGAGCGGCCAGGCGGCGGGCTGGGCCAGGGCCGACAGGGCGGCGGACAGGGCCAGCACACCGCCAGTGGCGGACAGGGCCTTCAAGGCGGAAGGCTTCAGACGCTGCTGGATGGCGTCGCCGATGGCGCCGGCCAGTCCGAAGGCGATGAGCAGAAGCGCGGCCGGCCAGGCGGCGAGCCCGAGCGACTGCATGAACAGGTCGGCGAACAGGGCGCCGTTCAGACCCAGCCAGTTCGTCGGAGCCTGCGACGACGAGGCGTTGAGGCTGGGGTCCGCCGGATTCCACGACATCAGGGCGACCACCAGCATGGCCGCCAGCAGGGCCTGCAGCACGCCGCGGAAGCGCACGACGAACGGCGCGTCCCACAGGATGCGGGCGCTGACCCAGGCGCGTTGGCCGATGGCAAGGGCGGCGGACATGCGGGCGCATTCTCCGGAAGGCGGTGACTCGGCCGGCATTGTCGCGCGCGCAGGGTTAAAGGGCTGTTTACCAGCGCGGCCGTTCGGCGGCTGGCGCGACGTCCCGACGCTGGACGGCGGAGACCGGAAGCGCGACAAGCGGGCATGAGCTCGACCGACCGATATGACGTCCTGATCGCCGGCGCCGGCATGGCCGGAGCGACATTCGCCCTTGCGGCTGCGCAGGGCGGGTTGAGGGTGGTTCTGGTCGATCCGCAGCCGTTCGACGCGCAACTGGCGCCGACATTCGACGGGCGGTCCACGGCGATCGCCTTCTCGACGTTCCGGATGTTCGATGCGCTGGGCGTGGGCGAAGGCCTGCGGCCGCACGCCTGCCGGATGGACCATATTCTGGTGACCGACGGACGGCGGCCCGGGGCTGCATCGCGGACGCCCTCGTCGGCCTTCCTGCGCTTCGACGCGGACGAGATCGCGGACCGCACCGGCGGCGAGCCGCTGGGCTATATGGTCGAGAACCGGCGCATCCGCGCGGCCTTGGCCGAGGCGGTGACGGCGGCCGGGATCGAGGTTCTGGCGCCGTCCAGCGTCATGGCGGTGGAGACCGGCCCGGCGCGGGCGCGGGTGACGTTGAAGGACGGGCGGGTCATCGAGCCGACGCTGGTCGTCGGCGCCGAAGGCCGCGGGTCGACCGTGCGCTCGGCGGCCCGGATCGACACCGTGGGCTGGGCTTACGGGCAGAGCGGGGTCGTCGCGACTGTGGCGCTGGGCAAGGACCACGGCAACGTGGCGCACGAGTATTTCCTGCCGGACGGGCCCTTCGCCATCCTGCCGCTGACGGACCAGCGGGCGAGCCTGGTCTGGACCGAGACGACGCGGCGTGGCGAGGCCCTCAGGACCGCATCGGACGCCGCCTTCCAGGCCCATCTGATGCGGCGGTTCGGCGACTATCTGGACGACGTCGCGGTAGTGGGACCACGCTTCGTCTATCCGCTGTCGCTTCAGCTGGCCGAGCAGCTGGTCGCGCCGCGCATCGCCCTGATCGGGGATGCGGCCCATGCGGTGCACCCGGTCGCGGGGCAGGGGCTGAACATGGGGCTGAAGGACGCCGCGGCCCTGTCCGAGGTGCTGATCGAGGCCCTGCGTCTGGGCGAGGATATCGGCTCGGAGATCGTGCTGGACCGCTATGCCCGATGGCGCCGGTTCGACAACGTCGCCCTGACGGCCGGCTTCGACGGCTTCGTTCGCCTGTTCTCGAACGATCTGCCGCCGGTGCGGCTGGCGCGGGATCTCGGCATCGCGGCCGTGAACCGCATCCCTGCCTTGCGCAAGGCCTTCATGCACGAGGCCGGCGGCGCGACGGGGGATCTGCCGAAGCTGCTGCGTGGGGAGATGGTGTGACTTGTCCTCCCTGTTCGCGAAGAGAATGGGGAGGTGGATCGGCGGCGTAGTCGACGAGACGGAGGGGGAGTCTCCGTTTGTGAACATCGGAGGGCGTCGTCGCCCCCTCCGTCACGGCGCTGATGCGCCGCGCCACCTCCCCATGCTGCGCACGGGGAGGAGAAATCCTCAGTCCAGCTTGCGTGCTTCCTCGACCAGCATGATCGGCACGCCTTCCCGGACGGGGAAGGCCAGCCTGGCCCCTTTCGAGACCAGCTCCTGACGCTCGCTGTCCCACGTCAGCCTGCCGCGGGTGACCGGGCAGACGAGGACCTCGAGCAGGCGTGGATCGACGGTGTTGGGAGTGTTGAAGGCGTCGGACATGGTCGAAGGGTACAGGGATTAGGGATTGGGGACGAGGGATTAGAAACAGACTTGAGCCTGTTTCGGACACGGTCGATGCATCGGCCTGATCCCCAATCCCTACTGAATGACCGGCCCGTCCTCGTTGTCGCCGGCGGCGTCGATGCGCATCAGGGCGGTGAGGACCAGGGCGCGTTCGTCGAGGTCGGCGGCCTCCAGCAGGGCCTGTTTTTCGGGCGGGTCGAAGGGCAGGGCCATGGCCAGGCTGTTGACCAGGGCCTCGGGCGGGGCGGTCTCGGCGCTCTCCCAGTCGATGTCGAGTCCCCGGGTGGTCAGATAGGCTTTCAGGGCCTCCAGAAGGCTTTCGCGGTCCAGCTGCCCCTCGCCCGAGGGCGGGGCGATCAGATCGGCCTCATAGGGCGCAAACTGGGCGCGGACCTGCCGGTAGGGCGTCTGGGCCGGAAGTTCGGACGCGATGCGGAAGCGGGCGCATCCGGTCAGGGTGATCAGATAGCGGCCGTCCGAGGTCTCGGCGAAGCTGGTGATCCGGCCTGCGCAGCCGATCGGCGACAGGCGCGGAAGGCTGGACGCGCCGCCCGAGGGCTGGACCATGCCGATCAGGCGATCTCCGGCCATGGCGTCGTCGACCATGTTCAGATAGCGCGGCTCGAAGATGTTCAGCGGCAGCTGACCCCGGGGGAGCAGCAGGACGCCGGACAGGGGGAAGACCGGGATGACCTGCGGCAGGTCGGCAGCCTTTACATAACTCTGGGCCACCGTTCGGCCTCCCTTACGAAAACAGCAGGGACGACAGGCGGCGACGGCCGTCCTTCGCCACCTCCGATGTGGCGCCGGCGGCGTCGAAAACGGTCAGCAGCTGCTTGCGGGCGGCGTGCTCGTTCCAGTCGCGGTCGGCGGCGACGATCTTCAGCAGATGGTCGACGGCGCCCTTGAGGTCGCCCGAGGCGGCCAGGGCACCGGCGAGGTCGAAGCGGGCCTGATGGTCGTTCGGATCGGCAGCGACCTTCGCCTCCAGCTCCGCGTCGGCGCCGGACAGGCCGGCCGAGGACAGGGACAGGCGGGCGCGGATCGACTGGACGGTCGGGTCCTTCGAGTCCTGCGGGGCCATGGCGATGGTCTGGCGCGCCTGATCGACGTCGCCGTCGGCCAGATAGACCTGGGCCATGCCGGCGATCGCCTTCTCGTGTCCGGGCTCGAGGGTCAGCACATGGGCGAAGGCCTGCGCCGCGCCGCCGAGGTCGTTCAGCGACAGGGATTCCTCACCCAGCGCGAGCAGTTGCTCGACGTCGGAGTTGGCGCTCTTGCCTCCGGTCAGCTTCTCGATGAAGGCCTTGAGCTGGCTGTCGGGCACGGCGCCCTGGAAGCCGTCGACCGGCTGGCCGTTGACGAAGGCGTAGACGGTCGGGATCGACTGGACGCGCAGCTGGCCTGCGTAGGCCGGGTTCCTGTCCACGTCGATCTTGACCAGTTTGACGGCCCCGCCGGCGGCGCGGACGGCCTTCTCGATCGCCGGGGTCAGCTGGCGGCAGGGACCGCACCATTCGGCCCAGAAGTCGACCAGCACCGGCTGGGTCTTCGACGCCTCGACCACATCGGCCATGAAGCCGGCGTCGGAGCCTTCCTTGATCAGGTCGTCGGGGAGATCGGTCGGGTCGGCGAAGGTCATGAGGGTCCTGTGTCCGGATCAGTCGTAACGCGGAAGCCGACAGATGGTCGCGAGGGCGGCCGGACTCAAGTCGGATCGCCACCGGCGCCCGCCGGGCTGAGCTTCCAGCGGATGCGGGTCTCTGAATCCGTGCGGGCCGAGCCGCGCACCACGATCTGCAGCGAACGGCGCGTCAGGCCTTCATCGACGTGGACCGAGGGCTCGATGGCGACGTCCGGGCCGTCGGTGCGGAACCACCAGCCGCGCCCCGAATGGCCGCGCAGCAGAATGGAGCGACGGTCGCGGGCCAGGGAGGCCTGAACGCCGGGCTCCAGCTGGAAGCGGACGGCCCAGGGGGCGGCGATGGCGCGCACGACCTCCTTCTGACCCGGCGCGGGATGCAGCCGTTCCTCGGCGCGCAGCTCGTCGAGACGCTGGTCCAGATAGAGGCGGCGCTGGTGCAGCAGGCCGAAGTCGTGGACCCAGCCGTCGTGCTCCAGCTCGAGCCAGACGGCGCCCTCGCCGTCGCGCCGATCCGAGGTCACATGAACGGGACGTCCCACGAGGCGGGCCCCGAGCAGGTCGCCCTTCCAGCCGCCAAGGGGTTCTGCGGTCGAGGTCTCGCCCAGCGTCAGGGTCGAATGGCCGGGCGTCAGGCGCAGCCCCTGCCGGTCGGCGGCGCGCGGCGTCCAGCCGCAGCCGGTGATGAGACGATCGCGACCGCACAGGATCTCCACCGCCAGGGGCTGGGCGCAGGCGCGGGCCGACCAGGCGCCCTGTGCCGGCGGGGCGGCGTCGGCGACGACGGTCAGCAGCGGGCTGCGGATACGGGTGACGCCGGCCACGGCGCCGGAGACCTCGGCGTCCTTGCGACCGTCCTCGTCCTGCCCGCGCGCGGCGGCCACGCGTTCGGCCGTCGAGGGGCCGCCGCCCTGCATCGTGGCCAGACGGCCGTCGGGCAGGGTGAGGATCTCCAGCGCGGCCTCCAGACGCCGGGCGGCGGCGGCGAGGGCCTCCGGCGGAGCCTCGGACAGCTGGCCCAGCGCGTCCTCGAGCGTCAGCAGGTCGAGCAGCAGTTCGAGGCCGGCCTCGGGCGAGCGGGTGGCGTGGCCTCCGTCGGCGCCGACGGCGCGGT
>JBQVQW010000018.1:0-50989 GCA_052441165.1 Caulobacteraceae bacterium | reverse complement strand
CTTCCGAACTGTTTCTGGGCGAGCGAAACGAAAAATCGCCGGGCGCCGCCGTTTTTGCCGGCATGGAAGGCACGCGCCCGATTCTGGTTGAGGTGCAGGCGCTGGTCGCCGCCACCTCGCGCAGGACATGGATCGCCTCGGCCTCCAGCCAGTCCAGCAATCCGTTCTGTCGCCCCATTTCCCAGCAGTGACGGCGGAATCGTCCGTCGGCAAGTAGCCGGGTGCGCGGGGATGGCGCAGGGTGCGGGAATGACTGAAGGAATCGGATCTCCCCTCATCGCCGGCGTGGAGCTGGGCGGCACCAAATGCGTCTGCATCCTCGCCTCGGGGCCTGAGGATATCCGCGACGAGGTGCGGATCCCGACCACGACGCCGGGCGAAACCCTCGACTCCATTCGGGCCACGCTTGAGCGCTGGCACGCGGACGACGGATTCGCCGCCATTGGCGTGGCCAGCTTCGGCCCGATCGATCTCGACCCCCGTTCGCCGCGGTAGCCCCACAGCGGCGCCCCCACCACGCGGGGCGGGGCGGGGCCCCCGCTGCCCCGGTTCAGGGACGGCTGGGGGGTGCCGACGGCGGTGGATACGGACGTGGCCGGAGCCGCGCTGGCGGAGGGGCGGTGGGGCGCAGCGCAGGGCTTGCAGAACCACGTGTACATCACAGTCGGGACGGGCATCGGCGCGGGTGTGGTCGTGAACGGCCGCGCAGTGCGTGGGCTGGGTCATCCGGAGTTGGGCCACCTGCGCGTCGGCCGGCTGGCGGGCGACACCTGGCCGGGGTTCTGCACCTATCACGGCGACTGCGTGGAGGGGTTGGCGTCCGGACCCGCGATCCAGGCGCGCGCCGGGCGACCGACGGAGGCATTGGACGCCGACGATCCAGCCTGGGCCATGGCGGTACATGCACTGGGCGGACTGATCCACAATCTGGTGCTGTCCGCCTGTCCGCAGAGGGTGCTGATCGGCGGCGGGGTGGCGACAGGCCAGCCGTGGCTGTTCCCACGGCTGCGGCAGGCGGTGGTCGAGAGTCTGGCCGGCTACGGCGCCACGCCGGCCCTGACCCCGATCATCGACGATTTCATCCGCGCACCGGCGCTCGGCGACAGGGCCGGGCCGCTGGGCGCGATCGCGGTCGGGCTGACGACGCTGGAGAATGACGGCGGGTGAGGCTACCAAAGGACTGCAACCTTCGGAGACCGCCCATGACCGACGCCCTGAACCTCTCGCACTGGATCGATGGCGAGCGGGTCGATGTGGCGCGGCCGACCGAGGGACTGAACCCGTCCGACACCCGTGAGGTCGTGGCCCGGCATCCGGACGGCGACGTCGCAGAGGTGGATGCCGCCGTGGCCGCGGCAAAGGCGGCCTTCCCGTCGTGGTCGGAGGCCTCGCCCGAGATTCGCTCGGACATTCTCGACCGCGCCGGAACCCTGCTGATGGAGCGCCGCGAGGCGATCGGAACCCTGCTCTCGCGCGAGGAGGGCAAAACGCTGGCCGAGGGCATCGGCGAGACGGTCCGCGCCGGCCGGGTGCTGAAGTATTTCGCGGGCGAGGCCCTGCGCGCGCATGGGCAGAACCTGGCCTCTGTGCGGCCGGGCGTGGAGATCCAGACCTACCGGCAGGCGGTGGGCGTGTTCGGCCTGATCACGCCCTGGAACTTCCCCATCGCCATCCCGGCATGGAAGGCGGCGCCGGCGCTGGCGTTCGGCAATACGGTGGTGATCAAGCCCGCGGGGCCGACCCCGGCGACGGCGGAGGCTCTGGTGGCGATCCTGCATGAGGCGGGGCTCCCCAAGGGCGTGCTGAACATGGTGATCGGCCGCGGTCGCGTCGGCCAGGCGCTGGTGGACCACAAAGACGTCGATGGCCTGTCCTTCACCGGCTCGCAGGGCGTGGGCGCCGGCGTGGCGGCCGGGGCGGCGGCGCGGCAGGCCCGGGTCCAGCTGGAGATGGGCGGCAAGAACCCGCTGATCGTGCTGGACGACGCCGATCTGGACCGGGCGGTGCAGATCGCGCTGGATGGCTCGTTCTTCGCCACGGGCCAGCGCTGCACGGCGTCGAGCCGACTGATCGTGCAGGACGGCATCCACGATCGCTTCGTCGCGGCGCTCGCCGAGCGCCTGGCGGCGCTGAAGGTCGGGCCGGCGCTGGATCCGGCGACCCAGGTCGGGCCGGCGGTCAGCGAGGCGCAGATGGAGACTTCGTACCGCTATATCGACATCGCGACGGGCGAGGGCGGGCGCGTGGCCCAGGGCGGCGAGCGCCTCAAGCTGGAGACGCCGGGCTGGTATGTGCAGCCGACCCTGCTGGTGGATACGGCGGCGGAGATGCGGATCAACAAGGAGGAGGTTTTCGGCCCGGTCGCCTCGACCGTACGGGTGAAGACCTATGAGGAGGCGCTGGAGATCGCCAACGGTGTCGAGTTCGGCCTGTCCGCAGGGATCGTGACCAGTTCGTTGAAGCACGCCCGCGACTTCCAGCGGCGCGCGAAGGCCGGGATGACGATGGTCAACCTGCCGACCGCCGGAGTGGACTATCACGTGCCGTTCGGCGGGACGAAGAAGTCCAGCTATGGCGCGCGCGAGCAGGGCTTCGCCGCCGTCGACTTCTTCACCCAGACCAAGACGTCCTACACGGCGGGCTGACGCATGGCGAAGGCTGCGCCCAAGCCGAAGAAGACGGTCTCGGAGGCCAATCTCGCCACGCTCGGCGCAGAGCGGCTGGCGGCCTTGCTGATCGAGTTCGCGACCGGAGACGCCGCCTTGAAGCGGCGGTTGCGCATGGAGCTCTCGGCCGAGGTCGGGCCGGGCGATCTGGCTCTGGAATTGGACAAGCGTCTGGTCTCGCTGGCCGAGAGCCGGGCCAAGGTTTCATGGCGCAAGCGGCCGGGTCTGCTGACCGAACTGCGCGCCATCAAGCGGGTGATCCTCGAGCGGCTGGCGCCGCTGGATACCCGGCTGGCGCTCGACCGGCTGGTGGCGTGGTTCGACCTGTATGTGCCGCTGCGGTCGCGGGTCTCGGACCCCAAGGGCGAGATGACCCTGATGTTCGATGAGGCATCCGCCGATCTGGCGGTGCTGGCGTCCGGGGCGGGCGTCGATGTGGCGGGGCCGGTCCTGGGCGAGGCGCTGTCGACGCGGCTGTCCGAATGGGCGTCGTGGGTCGGGCGAGGCGCGGGGGATCTGAGCCCGGAGCTGGCGCGCAGGCTGTTGCACGACCTGACGGCCGGGCGGCCGCGTCCGACCGGAAGGGCGGCGCTGCTGGTGCGCAAGCTGGCGGATCGCAGCGGCGATCTGGACGCCTGGCTGACGGCGGTGCCCGACGACGATCGAGCGAAGCCCGAGGTCGGGTCGGAGATTGCGCGGCGGCTGGCGACTGCCGGACGGCCGGATGAGGCGCGTGCCGCGCTGGAGGCTGCCAGGCCGGTCGCGCCGACCTCGCGCTGGTCGAGGAAGGACGTCACGCCGGAGCCGCCGCCCGAGCCTTGGCTGCGCGCCGAGATCGCGGTGTTGCTGGCCGAGGGGCGCAAGGACGATGCGGACGAGGCGCGGTGGCGACTGTTCGCCAACACCCTGTCGCCCGAGCTGATCCGCGAGATCGTCGCCGGGCTGGCGGACTTCGACGATGTCGAGGCGCTGGACCGTGCGTTCGGTGTGGCGGCGGGACATCCGGACGTGATGCGGGGGCTGGGCTTCCTGATGAACTGGCCGGCGTTGCGCGAGGCGGCGGCGCTGGTGCTGTCGCGACGGGACGAGCTGCGGGGCGCAGTCGAGGATGTGCCGCTGTGGAGCGGACGATTGGCGGCGCGCTATCCCGAGGCGGCGCTGTTGCTGGTGCGGGCGAGGGCGCGTGCGCTGGCGCGGCTGGGTAACGGCATGGACGACGAGCTGCGGGCGGTGCTGTCGGAGGCAGAGGGACTGGCAGCGAACGCCGACCTGGAGCCGTCGCACGCTGTCTTCGCCGGGGAGATCGATGGCTTGATCAGTCGCAAGCGTCCCGTCTGGCGCTAGCGCCAGAGGCCGATCGGGCCAAGCAGCCAGGTCAGCCACAGGCCGATCGCGAGAAAGACCCCGAATGGCAGGCGGTCCTTTCCGGACACCTTCCGGCCGGTGGCGGCGCGGGCGACGACGAGGCTCAATCCGCCTATGGCGGCCCAGAGAAGGACGCTGGGCAGGCCGACCCATCCGACCCAGGCCCCGGCGCCGGCCAGCATGAAGGGATCGCCGCCGCCCAGGCCCTGACGGCCGCGGGTATTCCGGTAGACGAACGCCAGCAGCCAGAGCAGGGCGAAGCCTGCGGCGGCGCCCACGCCCGCATCCGTAACGCTACGCTCGGGCAGGATGACCGCAGCGGCCGCTCCGGAAATGATCAGGGGCCACGTCAGAATGTCCGGCAGCCAGAAATTCTCGCCGTCGACCACCGCCAGCAACAGAAGCTGCCAGCCCAGCAACGCGGTCAGCAGGGCCGGGACCGCCGAGGGCAGGGCGAGGGCGCTCCATCCACCGACAGCAGCGCCGGCGACGCCCAGTGCGACGATGCGCCTGATTCCCGGACGGCCCTTCTCCGGCAGCCGAACGCTGATCCAGGCCAGCGCGGCGCCGACAGATGCGCCAATCACGACCAGACCGGCCAGCAGGGCGTAAGCCGTCATCGGAGCGGTTGTCATACTTCGTGGATCACGGATTCGGCAGGACGCATTCGGACAGGATCAGTCAGGCCGGGCCTTCGCGCTAGCGCGGGTTTGTGACGATCACGCCGTATCAGGAACGTCTTTCAACAAACGTCGAAAACAACTTCATGAAAGCGCCGGGCAACCGTTACAGTTCGGCGTCCGCCCTGTCACACAGCCCTTCTAGTCAAGGCTTCGGGCAGGGGAGGTGTTTCACCACCACTACGGGGCAGTGCGTCCTGTTTCACCTGTCTGACGATCTTCAGGACCCCAGACACGGTGACATCCATGACCGGCCTTCGACTGACTACCCTGCTCGCGCTGACCGCAAGCGCCCTTGCCCTGGCCGCCTGCGGCGGCGGCACGGACGTGGCTTCGCCCGGCGAAGGCGATTTCGGCGACGGTGGTTCGGGCGGTGGCGGCGGTACTACCCCTCCGCCGGCTCCGGGCACGCCGGCGGCGGATTGCCCGACCGGCTTCGCCAACATCGGCCTGGTCGCCGGCGGCACCCTGCGCGCCTGCCAGCTGCCGCAGCAGATCGACGGCGCCCTGACCGTTCCGCTGCGCGCCGGCACCATCTACTCGATCAGCGGCCGCACCTCGGTCGGCACCGACCGCGGCATCGACCCGACCGCTCCGACGGCCGGCAGCACCCAGGGCATCCTGACGATCGAAGCCGGCGTGCGCATCTTCGCCTCGAGCGGCAACGACTACCTGCTGATCAATCGCGGCTCGCAGATCTTCGCCGAAGGCACGGCGACCGCCCCGATCATCTTCACCAGCCGCCAGAACGTGGACGGCACGACGTCGAACACGTCGCAAGGCCAGTGGGGCGGCATCGTGATCGCCGGCCGCGCGCCGCAGGCCAACTGCTCGCTGACCGCTCCGGTCACTTGCACCGGCCAGGTCGAGGGCACCAGCGCCTTCTACGGCGGCAATACCCCGGCCGATAACTCGGGTCGTCTGCGCTACGTCCAGATCCGTTACTCGGGCTTCGAAATCTCGACCGGCAACGAGCTGCAGGCCCTGACCCTCGCCGGCGTCGGCTCGGGCACCACCATCGAGTACATCCAGTCGTACAACAGCTCGGACGACGGCATCGAAATCTTCGGGGGCAACGTCAACCTGCGCCACCTGGTCATCAACGGCGCCGACGACGACGCCTTCGACACCGACACCGGCTGGCGCGGCGGCGCCCAGTTCGGCATCATCACCCAGCGCGCTCCGACGGCCACCAGCCGTTCGGCCGGCTTCGAGTGGTCGTCGGCTCCGACCTCGACCCCCTACGCCTCGCGCTACCTGTCGCAGCCGAAGGTCGCCAACTTCACGATCGTCGGCCGCAGCCCCGCTGCAGACGCCCACACCCTGATGCACCTGGATACCGGTGCTCAGGCGACGATCATCAACACCGTGGCGACCAACGCCGCCGGCACCGTCGCGAGCTGCCTGGACATTGCGGACGCGGACACCCAGACGTCGGCCCCGATCTTCCGCAGCGTCTACATGTCGTGCTCGTCGGCCTACCGTCCGTCGAACGTCGCGCGCTCGACCGCCGTGTTCACCTCGGCGACGAACACCGGCAACACGGCGAACGGAACGTCGACCCTGACGGCTCCGGCCTCGGGCACGACCATCTCCAACCAGACGCTGACCTTCATCAACGGCGCCAACGAGACGGCGGTCACGCCGGTCGCCGCGGCGTCGCTGTACAGCTTCTTCCGGAACACCACCTACATCGGCGCCGTCCAGAACGCGTCGGACACCTGGTGGCGTGGCTGGACCTGCGGCCTGACCGATGGCCTGACCTGCTGATGACGGATGAACGGCGGCGGCTTCCACAGCCGCCGCCGGCTTTCGCCCCTTCGGTGCACTCATCTTTCAAGGCCTCGACATGAAGACGCTCTCCATGACCCTGAGCGGGGTCCTGCTGGCCACCAGCGCGATCATCGCGCCGGCCGCTTTCGCTCAAACCGCCCCGGTCCAGCAGACCCCCGCCGCACAGGCCCCCGTCGATGTCCCGCAGGACGAAGGCACGGAACTCGGCGAGGTCGTCGTTCTGGGCCGCTACATCCCGGAACCCAACCGCGAGAGCTCCGAGGTCGCGGCCTTCCTGACGACGGAAGACCTGCAGCGCACGGGTGACAGCGACGCCGCCGGCGCACTGGCCCGCGTCACGGGCCTGTCGGTCGTCGAAGGACGCTTCGTCTATGTTCGCGGCCTGGGCGAGCGCTATTCCTCCGCGCTGCTCAACGGCTCTCCGCTGCCCAGCCCGGAACCGCTTCAGCGCGTCGTTCCTCTCGATCTGTTCCCGTCGAGCATCCTGTCGGGCGTCACCGTCCAGAAGAGCTACTCGGCCAACTATCCGGGCGAGTTCGGCGGCGGCATCATCGACCTGCAGACGGTGGACGCCCCCGGCGAGCGGTTCATCAGCATGGAAGCGTCGGTCAGTTCGAACACCGAGAACATCGGCGAGACCGGTCTGTTCTACTACGGCTCGGACACGGACTGGACCGGCTTCGACGACGGCACCCGCGAGGTTCCGGAGGCGCTGCAGATCGCATTCGGCTCCGGACGCCAGCTGAACCGCGCAAACTACGGCGAGCAGGAACTACAGCGCATCGGTCAGTCGCTGTCGAACGCGCCGCTTCGCCTGCTGCAGTTCGACGATATCCCCGCCGACTGGGGCCTGAAGGTCTCGGGCGGTCTGTCGTCGGAAGCGGGTGACGGCACGCTCGGTCTGATCTTCGTCGCCGGCTACAACAACAACTGGCGTCACCGGGTCGCCACGCAACAGCAGGGCCAGTTCCAGGGCGCCGAACTGGTTCCGGTGACCAGCTACGAAGCGGTTTCCACCCAGAACGACATCCAGCTGAACCTTCTGACCGGCGTCTCGTACGCGGTGCCGGATCACGAAGTGAAGTGGACCAACCTGTACGTCCGCAACACGACCAAGGAAGCCCGCTCCGAAGCCGGTCCGGACTTCGATGCCGGCGGTTCGGTCATCCGGAACGACTATACCGAGTGGTTCGTGCGTCAGCTGTTCTCGACCCAGCTGGCCGGCGAGCATTACTTCGCGGACGGTGCGCTCGAGTTCGACTGGCGCGTCGCCTACGCGAAGACCATGAGGGACGCGCCCTACGAGACGCGCTTCCAGTACGGCGTGAACGGAGCCGGGGACTTCATCCACAACATCCAGGGCAACCTGATCTCGTTCTCGAACCTCGACGACGACATCCTGTCCGGCGGCGCCGACGTCCACTACACCCTGCCGCTGTCCGACGCCCGCGAGGCCGTGTTCAGCCTGGGCGTTGCGTCGTTCGACAACAACCGGAACGCCGAGCGCCGCGACCTGCAGTTCTATGCCGTCAACGCCCTGACGGACGAACAGCGTGAGTCGCGCATCGACTTCCTGACGTCGGACTTCAACATCAATCCGACCACGCTCGAACTGCGCGAGATCGCCGGCACCAACGGCGCCAGCGCTTACGACGCCAACCTGCAGGTCAACGCGGCCTATGCGATGGTCGACGCCGAGATCATTCCGCTGGTCCGGACCACGGTGGGAGTCCGCTATGAGGACGGCGTCCAGTCGGTTACCCCTCGGGATCTCTTCGGCGGCGCGCCGGCGTTCGCGGCGACGCAGATCGAGGAGCAGTACTGGTTGCCGTCGGTCACGGCGACCTGGAACTTCGCCGAGGACATGCAACTGCGCCTCGGCGCCTCGCAGACGATCGGTCGTCCCCAGTTTCGCGAACTGGCCCCGCAGGCTTACACGGACCAGGAGTCGAACCGGACCTTCATCGGCAACCCGTATCTCGTCGATACCGAGATCACGAACATCGACGCGCGGTACGAGTGGTTCTTCGCCCGTCAGCAGTATGTGACCGCGGGTCTCTTCTACAAGAGCCTGGACAAGCCGGTGGAGTCGGTGATCACCGCCGCCTCGACCGGCGACCGCCAGCAGTCCTTCGTCAACGCGCCGGAAGCCACAATTTCCGGCGCCGAGTTCGAGGTGAAGAAATACTGGGAGTTCCCGGAAGCCAGCATGGACTTTCTGGCTACAAAGCGCTGGCTGGTTCAGGCCAACTACACGTGGTCGGACTCGGAAGTGAGCGTCGACGCCGCTGACACGGTGTTGGACCTGTCGGGCGGAGGCGCGCCGTCGCCGGCCTCGTTCTTCATCCAGGACGGCAGCCGGATGCAGGGCCAGTCGGAGCACGTCGCCAACCTGCAGCTCGGCTGGGAAGACGATACGAACCGCTCGCAGGCCACCCTGATCGTCAACTATGTCAGCGAGCGGATCACCGCCCGTGGCGCCGGTCAGGCTGGTTCGCGCGAACCTGACTACATTCAGGATCCCGGCGTCTTTCTTGACTTCGTGTATCGTCAGGATTTCGACATGTGGGGCAAGGAGTTCGGCATCGCGCTGGAAGCCCGCAACCTGCTCGGCACGGATTTCGACGAGTACCAGGAGCTGGGGAACAAGATCCTGATCAACAATTACAATATCGGAACGAGTTTCTCGGCCAGTCTGACCGCGCGTTTCTGAATGATTACAAAACGGAAGGATGAATTGATCGTCCATCCGTTTCTCCTTTTCTGTCGGACCAAGTGATCCTACAGCAAGCCTCCGGCGTCCTCCGATGTCGGAGGTTTTGTCACATACAGTTCTCCCGCCCGTCACCCAGCCGTGAAGCCCGAACCCGGACGATTGGCTAGACACGCAGGAGAGCCGTCGGGGCTTGTTCGGGCAGTCATCGTGATCGGCGTCATCCGTCAGTGGAGCGAACGGGCGAGAGAGTTCGTCGGCGATGCGGAAAGCCGCCCGCGCCGGGTTCGTCTTGCCCTTGAGATCGCCCTGGTCGCTGTCCTCGCCATTCAGGCGGGGCGGCTGGGATGGATCGTTTTCGCGCCGGCGGAGGCAGCGGTCCCGGCCGCCGCGGCGCGGACCGCGAACGCGCCCGACTATTCCATCTTCCAGCGCTTCGACGCCTTCTTCCGCACCGGCGCGCAGAGCAGCTATGCCGAGGCGACCGCGGCCGGCTCAAGTCAGATGCGGCTGTATGGCGTCCGTGCAGGCGGGGCGGGCGGTGGCTCGGCGATTATCGGTCTGTCTGACGGACGCCAGGTGTCGGTCGGCGTCGGGGAAGAGGTCGAGCCGGGTCTGAAGCTTCAGTCGGTCGGGACCGATCACGTGACCCTGTCACGCGGCGGTTCGGTGACGCGACTGGTCTTCTCGGAGACTCCGATGGGCGTCGCGGCTCCGCCGCCTCCGCCTTCCGGCGAGGTCACGATCATGCCCACGCCACCGCCCGCACCTCCGCCGCCAGCGCAGTCTGGCCAGGTCGTCGATCCCGCGGCTCTCATGGGGCAAGCCTCCCTCCGGCCCCGTATGCGCGGGCTGGGGATCAGCGGCCTGACGGTGTCCGCGTCGGGCAATCCGCCGGCGCTGCAGGCCGCGGGTCTGCAGTCGGGCGACGTGATCCTGGCTGTCAACGGGACGGAGCTGAACAGCCCCCAGAGCATTGCCGGCCTGCGTGGCCAGCTTTCCAACGCGACCAGCGCCGAAATCCGCTTCGAGCGGGACGGGCAGGTCCAGACCACCACCGTAAGGACCCGCTGATGAGCCGCCGTGTGTTCAAGGGCGCCGCCTGCGCCGTTCTGGCTGCGGTCCTCGCCGCGAAGGGGCCGTTGGCGGCCACGCCGGTGCTGGCCCAGTCGGCCGAGCGCCAGACGTTGAACGTTCAGGGGGCCGACATCCGCGCCTTCATCCAGGACGTGGCGCGTTCCACGGGCCGGACGTTCATCGTCGATCCGGCGGTGACCGGGACGGTCACCGTGACCAGCGATCGCGCGCTGTCCCGCGCCCAGATGTTCGACGTCTTCCTGTCGACCTTGCGGGCCAACGGGCTGGTCGTGACGGCGACACCTTCCGGCGCCTACCGCATCAGCCCGGCCCAGGGCGCAGCGCAGGGACCCGCCACGGTCGGCGCCGAGCGGTTCTCGACCGAGGTCTTCCAGCTTCGCTACATCGACGCCGTCTCGGCCGCCGAGACCATTCGCCCGCTGGTCGGCGCGCAGGGTCAGGTGCTCGCCAACCCAGGCGCCAACAGCGTGGTCGTCGCCGATTTCGCGGACAACATGAGCCGTATCCGGGCGCTGGTCGGTCGGATCGACGTGGACCGTGCGTCGTTTGAGGTCGTCACCCTCGAGAACTCGTCGGCCCGCGAGATCGCCGACGTTCTGCGCGCTGTACTGGCCCCGCCGGGCGGGCAGCCGGGGCAGGGAATGGTTTCGGTGACGCCAGTCGAGAGCTCCAACTCGGTCGTCCTACGCGGCGATCCGGCGGCCGTCGCGCGGGTGCGCCCGCTGATCGAGGACCTCGACCGCCGGGCCTCGGCCGCCGACGATGTGCAGGTCGTCTTCCTCGAGCACGCCAACGCCGAGCAGCTTCTGCCGGTTCTGCAGCAGATCGTCGGCCAGCAGCCGACGCCCGTCTCGGCTGCCGCGCCCCTAGGGTCCGCCACGGCGGCTCCGACGGACGCGGCTTCAGCGACGGCGGTTGTCGCCCCGATCAGTGCAGGGACCGCGCCCCAGCCCGGCCAGCGGGCGACCATCGCCCGTTTCCCCGGCGCCAACGCGCTCGTGATTGCAGCCTCTGCCGACACCCAGCGCCGCCTTGGCGAGGTCATCCGACAGCTGGATCAACGCCGCCAGCAGGTGCTGATCGAGGCCATTGTGGTCGAGCTGAGCGACACCGCCGTGCGCGAACTCGGCGTGCAGTGGCTGCTGGCGGGCGAGGACGGCAATCCGGTCGGCCTGACCAACTATTCCGACAGTGCGACGCCCCTGCTGCCGATCGCCGGCGGAGCGGCCGCCGGTCAACTGGAGGAAGACAACCCGCTGCGCGAGCAGCTGCAGAACCTCGCCCTGAACAGCCTGCTGGGCGCCAACGGCTTCGTGGGCGGCGGCGGTGGCCGGATCGGCAATGGCCTGTTCGGCTTCATCATCAACGCCGCGCGCAACGATCAGGGCTCGAACCTGCTTCAGACGCCGTCGCTGATGACGCTGGACAACGAGGAAGCCACCATCCTGGTCGGTCAGGAAGTGCCGATCACGACGGGCGAAACGCTGCTGGACGGGAATTCCAATCCGTTCCGAACCACCCAGCGGCAGGATATCGGCGTGAAGCTGATCGTGCGGCCGCAGATCAATGCCGGCGGGTCGATCACCCTGAACCTGCGTCAGGAGGTGTCCAGCATCAACGGCGTGCTGACCGACTCGGCGAGCGATCTGGTCCTGAACAAGCGTGAGCTGGAAACGACCCTGGTCGTCGATGATGGCGACATCGCAGTGGCGGGCGGACTGCTCGACCAGAACGACCGACTGCGCATCGACAAGGTGCCCGGCCTGGGGGACCTTCCGGGCATCGGAGCACTGTTCCGCTCGACCAGCCGCCAGCGCGGGCGCACGAATCTGATGATCTTCATCCGCCCGACGGTGGTGCGCACCCGCGCCGACGCGCAGGGGTTGGCCGCCGAACGCTGGGGCTACATGCGTGACGCCCAGATCCGCGCCACGCCGGGCGTGGAGCCGGCGCTCGACGAGATGATCCGCGACTACATGCGCAGCTATCCGCCCGTGGCCCCGGTCGAGGCTGCGCCGGGTGACGTGACGATCACGCCGGAAGGCTGAGGCGGCGATGATCACCCTGGTCAATCCGACATTGCCCTACAGCTTCGCCAAGCGGCACGGCGTGCTCGTGCTGGATCTGGGCGAGGTGGCCGTCGTCGGCGTGCGCGCCGGGGCCGATCCGATGAGTCTGGTCGAGACGCGCCGGGCGCTGGGCCGTCCGTTGCGGATCGAGACACTGGATCAGGCCGGTTTCGATCGCCGCCTGTCGCAGGTCTATGCCGGCGATCCGCTGAGCGCTGCCGATGGCGACGACCTGGGCATGCCCTCGGGTCTGGACAGCCTGATCGACGACATTCCCGAGGCCGCCGACCTGCTGGACACGGCCGACGACGCGCCGGTGATCCGCCTGATCAACGGGGTGATCGCCGAGGCCGTGCGCGCCGGGGCGTCGGATATCCATCTGGAGCCCTACGAGACCGCGCTGACGGTGCGGATGCGCGTGGATGGCGTGCTGCGCGAGGCCTTGTCGCTGAGCCCGCGGATCACACCGCTGCTGGTCTCCCGGATCAAGGTGATGGCGCGGCTGGACATCGCCGAGAAGCGGGTGCCGCAGGATGGACGCATCTCGCTGGCCCTGGGCGGCAAGACGCTGGACGTGCGCGTCTCGACACTGCCGGCGCGGGCGGGCGAACGGGTGGTTCTGCGCATCCTCGACAAGGAGCAGGCCGATCTGAGCCTGTCTCAACTGGGCATGAGCGAGGAGGGGCTGGACGTCTTCGCCGCCGCCCTGCGCGAGCCGAACGGCATCATTCTCGTCACCGGCCCGACCGGGTCGGGCAAGACGACGTCGCTCTACGCCGGCCTGACGATGCTGAACGACGCCACGCGCAACATCCTGACGGTCGAGGATCCGGTCGAGTACGCGGTCGAGGGCGTCGGCCAGACCCAGGTGAACGCCAAGGTCGGCATGACCTTCGCCGCGGGCCTGCGCGCCATCCTGCGTCAGGACCCGGACGTGGTCATGGTCGGCGAGATCCGTGACACCGAGACCGCCAGCATCGCCGTTCAGGCCGCTCTGACCGGCCACCTGGTGCTGTCGACAGTGCACACCAACGACGCGGTCGGCGCGGTCACCCGCCTGCGGGATATGGGAGTGGAGCCCTTCCTGCTGGCCTCGACCCTCCGTCTGGTGGTCGCCCAGCGGCTGGTGCGCCGTCTGTGTCACGAGTGCCGCCGCCCCGAGCCGGCGGACAAGCCGACGGCGAAGCTGGTCGGGATCAAGACGGGCCAGACCATCTGGCGGCCGCAGGGCTGCCCTCACTGCAACCACACCGGCTACGTCGGTCGGGCGGGCCTGTACGAGATGATCCGCATCAACGATCGCGTGCGCCGGCTGATCGCCGGCGAGGCGGGCGAGGACGCGATCGCGGCCGTGGCCTTCGAGAAAGGCGGCCTGCTGGCTGATCGCGCCCGGGCCTTGGTGCTGGAGGGCATCACCTCGGTTGAAGAGGCCATGCGTGTGACCCGGCAGGGGACGGCCGACAGCGAGCCCGCCGAAATGAAGGCCGTCGGCTGATGGCGGTGTTCGACTATCTTGCGGCGGACCCGGCCGGCCGGACTGTCACCGGCAGCCTGACGGCGGTCGACGAGGCGACAGCCCGCGCCTTGCTGTCCAAGAGGAAGCTGATGCCGCTCGAGCTGTCGGTCGGCCGCTCGGTCGGGGGCGCGAAGGCGAAGGCTGCGGCCAGGGGCGGGAAGCTGAACTCGCGGACCCTCGCCCTGACCACCCGCCAGCTGGCGACACTGGTGACGGTGGCCCCGCTGGACGAAGCCCTGCGCGCGATCGCCCTGCAGGCCGAGCGACCGGCGGTGCGCAAAGTGCTTGAGGGGGTCCACGCCGGCGTCATGGAAGGCCGCCGTCTGTCCGACGCAATGAGCCTGCAGGGACAGGCCTTCCCACCGCTGTACCGGGCCATGGTCGCGGCCGGCGAGGCCTCGGGCGCGCTGGCTCCCATCCTCGAGCGTCTGGCCGACGGGCTTGAGCGGGATCAGGTGGTGCGCGGCAAGGTGATCACGGCGCTGGTCTATCCGGCGGTTCTCGCGGTCGTGGCGCTGGGTGTGATCACCGCCCTGATGATGTTCGTCGTGCCCAAGGTGGTCGACCAGTTCGACAGCATGAACCAGACCCTGCCGCTGCTGACGCGGCTGGTGATCGGGGTTTCGGACCTGCTGCGCGACTGGGGCTGGCTGCTTGCCGTGGTGCTGGTGCTGATGGGCCTCGTCAGCGTGGTCGCGCTGCGCAGGCCGGCGATCCGGCTGAAGGTCGATACGGCCGTCCTGAAACTGCCGGTCGTCGGCCGCCTGACGCGCGATCTGCATGGCGCGCGTATGGCCCGGACCCTGTCGACCATGATCGCCGCCGGCCTGCCGGTGCTGGAAGGCCTGACGATCACCGCCCGCACCGTGTCGAACCACGCGCTGCGCGCGGCGACGGTGCTGATGGCCGATGCGGTGCGGGAGGGCGGAGGCCTGTCCGCCGCCATGCGCCGCGCCGACGTCTTCCCGCCGATCCTCGTGCACATGACCGCCTCGGGCGAATCCAGCGGCCGTCTGGAGCCGATGCTGGAGCGCGCGGCCGACTATCTGGAGCGCGAGTTCTCAACCTTCACCGCCGTGATGCTGAGCCTGCTGGAGCCGGCGATCATCGTCCTGATGGGCGGGATCGTGGCGATCATCGTGCTGTCGATCCTTCTGCCCATTCTTCAGATCAACACCCTGGCGCTGGGGTGATGGAGTTCGTGATGTCTTTTGGTTCTGTCGTTCGCAACGCACTTGCTCGCTGCGTGACAATCGAGCGCGCCCGCCGCGCACGGCGCACCGGCTTCACCCTCGTGGAGCTGATGGTCGTGATTGTGATCATCGGCCTGCTGGCGACGGTCGTGGCGATCAATGTTCTGCCCAGCCAGGACAAGGCCATGGTCGGCAAGGCGCGGGCGGACATCGCCGTGCTGGAGCAGGCGCTGGAGACCTACCGCCTCGACAACCTGGCCTTCCCGGACGACCGGCAGGGCCTGCAGGCGCTGGTCGCCGCGCCGGCCGGCCTGAGCCGTCCGGAGCGCTATCGTCAGGGGGGTTACGTCCGTCGCCTGCCGGAAGATCCGTGGGGCAACCCCTACCAGTACCGTCGCGCCAGCCGGCACGGCGGCCAGTTCGATGTCTTCTCCTTCGGAGCGGACGGCCGGGAAGGGGGCGAGGGCGATGACGCCGACCTCGGCAACTGGCAGTCCTGATCCAGCGAGACGCCGCGCGGGCTTCACCCTTGTCGAGCTGCTTCTGACGGTGGCGATCATCGGGTTGGCGGCAGGGGCGGTGGTGTTGTCCATGCCCGACCCGCGGCCCTCGATCGGCGAGGACGCCGAACGCTTCGCCGCGCGCCTGCAGAGGGCGCGGGAGGAGGCGATCCTGACCAACATGGCGGTGGCCGTGGAGGTGACGTCCGCAGGGTACCGCTTTGCGGCATTCGACGGCATCGAGTGGCGGCCGCTTGACGATGGGCCGTTCGGGCCGGAAATCTGGTCCGACGGCGCGCGGGCGGAACTGGGGGACGATCCTCTGCGGCTGACCTTCGATCCGACCGGCGCGTCCGAGGTCGGAAGCGTCTCCCTGTCCCGCGAGGGACGTAGCGCGCGGATCGACGTGGACGCGGCGGGCGAGGTGTCGGTCCATGACTGACCGCCCGGCCCGCGAGGGCTTCACCCTGATCGAACTGCTGGTCGCGCTGGCGGTGTTCAGCCTGGCGGCGCTCGCCCTGCTCAACCTGTCGGGGGAGAATATTCGTTCGGCCGTGCGAGTCGAGGATCGGACGCTGGGCGGCATCGTGGCCGAAAACCTGGCCGTGCAGGCGGCGGTGACCCCGCGTCTGGCCGAGGGCGAAACCTCCGGCGAGACGCCGATGGGCGGCCGCCAGTGGCGCTGGACGCAGTCGGTGTCCGGCACTGAGGATCCGAATCTGGTGAGGGTGGATATTCGCGTTTCGAGCGACGGGGGACAGGCGGCCGAGCGCACCCTGTTCCGGGAGCGGCTGTCATGAAGGGCGCGCGCGAGGGGTTCACACTCGTCGAGGTTCTGGTCTCGCTGATGATCTTCGCCCTGATCGCGGCGGCGGGGGCGGCGGTGCTGAGCCAGTCGATTGATAACCGGTTCGCAGTGAAGGCCGCCACCGATCGGACGGCGGACCTGCAGCGGATGCGCGGGCTGCTGAGGGCCGACATCGGTCAGGCCTCGCCGCGGCGGTCTCGTGGGCCGACCGGACGCCCCATGCCGCGGCCCATGACGACCGCAGAGCGACCCGGCGATCCGGTGCTGACCCTGACACGCGCTGGCTGGAGTAATCCGGAGGACCGGGCGAGGCCGTCGCTACAGCGAGTAGAGTACCGGCTGGTCGAGGATCGTCTGGTGCGGCAGGCCATGCCCTACCTGGATGGCAGCCGGCCGGGGCCGCCGCAGATCCTGTACCGCGGCGTGCGTGCCGTGACGGTGACATTCCTGAAGGACGGCAGTGAAGCCCCCGCCTTCACCACCACGCCCGAGCGGCCTCTGCCAGACGCCGTGCGGCTGCGGATGACGCTTGAGGGCTATGGTGAGCTCGACCAGCTGTTCCTGATCGGCGGGGGCGTCTGATGGCGCGTCGGCCTGATCGCGAGGGCATGGCTCTTCTGACGGTGCTGCTGCTGGTGGCGGTCATGTCGGTCGTGGCGGTCGCCATTCTGGATGATGTCCGCTTCTCGGTGCGACGGACCACAAACGCCGAAGGGCAGGCGCAGGCGCAGTGGTACGCCTCGGGCGCCGAGATGCTCGCCCGCCGCCAGATCACCCGGCTGCTGGACGCGGACGGCGCGAAGACGCGGCTGGAGCCGGAATGGAACGGCCGGCGCATGACCTTCCCGATCGACGACGGGGTGATCAGCGCCGTGGTGACCGATGGTCAGGCCTGTTTCAACCTGAACAGCGTGGTGCAGGGCATCGGAGAAGACCTGCTCTATCGCCCCTTGGGGGTGGCCCAGTTTATGGCGCTGGGTCGGGCGGTTGGCGCGCCCGAGAGCCGGATGCGGGCGGTAGCCGACGCTCTGGTCGACTGGCTGGACGTCGATGAGGAGACCCGCTCTCTGGGCGCCGAGGACGGGGCTTATGCGGGCCTGTCGACACCCTACCGCACCGGCGGCGTGATGCTGTCCGAGGTCAGCGAGCTGAGAGCCCTCAAGGGCATGGACGCCGAGCTCTACGACCGGCTCCGCCCATGGGTCTGCGCCCTGCCGACTACGCGGCTGTCGCCCATAAACATCAATACGTTGCGGCCAGATCAGGCACCTTTGCTGACGATGCTGACCAACGGACAGGTGAACCCGCTCAACGCCAGAAGCGTGCTGGAGCGGAGGCCGCGCGGCGGCTGGGCCGACCCCGGCGCCTTCTGGTCCGAGCCGTCGTTGAGCACCACGGACGTGACCGTCGAAGCCCGCGAGCAGGTCACTGTCCTGACCCGCTATTTCAACCTTCGCGTCGACGTCGAATACGGCGGGGTGCGGGCGGTCCGGACCGCCCTTCTGTACGCCCCGCCGGGCGACCGGACGCGCACCGTGACCCAGCGCTGGATACCCGAAGAATGAAGCCCATCCGCCTGATCCTTGTGCCCGGCATGGCCAGCGCGCCGGCGCCCTACCTGATTGTTTCCGGCGACGGACTGGTGCTGGAGCGCGGCAGCCTCTCGATCGAGACGCCTGCGCCCGGTGGCGAGAAGATGCGGACGGTGGCCATCGTCCCCGGCGCGGATGTCGCCCTGCGCTGGCTGGACCTGCCGGCGGGCGGCGGGGCGCAGCTCCGGACGGCGGCGGCGTGGGCGATGCGTGAGATGTTGGCAGGGGAGCCTGACCGCCTGTCGACCGTGGTCGGTGCGCCCGGGCGGGCCGGAGAGGCCCGGCTGGCGGCTGTGGTCAGCCGCTCGCTGCTGACGGCCTGGGTCGATTATCTGGAGGCTCTGGGCATCGTGGCGGATGTGATCCTGCCGGACGTGATGACCCTGCCCGAGCCGGACGGAGACGATGTTCTGCTGACGGCGGCCTTCGGCGAGGCGGTGGCGCTGCGCGGACGTCGGTTCGCGGTGACCGTTCAGCCCGATCTGGTCGATCTGGTCGCCGGGGCGCGTCACGTCAGGCCGCTGGAGGACCCCGCGGAACTTGAGCGTCAGCTGATCGCCGCGGCGCGGGCTCCCGCGATCAATCTGCTTGACGATGCGCCGAAGCGGTCGAAGGCCGCCGGCAGCTGGAAACGGACGGCGGCGCTGGCCGCGGCGGTAGTCCTGTCGCCTCTGGTGCTGATCCTGGCGGCCGCTGCACGAGACGATCTGGCCGCCAGCCACATGCAGAAACAGGCGCGGGAGATGATCGCCGCCGCAGATCCGGAACTGGCCGCTACGCCGGATCCGGTCGCCGCCCTGCGCGCGCGGGCCAACATCGCTCCACCGCCGGGCGGGACCGTCGCCGCTGCGGCATCCCTGTACGCCGCGCTCGAGAGTGTCGAGGGTGCGGAGCTGGACATCCTGATCGCCGATCCGGGGGAGGGGGTCAAAGCCACCCTGACCCATCCGGCCTATGGCGACATGGACCGGGTCCGTAGCGCCCTTGCCGAAGCAGGCATGGCCATGAACGAGACAGGCACCGCCGACGAGGGCGGCCGCGTCGTCAGCGACATCACCATCGGAGGCCTGTCATGAAAGACTTTGTCGGGACCGCTCGTCAGTGGTGGGATGGCCGAACGGTGCGCGAGCACCGGCTGCTGCTGTTCATGGGCGGCCTGGTGACCGTTGTGCTGGTGTGGTTCCTGATCGTCAGCCCCGCGCTGGCATGGCGCGAGGTCGCCGCCCAACGTCGCATGTCGTCCCTGGCCGACCTGACCGCCGTGCAGGCGGATCTGCGCACCCTGAGCGCCGCAGACGGACAGGGCGGGGCGCGGACGGCGGACGCCCAGGGGCTGGAGCCGGTCGTGCGCCAGTCGGCCGAAGCTGCCGGACTGGAGGTGACCCTGGGCATGGATGCATCCGGTCGTCTGGGCTTCCGTATCCCCAGCGTGACAAGCGGCACCCTGTTCGGTTGGCTGTCGAGCCTGAAGACCACCAACGGGATCGAGGTCAGCAGCCTCGGCGTGACCGAAAATGCCGATGCGACCTTGCAGGTCGAGGGCGCGTTCTGAGCCGGCTGCCGGGCCCCTCATTCCGTCGAGGATGAGGGGCGGCTGCCCTGCCTATTTCAGCAGCGACGGCAGCCAGAGCGACAGGGCCGGGACGAAGGTGACCAGCATCAGCACAGCGGTGCAGGCCAGATAGAAGGGCCAGATCGAGCGCAGGCTGTGGGTCATGGGCACCTTGGCGATGGCGCTGCCGACGAAAAGGACGGAGCCTACGGGCGGCGTGATCAGACCGATGCCGCAGTTCAGCAGCAGGATGACGCCGAACTGGACAGGATCCACGCCGAAGGCCTTGGCGACCGGCAGGAAGATCGGCGTGCAGATGATGATCAGCGGCGCCATGTCCATGAAGGTGCCGAGGACCAGCAGGATCACGTTGATCAGCAGCAGGATCAGGATCGGGTTGTCCGTCAGCGTCTGCAGCATCGACACCATCATCGAGGGGATCTGCAGATAGGCCATCAGCCATCCGAAGGCCCCGGCGCAGCCGATGATGAACAGCACGGCGCCCGAGGTGCGGGCCGCGCCCGTGCAGGCCGCCTTGAACGCGGTCCAGCTCATGTGGCGATAAACGAGGCCGGTCACGATCGTGGCGTAGACAACCGCGATGGAGGCGCTTTCGACGGCGGTGAAGATGCCGGCGCGAATGCCGCCGAAGATGATGCCCACCAGCAGCAGGCCCGGAATGGCTGCGATCAGCCGGGTCGCCACAGTGCGGAAACCGGGGAAGGGCTCGGCCACATATCCGCGGCGGCGCGCGACGACGTAGGAGACGGTCATCAGCGAGATCGCCAGCAGGCCCGCAGGGACGATCCCCGCTGCGAACAGATCCGAAATCGACACTCCGCCGCCGGCCGAAGCCGAATACAGGATCATGTTGTGCGACGGCGGAACCAGCAGGGCGACAAGCGCGGCCGAGATGGTCACGTTCACCGCAAAATCGCTGTCATAGCCGCGCTTCTGCATCTGCGGGATCATGGTGCCGCCGATGGCCGAGACGTCGGCGATGGCGCTGCCCGAGACGCCGCCGAACAGGGTCGAGCCGACGACGGTCACCTGACCGAGACCGCCGCGCACATGGCCGACCATGGAGGAGGCCAGGGCGATCATGCGGTCGGACAGCCCGCCCTTCATCATCAGTTCGCCGGTGAAGATGAACAGCGGAATCGCCAGAAGGGCCACCGACGTGATGTCAGACCCCATCTGCTGGAACACGACGATGGGCGGCAGGGCGAGGTACAGGACCGTGGCCAGCGTCGCGGCCAGCAGGGAGAAGGCGACCGGAACGCCGATGGCGAGCAGTACGGCCAGCAGGCCGAAGAGGATGATGTACTCCATGATCAGTCCCCGCCTTCGGTCGCTTTGGGTTCGCGGTAGTCACCGGTCAGGAGGCGCTCGATCGCGAACAGCAGGATCAGGGCGCCGCCGAAGCACAGGCCGGCGAACTTCAGCCCGGCGGGCAGGGGGGCTCCCGCCATGGTCACCGGCCACTCGTCGATCATCAGCGTCCCGCCCAGCCACATCAGGCCTGCGCCTGCCGCCGCAGCGATCAGGCGGGTGATGGTCTTGAGGACGACCTGCATCGCACCCGGCAGTGACTGGGCCAGGGTCTGGAAGGCGAAATGGGTTTCGCGGCGAACGGCGACGGAGGCCCCGCCCATGACTGTGACGCTCATCAGCAAGAGCGCCACGGGTTCAGTCCAGCCAGGGCTGTCATTCAGCACGTAGCGGGCGAAGACCTGCCAGAACTGTACGAGGGCCATCCCTACCAGGGCGGCGCCGGCGAGACCCATCACGATTGCGGCAAGGCCGTCCAGCGCGCGGACGGCTCCGCGAGGCGTATCAGTCATTCGGTCCCCTCCCTGAGCACCGATGTGTGTTGCGCGGTCGTTCAGGCGACCGCTGCGATCCGTTCGTGGAGCGCGCGAAGGCGCGGCTCGGATAGATATTTATCCAGCACCGGCCGCACGGTGGCGGCGAAGGCGGCCTTGTCGACCTGGGCGACCTGCACGCCGGCGGCGAGCACGGTCTCGCGAGCGCCGGCCTCGCGCTGGTCCCATTCGACCCGCATCAGCGGCACAGACCGGCGAGCGACGTCGCGCACCAGTTCGCGGTCGGCGGGGGTCAGGCGATCGAAGCTGGCCTTGGACATCAGCAGGGCGTCCGGCGAGAACGAGTGCTCGGTCTGGCTCCAATAGCGCGCCACCTCGAACTGACGGCTGGACTGGTAGCTGGGCCAGTTGTTCTCCGCGCCGTCGATCAGATGGGTCTGCAGCGACGAGAAGACCGCGCCGAAGGTCAGCGGCGTAGGATTGGCGCCCATGGCCCGGATCGAGTCCAGGAAAATGTCGGACTGCGGCGCCCGCATCTTAAGACCACGCATCTGACCCGGTTCGGTGACCGGGTGGCGCACGTTGTAGAAACAGCGCGGGGCGGCGTCGTAATAGGCCAGACCGATCAGGCCGCGGCCCTCGAAGACGTTCAGCAGGTCCGACCCGATGTCTCCATCGACCACGGCACGGACGTGACCCACGTCGCGATAGACGTAGGGCAGTGCCAGCAGACGGGTCTCGGGGAAGGCGTTGTTGAGGGCGGCGACGGCGACCCGGCAGATATCGACGGCCTGATGCCGGGCCAGTCCGATCGAGTCGTCCTCGGTGCCGAGCTGACCGGCCGGATACTGGCGGATGCCCAGCCGTCCGTCGGTCAGGCGGCCCAGTTCCTCGCCCATCCAGCGCACCGCATTGACGGTGGGATAGTCGGCCGGGTGGACATCGACAGCATTGAAGACGGTCACGCCATTGGCCGGTGCACGCGGCGTGCAGCCGGCGAGGCCGAGCCCCAGCCCGGACAGGCCGGCAAGACCAAGGGTGCGGCGGGAGAGCATCATGCGATCGCTCCTGTAGCGGAGACAGCCCGACAGGCGATCCGGCCGTCCGGTCCGAAGTCGGCCACCGCCGACTGACCCGTATGGATCTGATGCACGCCTGTCGCGGCGCCCGTGGAAATCAGCTGGCCTGCCTCCAGACGCCGTCCCCGGGCGTGTAGCAGGTTCATCAGGAAGGCGAGGGAATCGAGCGGGCCGCCGGGAATGGCGGTCGCGCCACCACGGCCGACCTCGACGTCGTCGATGGTCATGCCGCAGGTCAGTCCGGCGAGACGCGACGGCCAGTCCGCGATCTCACGACCGAGAATCAGCCCGGCGTTGTTACCGAAGTCCGAGGCTGTGACCGCCGGACCGTGCCCGTTGATCCCCGCGAACGGGCTGCCGGCGATCTCGACACCGATGAAGGCGCGGGCGACCAGCACGCTGACCGTGTCGGCTGTCCAGCCCTCGCGGTCCGGCCCGGCGTCACCCATCTCCAGTACGTACTCCGCCTCGACCGCAGCGAAGCCGCCGTCGATGACGCCGAAGGCGACCGGCTGTTCGCCGGCCGTCCAGACATTGCGTGCGAAGATGGGGCCCGCGATGCGTCCGGCGCCGAATTGCTGATCCAGCGGCGGGGCTATGCGCCCCAGTTTCCAGCCCGCAATGCGGTCCGGCCACAGGGCGATGGCGTCGTCCTGAATCTCGTAGGCCGCCGTCAGCGAGTCGGGCGGCGAGCCCGGATACTGCTGCAGGCAGCGCGCCTGCCGACGTGCGGCTACAAAAGCCTGCGCGATCGGAGAAGTGCTTGAATTGTCGTGTGCGTGGCTCACGCCGCCTCCCATTTCCGTGAGACATTGCGCAGGAAGGAAACCGGTGTCAATTTGAATCCGGCGACGGTTTCTGTTGACGTCGCAACCAAGGCCGCGAACCGGAACGGCCAGACACGAGGTAGGAAACATGCGCTTTGCCCGTCTGACTGTACTTGCGGCTGCTCTCGCGTTTTCCCTTGCCGGACCGGCGTCAGCGCAGGCGCCTGTGGCGGCGCCGGCGGAAGCGACGCTGCCTGCGTTCCCGGGCGCCTTGGGCTGGGCCTCGCAAACGGTGGGTGGTCGTGGCGGCCAGATCATCCGGGTGACGAACCTGAACAGTGACGGGCCCGGCTCGCTCCGCGCCGCGATCGAAGCGGACGGTCCGCGTATCGTTGTGTTCGAGGTCGGCGGCGTGATCGACCTGGGTCGCCGGTCCCTGCGGATCACCAATCCCTACATCACGATCGCCGGCCAGACAGCGCCGTCGCCGGGCATCACCCTGATCCGCGGCGGCATGGATGTCGGCGGCCACGACGTGATCATCCAGCACATCCGCATCCGTCCCGGCTCGGCCGGTCAGGAGTGGATGAGCGGCTGGGACGAGGACGGCATCGCGACCCAGGCGGCGTACAACGTCATCGTCGATCATTGCAGCCTGGAATGGGGGACCGACGAGAACCTGTCCGCATCGGGCCCTCGCTTCACGGGCGACACCCCGGAGCAGTGGCGGCGCGGCACCAGCCACAACATCACTTTCTCGAACAATATCATCGCCGAGAGCCTGGCCTATTCCACCCATTCCAAGGGCGAGCACTCCAAGGGGTCGTTGATCCACGACAACGTCACCGGACTGCTGATCGTCAACAATCTCTACGCCCACAACTACGAGCGCAGCCCGCTGTTCAAGGGCGGCGTCCACGGCGTGATCGTGAACAATCTGATCTACAATCCCGGGCCGAGGGCGATCCACTACAACCTCGCGCCGGAAGAGTGGCTGAACCACCCCTACGAGGTCGGCAAGATGACCGCGATCGGCAACGTCCTGCGCGCAGGCCCTTCGACCCCGACCGAACACCTCGCCTTCCTGATGATCGGCGGGGCAGGGGATCTCGAATACTATGGCCGCGACAACATCGCCGTCGATCAGGTCGGCGATCCGATCCGGATGTTCGGCCGGTACACGACTGCGCCGGCCCGTATCATCGAGACCCGGCGGCCGCCGGTCTGGTGGGACGGCTTGCAGCCGATCCGGGCCGAGCAGGTGCAGGTCTCCGTCCTGTCGCAGGCCGGAGCCCGGCCGTGGGATCGCGATCAGCGCGACGTCCTGCTGGTGGCCGAGGTCGCCGAAGGGCGGGGCGAGATCATCGATCACGAGCGCGAAGTCGGCGGCTATCCCGCTATCACCGAAGCGACCCGCAAACCGTTCAATCCGGACCACTGGGACCTGCGCTTCATGACGCCGCTGCGTGACGATGTGCTGGACCGTCCGGCGAACCGTCGCGGGACCTGACCCGGACACAGGTCGTGCGGTTGGGAATGCACAAGCTACGGTTTATGTCCTAAGGACGCTGTTCGACCAGAGAGACTCATTCGCGTGACCGATCCGAAGCGGACCGGCGGCAAGCCCGCCACGATCAACGACATCGCCCGTCTGGCGGAGGTGTCCAAGAAGACGGTCTCGCGCGTCATCAACAACTCGCCCTTCGTGAAGGAGGAGACGCGCAAACGGGTCGAGGCGGTGATCGCCGAGCATGGCTTCACCCCCGATCCGCAGGCGCGCGGGCTGGCCTTCCGCCGGTCGTTCCTGGTGGGGATGATCTACGACAACCCCAGCCCGAACTATGTCGTGAACATGCAGCAGGGCGTTCTGGACGCGGTGAGGGGCTCGGGTCTGGAACTGGTTGTTCATCCCTGCAACCGCGCCTCGCCGACCTTCCTGAACGAGGTGCGCGCCTTCGTGGTCCGGCAGAAGCTGTTCGGCGTGGTCATGCCGCCGTCGGTTTCGGAAGACGATCGGGTCATCGAGATCCTGAAGGAAGTCGACTGCCCTTATGTCCGGATAGCCTCGGTGTCGCTTGATGAGCCGGCCTGCATGGTGGTGACCCACGACCATCGCGGGGCGGCGCAGGCGGCGCGCCATCTGGCGGAGCTGGGACACACGCGCGTGGCGTTCATCTCGGGTCCGGACACCTTCCGCTCGTCGCACGAGCGGGGCAGGGGTTTCCGCGAGGGACTGGCGGAGCATGGTCTGTCGCTTGACGACAGCTATGTGCGCGCGGGCGCCTATACCTTCGAGTCCGGCGCGGAGGCGGCGCAGAGCCTGCTGGCCATGAACCCGCCGCCGACGGCCATCTTTGCGGGCAACGACGAAATGGCGATCGGCGTGATGAAGGCTGCGCGCGATGTCGGGCTGGATGTCCCCGGCGACCTGTCGATCGTGGGCTTCGACGACCTGCCGATGGCCTCGCGCGTCTGGCCGAACCTGACCACGGTGCGCCTGCCGATCCGCGACATGGGTCGGATGGCGGCCGAGAAGCTGACGGCCGGGCTGCGCGGCCTGGACCCCGCGACGCTGGCCCAGCCAGCGGTCGATCCCTCGCTGATCGTACGGGAGTCGACGGCCGGGCCGAAGGCGTAGCGTCTACTGCGTCAGCGATCTGATGTAGTCGCGGATGCCCGCGTCCGTGGCATTGGCGAAGAAGTACTCCTGGAACTTCTCGCCGGCGATGGCGGCCCTCAGCAGATCCTGATCCACGGCCTTCAGGGCGCTCAGCATATCCTTGCAGGTCGCGGCCTTCAGCGTTTTCAGAATGCCGCGGTTCCTGGCCATGATCTCGGCGCGTTCCTTCGGATAGCCGAGACCGCGCTCGCCCTCGAAGAGCTTGCGATAGCAGTCCTGAAGGTTCAGCTCGGCCGCCCAGCCAAAGCCCTTGGCATAGGGCATGGAGATAGCGTTGCCGTCGTTGATCTGGCCGAACAGGAAGGCGTCCGTCGGGTCGATCACCAGACCGCAGAAAACGCCCGGCATCGAGTTGCAGGCCAGCATGGAGCCCATCCCGGTGCCGCAGCCGGTGACCACGAAATCGGCCGCGCCGGAGTTCAGCAGGATGCCGGCCAGCAGGCCGTTCATGACGTAGGTCAGCGAAGCCTTGTCCTCGGCCGAATACATCCCGTAATGGAAGACGTCGTGCCCCAGCGGTTCGGCGACGGCCTTCAGCGCGCTATGCACGACCTCGCTCTTGGCGGCCTGGCTGTTCTCGATGATGAGGGCGATTTTCATGATGTTCCTTGTCGACGCCAGGACGCGCCGCGTCCCTATCCATCGTTTGCATCGGAGTATGACACCGGTTACCTAGGTGGACAATCCGCGTCGGGCAAGCTCTTGGGAAGCATGGCTGGAATGAACCCTTTCGATCTCTCGGGCCGAACGGCTCTCGTGACCGGCGCCAACACCGGACTGGGGCAGGCGATCGCCGTTGGTCTGGCCGAAGCCGGGGCTGATATCGTGGCTGTCGGTCGCTCGGCCCCGAGCGAAACCGCGCAGAGGGTCGAGTCGGCCGGGCGTCGCCTGCACGCGATCGCCGCCGACCTGTCGTCGATCGCTCCTGTCAGCGAGATCGTGGCGCAGGCCGTCCAGTTCGCCGGGGCCGTCGATATCCTGATCAACAACGCCGGCATCATTCGCCGCAACGACAGCCTGGACTTCACCGAACAGGACTGGGACGCGGTCATCGACACCAACCTGAAGTCGGCCTTCTTCCTGTCCCAGGCCGTGGCCCGGACGTGGGTCGATGGCGGCCGTGGCGGCAAGATCATCAACATCTGCTCGATGCTCAGCTTCCAGGGCGGCATTCGCGTACCGTCCTATACGGCGTCCAAGAGCGGGCTGGCCGGCCTGACCCGCCTTCTGGCCTGCGAATGGGCGGGCATGGGAATCAACGTCAACGGCATCGCGCCGGGGTATTTCGCCACCAACAACACGGAGGCCCTGCGCGCGGACGAGACCCGCAATCGCGACATCCTCGCCCGCATTCCGGCGGGTCGCTGGGGCGATCCGTCGGATCTGGCCGGCGCTGCGGTGTTCCTCTCCTCCGACGCCGCCGCCTATGTCCACGGGACGGTGCTGGCAGTGGATGGCGGCTGGCTGGCGCGCTAGCCGGTCAGGCTGTTCAGCCAGTCCTCGAGGTTTGTCCAGCCGTCTGCGTTGCGATCCGCGGAGCCGTCCGAAGCATCGGCAGGGTTCAGCCCTTGGGCGCGCTCCCAGTCATCGGGCATCCCGTCGGCATCCATATCGACCCATGGCGCGCCCCGATCCAGAACAGGCCAGCCGCCGACCTGTGACTGGCTGTCGATGATCTCACCCGTTCGATCGCGGACGCCGGCGATGATGCGATGATCGACGGCGTCGCGGCTGCGGCTGGCCCCGGCCTGGGCCAAAACGGCCTCGACAGTTTCGCCGACGGGCGGGGCGGGCACGGCCCATTCGGGTCGACTGTCCAGGCGGTAGCCGGGGCGTTCGCTATCCTTGACCAGTGTCCACGCGTCCGCCGGAATGACGTCGGCCATGCTGTTGGCTTCGAACCAGGCCCGGGCCAAGGGGTTCGATTCTTCAAAGGCCCATCGGCCTTCGGAGTCGGGGCCGGGAATGTAGGCGTTGCCCACAAAGGCGTAGGTCGAGCGGCTTTCCGTATCGGCGTTGTAGCCGGAGTGGGAGCCGCCCCAATCATAGAAGACATTGGATCGGAACTCGAGGAACGGCCCCGTCGGGTCGACCGAAGGGGGATTGTAATTCCCCGGCCGAGGCATCCGCGCGCGGTGCGCGGCCCACAGATTGTGGTGGAACGTCATGCGCGCGCCGTGTCCGCCCCGGACCAGCGAGCCATACCCGTGATCGCCCTTGGCATGGCCCGATGCGTTCAGGGATTCGGCGATGACGGACCACTGGACTGTGACGTCGTAGATGCCGCGCTCGGGCGGATCGTACCGGCTGCCAACGGACAGGGTCTCGTCGACCGACCATGACGCGGAGACGTGATCGAGAATAATCCGTCGTCCGCTCTCGACGGAGATGGCGTCCGCCTCGACCCCGCTCTCGTCGCCGAGCCGGGACCTGATGTAGCGCACCACCACATCGTCGGCGGCGATGACCAGCGGGTGATCGCGCAGCGTGATTCCTCCACCGGGCGCCGTCTGGCCCGCGAGGGTGATCCGACCGCGTCGGACGCGGAGCGGTGAGGCCAGACGGATCGTGCCGCCGATGTCGAAGACGACAGTGCGCGGACCGTCCAGGTCGACTGCGGCCCGCAGGCTGCCTGGCCCCGAGTCGTTCAGGTTGGTGACCCTGACCACGCGTCCGCCCCGACCGCCTGCGGACAGGCGGCCAGCGCCTTCGGCGCCGGGGAAGGCGAGCGCTTCCTGCGCAGGAGCGGCCTGTGCTCCGGATGACACGAGAAACGCCGCGACGGCGACGCTTGTGACGGTCCTGTGTCGAAGCAGGGTTGCGAAAACGCTGATCATCGGGTTACGGTCTTGATTGATACCGGTGTCAGAGAGCATTCCACGCGACTTTGACACCGGTGTCAAATCCGGGCAGCCAACGAGCTGACCGGCAAAAAACAGATAGACCGGAGGCACTCCGGCGTCCTGTATGCCCATTGGGAGGAGGCATATTATGCAAGCTGTTCAGCCGGGGATGACCCGCGCCCTTCGTCGCACGCTCTTCGCCGGAGCCTCGGGCCTGGCCGTCGCCCTTTCCCTGGGCTTGAGCACTGCCGCCGCCCAGTCGGCCCCACAACAGGATCCTGAAGCCACGGACATCGGCGAGGTTGTCGTCACGGGCTTCCGCGCCAGCCTGAGCGCCGGGCTTGACGCCAAACGTCGGGAAACGGGCGTCGTGGATGTCATCGTCGCCGAGGATATCGCCGACTTCCCCGATCTGAACCTGGCCGAGTCGATCCAGCGGGTTCCGGGCGTGGCTATCGACCGTGACGCAGGCGAGGGGCGCTCGATCACCGTTCGCGGCCTTGGCGCAGACTTCACCCGCACCCGCATCAACGGCATGGAGGCGCAGGCCACCACCGGCGGGACCGACTCCTCGGGCGGCGCCAACCGTGGTCGCGGCTTCGACTTCAACGTCTTCGCTTCCGAACTCTTCAACTCGATCACCGTACGCAAGACTGCGGCGGCCGAGACCGAGGAAGGCTCGCTGGGCGCCACGGTCGATCTGCAGGCCACGCGTCCGTTTGACCACGACGGCTTCACCGCCGCGGCATCGGCGCAGGTCGGCTACAATGACCTCTCCGAAGAATACAACCCGCGCTACGCCTTCCTGCTGAGCAACACCTTCGGCGCCAACGACGAGTTCGGCGCCCTGATCTCGCTGGCTTACAGCGAGCGCAATCTGCTGGAAGAGGGCTTCAGCTCGGTGCGCTGGGCGCCGGCGGCCGCGCCGGGCTCGACCAACAGCGGCGGCTTCTGTTCGCCGGTCGGCGTCACGCCCCAGAACCCGGGCAACAGCACCGCCAACGGCTCGAACGCCGCCAACTGTGCGACCGGCGTGGCCCGTCCGGCCAATACGCCGGACAACGTCGCAGCCTACAACACCGCCAATCAGGCCAACGTCTTCATTCCGCGCCTGCCCCGTTATGGGCGGCTGACGCACGAGCAGGAGCGTCTGGGCGTCACCGGCGCCTTCCAGTGGCGTCCGGCGGAAAGCACCCTGTTCTCGGTGGACGTCCTCTACTCGAAACTGGACGCGACCCGCCAGGAGGACTTCCTCGAAGCGTTGTCGTTCAGCCGCAACGCCGCCGCGGGCGGCCAGACCCAGATCGGCGTCCGGCAGGCGGTCGTCGAGAACAACATGCTGGTCGCAGGCACGTTCGACAACGTCGACATCCGCTCGGAAAGCCGCTTCGACGTTCTGTCGACGGAGTACACCCAGATCAGCCTGACTGCCGAGCACGACTTCTCGGATCGTCTGCGCGGCCGGTACTACTACGGCCGGGCGGAATCGAACTTCGAAAACCCGATCCAGACCACCGTCACGCTCGACCGCCAGAACACCCAGGGCTACTCGTACGACTTCCGTGGCAACATGGAAGCACCGGTCATCAGCTACGGCTTCGACGTCACCAACCCGGCGAACTGGGCCTGGCGGGGAGCCAATCTGGGGACCGGTCTGGCGGTCCTGCCGCGCTCCGAAATCCGGCTGCGTCCGAATGGGGTCGATACGGTCTTCACCTCGGCCCAGGCCGACATGGAGTTCGACGTCACCGACTTCCTGACGGTGAAGGGCGGCATCAACTTCAAGACCTATGACTCGGATTCCTACGAGTTCCGGCGCGCGGACGAGACGGTCGTCCCCGCTCTGCCGGCCGGCACAACGGTGGCCAACATCTCGAACCTGCTGACGGGCTTCGGACGCAATCTGATCCCGAACGGCACCGACTCCAGCTGGGTGCGTCCGGACCTGAACGCCATCGCCAGCCTGTTCAACATCTACTGCAACTGCGACACCGGCGTGCTGGGCGGCGACTTCCGTCTGACCGGCCCGACCAACGGAAACGCCCGCGGCGGCAACCGCTCGATCTACGAGGAGGATCTGGCGGTCTATCTGCAGGCCGACTTCGACACCGAACTGTTCTCGATGCCGTTCCGCGGAAACTTCGGCGTCCGCCAGGCGAACACACGCATCGAGGCCACAGGCTACAGCTCGACGGGCGGCGGCACTCTCGTGCGCGGTGAGAACGAGTACACCGACACCCTTCCGTCCCTGAACCTCGTCCTGCAGCCGACGCCCGAGCTCTATGTACGCTTCGGCGCGGCCAAGGTCATGGCGCGCCCGCAGATCGGGAACAATCTGGCGGGCACCAACTATCTCGTGCCGACGACGTCGCTGAATACGGGGCCGAATTTCACCGCCACGATCGGCAATGTGAAGCTGGAGCCGTTCCGCGCCAACACCTACGACCTCAGCGTCGAATGGTACTTCGGTCGCGAGAGCCTGCTGTCCTTTGCCTATTTCTACAAGGACATCGACACCTACATCCAGATCATCCGTCAGGACCTGCCGTACTCGCAGCTGACGGCGCTGAACCCGTCGGCCTTCGATCCTTCTTTCTGCACCACGACCTGCACCGCCTCGACGATCTTCCAGCTGACCAGTGCGGTGAACACCGAGGGTGGGCCGCTGAAGGGCTTCGAGATCAGCTATCAGCAGAACTTCGGCTTCCTGCCTGGCCTGCTGGGCAACCTCGGCGTTCAGGCGAACTACACCTTCGTGGAGTCGGAGATCGACTACTGCGACACGCGCGTCAGCACGACCTGCTCGGCCTTCGTGACGAACGATCTGGTGAACCTGTCGCCGCAGTCGTGGAACGCCACCCTCTACTATGAGGATGACAGCTTCTCCGCCCGCGTCTCGGCAGCCTCACGCGATTCCTATCTGCAGAACGTGCCGGGACGGAACGGCAACGACCTGGAAGGGAAGATGGAAACGTTCAACCTGGATGCTTCGGCTTCCTACCAGCTGACTGACCAGATCGAGCTGACGTTCGAGGCCCTCAACCTCACCGACGAGGAAAACCACCAGTGGGTGGGTGACGACAGCCGCATGAGCACGTCGGTCTATCACCACACCGGCCGGCAGTATTACCTCGGCGCCCGTTACCGCTTCTGATCATCTCCTGAACCGAAGCGCCCCTGACGCCGTCGACCTCCGGTCGGCGGCGTCTTTTCATGAGCGGAGGGTTCTCGGAACCTGACACCCTCTTGAAGGCTTTCACCAGTCAAGCTGGCTGGGAGTATGCTCATGGCGCGTTCGCACTCCGGGCGCGGCCCCGGGGTCGTTTTGGTTCGCATCTTCGCTGTGCCCGGAGCCCGGTGCTTCGCCTCCCTCGTCCGGATGCACGCCAATCCGGCTACCTGCGCCCTGACGGAGCCTGCATGACGACGATGATCTGGACCCCCTATTGCGGGCCAGCCCCCGCACCGGGGGACTGGCGCTGGAATCTCGATCCGCTCCTGCTGGTCGTGCTGGCGCTGGCGGCCGTGTTCGTCGGTTGGCGGCTGCGCGGGGTGCGCCGGGGCGCGGGCCTGGCCGCCATCGCCGTCCTGTTCGTCGGCTTCGTCTCGCCGCTGTGCGCCCTGAGCTCGGCGCTGTTCGCGGCCCGGACCGTCCATCACGTCCTGCTGGTCGCCGTCGCAGCGCCTCTGCTGGCGTGGGCGATGCCTGTCCGGCGCGTCGCGCCTCTCGCTCTGGCGACGGCGGTGCAGGCGGTGGTCTTCTGGAGCTGGCATGCGCCGGGACTGTATTCGGCAGCCCTGTCAAGCGACGGCGTCTACTGGCTGATGCAGGTCAGCCTTCTGGCGTCCTCGGTCTGGTTCTGGATGGGCGTGCGCAATGCTTCGGCGCCGTCGGCGGTGGGGCACCTGCTGATTGCCATGGTGGCCATGGGCTTCATCGGCGCGCTGCTGACCTTCGCCGAACAGCCGCTCTATGCGCCGCATCTGCTGACGACCGCCGCGTTCGGCATGACGCCGCTGGAAGACCAGCAGGCGGCGGGCCTGATCATGTGGGCCCCGGCGGCGGCCATCTATCTGATCGCCGCCCTGTTTCGGCTTGGCCGATCGATTGGGCCTGACCAGCCTGTCTTCCGGGTGGATCAGGCGACGTGATCGACAGGCTGATCGGCAACATTCTGGAGTGGGCGGCCGGGCACCACGACGAGGGACGCTACTCCCCGGTGGCCATCGTCTTCCACTGGACCATGGCGGCGCTGGTGTTCGTCCAGTTGGGTGTCGGCTGGTGGATGGGTCGGTTACCCGTCGGGGGAGACAAGGTCGCGGCCTACGAACTGCACTACGCGATCGGCGTGCTGATGCTGGTTCTGTTCATCGGCCGCTTCAGCTGGCGACTGCTGGCGCCCGGCCCGATCAACGATGCGGACAAACCGGGGTGGGAGAGCGTGGCCGCGCAGATCACCCACGTCGTCTTCTACGCCTGTCTGTTCGGCCTGCCGCTGTCCGGCTGGATGATGATCTCGGCCACCGAGCGGGCGCAGGACCTGACGTTCCTCGGTCTGTTCGCGTGGCCCCTGCTGCCGATGCAGGATCTGGACAACGTCACGCGATGGCGGGTCGAGGCAGTCGCAGAGTGGATTCACTGGGGGCTGGTGGTCAGCCTGCTGCTGATGATCCCGCTGCATGTCGGCGGGGCGCTGAAGCACCAGATCATCGATCGGGACGACGTATTCCACGGGATGCTGCCGATCCTGCCGCTGCCGACGCGCCGTCGGACACGCTGGCAGCGCCGGTATCGGGCGGTGGAGAAGCGGGTTGGCGCTCTAGCCAGACGGCTATGGCCTGTATCTCGGGGTCGGTGAGATTGGCGACCGCGTCGGCCATGACGCCGCGCGGGTCGTTGCGACGCTTCGCCGTCTTCCACCGCTTCAGCTGATCGATGGTGTAGGCTGCGGGTTGCGCGGCAATCGCGGGATTGGCGGAGCCGATCCCTTCGCCCGCAATACCGTGGCATGAGGCGCAGGCCTGAACGCCCCGCCCGGGCGCACCTACCATGTAGATCGCGGGAGGCGGCCCCGAAGCGATCGCCGGGTCAGGGGTAAGGGGAAGGGAGGCGTAGTACTCCGACACCGCGCGACGGTCCCGGTCATCCAGCCAGCGTGCGACCTGCGTCATGACCGGGTCCTGGCGGACATCCTTGGCGTAGTCCTCCATCTGCTTCTGCACATATCCGGCGTCGAGACCGGCGAGGCGCGGGACGCTGACGCCGTCGCCTTCGCCGTTCAGGCCATGGCAGCTGAAGCAGGCATTGCCCGGGCCGCCTTCGCCGCCGCCCATGGCGATGATCTGGCCTGTCTGTGTAAAGGCCGCGCCCGTGTCATTGGTCGCGGGGGTGCAGGCGGAGGTCGCGAGCAGCAGGAGGGGCAGGGTGAGACGATGCACCCGGATCGAACACGGGGCGGCGCTTACAGTTCCGCTTGCGACGATCACGCGCGGAACCTTGACCATGGGCAGGGGTTAGCGCTTCGAGCCAAGGGGGATCGATGCGCCTGCAAACCTGCCATTGTGAGACGTCGTGAAGTGGATCGCGCTGCTTCTGCCGATCCTGCTGGTCGCCTGTTCGGACAAGACCAACCCCCCGCGGACCATCGCCGGGGCGGATGCGGATGCAGGGCTGCAGGTGATGCGCCGCGTGGGCTGTGCGGCGTGCCACGTCATTCCCGGCGTCGACTGGCCGCGGGGGGCGAACGGACCCTCGCTGAAAGGTTTCGCCGACAGCCCCATGATCGCAGGACGTTTTCCCAATCGACCGGCGGTGCTGACAGCCTTCATCGTCGACGCGCCTTCGATGGCGACGGATACGGGCATGCCGGCCATGCCGCTGACGCAGGACGAGGCGCGGGACGTGGCCGCCTACCTCTACACCCTGCATGAGTAGCCGGAACTCCTTCGACGGTACGGCGACCTGGCCGCCGCCCGCACTGGACCCCGCGGGGCCGTTCGCCGGGCCGGTAAACACCCTTTCGTGGGTGCTGTTCGCCATGGGCGGCTCGGTCCTGCTGATCGTCCTGATCGCGCTGGCTCTGGCTCTGTTCGGGCCTCGGAAATGGCGGGCGCGGCTGGGCGGGCAGAAGCTGGTCTGGATCGGCGGGTTCGCCTTCCCGGTTGTGGTGCTGAGCGCCCTGCTGATTTACGGACTGGGCCTCACCAGCCATCTGACTCAGGAGCCCCGACCGGGCGAGATGCGCATCCGGGTGACCGGCGAGATGTGGTGGTGGCGCGTCGCCTATCTGGACGATCAGGGCCGTGAGCGCTTCCAGGACGCCAATGAGGTGCACATTCCGGTGGGCGAGACGGTGGTGATCGAGCTGGACTCGGCCGACGTCATTCACAGCTTCTGGGTGCCACGCCTGTCGGGCAAGGTCGACATGATCCCGGGGCGCCGCAACATCCTGCGGATACAGGCGGATCAGCCGGGCGCCTATGGCGGTCAATGCGCCGAATACTGCGGCGGGCCGCACGCCCTGATGGGGCTGGTGGTCGTGGCGCATGAGCCGGCGGCCTACGAGGCGTGGCTGGCGAAACAGTCCCGGCCGGCCGTGACGACCGCCAGCCTCGCGCCCGGCGCTGATGTCTTCCGTCGTGCCGGTTGCGGAGCCTGCCACACGGTGGCTGGAACGGAGTTCAATGGCCTTGCCGGACCCGATCTCAGCCATGTCGGCTCGCGTCGAACGCTGGGCGCGGGCATCCTGCCGAACAACGCCGGTACAATGGCGGGCTGGATCTCGGACAGCCAGACCATCAAGCCGGGAAACCGCATGCCGGCCTATCCGGTGCTGACCGGCGAGGAGCTGCGTGAGGTTTCGGCGTGGCTCGAGACCCTGAAGTGAAGAGCGAGACCGGATTCGACACCGCGCTCTACGAACGCTTCCCCACGAAGGGCGAGCGTCCCGAGGGCGAGCTGAAGCAGCTTGAGGAGATCTGGTGCGGGCCGAAAGGCTGGCAGTGGATCACCGCGATCAACAACAATTTCGTCGGCGTCTACTATATCGGCGCGGCCATGCTGTTCTTCGTGCTGGCGGGCACGCTGGCGCTGTTGATGCGGACGCAGCTGGCCGTGCCGATGAACGGCTTCCTCGGGCCGGAGACCTACAACCAGCTTTTCACCGTGCACGGCACGATGATGATGTTTCTGTTCGCCGTGCCCGCGGTCGAGGCGCTTGGGGTACTGCTGCTGCCGCAGATGCTGGGCGCGCGGGACCTGCCGTTCCCCCGGCTCAGCGCCTACGCCTTCTGGGCCTATCTGATCGGCGGGCTGGCCTTCTTCGCCTCCCTGTTCTTCGGCCTGGCGCCGAATGGCGGCTGGTTCATGTATCCGCCGCTCAGTTCGATGGCCTTCTCGCCGGGCATCAATGCCGACTTCTGGCTGCTGGGCATCGGCTTCATCGAGATCTCGGCCATCGCAGGGGCGATCGAGATCATCGTCGGCGTGCTGCGCAATCGTGCGCCGGGAATGACGCTGGACAAGCTGCCGATCTTCGCCTGGGCCATGCTGATCTTCGCCGGCATGATCATCATCGCATTCCCGTCGGTGATCCTGGCGACGACGCTGATGGAGCTGGAGCGGGTCTTCGGCTGGCCGTTCTTCGATCCGCTGAAGGGGGGCGATCCACTGTTGTGGCAGCACCTGTTCTGGTTCTTCGGCCATCCCGAGGTCTACATCATCTTCCTGCCGGCGGCGGGGGCGATGTCGACCATCATTCCGGCGATGGCGAGAACGCCGCTGGTCGGACACAACGCCGTAGTGCTGGCCATGCTGGCGACCGGGTTCATCAGCTTCGGCGTCTGGGCCCACCACATGTTCACCACGGGCATGCCGACCATCTCGACCAGCTATTTCTCGGCGGCGTCGATGGCGGTCTCGATCCCGGCGGGCATCCAGGTCTTCGCCTGGATCGCGACGATGGCCGCGGGCAAGATGCGCTTCTCGACGCCGGGGTTGTTCGTCACCGGCGCGCTGATCACCTTCGTCATGGGCGGACTGACCGGGGTCATGGTCGCCATGGTGCCGTTCGACTGGCAGGCGCACGACAGCTACTTCATCGTCGCCCACCTGCACTATGTGCTGATCGGAGGCATGGTCTTCCCGTTCTTCGCGGCGATCTATTACTGGCTGCCGATGTCCTCCAGCCGGCCGCTGAGCGAGCGCATGGGCAGATGGGTGTTCTGGCTGATGTTCGCCGGCGTCCACATCACCTTCCTGCCCATGCACCTGATCGGGTTGATGGGCATGCCTCGGCGGGTGTTCACCTTCCTGCCGGACCGGGGGCTGGAACTGCCCAACCTGATCGCCACGGTCGGAAGCGCGATCACGGCGATCGGCATCCTGCTCTGGATCATCGACATGATGCGCAACTTCCGCCCGTTCGGGCGGAGGGACGCGGGCAACATTTACGGCGGCGCCGGTCTCGAATGGCTGCCGACCGGCCTGTACTCGACCCGATCGGTGCCGGTCGTGAAGAGCCTTTACCCCCTGTGGGAGCAGAAGAACCTGGCCACGGAAGTCGACGAGGGCCGTTACCTGCTACCCGACGCCCCGACCGGCGAGCGCGAAACCCTTGTGACATCCAGCCTGAACGCCGAGCCGCAGTATCTGCAGCGCATGCCGGCACCGTCGGGGTGGCATGTCTGGGCGGCGGTCTTCACCGCCGGCGCCTTCCTGCTGCTGACCATTCAGGCCTACTGGGCTGCGGCCATCAGCGGCGTGCTGGCGGTGTGGTGCATCATGCACTGGTGCTGGATGCTTGATCGGCCGCGGATACAGGACACCGTGGACGTCGGTGCGGGCATCCGCGTGCCGACCTATGTCAGCGGCCCCTCGAGCCACGGCTGGTGGGCCATGGTCATCACCCTGATCGTTGCGGGCATGATCGAGGCGCTGGCGGGCTTCAGCTACGTCTTCCTGTGGAGCCGAAATCCTCAGGACTGGATCGCGCCGCCGGATCTGGTTTCGCTGGCGCTGGTCGTGGGCGGCAATGTCGTCGCGGCGGCGCTGGCCCGGTCGTCCTGCAAGGCCCTGGCATATGACCGGCCGCGTAGCCCGATCATCGCGACAGGCCTGATGGTCCTGGCTGCCGCGGTTCTCGGAGCGGCCTGGTACGTGGATCTGCAGTCATGGATCGCCACCGGATTGCAGGCCTCGATGACCGGGCAGGGGGCGACCGTCTTCGCCCTTCTGTCCTGGCACGGGTTCTTCGTCTCCGTAGTGGCGCTGATGGCCGTCTATGCCGTGCTGCGGTGGGCGTTCGGCCACGTGGAGGCCCGTCGGCCGTCGACATTCGATCTGATCGCGCTGTTTATCGCCTATTCGGCCGGGCAGGGGCTGTTCGCCACCCTGCTGACCCGTCTGTTCCCGGGAAGCTGAGATGCGCGCCTGGATCTGGATGCTGGGCGGACTGATCGTGTGGACGGTCCATTTCTTCGGCGTCTACACGATCGCCAGCGCTGCCGACGTCTATGCGACGGCAGACGATTTTCGCTGGCGCATGGGCGGTCTGGCGTTCAGCGGCCTGTGCCTGATCGCGTCACTCATCCTGCTGGCGATCGCCGTCCGTCGCGTTCGGACCAATTCCAGCCTCGCGGACCAACTGGCGGCGCTGGGCGCGGGAACGGCAGCGATCGCCATTGTCTGGCAAGCGCTGCCGAACCTGATCGGCTACTGAGCCGGGGCCGAAGCAGGCGCCGCCGCCGGAGCCGCCCGGGGCGCGATGCGCCAGACGGTGTTGGACAGGTCGTCCGCCACCAGCAGGATGCGCCTCGCCGGATCGAACACCACGCCCACCGGACGACCGCGCGCGCGGCCGTCGTCGGTCAGGAAGCCCGTGACGAAGTCGACGGGCTCGCCGTTCGGGCGGCCGTTGGCGAACGGCACCCAGACGACCTTGTATCCGGAGATGTCCCGCCGGTTCCAGCTGCCGTGCTGGCCGACAAAAGCTCCCTGCGAGAAGCTCCCGCCGAAGCCGCCTTGGGTGGCGAACGACAGACCCAGCGCCGCGACGTGCGAGCCCAGCGCATAGTCCGGGGCGATCGCCGTGGCGACCAGTTCGGGCTTCTGAGGCCGTACGCGCGGGTCCACGTTCTTGCCCCAGTAGCTGTAGGGCCAGCCATAGAAGGCGCCTTCGCGAACCGAAGTGAGATAGTCGGGCACCAGTTGGGGGCCGATCTCGTCGCGCTCATTGACCACGGCCCACAGGGCGCTGGTGGTCGGCTCGATGGCGAGGGCGGTGGGATTGCGGATGCCGGTGGCCACCGTGCGGCGCGCGCCTGTTGTGCGGTCGATGGCCCAGACCACGGCGCGCTCTTCCTCGACCGCCATGCCACGCTCGCCGACATTGCTGTTCGAGCCGATGCCGACGTACAGGGTCTGTCCATCCGCGCTGGCCGTCAGCGACTTCGTCCAGTGGTGATTGAGCTGCGAAGGCAGTTTCGTCACCTCCTCCGGAGCGGCGGTGATGCGGGTCTGCCCCGACTGATAAGGGAAGCGGACCAACGCATCCTGGTTGGCGACGTAGAGATAGCCGTCGACGAAGGCCAGACCGTAAGGGGCGTTCAGATTGTCGATGAAGACGCTCTGGACCTCGGGACGACCGTCGTTATTGGCGTCGCGCAGCAAGGTGATGCGATCGCCGCTTTCGACCTGGGTGTTGCCCTTCTTCTTGATCACACCGGCGATCACGTCCTTGGGACGCAGGGCAGGTGCGCCGCCGCCGCGACCTTCCGCGACCAGGATGTCGCCATTGGGGAGCACCAGCATCTGACGCGGGATCTGAAGCCCGGTCGCCATGGCGGTGACGGTATAGCCTGCCGGCACGGTCGGCAGAGCGTCGCCCCAGCCGATCGGCTTGGCGATCCGCAGGACCGGCGTCAGGGTTTCGCGAATGCCCGGAAGGTCGGGTGAGGCGCCGGTCTGGTTCAGGCTGGAATCGCTGCGCCCGCAGGCGGCGAGGGTCAGCAGCGCCGCGGCGCAGGTCATCGTCAGGCGGATCATCGGGCGACCTCCTCGGTCACGAAGCCGGAGAAGGCGAGGGCGCCGGCGGTGAGAGCGAGCAGGGTGCAGATGACCGACAGCCCCATGCCGAAAGTGCCGACCGAACTCCAGGCGTCCTGGCTATGCTTGAGAGCGTTCAGCAGGCCCAGCACCCACATGATTGCGAGAACTGCAGAATAAACCAGTCGGCGCTTGCGCGAGGGGGAACGGAAGGCCAGCACTAGCCGGACGAGGCTCCACGCGAGAACAACGCCTCCGAACAGGAGCGCGCCGGCGATCAGCCAGGCCGAAAAATTGGTCCACTGCATCTCTGCTGTCCGCAAATAGGCGATATCGCTGACCATGGCGGAACTGAACAAGGCGATCGAAAACGCCAGAAGTATGCCGTGCACCGCGTTTACGCCGGCGCTTGCGCCTGTCCTCAAATCCATCTCTCAGCCCTTTCCAGCCTGTCCCTTATTGGCAACCCGTACGGAGACGGATGGTTTCGGGCCAATGTGACGCGGCCCGCGTCCTGTGCGGATGCGGGCCGGCCTCTCGCAGTCAGATCGGCAGGATCGCCGTGCCGAACGACTTCTTCAGATCATGCGCCGCGAACTGCTGGGCGATGGCTGCGTCCGGAACCACCAGAGCCATGCCGAAGAACTCGTGTGTGGAGCCATGGAAGGTCTTGTGGCGCACGTCGTTGCCTGCGGCCTCCAGCCTCTCTGCCAGCTTCTCGCCTTCGGTTCGCAACGGATCGATCTCGGCCAGGATGACGGTCGAGGAGGGAAGACCGTGCAGGTTGGCCGCGCCCGCAACGTTCACGCGGGGGTCGGATGTTTCGCTCTCGCTGCTGAAGGTGTGCTTTACGAACCATTCGATCATCGGCTTGTTCAGCGGCTTGGCCGTCGCGTTCTCGACGTAGCTCTCGTTGTTCAGGTCGTTGCCGACCAGGGGGTAAACCAGGACCTGATGTACGGGAGGCTGCAGGCCCATGTCCCTCGCCGCGATCGAGACGTTGATCGCCAGATTGCCGCCGGCGCTTTCGCCCATGACGGCGACCTTTCGGGGATCTCCGCCGATCGACTGAGCATTGGCCAGCGCCCATTTCCACGCTGCGACTGCGTCCTCATGCGCCGCCGGGAATTTGTTCTCCGGCGCCTGACGGTAGTGAACCGACAGCACGATCGCGTCGGCGAAGCGGGCGATACCGCGCGGACCGCCGTCATAGACATCCAGGTCCGCGATCACGAACCCGCCGCCGTGGAAGTAGACGACCAGCGGCCTGAGCTCGCCATCGCTCAGGTCCGGGCTGTAAACGCGGGCCTGCAGCGGCCCGGCCGCGCCGTCGATGGTGATGTCGCGGGTCTGGATGCCCAACGTGGGGTCGTCGTCGCGGATGGTGTCGTGCAGAATTTTCTTCACCGCGTCCGTCGGTGTCGGCTGACGACGGGCCTCCTCGGGCGACAGCGTCTCGATCGGCTTGCCGCCAAGATCGGCCAGGGTGTCGAGCACCTTCTGCATCATCATGTCCGGCTTTTCCGGCGATGTGCGTGACCGGTCGTTCTTGCCGAGAATCTTGTCGATGATGGACATGGGAGAGGCTCTTTCCATTCGGGGTGAGTGAACACCTCCAACCTGTCGACACTGAATCCTGTTCCCGCGCCCGGATACACGGCACCGGAAATCAGGAGATTGGAACGATCCTGCAGAGACGCGGTTGGCTCCGGACCTCTCTACGCAAGGAGCCGAACCATGACCGCCCCCCTCTCCGGAAAGACCATCGCTGTCCTCGCCACGGACGGCTTCGAGCAGGTCGAGCTCGACAAGCCGGTCGCCGCCCTGAAAACAGCGGGCGCGGAGGTCCACATCGTTGCGCCGGAGGCCGGGGAGATCCAGGGCTTCAATCATCACGACAAGGGCGATCGCGTGGCTGTCGACCGTGTGCTGGCTGACGTCAGTGCGTCGGACTACGACGGCCTCGTTCTGCCGGGCGGCGTCATTAACCCGGACACCCTGCGACTGGAAGAAGCCGCGATCGGCTTCATCCGGGGGTTCACCGAAGCCTCGAAACCTGTGGCCGCAATCTGCCATGGTCCGTGGCCGCTGATTGACGCCGGCGCCGTCAAGGGCCGCAAGGTGACGTCCTGGCCGTCGCTCAAAGCCGATCTCACCAATGCGGGCGCCCGGTGGGTCGACGAGGAGGTAGTCGTCGACAACGGGCTCGTCACCTCGCGCAACCCGGACGATTTGCCGGCCTTCTGCAAAAAGATGATCGAGGAGTTCACCGAAGGCCGCCACGTGGAATGAGCGCCGGGCCCATGACCGCGACATGAGCGCCACGCAACCCGGTTGCCGCCCGGAAGTTAAGCCTCCATGCCAATCCTCGACCTTCTCCCCTCGGCGCTGATCGGCGCGACCGCCAGTGCGCGATCCATGACGCCGATGGCCGCCATCGCCACCGCCCGGCTGGCCCATCGGGCCACGCCGGGGCGGCTCTTCCTGCTCGACCACCCTCTGTTCAAATTCGGCGCCTTGGCCATGGGTGCGGGCGAACTGCTGGGCGACAAGATGAAGTCGGCCCCGGACCGCACCGTGTTCCTCGGTCTTCTCGCCCGCATCGCCAGCGCCGGAATCGCCGGAAGCGCCCTGGCTCCCAAAGGGCGCGAGCGGCTGGGCGCCGGCATCGCCGTGGGCGTAGCCATCCCCCTGGCGTACCTGACCCTCTCCGGTCGAAAATCAGCCATGCGCCGGATCGGTCAGACCCGCAGCGGCGTCATCGAGGACTTGCTGATCGCGGGGCTGGGCGCTGCTACGGTCGCGGGTGCGACGCGCGCCCGATCCCGATAGCCGACTTTCGCGGGGTGCGGCGGCAGTGGCGGAGAGGGGGGGATTCGAACCCCCGGTACCCGTAAAGGCACGCCGCATTTCGAGTGCGGTACATTCAACCACTCTGCCACCTCTCCGCGGTGCCGTTGTGTCTTGGTCGAACGGACGGCTTCTCTAGTCGGGGCGGGCCTGTGCTGCAAGCGGGGAATGCGGAAAATCTTCAGCGCAATGCGGGGAGCGGCAGACCCAGGGCCTCGCCGCTGTGCAGATCGCCGGGAACGACGCGGAAGAGCTCGGCGGGGCGGCCGCCCGTTGCCGAGGACAGGCGGCCTGTGGGTTCGACCAGTCCGGTGCGTTCGACACCGCGGCGGAAGTTCTGCTTGTGGACGGAGAGACCGGCGACAGCCTCCGCCGCGGCTTGGAGCTCCGAGAGGGTGAAGGCCGGGGGCATGAGGTCGAACAGGACGGGGCGGTAGCGCAGCTTGCTGCGCAGGCGCCCAAGGCCGGTGGCGAGGATGCGGCGATGGTCGGAGGTCATGGCCACGCCCGGCGCGACGTCCGACGGCGCCCGGTCCTGATCGCGGGCGGCCTCCGCGACGAGGCCGGCCTCATAGAGCAGTTCGTAGCGCTCCAGCACACGCCCCTCGTTCCAGCGGGCGTCCGGCGCGGTGGCGAAGAGGGTCTCGACACGGCTCTGGCGACGAGGATCGTCGCCAGTCCAGACCTCCAGCCGGCGGACCAGTTCGGCATGACAGGCAGGCGCGCCATCGCGGCGATCCTCCCAGGGGAAGACGTCGAGCACAGGGGTCCAGCGCGCCTCGGCGGAGGGCGCGCCGGCGTCCCCGGTGAGGGCGAGGTAGCCGACCGAGATCTCGCGGTGGCGATCAGGCCCCGGCGTCGCGCGGGGGCTGTCCCGGCCAAGATCGCCGAAGGTGTAGAGCTGTTCGACGAACCCCAGGCGGAATCCGGTCTGGGCCGTCACGAAGGCGCGCAGGGCCAGCTCGAAGGTGCGGTCGCGCGCCGGGTCGAAGGGTCCGAAGGGCAGGGCGCAGGCGCCGTCATCAGCGGTGGTCGTCAGGGCGCAGGCCCGGCCTTGGCGAAGCGTGATGACCACGGCCGAAAGGCCGATGCGAACCCCTTGTTCCGCCATGGTTATTCGGTGTGCCAGGCGTCAGGGGCGGGAACCAGGCCGACGGCCTCGGCGAGCACCCGATAGCGCTCGAGATAGCGTTGCTGGGCGACGGGGGCGGGCAGAGGATCGATGACAAGGTCGTAGCCGGCAGGCGGCGCCCCGAAGAAACCCAGAGACTCCTTCTTCGTGAAGCCGGCCAGCTGGGTGGCCTCGAAATAGGCGCACGCCTTGTCGGCCTTCTTGATCAGGGTCTTGATCGCCACCGGGTTTTTCGGCGGCAGGCCGAAGCGGACGTGGATGGCGCTTTCCAGCCGGGCCTCGAAGGCCTTGTAGTTGACGCCCAACGCTGACTTGAACGGCGAGATCATGTCGCCGATGACGTATTCGGAAGCGTCGTGCAGCAGGGCGGCGAGGCGCCATTTCGGCTCAAGCCCCGGCTTGATGTAAGCGGCGATCTCCTCGACGACGCACGAATGCTGGGCAACTGAAAAGGCGTGCTCGCCGATGGTCTGGCCGTTCCAGCGGGCGACGCGGGCCAGGCCGTGGGCGATGTCCTCGATCTCGATGTCGAAGGGCGACGGATCGAGCAGGTCCAGGCGGCGGCCGGACAGCATGCGCTGCCAGGCGCGCGGGGCTTTCGGTTCGGAGCGGGACGATGCGGCCAAGACGGTATCCAGTACGTGGCCGGACGTGGTGACCCATCGGGCCCGCTCGATCAAGGGCGCAGAAGGGTTATTCCCCGACGTTGAGCGTCACCAGCTCCTTCACATCCTCGAAGACCCGGCCGCGATTGCCGTCGCGCGAGCGGACCGTGGCGACGACCAGGGGGCCGCCGACCGGGCCGCGGGCTTCATAGCCGACCAGGCGCCAGCCCTCGGGGGAAGGGCGGTTGTCGGTCAGGATCCAGCTGGCGCGGGTCGCTTCCCCGCTGGCGACGGCGCGAACCTCGGTCGAGTTGTCGCGAGCCTGGACGCTGACGTCGTCTCCGCCGGCGCTGCCCTCGATGTCGACCGAGCCGGTGCTGTCATTGGCGTCTATGTGGAAGCCGCCGATACGAACCGAAGCGTTGTCACCGTCGGCCTCGATGTGCATGCCGGGCAGACGCACGCTGGCCTTGTCGTCCTGGGCGTCGACAGCCACGCCCGGGGCGCGGACAGTGGCCTGATCGCCGCCGGAACTGCTGCTGGCGCGGACCTCGGTCGTCGCGCTGGCCGAGGCCCCTGCGCCCAGACCGGCGACGGCCTGCGGCAGGCTGACCTTCAGGCGATCCTCGAACACGCGCAGGGTCTGCGGGACAGTCCGGCCCTCCAGCGAGACAAGGCTGAGGATCACCTCGGCGCCCCTGGGACCGGTGTAGGTGCACGTGCGGCCCCCGTCGGTCGCGGTCCCCTTGCGGGTCAGCGAGCCGATCGTCTGAGGGCATTGAAGGGTCTCGACAACCTTGAGCACGCCCTTGCCCTCACCATCCGTCGAGGTGCTGGTCGAGGTGATGCGTACCGAACGGTCGCCATCGCAGGCAGCGGTGAGCGCCGCGAGGGCGCAGACGGCGGCGGTCAGAACGAGGCGGGCAGTCATCGGCGTAGTCCTTGGTCCGTCTTCATCCTGCGCCATGCAACGGGCGAATCCAGTGAAATCGCGGTAACCGGCATGACGGAAACCGACCGGCAATGCGGCGTCAGCCGCCGGGCCGCGCGCCCTCGCGGCGATTGAGGAAGGCAAGGCGCTCGAACAGATGCACGTCCTGCTCGTTCTTGAGCAGGGCGCCATGCAGCGGCGGGATCAGTTTGTTCGGCGCGCTTTCGCGAAGGGTCGACGGGTCCACATCGTCCACCAGGAGAAGCTTCAGCCAGTCCAGCAGTTCGGAGGTCGAGGGTTTCTTCTTCAGGCCAGGCGTGTCGCGGATCTCGTAGAAGGTCTTCAGCGCCTCGGAGACCAGCCGGGGTTTGATGCCGGGGAAGTGGACCTCGACGATGTCCTTCATCGTCTCGACGTCCGGGAAGCGGATGTAGTGGAAGAAACAGCGGCGCAGGAAGGCGTCCGGCAGTTCCTTTTCGTTGTTCGACGTGATGACGACCACGGGGCGGATTTCGGCGCGGATCGTCTCGTCGATCTCCTGTACGTAGAACTCCATTCGGTCGAGTTCCTGCAGCAGATCGTTCGGGAACTCGATGTCGGCCTTGTCGATCTCGTCGATCAGCAGGACGGGGCGCACGGGGGAGGTGAAAGCCTCCCACAGCTTGCCCTTCTTCAGATAGTTCCGGACGTCGTGAACCCGTTCCTCGCCCAGCTGGCTGTCCCGCAGGCGCGAGACGGCGTCGTATTCGTACAGGCCGTTGTGGGCCTTGGTCGTCGACTTGATGTGCCAGGTGATCAGGGCGGCATTCAGCGCACGGGCCATCTCGTAGGCCAGTACGGTCTTGCCGGTGCCGGGCTCGCCCTTGATCAGCAACGGCCGCTCCAGCGCGACGGATGCATTCACTGCGATCTTCAGATCGTCGGTGGCGATGTAGTTCGAGGTGCCATCAAACCGGGACATGGGACTTCCAGCGCTGTGTTCAGAAAGGCCTAGCGAACGCCGGGCGGGTTAACAACGATCAGTTTCCTGCAGCAATGTCTCCCGGGACCCCGGTTCGTCGCGGCTTGCGGGGGCGGGATAGACACGGAGAGAGGTGCGAGATCCGGCATCATGAGAAGCGGGACGCTCGCCAATCCACACGGCCCGCACTATTTCCCGGTTATGCGCCTTCGTGTCGTCGATCTCGAAACAAGCGGCGGGGACCGGACCTCGGAGATCATCGAGGTGGGGTTTGTGGATGTCGTTCCGGATGAACAGGGCGGCTGGCGTGCGATGCCGCCGGTTTCGAAGCTGTTCCGGCCGCGGGGCGAGATCTCGTTCCACGCCATGGCCGTGCATCACCTGACGCCGGCCCATTTCAGCCCCGACGATCCGCACTGCGACGAATACGCCCTGCGCGCCATGTTCGCCGAACCGGCGGACGTGATGGTGGCGCATGCGGCGCGGTTCGAGCGGTCGTTCATCGCTGACACCGCGGTGGGCGGGGTTCCGTGGATCTGCACTGTGCGCTCGGCCAAACAGGTCTGGCCGCAGGCGCCGGGGCACTCCAATCAGGTGTTGCGGTACTGGCGGGCGCTGGACCTCGACCCGGTGCTGGCCAATCCGGCGCACCGGGCCGGCCCGGACGCATGGGTGACGGCGCACCTGCTGATGGATCTCCTGAAGGAGGCGACCATCGAGCAGATGATCGGCTGGACCACCGAGCCGAGGCGGATGGACAAGGTTCCGTTCGGCAAGCACCGGGGCCAGCCGTGGTCTGCCATCCCTGCCGATTACCTGCGCTGGATGGCGGGGCAGGGGGACATGGACAGCGATGTCGTGGCCGCCGCGCGACAGGAGATGGAGCGTCGCGCCGCGGCCTGAACGCTCGCACTGGCGAACCGCTGCGACGCGGGCTAAACCGGCTGAATGCCGCTGAAGCGATTTTCCGACATCAAGGGCCTGAACATCGCCGAGCGGTGGTTCGTCTGGGCCGGCGTGGCGCTGCTCGGGGGCATCACCCTGGCCGGCCTGATCGTGACGATCTATGCGGCCTGGCTCTTCCACGATCTGCCAGACGCCTCCGAGCTGGCGGATTATCGCCCGGCGACGGCGACGCGGGTCTATGCCGGCGACGGCACCCTGATCGGCGAGTTCTCGGATGAACGCCGGATCTATGTGCCCTACGACCAGATTCCGCTGCCGGTGGTACAGGCCTTCCTCGCGGCCGAGGACCGGAACTTCTTCGAGCACGGCGGCATCGACGTCTCGGGTCTTGGCCGGGCGATGTTCAAGAACGTCTTCAACGCGGTCTCGGGCCGGCGTCTCGAAGGCGGTTCGACCATCACCCAGCAGGTGGCCAAGAACGTCCTGCTGACCAACGAATCGAGCCTGAACCGAAAGGTGAAGGAGGCGATCCTGGCCAACCGCCTGGAAGCCAGTCTAACCAAACAGCAGATCCTCGAGCTGTACCTGAACGAAATCTTCCTCGGCTATCGGTCCTACGGCGTGGCTGCGGCGGCCTACAACTATTTCGGCAAGTCACTGGAACAGCTGACGCCGGACGAGGCGGCCTTCCTGGCGGCCCTGCCCAAAGGGCCGAACAACTATCATCCCAAGCGTCACCCCGGCGCGGCCAAGGGGCGTCGCGACTGGGTGCTGCGCGAGATGGAGGAGAACGGCTTCCTGAACGAAGTCCAGCTTCAGGCCGCGCTGGCCACGCCGCTGAAGACCCAGGACGCGCCGCGCCGCGCCCAGTACGCCGACGCCGACTTCTTCGTCGAGGAGGCGCGCCGTCAGGCCATCGCCCGCTTCGACGCCGAGCGCGTGAATCGTGGCGGCTACTACATCCGCACGACGCTGGACCCCTCGCTGCAGTCGGCGGCGCGCGACGCCCTGATGCGAGGGCTCGAGAACTACGACCGTCGCCACGGCTGGCGCGGGCCATGGGGCACGACGGACTTCGCGGACGGCTGGCAGGAGAAGGCGCTGGAAGAAACCCGGCCGCCCGAGCGTCGCAGCTGGGAAGCCGCCGCCGTCGAGAGCGTGGCGGGCAACAATGTCCGCGTCCGCTCCGCACGGGACGATCGCACCGGAACCCTGTTGAGCGCCGACGCCGCCTGGGCCAACGCCAACCGCCAGCTGCGCCGCGGGGACCTGATCTTCGTCGAGCCGCGCAACGGTCAGTACGCGCTCAAGCAGGTGCCGCAGGTGAACGGCGCGCTGGTGGCGATCGAGCCGCAGTCGGGCCGGGTGCTGGCGATGGTCGGCGGCTATTCCTACGCCCTGTCCAGCTTCAACCGGGCGACGCAGGCGAACCGCCAGCCGGGTTCGGCCTTCAAGCCGTTCGTCTATGCGGCGGCGCTCGAGGGCGACTACACCCCGGCCTCCATCGTGCTGGATGCGCCGATCAGCTTCGCCGGCGGCCCCAACGGCACGCGCTGGAGCCCCGAGAACTACAGCCGGCAATACTACGGCCCGCAGACCCTGCGTCGCGGCCTGGAGCTGTCGCGCAACGTCATGACGGTGCGACTGGCGCAGGATATCGGGATGCGGAACGTCGTGGACCTGTCCGAGAGGATGGGTGTGGGGCGGATGGAGCCGAACCTGTCTGTGTCGCTGGGCGCGGGCGAGACCACGCCCTATCGCCTGACGGCGGCCTATGCGGCCTTCATCAACGGCGGTCGAAGGGTGAACCCCTATCTGATCGAGCTGGTGCAGGACCGCGACGGCGAGACCATCTTCCGTGCCGACGATCGCCGATGCCGCGAATGCGGCCGGCCGTTCAGCGGGCAGGAGTCACCCCGACTTGAGGCGCGCGGCGAGCAGGTGATCGACCCGATCACCGCCTACCAGGTGAGCTCCATGCTGGAAGGCGTGGTCCAGCGCGGCACCGCCGCCAGCGCCCGCGGTCTGGGTCGCTGGGTCGGAGGCAAGACGGGTACGACCAATGAGTATCGCTCGGCATGGTTCGTGGGGTTCTCGTCTGACATCGTGGTGGGGGTCTTCATCGGATTCGACGACAACCGCTCGCTCGGGTCCGGCGAGGCGGGGGCCTCGACCGCGGTGCCGGTCTTCACCGAGTTCATGCAGGTCGCCCTGCGCGAGCGCCCAGCCCGTCCGTTCGTGCGTCCGCGCAACGCCATCTACCGCACCGTGAACGGCATCGAGGAAGCCTTCCGCCCCGGCACCGAGCGTCGCCGCGAGGAGGAACAGGCTCCCGCGAACCCGATCCTGGAAGGGCCCCAGAACTACAATGACGTCATCCGACGCGAGCAGGAGGAAGCCGCCGGCGTCCCGCCGACGACCGCGCCGCCGCCCGTCACGACGCCGCCTCCGCCCAAGAAGGAGCCGGCCGAGGACTTGAGCGGACTCTACTGACGCTCTAGGTAACCCCTTCACGCGGCGCGCCGACCCCGGCGCGCCGTTTCCTTTCATGTCGCAGGAGTTCGCGATGAGACCGGATGTCGAGGCCATGAAGGCCGACATCGAGCAGAGCATCGCTCTGCTCAGGAGGCGTCTTTGACTGGGATGTCGCTCTAAGAAAGCTCGATGAGCTAAACGCGCGGGTCGAGGATCCGACGCTATGGGACAATCCCGACGAGGCCCAGGCCGTCAGCCGCGATCGCTCGCGGCTCGAGGCCCAGGTCAACACCGTCAAGGAGATGGAGCAGGGTCTCGAGGATGGGATCATGCTGGCCGAGATGGCGGACGAGGAAGGCGACGAGGAGGCCCTTGAGGGGGCCCGCGCCGACCTGAAGGCCATCAAGGACCGCGCCGCGCGCGCCGAGCTGGAGGCCCTGCTGTCCGGCGAGGCCGACGGCAATGACGCCTATCTGGAAGTGAACTCCGGCGCCGGCGGCACAGAGTCCAACGACTGGGCCGGGATGCTGCTGCGGATGTACACCCGCTGGGCAAAGGCGCACGGCTACGAGGTCGAGGTCGAGGCGGAGGAAGGCGGCGAACAGGCTGGCATCAAGTCCGCCACCATCCAGGTGAAGGGTCCCAACGCCTATGGCTGGTTGAAGTCGGAATCGGGCGTACACCGTCTGGTCCGCATCAGCCCGTACGACGCGGCGGCCAAGCGGCACACCTCGTTCGCCTCGATCGGCGTCTCGCCGGTTGTGGACGACGCCATCGAGATCGACATCAATCCGTCGGACGTGCGCACGGACACCTATCGGGCCTCGGGCGCGGGCGGTCAGCACATCAACAAGACGGACTCGGCCGTGCGTCTGACGCACGTTCCGACCAACACCGTCGTGGCCTGTCAGGCCGGCCGGTCGCAGCACCAGAACCGCGAACAGGCGTGGAAAATGCTGCGGGCGCGCCTGTACGAACTGGAGCTCCAGAAGCGCGAGGCCGCCGCCCAGGCGCTGGCCGACGCCAAGACCGACATCGGCTGGGGCCACCAGATCCGCTCGTATGTGCTTCAGCCGTATCAGATGGTGAAGGACCTGCGGACCAACGTCGAAACCTCCGACACCCAGGGGGTTCTGGACGGCGATCTCGACGACTTCATGGGGGCCGCGCTGGCGGCCCGGGTCGGCGAGACCCGCGGCTCTACGGTCGAGTAATAGAAAAGGCCCCGGATCGCTCCGGGGCCTTTTGCTTTTCAGCGTGCACTTCGATCAGACGACCGGCGGCTTCATGTCGATGATCTGCGGCGCGACTTCCGGAGCCGGCTGCGGCGCAGCGGCCGGGCGC
>JBQVQW010000017.1:0-56259 GCA_052441165.1 Caulobacteraceae bacterium | reverse complement strand
GGCGTCGGCCGCGGTGCGGGCGCAGGGCGCGGCGTGGCAGGCTGGGGACGTGGCGTTGGCGCGGGCGTCGGCGGCGTCGGTTCTGGCGGAGCAGGCTCGGGCGGGGCGGCCACCGGGGCGGTCGTGGCGTCCTCGGTCACCGCTTCCTCGGCCGGATTGTCCGGGGCGGCAGCCTCGATCACAACGGTGTCCGAGATGATGGACACAGGCACGGCGTTGACGACCGGGGTCGGCGGCCGGGTCCAGCCCAGCAGAACGGACGCCGCTATGGCGCCGGCCACACCCACGTGGACCAGGATCGAGCCGACCAGAGATGCGCCGGGCCGTTCCAAGCGTCAGCCTTCCGTGACCGGGGTCGCGGACGCTGCGGCCGGTGCAGCGGCCGGCGCCGCCGTGTCGGTGATCAGGTTCAGCTTGCTGAAGCCCTCGGACGACAGGCGCGCCATCACGCGGGCCACGGCCTGATAGGGCGCACGGCCGTCGGCGCGGATGAAGATCGGCTTCTCGCGCGCATCGGGGCCGCCTTCGCGGGCGACGCCGAGAACCAGGCGATCCCACTCCACCTCGTTCTCGCCGACGAACATCGCGCCGTTGCGGTCGATGGTGACGGTGACCGGCTGGGAGTCCGTGTTGACGGAGTTGGCGTCCGTTTCGGGCAGTTCCACCTCGACGCCGGTCGTCAGCAGGGGCGCCGAGATCATGAAGATGATCAGCAGCACCAGCATGACGTCCACCAGCGGGGTGACGTTGATCTCGCTCAGGGGACGCTTGCGCGCCCGTCTGCGTCCGCGGACGTGTCCGCCTGCGCCGCCGCCTCCACCCAGCGCCATGCTCAGATCTCCCGACGGGCTTCGGCGGCCGGAGCGGCGCCCAGACGGCGGGCCACCGCAGCCTGCAGATCGTCGGCGAAGCTCTCCAGACGGCCGGTGAACTTGCCCGCGTCGATCGAGAACTTGTTGTAGGCGATATAGGCCGGGATGGCCGCCGCAAGACCGATGGCCGTGGCGAACAGGGCCTCGGCGATGGCCGGCGCCACGGTTGTCAGATTGGTATTGCCCGCCGCTGCGATGTTGCCGAAGGCGTTCATGATCCCCCAGACCGTGCCGAACAGGCCGATGAAGGGCGACGAGGTGGCGACCACCGACAGCACGCCAAGACCGTTCTCGACCTTCTGGCCCTCACGCGCGATCAGGCTGTCCAGCGCGCGGTCGATGCGCGCCATCAGCATATTGGCCTGGGCCTCGTTCAGCGGGCCGCGAGTCCGGGTCTCGCGCCAGTCGCTGAGCGCGATGACCAGCATCCGCGGCAGGGGGTGCGAGGGGTTGGGCCCCGCCTGGGCGGCGATCTCCTCAAGAGACCGCCCCGACCCGACGGCGTTCTCGAAGGCCGTCGCCTGCCCGTTCAGCGTGGCGAACCGGAAGGCCTTGTCGATGATCACGGCCCAAGACCAGACCGAGGCGACAGCCAGGCCGACCATGATGCCCTTCACGACGAAGTCCGCCTCCATGAACAGGGTCACGGGGTTCAGGATCGAGGCGTCAGCGGCGATAGTCATGGGCATCCTTCCGTCTGTCCGTCCTGTCGAGCGGACCGGCGTGGCGGTTCTGTGGCGATTCGCCCGTCAGGAACGGGCTTTAGCTGCGGTGTAGCTTGGCCGTCACCTGTCTGCACATGACAGGATCGCGAGCGGCGAACTTGCGCGCGGTTATTCGGATGCGCGGGAGGTGTTCGGCTGGACGGCCACAGAGACCGGCGCGCCGACGCTGATGATCACGCCCTCATGGCCTTCCTTGGCGATCGAATAGGTCGCGGCGTCACGCAGAAGCTGGTCCTCGCAGGCCCGATCGTTGGCCCGACCGAGGTCCTCGCACCCGCGTTTCGCCGCATCGGCCCATCCGCGGACACGGCGCGTGGCCGCTTCCGCCCGCTTGATCGCGGCCTCATCCTCGGCGGCGGCCTGGGCGATCAAGGCCTGTCGGGCGCCCTGCTGGTACTGGAGCTCGGCCTGACCGGCCATCTTGCGCTCCCAGACCTTGTAGAACGGGCAGCCGACGAGGCCGCCGCTGACAAGGATCAGGGCCAGGAGCCCGAAGACGATCAGAACCGTCCAGCCCTGACGTTCGGTCATTTCGGTCTTGCTCATTGCGTATCTCCCTCTCCGCTCGCCAGCCAGGGCGAGACCTTGTCCATCAGCGGCTTTGTCGGACGGCGCGGGCGACCGTCCATGTGGATGCAGACGACCTCGACATCGGCGCGGCACAAGGCATCCTCGCCACGGGCGATCTCTTGCCGGATCAACAGGCGCGGCCCTTTCACCGCCTCGTAGAAGGTGCGAACGACCAGTTCGTCGTCGATCCGGGCCGGCTTCAGGAAGCGCAGCTCCATCTTCGAAACCACGAACGCCATCGGCTGATCGCCGTCCAGAAGTTCAGCATGACCGATGCCCATCAGGCGCAGGCAGTCCGATCGGCCACGCTCGAAATAGCGAACGTAGTTGGCGTGGTAGACCAGACCGGTGAAGTCGGTGTCCTCGTAGTAGACGCGGACCGGCAGGCGATGCTCGCGGCCCGCGAACCGGCCGGCGGTGGGGCGGTCTGTCATCAGGCGCTCGGAGGACGTTTGAGGAAGCCGGGGCAAAGGTCGCCCTGCAACTGATCGAATTCCTGTTTCAGGGGGTCCGTCTCCAGCATCAGGCGGTTCGGGCGCGAGATGAAGGCGATCACCTGCCCCTCATCGGCGACATAGCCGCAGATGGCGCTGCGACGGCCTGCCTCGGTGTAGCGTATGCGTGCGTCGCTGCCGATGTGTTCGCGGACCTGGTTCCGGGCGCGATCTTCCGGCGAGGGGTCAGGCGGCCCGAAGCCGTTCTGCAGGATCAGCCACAGGCTCAGCGCGCCGAGCGCCAGAACCACGGCTCCCAGCAGGAAGATCAGACGGTCGATGGACAGTCGGCGGCGCGTCATGTGGAGACCATGCCGTCATTCGTCGCGCGGCGGAACCCGTCAGCCGAACAGATCGCCCGCCTGTGGGACTTTCGGCGGTTCGGCGAGCCCGAGATGCGCATAGGCCTTCGCGCAGGCCATCCGGCCGCGGGGGGTGCGCTGGATGAAGCCCTGCTGGAGCAAATAGGGCTCGATCACGTCCTCCACCGCATCGCGCGCCTCGGCGATGGCGGCGGCGAGGGTGTCCATGCCGACGGGGCCGCCGCCGTAGTTCTCGATCAGGGCCTTGAGGAAGCGGCGGTCGTTGGAGTCCAGACCGACCTCGTCGATCTCCAGCCGGGCCAGGGCGCGGGCGGCGGCGAGGCGGTCGATGGCGGGCGCGCCCTCGGCCATGGCGAAGTCGCGGACCCGGCGCAGAAGGCGACCGGCGATGCGGGGCGTGCCGCGCGAGCGCGAGGCGATCTCCATCGCCCCATCCTCGGTGATGGCCGCGCCCATCTTGCGCGCCGTGCCCATGACCACGCGGGTCAGTTCCTCGGGCGAATAGAACTCCAGCCGCAGCGGGATGCCGAAGCGGTCGCGCAGGGGCGTGGCCAGCATCCCGGCCCGCGTCGTCGCGCCGACGAGGGTGAAGGGAGCCAGATCGATGCGCACCGACCGGGCCGAGGGACCTTCGCCGATGATCAGATCCAGCACATGGTCTTCCATGGCCGGATAGAGGATCTCCTCCACCGCCGGATTCATGCGGTGGATCTCGTCGATGAACAGCACGTCGCGCGGTTCGAGGTTGGTCAGGATGGCCGCCAGGTCGCCAGCCTTGGCGAGGATCGGGCCGGAGGTGGCGCGGAAGCCGACGCCCAGCTCTCGTGACACGATCTGCGCGAGCGTGGTCTTGCCCAGGCCCGGAGGGCCGAACAGCAGGACGTGATCCAGCGCCTCCTGACGCGCGCGGGCGGCGTCGATGAAGACCTTGAGATTGGCCTTCGACTGCTCCTGCCCGACGAAGTCCGCCAGCACCTGCGGGCGCAGGGCGCGATCGAGAGCGTCGCCGGGGGCCTGTTCGGGGGAGATGATGCGATCGGTCACCGTCCCAGCTCCTGCAGGGCGGCGCGAATGACGGCGGAGAGGTCGGCGTCCTCACCCAGACGGATCAGGGCCTGATCGACGGCGCGGCGGGCGTTGACCTCGGCGACGCCGAGACCCAGCAGGGCCGAGACGGCCTCGCCGGTCAGGCTGGGCGCGGGCGGAACGGCGGCTTCGACATGCACGCCCGGCGCGACCGGCGTGAATGACGGATCGCCCAGCGACTTGCCCTTCAGCTCGGTGACGATGCGCAGGGCCAGCTTCGGACCCACGCCATTGGCGCGAGCGACGGCGGACTTGTCCTCCCGGGCCACAGCCGAAGCCAGCTCGCCGGGCGGCAGGACGTCCAGCACCGACAGCGCCGCCTTGGGGCCGACGCCCTGGATGGCCAGGAGGGTGGTGAAGGCGCGGCGCTCGTCGCGGGTCAGGAAGCCGTAGAGGCGCGGCCCGGCGTCCTCGCTCCACTGCGAGTGGACGTGGAGGGTCGCCTCGTCTCCGGGCGCGGGGAGGCGCTGCAGGGTGCGGGCGCCGCAGGAGACGACGTAGCCGACGCCGACGCAGTCGATCAGGCAGTGATCCTGATCGACCTCGGCGAGCATCCCGCGAAGACGACCGATCATGCCGCACCCCGCAGGATTTCGAGAAGCGCCCGCTTGCGCAGCTGGGCGTGGGTGATGGCGACGGCGAGGGCGTCGGCGGCGTCAGCCTTGACCTCTCCCGCGCCGGGCAGAAGGCGTTTGACCATGAAGGCCACCTGGTCCTTGTCGGCCTGGCCCGTGCCGACCACCGCCTTCTTGATCAGGCTGGGCGAATACTCCGCGACAGGCAGTCCAGAGCGGGCGGGCGCCAACATCACAGCGGCGCGAGCGTGACCCAGCTTCAGCGTCGAGGTCGGGTTCATGTTGACAAAAACCTCCTCGATCGCGGCCTCGTCGCAGGACCATTCGGCGCAGACCGCGCTGACGTGGTCGAGCAGATGCAGCAGGCGTTCGCTGAACGGGGCGGTCTCGGAGGGAGTCACCACCCCGTGCGCGACCCAGCGCAGACGCGAGCCCTCCGCTGCCACGACGCCCCAACCGGTGCGCCGAAGGCCGGGGTCGAGCCCCAGAATCCGAGTCGTTTCGTTCGCCATCCGTTCCGGTATGCCCGAGAGATGCCTAACGGACAATGACTGCACCTGCGCGACCGGTTACTCGTCGCGCGGCATGACCGAGAAACCGACAAGGTCGCGCTCATCCGACAGGCGGGCGACGAGGCCGTCGATGTCCATCGGCATGGCCCCCTTCACCTTCATGTGGTGCTCGTGAATCTTGCCGTCGTGGGCGATGACGTGACCGAGGCGGACGGCCTTCAGGCCCGCGTCCTTGAGCAGGTTGCGCACTCTCGGCTCGGCCGGTGCGGCGCCGCGCTTCCAGCGCAGGGTGACGTCCATCACGCCGATGTGGGGCAGTTTGGCGTCGGCCAGACGCAGAACCGCCAGCACGCCCAGCGTCGCCCCCGCCGCGACCAGCGCGAGCTGCCACATGCCGACGCCCAGCAGCACGCCGATGGCCGAGGTGACCCACAGTGACGCCGCCGTGGTCAGGCCGTGGACCGAGAAGCCCTCGCGGAAGATGACCCCGGCGCAGAGAAAGCCGATGCCGGTCAGCAAGCCGTGGGACATCCGGGTCGGATCGATCACCACCGTCTGGCCCGCCAGCGCCGTGAAGGCCCAGGTCGACTGATGCATCGCCGCCAGCATCAGGACGCAGCTGGTCAGGCAGACGAGAATGTGTGTCCGGAAGCCTGCCGGATGCCCGTGATAGGTACGCTCTACGCCGATCAGCCCCCCGGCCGTCATGGCCGCGAGCACCGGCCAGACCAGATCCCATGTCATCGCTGAAATTCGCTCCGCAAACTGACGAATCCCGAGCCTAGGCCCGGCAAGCGGAGCAGATCAAGCGGATGTCAGTCGTCGCGCGGATCAAGGCTGTAGGCCGTGACGCCATCGATGCTGCGGAGGCGGGCGGCCAGCGCCTTGAGGCCGGGTTCGCCGTCGATCTTGAAGCGGAAGGACCGGCGCAGCATTTCACCGCCCTCGATCATGTCGAAGCGGTCGGCGCGATGGCCGCGATCCAGACCGGCCAGGGCCGCCTCGATGCGATCCTCCGCCCCGCTCGCATCGCGTCTCCAGACCACCTCGGCGTCGACCACCGCCATCTGCGGCAGGCGTCGACTGACCAGTCGCAGCGCGACGAGAATGGCGACCGTCAGAGCCGTGCCGGTCGCGCCGAGGCCGTAGAGCCCCGCCCCGAACAGCAGGCCGATCGCCGCCGTGATCCAGAGCGACGCCGCTGTGGTCAGACCATGGATGGAGAAGCCCGCGCGGAAGATCACTCCGGCGCACAGGAAGCCGATGCCGGTCAGGACGCCATGCGCCATACGGGCAGGGTCGGTGATGATCTCCGTCCCGGGCATGGTGGCGAACCGCCAGGCCGCCTGTGACACCGACAGTTCCATCAGCAGGGCCGAGGCGAGACAGACGAGGATGTGGGTGCGGAAGCCCGCCGCTCGCCCCCGCCATTCCCGCTCGAATCCGATCAACCCGCCCGCGAGAACGGCGGCCAGGAGGGGGAGTGCGAAGTCGGGCAGGTCCGTCATGTCCATTTGCGACGAACGACGTCCGCCGCGCACCGTTCCCGCGACGCTTGATGCGAGACAGTCGGCCAAAGGCGGGCTAGCGTCCGTCCGGAGCCGGAGAAATCGCCATGTCGATCGTGTCGCGCGTCGTTGCGCCCTTCCTCGCCGTCGCCCTGTCGGCCACGGCCGCGATGGCCCAGACGCCCGCGCCGCGCCCGGATCAGACGGCGTTCCGCGACCTGTACCGCGAGTTGATCGAGACCAACACGACCCTGTCCGAAGGCAGTTGCACCCTTGCCTCCGAGCGCATGGCCACGCGCCTGCTGGCCGCCGGCTTCCCGCAAGACGATGTGCGGGTGCTGGTGTTCGACGAGCGGCCGAAGGACGGCAATCTGGCTGCAGTCCTGCGCGGCTCTGATCCGTCGGCGCGGCCGATCCTTCTTCTGGCTCACATCGACGTGGTCGAGGCCCGGCGCGAGGACTGGGAGCGCGACCCGTTCACCCTCGTGGAGGAAAACGGCTATTTCTACGCCCGCGGCGCGCACGACGACAAAGCCCAGGCGGCGATCTGGGTCGACACCCTGATCCGGCTGAAGCAGCAGGGGTTCACGCCGCGCCGGGACATCAAGATCGCCCTGACCTGCGGCGAGGAGACGTCGGACACCTGGAACGGGGTGTCGTGGCTGCTGGAGACCCACCCCGACGCGCTGGATGCCGCCTTCGCCCTGAACGAAGGCGCCCGCGGGCGGCTGGACGCTGACGGCCGGCGGATCGCGCTCGAGATTCAGGCGGGCGAGAAGATCTATCAGGACTACCGGCTGGAGATCACCAATCCCGGTGGCCACTCGTCACGCCCGGTGCCGGACAACGCCATCTATCGCCTGTCCAACGCCCTGTCGCGACTGGGCGCCCACGCCTTCCCGACCGAGCCGAACGACACCGTGAAGGCCTACTTCTCGAGCATGGCCGCCGCCACGCCGGGCCACGCCGCCGACATGCGGGCTGTGGGTTCGGCGTCGGGCGAGGCGATGACGCAGGCGGCCGCGCGGCTGTCGGCCGCCGATGCGGCCTGGAACGCCATCCTGCGCACGACCTGTGTGGCGACCATGGTCGACGCGGGTCATGCGCCCAACGCCCTGCCCCAGCGCGCCACCGCAAACGTCAACTGCCGGATCCTGCCGGGTCATGAACCGCAGGAAGTCAGGGCCGACCTGGAGCGCGTGCTGGCCGACCCCGGCATCGCCGTGACCATCCCGGGCAACATCGACCCGACCTCGCCGCCCCCGCCTCTATCGGACGAGATCGTCGGTCCTGTCCGCGAGATCGCCGGGCGGATGTGGCCGGGCGTGCCGGTCGTGCCGTCGATGAGCCCCGGGGCCACGGACGGTCGCTTCACCAATGCGGCGGGCATCCCCACCTATGGCGTCACCGGCCTGTTCGCCGACCCTGACGGCGGCGGCGTGCACGGCCTGAACGAGCGAATCCGCGTGCGCTCTCTCTATGAAGGCCGCGACTTCCTGTTCGATCTGGTGAAGGCCTACGCCGACTGAACGGGCCGACCCGCGACTCCCGTACAGGTCGTTCCTGATCTTTGAACGGCCGAGTGCTTCTCGACGACCCTGAGCCTGCGCTCCGGAGCCGGCTCCACGATTCAGCCCGCGTACTTCGCAGCGTCCTCTTCCGAGATATCCTCGTTCGAGTAGACGTTCTGCACGTCGTCCTCGGCGTCCAGCGCGTCGAGCAGCTTGAACAGGGTGCCGACGGCTTCGCCGGTGACCGGCACGTCGGATTGCGGCTTCCAGACGATGGCGGTCGACTTCGGGTCGCCCAGCACCTTCGACATGGCCTCGGCCACTTCGTTGAGGTCCTCGAATGCGGTCCAGATCGTGTGGCCTGGCGCGTCCTCGTAGATGTCCGGCTTGACCAGATCGCTCTCGACATCCTGGGCGCCGGCCTCGATGGCGGCTTCCATGACAGCGTCCTCGGTGCCGGCCTCGGCGGCGTAGACGATCTTGCCGACGCGGTCCCACATGAAGGCGACCGAATTCATTTCACCCAGCGCCCCGCCGTTTTTCTTGAACGCCGCGCCGATGTTCGACGCTGCACGGTTGCGGTTGTCCGTGAGGGCTTCGACGATAATGCCGACGCCGCCCGGACCCCGGCCTTCGTACCGGACCTCTTCCATCGTATCGACGTCGCCCGACGAGGCCTTGTTGATGGCGCGCTGGATGACGTCCTTGGGCAGGCTTTCCGCCTTGGCGTTGTTCACGGCCAGGCGCAGGCGAGGGTTCATGGCCGGGTCGGGCATGCCCGACTTGGCGGCGACGGTGATGTCACGCGACAGCTTGGAGAACAGCTTGGACCGCGCGGCGTCGGCGCGGCCCTTGCGGTGCATGATGTTCTTGAACTTGGAATGGCCGGCCATGGAAGGTCTCTGGTCGTCTTAAGCGGTAGAATGTCGGAGCCGCGATCTAGCCGAAGGCGACCACGGTGTCACGGTTCAGGAACCGGTAGAGCTTTACGGGCATTTTGACAGCGACCAGACGGAGAGCCCCCATGACCGCCGAAGACGCCATCTACGAAGCCGAGGGCTATCACGACGAGGACCTGCACGAGGCGGACATCGTCGAATGGTACGAGGCCCGACCGATGACGGTCTCGACCTATGTCGCCACCGGCGCCGTCATCGGCGCCTTCGCGCTCGGCGTCCTGACCGCCGTCGGCGCCCTGGCCCTGATGGGCCGCCTGGAAGACTAGGTTTTCAGGCTTTCCAGGAATCCGCGCATCCTGTCGTCGACCGGAACTGGCCGTTTGGTTTCCCGGTCGACATAGACGTGCACGAAATAGCCGACGGCTGCGGCGTCCTGCTCATTGTTCCGGAACAGGCCGATTTCGTAGCGGACCGAACTTGAACCGACGTGCGCGACCCGGACGCCAGCCTCGATCTCGTCCGGAAATGCGGTCGGCGAGAAATAACGGCAGCCGGTCTCCGCGACCAGGCCGATGGTCTTGCCGTTATGGATGTCCAGCACCCCGTTGACCACCAGCAACCGGTTCACCGCCGTGTCGAACCACGAATAATACACCACGTTGTTCACGTGGCCGTAGACGTCGTTGTCCATCCAGCGGGTCGAGATCTGCTGGAAGCGGCGATAGTCGCTGCGTTTGGTCCGTTCGATGGCGCCGGTCATTATCCCTCCAGAGTCGCGCTGACGCTCGGGACGCGGTCCCGCGCTGCTTGAGCGCATTGTGGTGCGCTAACGCTCGGCGCGCGGCGCCTCGCTGATTGAGCGCATTCGTTGGTCGTTCCCCCGAGCGTCTCTTCGAACGCTTCAGACGAACAGCGTTGGACTTGGCGGACGCCGCGTCAAGCGCCTAGCGTCGAACGATGAGCACGATCACGTCACGCGCCGCCGTCCTCAGCGCCATGGGCGCCACCCGTCCCTATGCTGATAGTCGGCCGTTGGACATCGAGACCATCACCCTGGATGCGCCCGGCACGGGCGAGGTGCGGGTCGCCATCCGCGCCGCAGGCCTGTGCCACTCGGATCTCAGCGTCATCAACGGCGATCGCCCCCGCCCCATGCCGATGGCTCTGGGCCACGAGGCCGCCGGGGTCGTCGAGGCGGTGGGGGCAGGCGTCGACGACCTGCAGCCGGGCGACCATGTCGTCATGGTCTTCATGCCGTCCTGCGGCCACTGCAACCCTTGCGCCGGCGGACGCCCCGCGCTGTGCGAACCCGGCGCGGCGGCGAACGGCAAGGGCGAACTGCTCGGCGGCGGACGCCGCATCCACGGGCGCGAGGGCGAGTTGAACCACCATCTCGGCTGCTCGGCCTTCGCCGACCGCGCCGTGGTCTCGCGACGCTCGCTGGTCAAGGTCCCCGCCGACCTGCGGTTCGAGCACGCGGCCCTGTTCGGCTGCGCCGTACTGACCGGGGTCGGCGCCGTGGTGAACACCGCAGGCGTAAGGGCGGGCCAGTCCGTGGCGGTTGTGGGTCTGGGCGGCGTCGGCCTGGCCTCCGTGCTGGGCGCGCTGGCGTCGGGCGCGACGCCGGTGGTGGCCGTGGACCTGTCGGACGAGAAGCTTGCGCTGGCCCGCACCCTCGGCGCCGTTCACACCGTCAACGCCGCCGCGCCCGACGCCGTGGAACAGGTGCGCGCCCTGACCGGCGGCGGGGCTGATTTCGTCTTCGAGATGGCCGGATCGGCCCGGGCGCTGGAGAGCGCCTGGAAAATGACCCGGCGCGGCGGGACCACCGTCACCGCCGGCCTGCCTCCGCCGGATGCGGCGCTGGCGGTGAACATCGTTTCGCTGGTGGCCGAGGAGCGCACCCTGAAGGGCAGCTATATCGGGACCTGCGTGCCTGCCCGCGACATCCCGCGCTATGTCGCCCTGTTCCGCGAGGGGCGGTTGCCGGTGGATCGCCTGCTGACCGGGACGATCGCGCTGGAAGACATCAATGCCGCCTTCGACGATCTGGCGGACGGCAAGGCGGTGCGGACGGTCGTGACCTTCTGAGCGGGTTATGCGACATGGTCGTCATGACCCGGACCCTGCGCCGCCTGATCGACCTGCCCGGCATCGACGACCTCGAAATGAAGGCGCTGATGAAGCCAGCCCATGCGGATCCGGATCGCCGCGACGAGTTTCCCGAGATCGACGAGACGGCGAGGCAGGCGTTCGGCCTGTCGCTGGACGAGGCGGAAGCGGTCGCCCTGCCCTCCGACTGGGACGACATCCACCGCCTCGACCCGATGGATCAGGTCGACGCCTTCGAGGCCGAGGGTTGGGACGTCCGGGACAATCGCCGCAAGCCGCTGCGGATGCTGACGCACTGGGCCCTGCCGCTCGCACTGGCCATGCGCGGCGTGGCGGGCGAACTCCCCTTCCACGCCGAGCCGGATCAGAAGGACACCGACTGGGGCTCCAGACTCGCGGCCGAAGCCACCCGGTTTCGGAAGCGCTAGACCAGCTTGACGCCGGTTCCGGCTTCGCCGCCGGGCTTGCTGACGGCGATATCGAGAACCTCGCCGCCGAAGGCCAGGCCGCGAACGGAACGTTCGATGATCGAGCGGACCACCGCCGGATCCTCGTCGGTGCGGACGTCCACGTACCAGCCCATCTGCTGCGCCTCCATCCAGCGGGCGCGCGCCAGCCAGGCCGCCTTGATCGGCAGGGCGCCGAAGGCCTCGTTCAGACGGCCGACCAGGGCGATCGGGTGCTGCGGCTCGGGCACGTCGGCCAGTTCGACCGTGCCGGTCGGACGGGCAGCGGCGACAGGGATTTCCTCGTGGCCGAGCACGGCCTGGATCTGATCGGGATTGAGCAGCAGCCCCTTGCCGTCGGCCGGGTTCAGCAGGATCACCGCATCCTTGAGAATGTTCAGCAGCGCGCGGCCCTTCATGGCGAGGATGCGCGTACCTTCACCGAACATCTGGGTGGCGCGGCGCGGATCGGTGAACAGCGTCACGGTATTGCGGCCGTCATTCAGGACGACGCCGCGCAGGACCAGTTGCTCGCCGGGGCGCAGGACCTTGGCGCCGTCATCGCCATGCGTTCCGCCCGGCGCGCCCTCTTCCGGCACGGCGTAGAGATCCGCCTCGAGCATGAGCCGCTCGAACACGCCCATCTTCGTGTGGTCCGCCAGCCCCTCGTAGAGCGTCTCCTCGAGAGGGTTGAGCGGATTGTCGGTGAAGGTCATGGGAACGGCGTCGGTCATGGTCGGCTCGGATGAAACAAGGCCGGACACAAGATGCGACGCGACGCGCGCCGTCAACGGGCCGCGTCTGGCGACCGGATGTTCCGTCGCGAAAGGAAACGGCCGCCTCCGCAAGGAGACGGCCGCTGGATGTCCTAGCTCAGGACGACGATGGCGACGCGGCGGTTCTGCGCGCGGCCCTCGGCAGTGTCGTTCGAGGCGACCGGAGCCTCCTCGCCGTACGAGATCGTGGCCATGCGGTTCAGGGCGACGCCCTGACGGCTCAGCGACCGGCGAACGGCCTCGGCGCGAGCGGCGCCCAGTTCCTCGTTGAACGAGGGATTGCCGGTCGAGTCGGTGTAGCCCTGGATCTCGAGATAGACGTTGCGGTTCTCGGCACGCAGACGCTGGGCCAGTTCGGCCAGACGCTGTTCGGCTTCCGGCGACAGGGCGTGGCGATTGGTCGGGAACTTCACCGAGTCGTCCGACAGGACGACTTCATAGAGGAACTTGCCCTCGGCCAGTTTGTGAGCGGCGTTTGCGCGCTCGAGCGCCTGGCCGGCCGTGCCTTCGACACCGGTCACGCGGGTGTCGACCTCGGTCACCCGTGCATCGACCATTGCGGTCTGGTCACGCACGAAGCGATGGCTGGCGCAGCCGCTCGCGGCGACGCTGGCCGCGAGGATTACGCCGGTCAAGGCCGTCAGCCTGAGTTTCGATCGGTTCAAGGTCCGTCTCCATTAGTCATGGGGGCGCCCACACCCCGGATGTTTTCCCGATCATGACAGCTACGGTGGTAGTCACGGCGACGTGATGACGCGTTTCAGGCCAGATTCCGGCAGCTTGACCATTGTAACAGCCAGGCTTTTGCCGGCACCGGGCGCCTTTTTCCTGACGTTTCAGATGCCCATCGTCCGCGACCTTCGAGGAACGGCGCGGAGACCGCATGACCGGTAGAAACCCGAAGGACAGCCGATCCGGCGCGCGCTGGGCGGCCGGGGCGATCAGCGTTGGCCTTCATCTGGGCGTGCCCCTGCTGCTGCTTATGGTCCCGTCCTCCCCGACCAAGCGACCCGAGCTGCCTTCAGAACCGATCCTGGTCGAACTTTTCACGCCTCCGCCTCTCTCCCCTTCTCCCGACCCCGCTCCGGACGAGGCTGCACCAGAGGAGGCAGGGGCGGCCTCGGGACCAGTGACGCAGGACCCGCCGACCGCTCCACCGCCTCTGCGTCTTCGGGAAGCGCCGCCGACCCGCCAGATCCCGCCCGTGCCTGTAGCGCCGTCCCCCGCGCCGCAGGCCCCCGTCGTCATGGCCTCCCTCGGTGCAGCCGAACTCTCCGGGGCGGCGCGTGCGGGCTCCGGCTCTGGCCGATCGGGCGACGGATCAGGCGCGGGTGATGGCGCCGGCCGCGGATCAGGCGGCGCGTGCGACATGATCCGGCGCCTTCAGAATGCGCTGCGGGACGATGACGACCTGCGGGTCGCCGTGGCGCAGGCTCATGGCGATCTGTCATCGAGCAGCCGGGCCTTGCTGATCTGGAACGGCGACTGGATCCAGAACCCGGGTCAGGAGGGCAAGGGTCTGGCCGGTCTGCGTCAGGCGATAGCCGCCGAGGTCGCCTTCTCTCCCCGCGAATGCCGGACCCAGAGCGTGCGGGGCCTCGTGCTGCTGACCCTGGCCGACGCGCCGGGAGCACCGCGGGTCGTCCTCGGCACTGACTCATGGCGCTGGAGCGATCTGACCGGCGCGCGCTAACGGCTTGCTTCCGCCGGACGATCGAGCGATCCGCGCAAGAGGTCGGGTGGATGGCCGATGGCCCGAAGCCGCTGCAATGAGGGTCTCCTTTTGGAGGACCATGCGAACTATAGTGAGCAAACCGGCGCGCGTTCGCGGCCTGTCCTGCAACCCTGTCGGTGAAGACGGCGTTGCGCCGGCTTCGCCATCGCTGCTGGAGACACGCCATGAAGACCATCGGATACGCCGCCCAATCCACCGACGCCCCGCTGGCGCCCTGGGTCTTCGAGCGTCGCGAACTGCGCGGCAACGACGTCGCCATGGACATCCTGTACTGCGGCGTCTGCCACTCCGACCTGCACCAGGCCCGCAACGACTGGGGCTGGTCCTCCTATCCGGTTGTGCCCGGTCACGAGATCGTCGGCGTCGTCACCGCCGTCGGCCCGGATGTGAAGAAGTTCAAGGAAGGCGACCACGTGGCCGTAGGCTGCATGGTCGACAGCTGCCAGCACTGCGACCAGTGCGAGAAGGGCGAGGAGCAGCTCTGTCGCGAGGGCAACACCCAGACCTACAACGGCCGCGACCGGATCACCGGCGAGCCGACATACGGCGGCTATTCCAGGGCTCTGGTGGTCCGTGAGGAGTTTGTCCTGCGCATGCCCGATGGCCTGGACATGGCGAAGGCCGCACCGCTGCTCTGCGCGGGCATCACGACCTGGTCACCGCTCAAGACCTGGGGAGTCAAGGAAGGGTCCCGCGTCGGCGTGATCGGGCTGGGCGGTCTTGGCCATATGGCGGTGAAGCTGGCCGTCGGCCTTGGCGCCCACGTCGTGGTGCTGAGCCGCACTGCCGACAAGGAAGCCGATGCGAAGGCGCTGGGTGCGCATGAACTGCTGGTCTCGTCGGACCGGGCGGCGATGAAGGCGGCGGCGAACAGTCTGGACCTCATCATCGACACAGTGCCGGTCAAGCACGACCTGAACCCCTACATGCCGCTGCTGGACATCGACGGGTCGCTCGTCATCGTGGGCCAGCTCGGACCGATGGAAGAGATGTCGACCCTGCCTCTTCTGATGGCCCGCCGCCGCGTCTCCGGCTCGCCCATCGGCGGCATCCGCGAGACGCAGGAGATGCTCGATTTCTGCGCCGAGAAGAACATCCTGCCGGACGTGGAGATGATCCGCATGGACGAGATCAACCACGCCTTCGAGCGGATGGAGAAGTCGGATGTCCGTTATCGCTTCGTCATCGACATGAGCACGCTCGAACAGCCTGCGTAGTGCCGCGGGCCCGCGGCGCCGGCGATCCGGCGCCGCGGGGTCTTGTTCAGGCCGCCAGGCGCTGGAACACGGCGGCCAGAGCGGTCATGCGGGCGCGGTTCACGGTGGTGGCCTTGTCCGCGGCGGCCGTCAGGCTGCGGGCGAGGTCAGCAGCATTACGCTTGTTGGCGCGGCCGTTGCGCCAGCCGGTAATCGCCTCGCCGGCCTGACCGGCGAGGGCGCCTTCCAGCGCGTTGGTGCGGTTCAGCTGATCCAGATAGGCCTGGGCCACGTCGGGCGAGTCTTCCCAGCTGATCCGGGTCTGCAGCTGCGGGTTGATCTCCCCGGCCATGACGCTTTCGGCGACGGCGATCTCGGCGGCGGACAGTTGGTCCGTCGGCTCCAGCTTCAGCACGTCGAGACCGCGGGCGATCTCGCTGGAGTAGATTCGGCCGTTGAACCAGTAGGCCGACCACGAACCGCCGACGTACAGGCGTTCGCTGCTGATCGGACCGCGATCGAACCAGGCGATCTCCATCGGCCGCGCCGGATCGGTGAAATCCATGATCGAGACGCCGCCCTGGTACCAGGCCTGCACCATCAGATCGCGGCCCGGAACCGGGATCAGGTTGCCGTTGTGGGCGACGCAGTTCTCGGTCGCGCCCTGCGCCGACGGCAGCTTGAAGAAGCTGCGACCGGTCAGGGTGCGGTTCTCGATCGTGGCGACCATGTTGGCGCCCCAGGTCGCCGGGTCCTCGGCGCGGCAGCGCGCGCCGATGCCGCCGCCCCACTCGTCGGTGAAGACGACCTTGTCGCCGGCGTTGTTGAACGTCGCCGAGTGCCAGTAGGCCATGTCCGGGTCGAAGATGTCCGAGGTCCGGCGCGGGTTCTCCGGATCCGAGATGTCCAGCAGGATGCCGTTGCCGCTGCAGGCGCCGCCGGCCAGGCCGATCTCCGGATAGACGGTGATGTCGTGGCACTGGTTGGTCTGGGCGGTGTTCTGGCTGGCGATGCCGGCGCGGCCGCCTCGCCACAGGCCGGCGACCCGGCCGGTGGTGGCGTCGGCGAAGATGCGCGGACGGTTCACGATGCGCGCGCCCGACGGGTTATCCAGCTCGACCTTGATCACGTCGATCGAGAACAGGGCGGTCTCCGGGTTCTGATCCGGCTGACCGTCGGTGCAGATGTCCAGTTCGGCCGTCTTGCGGACGTCTGAGGTCCCCTGACCGTAGACGTAAAGCACGTTGGCGTCGGTCGGGTGCGGCAGCAGGGTGTGGGTGTGTGACCCGCGGCAGGTCTGCACCGCCGCGATCTGGCGCGGGGCATTCAGGTCGCTGATGTCGAAGATGCGCACGCCGCGGAAGCGTTCGGCCAGCACCTCGCCGGTGGTCGTGGCCGTGCCGCAGTCCAGACGGCCACGGTTCTCCTCGACCGACATGAACAGCAGGTTGCCGTGCACCGACACGTCGCCCTGACCACCGGGGCAGACCACCGACATCACCAGACGGGGCTCGCCGCCCGAGATGTCGTAGGCGTTAAAGCCGTTGAAGTTGCCGACGAACAGCTTGCCGTTCGACACCGCGAGATCGGTGTTGGCCATGCCCAGCGGGCTGAAGCCCGGGTTGCCGCGGGCCGACGCCATCATGGCCTCGCCCTCCTCGCGATTGCGCGGCGGCGAGAACATGGTCTCCGAGGTGCTGAAGCCCGGCGCGTGCGGCAGGGCATGTTCCAGTGTCATGCCGCGCGCGGCCTGACCGGCGTTCTCAAGGCCGGCGGACAGGGACGACCGCTCGTCGGCCTGGATGGTCTGGGCCTGAGGCGGGGCGGCCTGGGCGAGCGCGGCGCTGCCTGCGGCCAGAACGGTCAGCGCGGCGGCCGAGGTAAGCAGAAGGCGACGGACGGTCATGGCCGGTCTTTCAGTGCTGGTGATGGGAATGCGGGCGGTCAGGTTGGCGGGCCGGTCCGAGGTCGGACAGCAGGGACTGCATCCGCAGGATCTCTGCAGACTGATCGCCCACAACGGAGGTGGCGAAGTCGCTGAGCGCCGTGTCCTCCGCCGCATCCGGCGTCGCCATCAGGTCGCGCACCATGTCGATGGCGCCCTGGTGGTGCTGGATCATGCCCGTCAGGAACAGGCGGTCGAACTCGGCGCCGCTGGCGGCGGCCAGCGCGCGCATCTGGCGGGGCGTCAGCATGCCGGCCATGACCGGCGTGTCGTCGGGGCTTGCCGCACCATGGCCGCCGTGGCCCGCGTGGCCGCCGTGCGCGCCATGATCCATGCCCTGCATCTCAAGAGGCTGTTCCCGCTCGGCCAGCCAGCCACGCATCAACGCCATCTCGGCTTCCTGGCTCAGGGCGATGCGGCGGCCCAGCAGGTTGACCCGCGGATTCTCTCCGCGCGTCGTCTGCAGCTCGACCATCTCCACCGCCTGGGCGTGATGGACGATCATGTGCTGCATGAAGGCGACGTCGGCGGCGGTGAAGCTGGAGCGCCCCAGCACCCGCGCCTGCTCGGCGGAGATCACCCGCGACGGCGCGCCCGGCGCACCGGGCTGGAAGATCGGCGGCGTCTGCTGCCCCGCGATCACGCCCGCCAGAATGAGTCCCGCAACGCCGTACACCCACGCACCTCCCTGTCGCCCTCCCCCGAGGGCGCGGGCAGACTAAGGGCCGACCTTGACCGGGGGCAAGGCCGGAAGGCGCTCCGCATCATTACATATTGGTCAGGCCGACTTCAGCACCACGGCGCAGCGCACCGCGTCGACCCCCTCGACCCCGCTGAATCGATCGACCAGAGCCGACAGCGCGGCCGGGCTGGCCACACGCACCACCGCATAGCCATCTACCGGTCCCGTCACCGAGTAGTAGCGATCGATCTCGGGCCAGTGCCGGAAAGTCGCCACCACGGGAGCGCAGGGGCGGCGACTGAACGTCAGCGACAGGATCGCCTCGAGGGTCTCGCCCCCGTCCATGGATCTCGGCGGAGCCACAACGGCCTGATACCCGAGGATCACGCCATCCCGCTCCAGGCGGGCCATTCGCGCCTGGACGGCAGTGCGGGACAGGTTCAGCCGGTGCGCCAGAGCCGTCAGCGTCAGCCGGGCATTCTCGCAAAGCAGGCCGACCAGCGCGTCGTCGACGCCATCCCGCGCGCCTTCGATCCGACTGTGCGGTCGTCGATTTTCCGTCATTTCGCCATGGTGCTCGGTCGCCTTGCTCATGGCGACGGGGTGCTTCGACCGGCACAATCCGCTGCGAACGGAGAGTGCGCAAGATGCCCGCTGAAGAACGCATGAAGCGACTGCCGGAACCGTGCGCCCTGCTGATCATGGATATGCAGCAGGGCTTCGACGACCCGGCCTGGGGCGAGCGCAACAATCCCGCCGCCGAGGTCAACGCCGGGCGCCTGCTGCGGGACTGGCGTCGTCGCGGCGCTCCGGTGGTCCACTCCCACCACGCTTCGCCGGCGCCGGGCGGCCGCCTCCGCCTCGGCCAGCCGGGTCACGATCCGAAACCCGAGACACGCCCGCTGCCGTCGGAACCGGTCTTCCTGAAATCGGTCAACAGCGCCTTCATCGGCACGGGGCTGGAGAGGCATCTCATCGAGCAGGGCGTCGCCAGCCTGGTGCTGGTCGGCCTGACCACCAATCATTGCGTTTCCACCACCGCCCGCATGGCGTCGAACCTGGGCTTCTGGACGATCGTCGTCGGGGACGCCACTGCAGCCTTCGCCGCAGCCCATGTCGACGGCCGCCCCCGCAGCGCCGCCGAGGTCCATGACGCCGCGCTCTCCGATCTGAGCGGAGAGTTCGCCCGGATCATCGACACTCGGGCCCTTCTCGCCGCCTTCGCTCCGGAGACCGTCGATGCGTGATCTGCTGCTCTCCACGGTCTGGGCCGCCGCCCTGCTCGCCCCGCCCGCCACGGGCCAGGAAGCCCGCCCCGGAGCCGACTTCGACGCCTACGCCAACGCCGACTGGTACCGGGCCACGCCGATGCCCGACGGCGAGGCCTCGCTCGGTACGACGGCCCTGCTGCGCGAGCGGGCCGCCGGACAGTTGCGCGAACTGATCGCCGAGGCCGTCCGCGCCCCGACCTCGCCGGCCGCCCTGCGCGTCGGCGATCTGTACGCCAGCCTCACCGGCACGGAAGCGATCGAAGCCCGCGGGCTGGAGCCTCTCGCCGCCGATCTGGCCGCCATCGCCGCGATCCGGGACCGGGCCGCCCTGTCCGCATACCTCGGCGCCGCCCTGTCGCTCGACGACGGGACCAATGGCCAGACCCCCGGCGTTCTGGGCGTGTGGTTCCATCAGAGCCCGCGCGAGGCCCGGGTCGTCCCTCATCTGATGCAGGGCGGCCTCGGCCTCCCGGCGGAGCGCCTTGCGGGCGAGGGCCCCGCCGCCGCCGCGACCCTCTATCGGACCCACATCGCCGCGGTCCTGCGCCTCGGGGGCCTCGTACACCCCGCGGCCCGCGCCGACCGCGTCGTCGCCCTCGAGCGCGCCCTGTCCCTGACCCACGCCCCGGCCGATCAGGCCTCGGATCCCCACGCCACCGACAACCCCTGGACCCGCGCCGACCTCGGGACCCGCGCCCCCGGCATGGACTGGGACGCCTGGCTGACCGCCGCCGGGCTGGAGCGCCAGCCGGACTTCAACGTCTGGCACCCCTCGGCCGTCACGGGCCTGGCCGCCCTCGTCGCCGACCAGCCGATCGAGGCCTGGCGGGACTATCTGACCTACCACCACCTGCGCCGCTACGAACCCGCCCTGCCCGTCGCCTTCCGTCAGGCCTTCGCGGACCACAGGAACGGCCTGCTGTCCTCGCCCCTCGCCTTCCCGCCGCAACGCCCGGTCGTCGCGCTGCAGATGGTCGAGGCTCATCTCGGTCAGGACCTCTCCCGCCTCTGGGCCGCCCGTCACTTCCCGCCCGAGCACAGGGCGGAGGCCGAACGGATGGTCTCCCACATCCTCACCGCCTGGCGCGCCCGCCTGACCGCCGCCCCCTTCCTCGGCCCCGAAGCCCGCGCCACGGCCCTCCGGAAGCTCGACACCCTCAAGGTCGGCGTCGGCCATCCGGACCGCTGGCTGGACACCCCGGACCTCGTCATTCGCCGGGACGAGGCCTACGCCAACCTTCGCCGGGCCGAGGCCCATGCCCTGGCTCGCGCGCGCGCCCGCCTCGACCGCCCCGTCGACATGGACGACTGGGGCTCCCTGCTGCCGCACCGCGTCGGGGCCATCCTGAACTTCAGCCCCAACACCATGCAGTTCACCGCAGGCATCCTGCAGCCGCCGTATTTCGACCCCGCCGGCGACGCCGCCTCCAACTACGGCTCGGCCGGCGCCGGGCTGGCCCACGAGGTCGGCCACACCTTCGATCCCATCGGCGCCGACTACGACGCGGAAGGCCGCCTCGTCCGCTGGTGGAGCGACGCGGACCGCGCGGCCTTCGACGCCGCCCTCCAGCCCCTGCGCGCCCAGCTGGCCGGCTACTGTCTGAAGCCCGACCTGTGCGTGACCCCGACCGGGTGCTGTCCGAGACCGCCGCCGACCTCGCCGGCCTCCACGTCGCCTGGGACGCTTACAAACTCTCCCTGAACGGCCGCCCCGACGCGGTCATCGACGGCCTGACCGGCGACCAGCGCTTCTTCCTCGCCTTCGCCCGACGCTGGCGCAGGCTGCAGTCCGAGGCCGGCGCCCGCCGCCAGTTCGCGACCGACAACCACGCCCCCGGCCCCTACCGCGCGGCCACGGTGCGCAACCACGACGCCTGGTACGCCGCCTTCGACATCCGGCCCGGCGATCCCCTGTACCTGCCCCCGGATCAGCGGGTCAGGATCTGGTAGCCGCCGCCATGCCCCTCACCGCCCCCGATCCCGACCTCATCGCCCTGACCCGTCCCCTGATCGGCTGGACCATCGACGCCGCCCTGATCCTCGCCTTCACCCTCCTGCTGGGCCGGATGGACAGGCTGATGCGGAAGCCGGAGTAAACTTCGCCGCCCCGCTGCGGCGAGGGCCCTCCAAAGCCTCAAACGAGCGTGCGGACTTCGTAGATGAAGCTGTCCAATGTCATCAGTTCGGGGCGTACGGCCTGAGGGTATTTATCGGTCAACGATGCGGGCACGACGAGTTGGACGTTCGCCGCTTTCATCTCTGCGAACTGGCTCAAAGAGACTCCTTCCTGCAGTGTAAGCAGGTGCTTTGTGCCGACCCTGTCTGCCTCATTCAGGATCTGGCGCCATCGGTCTCGCGCGGTCGTTTTGGCGGCAAGCATCCTGAGCCGATCCGCTGGGAACGCCGGGTCTGAGTAGGCTCGGACTGAAGGAAAGAGAAAGTCCGGCTTCTTTCCATTTTCAGACTGCCCTCCGTGGCTGAAGGAGTGCCCGTCAACCAGACCCTCCTCGAGAAATATCTCCCGCGTCTGCAGCTCAAGAGATCGCCCTGAGCGCGACTTCCGTCTCTGGAGGATGGTTTGAGCGAGCCCGAGGAACTGGCCGAGGCCAGCGAACCCCGCTGCGATCTTTGGGGACTCGACCGCCTCCTCAACAGCCCTGAAGATTTCGAACTCGCAATCGCGCCGGCGCAGAAGCCGGACGTCCGGCCGTTCGCTTTGCAGTGGCCGCAACTCCACAGCTTTCCGGACGATGTCCGCTGCCGACGGAAATGCCGTCAACCAGGACTCGGGCATTTGCGATGGGCGAAGTTGGCATGATGCGAAGGCAGAGCCGGTCGAGAAAAGATCGATCGGGTCCCCCGGCCGCCAGATCAAAAGCCGTCCCGGCTCTACCGGTCCGAGAACGTCTTCGAACACCTCGTCCTCGTACCCGTCGCACACCCAGACATGCAGGGAATTGGCCGGACCTTCGGCGCCGTTCTCGAAAACGAAAACGGCTAGCGCGCCGGTACTGGCAGGATCGAGGACAGCGGAGTCTGCCCCACCCCATCCCGTGACCCGCGTCTCATTGCGCGTCTTCCCGAAGAGCTTCCCATTGTACCAGATCGGCGTCACTGTCCGAACGTCAGGGTGGGAATCGATGAACGCCTGAAGGGCGACGCGAGGGTTCAGGACGCTCTCGTCGTGCAATGCCGGCAGCACGCGGAAGAGGATATCCTTCGGGAAATAGGGGCCTGCCTGATGAGCCTTGGTTTGCAGGGTGTCGTTGGCGGACAGGCGCTTCGCGAACCAGACATGCTCTGGCTGGGCGAATTGGGCGATCCAGTCAGGAAGGCTGGTCACCGGCATTGTCGTCCCCCCGGATCGATAGCGTCAGCACATCCGACACCAGCCAAGCCTGCAGAGTGTCCAGGACATCCGGCATCTGCAACCTGTGGCGCCCCTTGATCGCACATTCCCAGACCGTCGCCACACGCCAGCCCTCCGCCAGCAATCGCTCGTCCGCCAGCCGGTCGACCTCCCGATTCCGCGCGATCTTCGCCCGCCAGAAACCCGGCCGGGTTTTCGGCCATTTGAACAGATGGCAGTCGTGGCCATGCCAGAAGCAGCCATGCACGAAGACCACGGCGCGATACTTCGGCAGGCAGATGTCGGGCTTGCCTGGCAGGTCGCAGTGCAGTCGGTAGCGGAAACCGCGCGCGTGCAGGGCCCTGCGGATCAGCAGTTCCGGTTTGGTGTTCTTGCCCCGGATGCCGGCCATCATCCGGCTGCGGGTCGCCGGATCGACGACGTCAGCCAACCGAAGCCATCGGCGTCTTGCCCAAAGCCGCGAGCAGATACGGCTTCATATGTTCGGCGACCGCTTTCACGGCCGGTACCACGACCGAGTTGCCGAACTGGCGATAGGCCTGGGTGTCGGACACCGGGATGACGAAGTCCGCCCCGCGGGGGCTGTCGAAACCCATCAAACGCGCGCATTCGCGCGGGGTCAGGCGGCGCGGCGCCGGCTTGTCGTCCTGCTTCACCAGGATTTCCGAGCCGTCCTTGTAGTAGCGCGCCGACAGGGTGCGGGCGACGTCGTCTGGCCCGACCAGACCGAAGCCGAAGCCGTTGCCGGCGGCCTGGTGCTTTTCCTTGTACCGCTGGAGATAATTCCAGAGGTGGTCGGTCAGGGTGTATTTGTCGGCGACCCGCCCGGAGTTTCCGACCGTGTATTTCTGGTCCGGGATCTCGCTCTCGTCGCCTTCGCGATGGAGGATCTCGACCAGCTTTGGCGCCGCGTCAGGCAGCTTCATATCCGCGAAGCGGAAGCCCTGATCCTCGCGGAAGCCCACGATGAAAATCCGCTCGCGGTGCTGGGGCGTCCAGTGGCGGCCGTCGATGACGCGGAAGTCGATCGTGTAGCCGAGGTCCTGAGTCAGAACGTCCTTGATCGTCTGGAACGTCCGCCCCTTGTCGTGGCTGACCAGGTTACGGACATTTTCGAGCAGGAAGGCCGCCGGACGATGGTGTGCGATGATCCGCGCCACATCGAAGAAAAGGGTTCCTTGCGTCGCGTCAGCGAAGCCGTGGGCCCGCCCCAGGGCGTTCTTCTTGGACACGCCGGCGATCGAGAAAGGCTGACACGGGAAGCCCGCCAGCAGGACGTCGTGGGCAGGAATGTCCGACACATCGACCTTGGTGATGTCACCACTGATCTCGTGAGCATCGTTCGGAAAGTTCGCCCGATAGGTCTGCTGGCTGTACTTGTCCCATTCGGACGTGAAGACGCAGCGTCCGCCGATCGACTCGAACCCGCGCCTCAGTCCACCGATCCCGGCGAACAGATCGATGAAGGTGAACCCGGCCTCGTCGGCATTCTTGGCCGTCCGGACCAACTCCAGCTTCGGCTGCGCCGGCTTCGTATCGCGCTCGATATAGCCGAGATCGACCGCCTTGTCGGCCGCCGCCCGACCCGCCTGCTTCACCATGAGGGCATACTCCGACACGGCAAACTCCGCGCTCTCTGAGCCTGCCAGACTGCCAGGATTCCGCCAGGAGAACAAGAAGAGAACCTTTTCAGGAATGCGCCGCCTGTAGATATCGGCCGAAAGTTAGAATTCTTCGCCCCGCTCGCGCTTTTCCCCCCGTCGTGCTAGGCGCGCCGGACCATGACGACCCCTCCTATCGAACGCATCCGCAACTTCTCCGTCGTTGCGCACATCGACCACGGCAAATCGACCCTGTCGGACCGGCTGATCCAGGTCACCGGCGGCCTGACCGCGCGCGAGATGAGCGCGCAGGTGCTCGACAACATGGACATCGAGAAGGAGCGCGGGATCACCATCAAGGCGCAGACCGTGCGCCTGACCTACAGGGCGAAGGACGGGCTGGAGTACGTCTTGAACCTGATGGACACGCCGGGGCACGTCGACTTCGCCTACGAGGTCTCGCGCTCGCTGGCCGCGTGCGAGGGCTCGCTGCTGGTGGTGGACGCCTCGCAGGGCGTGGAAGCCCAGACGCTGGCCAACGTCTATCAGGCCATCGACAACAACCACGAGATCGTGCCGGTCCTGAACAAGATCGACCTGCCGGCCGCCGAGCCCGACCGGGTGCGCGCCCAGATCGAGGACGTGATCGGCATCGACGCCTCGGACGCCGTGATGGCCTCGGCCAAGTCGGGCATCGGCATCGAGGAGGTGCTGGAGGCCATCGTCACCCGCCTGCCGGCGCCGAAGGGCGACATCAATGCGCCGCTGAAGGCCATGCTGGTGGACGCCTGGTACGACCCCTACCTCGGCGTCGTGCTGCTGGTCCGCGTGTTCGACGGCGTGCTGAAGGCCGGGCAGCGGGTCAAGTTCATGCAGAACGGCTCGACCCATCTGGTCGACCGGGTCGGCGTCTTCCTGCCCAAGAACACCCCGGTCGAGAGCCTCGGGCCCGGCGAGGTCGGCTTCATCACCGCCCAGATCAAGGAAGTGGCCCACGCCGCCGTCGGCGACACCATCACCGACGAGAAGAAGCCGACGGCCGAGCCGCTGAAGGGCTTCAAGGACGTGCAGTCGGTGGTGTTCTGCGGCCTGTTCCCGGTGGACGCGGCCGACTTCGAGGACCTGCGCGCCGCCATCGCCCGCCTGCGCCTGAACGACGCCAGCTTCACCTACGAGATGGAGAGCTCGGCGGCGCTGGGCTTCGGCTTCCGCTGCGGCTTCCTCGGCCTGCTGCACCTGGAGATCATCCAGGAGCGCCTCAGCCGCGAGTTCAACCTCGACCTGATCGCGACCGCCCCCTCGGTGGTCTACAAGATCAACCAGCGCGACGGCACGACCATCGACCTGCACAACCCGGCCGACCTGCCCGACGTGATGCAGATCCTCGAGATCGAGGAGCCGTGGATCAAGGCCGTGATCATGACGCCGGAGGAATACCTCGGCGGCGTCATCAAGCTGTGTCAGGACCGCCGGGGCGAGCAGAAGGAGCTGACCTGGGTCGGGACCCGCGCCATGGTCGTCTACGAGCTGCCGCTGAACGAGGTGGTGTTCGACTTCTACGACCGGCTGAAATCGATCTCGAAGGGCTACGCCTCGTTCGACTACGAGCTGACCGACTACAAGCCCGGCGATCTGGTCAAGATGAACATCCTCGTCAACGCCGAGCCGGTCGACGCCCTGTCGATGCTGGTGCACCGCGGCCGGGCCGAGACCCGCGGCCGCGGCATGGTCGAGAAGATGAAGGAGCTGATCCCTCCGCACATGTTCCAGATCCCGATCCAAGCCGCCATCGGCGGCAAGATCATCGCCCGCGAGACCGTCCGCGCCCTGCGCAAGGACGTGACGTCCAAATGCTACGGCGGCGACGCCACCCGGAAGAAGAAGCTTCTGGAGAAGCAGAAGGAAGGCAAGAAGCGGATGCGCCAGTTCGGCAAGGTCGAGATCCCGCAGGAAGCCTTCATCGCCGCGCTCAAGATGGACGAGGATTGATCGGGGCTCCGGAGCCGGTCCGCCACTGATTTCGTTACGGATTACTTCGGGGTAAGGCGGCGCTTTGTCCGTTTCCCGACAGCGCGGAAATCTGTATTCAACGACGGATGACAACCGGACGCCGCGACGCGGCGTTCCTCACGCACGGGCGACGGGTTCCTCCCCCTGTCGGCTCACCAAGGGGATACCAAGTGTCGATCCGCATCCGCACCCGCTGGACCGGCGCCGCCGTGGCGCTCATGACCGCAACCGTCGCGCTGGCTGCCTGTGGCGGGCACGGCGGCGAGGACAAGGAGAAGGCGCCGGCCGGGACCCAGACGGTCAGCGTGCAGGTCGCCGCGACGGAGAACCTGCCGCGCACCGTGACCGCCTCCGGCACCGTCTCGGCCTGGGAAGAGGTGCCGGTGGGCGCCGAGACCGGCGGGCTGGTGGCCACCGCCGTGCTGGTCGACGAGGGCGCCTACGTCCGTCAGGGCCAGCCGCTGGTGCAGATGAACACCGCCCTTCTGGACGCCCAGGTGCGCCAGCAGCAGGCCGCCGTGCAGACGGCCGAGGCCAATGCGGCGCGCGACGACGCCGCGCTGGGCCGGGCGCAGGAACTGAAGGAGCGCGGCTTCCTCAGCCAGGCGTCGCTCGACACGGCGCTGGCCAACCAGCGGGCCTCGCAGGCCAATCTGGCCGCCGCCCGCGCGTCGTTGGCCGAGACGCGCACCCGCCTGTCGCAGGCGACCATCCGCGCGCCGGTCTCGGGCCAGATCATCAGCCGCAGCGTGACCCGCGGCCAGATCATCGCCGCCGGGACCGAGCTGTTCCGCATGGTGCGCGACGGCCGTCTCGAGCTGGACGCCCAGGTGCCGGAGACGGAACTGGCGCTGATCCGCTCGGGCCAGAGCGCCGAGATCACCTCCAGCCAGGCCGCGCCGACGACCGGCACGGTCCGCATCGTGACGCCCGAGGTGGACGCCGGGACCCGCCTCGGTCTGGCCCGCATCTCGCTGGCCCCGGGGTCGCAGCTGAAGCCGGGCATGTTCGCCCGCGCCCGGATCGACGCGGGCAGCGCCCCGGCCACGGTCGTGCCGACCGCGGCGATCCTGTATCGCAACAACCGCGCCGGCGTGTTCGTGATGCAGAACGCCAGCACCGTGCATTTCCAGCCGGTCACTGTGGTCAACCGCCAGCAGACCCGCACCGCCGTCGCCGGCCTGAACGCCGGGGCGCGGGTGGTGGTCGAGGGCGCGGGCTTCCTGAACGAGGGAGATCGCGTCCGTGTCGCGGCCGCTCCGGCGACGCGCCAGCCGGCCGCCGCAGCGGCGCCCGCCGCCGCCCGACCTGCCGCCAACTGACCAGAGGGAGAGCGTCGTCATGAACCAGATCTCCTCCTGGTCCATCCGGAACCCCATTCCGATCATCCTGCTGTTCGTCCTGCTGACGCTGGCGGGGGCGGTGGGGTTCGCGGGGATGCGGATCAACAACAACCCCGACATCGACTTCCCGATCGTCTCCGTCACCGCCGCGCGCCCCGGCGCCGCGCCGGCGGAGATGGAGGTGCAGGTCACCCGGTTGATCGAGGACTCGATCGCGGGCCTGTCGGGTGTGCGCCACATCTACTCGAACGTCTCGGACGGCGTGTCCTCCACGACCATCGAGTTCGAACTGGGCACCGATACCGAGCGGGCGACCAACGACGTCCGCAACGCCATGAGCGGCGTGCGCGCCTCCCTGCCGCAGGACATGCAGGAACCGACGGTCCAGCGCATCGACATCACCGGCGACGCCCTGATCACCTATGTGGTCCGCTCGCCGTCGATGACGCCGGAGGAGATCAGCTGGTTCGTCGACAACGAGGTCAGCCGCGCCCTGCTGGCGCTGGGCGGCGTCGGCGAGGTCAACCGGTCGGGCGGCGTGGATCGCGAGATCCGGGTCGAGCTGGATCCGCAGCGGCTGTCGGCCTACGGCGTGACGGCGGCACAGGTCAGCCAGGCCCTGACCAACGTCAACAACAATCTGCCCGGCGGCCGCGTGACCGTGGCCGGCTCGGAACGGGCCGTGCGCACCATAGGCGCGGCGACCTCGGTCGAGCAGCTGCGCGAGACCCTGGTGCCGCTGGGCGACGGCAAGACCATCCGCCTCGGTGATCTCGGCACGGTCGAGGACAAGTGGAGCGAGCCGCGCCGGATCGCCCGCTACGACGGTCAGGAGGCCGTGACCTTCAACTTCCTGCGCTCGCGCTCGGCCAGCGAGGTCACCGTCTCGGCCAGGGTCCGCGACGAGGTCGAGAAGATCGACGAGGCGCACCCGGAGCTGACCATCGAGGAGGTCACCTCGAGCGTGAAATACATCGAGGAGAGCTATCTCGCCTCGCTGGAAGCGCTGGGGCTGGGCGCCCTGCTCGCGGTCATCGTCGTGTTCATCTTCCTGCGCGACTGGCGCGCGACCCTGATCGCGGCGACGGCCATGCCCATGTCGCTGATCCCGACGTTCGCCATCATCGGGCCGATGGACCAGTCTCTGAACGTGGTGACCCTGCTGGCCCTGTCACTGACCATCGGCATTCTGGTCGACGACGCGATCGTGGAGATCGAGAACATCGTCCGGCACATGCGGGACGGAAAGGCGCCCTATGACGCCTCGATCGAGGCGGCGGACGAAATCGGTCTGGCCGTCGTGGCCACCACCGGCACCATCATCGCCGTGTTCGCCCCGGTCGGCTTCATGCCCGGCATCATCGGTCAGTTCTTCAAGGCCTTCGCACTGGCGGCCTGTATCTCGGTCTTCTTCTCGCTGGTCGTGGCGCGGACGCTGACGCCGCTGATGGCCGCCTATCTGCTGCGGCACACGAAGCACGAGGACCGCGATCCGCCCTGGATGAGCGGCTATCTGCGCAGCCTGCGCTGGTCGCTGGCCAACCGCTGGAAGGTGTTCGTGCTGGGCATCCTGTTCCTGGTCGGCTCGATCTTCCTGTCGGTCGCCGCGAAGATGTCCTTCGAGTTCATGTCGCCCGCAGACGAGGGCCGCGCGGCCTTCCAGGTGGAGACGCCGCCCGGATCGACGCTGGCCCAGACCGACGCCATCGTGCGTCAGGTGACCGAACGACTGGAGGCCCGTCCGGAGGTCACCTCCGTCTACGCCGCCATCGGCGGTCAGGACGTGAACCAGGCGAACATCTTCGCCGACATGGTGCCCAAGGGTAGGCGCGACCTGAGCCAGCAGGAGTTCGCCCGCATCATGGTCGACGAGCTGAAGGCCATTCCGGGGGCGCGCATCCGGGCCGGCATCGCCCAGCAGGGCGGCGGACCCAGCGACGGCACCAGCTACACCTTCTCGATCCTGGGCGATGACCCGGCGACGCTCGAAGCCGCCGCCCGCAAGGTCGAGGAGGAGATGCGCGGCGTTCCCGGCCTGGCCAACGTCGTCAACACAGCGGCGATCGCCCGTCCGGAGATCGTGGTCACGCCACGGGCCGACGAGGCAGCCCTCGCCGGCGTTTCCGCCGCATCGATCTCGCAGGCGGTCCGTGTGGCCACGATCGGCGACATCGACCAGAACCTGCCGAAATACAATCTGGGCGACCGACAGATCCCGATCCGCCTGCAACTGACCGAAACGGCCCGCGAGGACCTGACAGTCATCGAGAACCTGCGCGTGCCGACCTCCACGGGCGGTCAGGTGCCGCTGAGCGCGGTCGCTGACGTCGCCTTCGGCGCCGGACCGGCCACGGTCAGCCGTCAGGACCGTTCGCGGATCGCCTCGATCACCGCCGAACTGGACGGCATCACCACCGGCGCCGCCGGTCAGGCCGTGCAGCGTCTGCCGTCGGTGGAGAACCTGCCGGCGGGGGTGCGTCAGGTGCCGGCCGGCGATGCCGAGTTCATCCAGGAGATGATCACCGGCTTCGCCATCGCCTTCCTGTCGGGCATCCTGCTGATGTACGCGGTGCTGACGCTGCTGTTCAAAAGCTTCGCCTATCCGATCACCATCATGGCGGCGCTGCCGCTGGCCATCGGCGGGGCGTTCATCGCCCTGGTCATCGCCGGCAAGAGCTTCTCCATGTCGGCCCTGATCGGTGTGCTCATGCTGATGGGGATCGCAGCCAAGAACTCCATCCTTCTGGTCGACTATGTGATCATGGCCGAGAAGGACGGGATGAGCCGGCACGAGGCCATCATGGACGCCGCCCACAAGCGGGCCCGTCCGATCCTGATGACCACCTTCGCGATGGGCGCGGGCATGGTGCCGATCGCCATCGGCATCGGCGCCGACGTGGAGTTCCGCTCGCCCATGGCCGTGGCCGTTCTGGGCGGCCTGATCTCCTCGACCTTCCTGTCCCTGCTCTACATCCCCGCGATCTTCACCATTGTGGACGATATCGCCGGCTGGATGCGACGTCAGGGCGGCAAGCTGTTCGCCGGGCAACGCACGGTCCCGGGGCCGAAAGAGCCGAAGCCCGCCGACGTCAACGGCTGAAAATGAAACCGGCCGGGGAGCGATCCCCGGCCGGTTCTGCTTTCGGCGCTGCAGTGCGGTCAGTAGCGGACGCGCAGCGTCACACCCCAGGTTCTCGGGTGAGCGAGGAAGGCGTTGTAGGTCAGGGTGTCCTGTGCAGGATTGTAGAAGCTGCCATCCGGCTGCACCGTCGAGGCGAAGGCGTTGCCCTGGATGAAGCCGTTGTAGACGACCTGATAGTATTCCTCGTCGGTCAGGTTCTGCACCCAGAACTCGCCCGTCCAGCGCTCGTCCTCGGAGCCCAGCGAGACCCGTCCGTTCAGCACGGTGTAGGCGTCCTGCATCTTGAACGGCAGCAGATCCGAACCGGTGTTGTACTCGCTGGTGTATTTGGCCGCGAGGCTGAAGCCGGCCCGCATCCCGTTGCCGATCGAACGGTCGAAGTTGATGGACGCCGTGCCCGACACCTCCGGCGCGAAGGATGCCCGGTTGCCCGGCAGCAACGACAGCTGCGGGAAGTTGCCCGGGTTGGCCATGTCGGCGGCGGTGAACTCTCCATACTGCGCGTCGATCAGGGTCAGGCCGCCTTGCAGGCTCAGCCCCTCGACCGGGGTGAACCACAGGAAGTCGGCGTCGACGCCGCGCGAGTTCAGCTCCGGAATGGACTCCACCACGAACGAGGTGCCCAGGAAGGTGTTGAGCTGGAAGTCGGTGAAGCGCTGGTCGAAGTATGAGGCGTTCAGCAGCAGGGTGCGGTTCAGCAGCGTCATCTTCACGCCGGCCTCGTAGCTGTCCACGACCTCGGACGGGAAGAACAGCGAGCTGGCGGGCGTGATGCCGGTCTGCACCCGGTCCAGGTTGTAGCCAAACGACTTGTACCCACGGGCGTAGGAAACATAGGCCATGACCGAAGGATTGAACCGGTACGAGGCCTTGACCGTGCCGCTGAGTTCGCCGTCGTCGAAGCTCTCGTCGATCGTCCGGTTCTGGAAGGCCGAGTTGGTCCACGGCAGGCAGAAGCGGCCCAGGATCGCCGAAGTGTTGGCGCCGAGCACCGCTCCGATCGCAGCGGCGTTGGCGAGAGCCGCGTTGCAGGTCGTCCCGTTGCCGTTGGTGTTGCGTTGCGCCCCGTCGACCGATTTCTCGTCCATGGTGTAGCGCAGACCGACGGTCACATCGAAGGCGTCGGTGACGTGCCAGGTGTTGTTGGTGAACACAGCGAACGACGTCGAGTCCTGACTGTAGTCGTCCTCGAAGGTCTGGCCGACGGTGAAGCCCGGCCCGGTCGCCTGGAAGGCCGGGTTGGTGACGACTGCGCCGCCCGGACCGAACGGACCGGTTCCGGTACCGCCACTGGCGAGGCAGGCGCCGAAGGCCTGGGCCGTCTGGTTGGCGCGGGTGTAGCAGCCGATGGTGGTCGGGCTGACCGGGATCGTGGCGTTGGCGGCGTTGAGCTGGCTCGAGATCAGAAGCGACAGCAGCGGCGTGTAGTCAGCGCCGAGGTAGAAGGTGTCTCCGCGCTCGATTCCCTCCGTGGTGGCGAAGACGCCGACCAGCCAGTCCAGCCTGTCGGTCCGCCCGGCGAGCCGTAGTTCCTGACTGAAGTTGTCGACGCCGTAGCCGAAATTGCCGTCGTTGACCCGGTAGGCGATGTCCGCGCCGGTATAGTCGGACTCCTGCCCGTTCGATGACGTCCAGCGGCGCAGGGCGGTGATCGACGTCAGCCGGGCCCCGCCGAACAGCGAAGGCAGGTCGATGTTGGCCTCGACCGAGACGCCCTTGTCCTCGATCTCCTGGTCGCTCGAGCGGTTCGCGTAGGCCTGACGGGAGTATGGCAACGGACCGAAGCCGGCCGCGGGCGGCCGCTGGCCCGCGCCGTTCGAAAGCAGATCGATGAGGGGGTAGGTGGGGCCTGTGCGGACCTGGACGCCGGTGCAGCAGTACTCGTCGCGACGCGAATAGTCGGCGATGACCCGGACCGAGGTGTTGTCGTCGGGCATCCAGAGCAGCTGGCCGCGGGTGGTCCAGAAGTCCTGGTTGTTGTCGTCCGTTTCGGTGCGCGGACCGTCGCCGGTGTCGACGTCGTAGAAGCCGTTGCGGACCCGGCGGCCTGCGTAGAGGCGGAAGGCCATCTGATCGGTGATCGGGCCGGTCACGGAGCCCGTGACGCCCATGGCGCCATAGTTCCCGAACGTCACCTCGGCGTTGTAACCGGGGGTGAAGGATGGAGCTTCGGTCAGGATGTTGATGACGCCGGCCGAGGTGTTCTTGCCGAACAGGGTGCCCTGCGGGCCCTTCAACACCTCGATGCGGCTGAGTTCGCCCAGATCGCCGAAGCCCACCGAGTTGCGCGAGCGGTAGACGCCGTCGATGACGACGCCGACCGAGCTTTCCAGACCGGGGTTGTCGCCGACGGTGCCGACGCCGCGGATGCGGGCGGTCGTCGCCGCCTCGGACGAGTTCGAGGTCACCACGAGGCCCGGGGTGACGATCTGCAGGTCCTTGATGTCGCGAACACCCGCATCTTCCAGCATTTCACCGGACAGGCTGGTCACGACGATCGGCACGTCCTGAAGACTCTGCTCGCGCTTCTGGGCCGTAACGATGATGTCGTCGATGGTGGCCGGCCCGTCCTGTGCGGACTGGGCCGTGGCGGCTCCGGCTAGGCCGAAGGCGCAGGCGCCCACGACGGCGGCCGGAACGGTGGCGCGAAGGATCTGGTTAAGTCGCATGGCTGCTCCCCGACATGGACCGGGCAGCTTCATATGGCGGCCGCGGCGTTTCCTCGTCCGCCGTCCACGCCTCGTTCTGTTTGCGGGCGTGGACCCGGACGCCGCCATCCTCTCGCGCCGACGCATGGTTCAGCGCGACCAACGGCGCCTTCGTCCGAAAACGGCGCGCCCGTCGTGCCCCGGGGAGATTTCACCGCATTCCCGGAACACTGTGTCCGTTCAATTGCCGTTGCGGAAACCGCACAAACAAAACCAGCCGGGGATCGCTCCCCGGCCGGTCGATGCGGCGCCCGAAGGGCGTGCGATCAGTATTTGAAGCGCAGGGTCGCGCCGTAGGTGCGCGGCTGGCCCAGGTAGGCGTCGTAGGTCTGGGTATCCAGAGCCTGGTTGTAGAAGGTGCCCGGGTTGCTGCCGCCGGCCTGGACGGTCGACTGGAAGGCCGAACCCTGCAGCGGGGCGTTGTAGGCGACCTGGACGTACTCTTCGTCGGTCAGGTTCTGGGCCCACAGGTCGAGGGTCCAGCGCTCGTCTTCCGAACCGATCGAGATGCGGCCGTTCACGGTCGTGAAGGCGTCCTGCATCTTGTACGGCAGCAGGTCCGAGCCGGTGTTGTACTCGCTCATGTACTTGGCGGCGAGGCTGAAGCCCATCCGGTTGCCGCCGCCGATGCTGCGATCGTAGTTGATCGAGGCCGAGGCCGAGATCTCCGGGGCGAACGAAGCGCGGGCGCCCGGCAGCAGCGACAGCTGCGGGAAGTTGCCCGGGTTGGTCAGGTCGGCGGCGGTGAAGTCGCCGTACTCGGTGTTGGTATACGTCAGACCGCCCGACAGGCTCAGGCCCTCGACCGGGGTAAACCACAGGAAGTCGGCGTCAACACCGCGCGAGGTCAGCTCCGGGATCGACTCCACCACGAAGGCGGTGCCCAGGAAGGTGTTCAGCTGGAAGTCGGTGAACGTCTGGTCGAAGTAGGTCGCGTTCAGCAGCAGGGTGCGGTCCAGCAGCGTCATCTTCACGCCGGCTTCGTAGCTGTCCACCACTTCCGACGGGAACAGCAGCGAGGCCACCGGGGTGATGCCGGTCTGCACGCGGTCGAGGTTGTAGCCGAACGACTTGTAGCCGCGGGCATACGACACGTAGCCGAGCAGCGACTCGTTCAGACGGTACGACGCCTTGATCGTGCCGCTGAGTTCGCCGTCGCTGAAGTCCTCGGCGATGTTGCGGTTGTTGTAGGCGAAGTTCGACCACGGCAGGCAGGCGTTGCCGATGATGGTCGAGGCGGCCGAGGCGCTGCCCAGACCCGCACCGATGGCGGCGGCGTTGCCGGCGAAGGCGGCGCAGGTGGCGCCGTTGCCGTTCAGGTTACGCTGCTGGGCGTCCAGGCTCTTGTCGTCCTGGGTGTAGCGCAGGCCCAGGGTGATATCGAACTGGTCGGTGACGTGCCAGGTGTTGTTCGTGAACACGGCGAACGAGGTCGACTCCTGGTCGTAGAAGTCGGCGAAGCCCTGGCCGAGGGTGAAGCCCGGGCCGGTGGCCTGGAAGGTCGGAACGGTCACGACCGCGCCGCCGGGGCCGAACGGACCCGTGCCGGTGCCGCCGGTGCCGAGGCAGCCCTGCAGACCGCCGGCGGTCTGACCCGGGCGGCTGAAGCAGCCGATGATGCCCGGGCTGACCGGGATCGCCGGGTTGGCGCGGTTCAGCTGTGCGCTGAGCAGGAACGACAGGAACGGGGTGTAGTCCGGGCCGTAGAACCAGCTGTCGCCGCGGCCGATGCGCTCGCGGGTGGCGAACAGGCCGACCAGCCAGTCCAGCTTCTCGTTCGAGCCGGCCAGACGCAGTTCCTGGGTCAGGTTGTCGACCGAATAGCCGTACTGGCCGTCCTGCTCGCGGTAGGCGATGTCGGCGCCGGTGTAGTCGATATCCATGCCGATATCGCCGTTCCAGTCACGCCACGAGGTGACCGAGGTCAGGGTGGCGCCGCCGAACAGGTCCGGCATGTCGATGTTCGCCTCGATCGAGACGCCCATGTCCTTGATGTCCTGGCCGGTGCCACGGTTGGCGAACGCCTGGCGCGAGAACGGCAGCGGACCGAAGCCGGTGGCCGGCGGACGCTGGCCGGTGCCGTTCGAGAGGCCGTCGATAAACGGATAGGTCGGGCCGGTCCGGATCTGCACACCCGTGCAGCAGTATTCGTCGCGCGAGGTGTAGTCGGCGATCACGCGGACCGAGGTGTTGTCGTTCGGCAGCCACAGCAGCTGGCCGCGCGTGGTGACGAAGTCCTGGTTCTGGTCGTCGGTGTTGGTGCGCGGACCGTCGCCGGTGTCGACGGTGTAGAAGCCGTCACGGACGCGGCGGCCGGCGTAGAGGCGGAAGGCCAGCTGGTCGGTGATCGGGCCGGTGACCGAGCCGGAAACGCCCATCTGGCCGTAGCTGCCGACGGTGGCCTCGGCGCTGTAGCCCGGGGTGAAGGACGGGGCCTCGGTGATGATGTTGATGACGCCGGCCGAGGTGTTCTTGCCGAACAGGGTGCCCTGCGGGCCCTTCAGAACCTCGATGCGGCTCATTTCGCCCAGGTCGCCAAAGCCGACCGAGTTGCGCGAGCGATAGACACCGTCGATCACGACGCCGACCGAGCTTTCCAGACCGGGGTTGTCGCCGACGGTGCCGACGCCGCGGATGCGGGCGGTGGTCGAGGCTTCCGACTGGGTCGAGGTGACGGTCATGCCGGGGGTCAGGATCTGCAGATCCTTGATGTCGCGCACGCCGGCGTTCTCGAGGGTCTCGGCCGGCAGGCTGGTGACCACGATCGGCACGTCCTGCAGGTTCTGCTCGCGCTTCTGGGCGGTGACGATGATGTCGTCGATCGTCGTCGGGCCGTCCTGCGACTGGGCCGCGGCGGTTCCGGCCAGACCGAACGCGCAGGCGCCGACGACGGCGGCCGAAACGGTGGTCCGAAGAAGATTGGTAAGGCGCATGCACGGCTCCCGACGTAGGCCGGGCTGCATCTCTGCGGAGCCGCGGCGTTTCCTGATCCCTTGGTCCGCCTTCTACGTGGAGGGCGGAATTCCAGTAATTTGGGTAACTCAGGGGCCTGTCAGCGACAAGAAGCGTGACAACTTCGCGTCTCAATTGACAGGAAGGTGAAGCAAACTGTGACGCAAAAGCGACAGAAATCGCTGACGCTAGGTCAATATTTGCTTTGCACGTGTGAGTATCCGTACCGCGTTAGGCGAATTTCCTGCGGCGCGCGGCTGCGACGCCAAGAATCGCCCCGGCGGCAAGCGCGGAGAGCAGGGAGCCGCCGAGCACGCCGAGTTTCACCTCAACCTGCTCCGGAGAGTCGATCGCGCCCGGGAAGGCCAGCACGCCGATGAACAGGCTCATGGTGAAGCCGATGCCGCACAACAGGCTGACTCCATAGACCTCCAGCCAGGTCGATCCGGTCGGCTTGCGGCCGAGTTTCAGGGCCGAGGCCAGCCAGGCGGCGCCGAAGACGCCGATCTGCTTGCCGACGAACAGGCCCAGGGCGATGCCGATCACGAGCGGCGCAGTGGCCTGCTCGAACGACAGGCCGGCGAAGCTGACCCCCGCCTTGGCGAAGGCGAACAGGGGCAGGACCAGCCAGGAGACGTAGGGATGCAGGTCGTGCATGGCTTCCTTGAGCGGGCTCTGGCCGTCCTCCCTGCGCGCGTTCACCGGCACGATCGCGGCGAAGGCCACGGCGGTGAGGGAGGTCGACAGTCCGGCCTGCACGGTCAGCCACCAGACGAGGGCGAAGCCGAGCACCCAGAACGGCGCGGGCACCTTCTGGAAGCGCGCGCCGATCGCGCCGATGGCCAGCAGGACGCCGACACCCAGCAGGGGCATCAGTTGCACGCCGCTCGAGAACAGAACCGCGATCAGGGCGATGGCGCCCAGATCGTCCACGATGGCGAGGGTCAGCAGGAACACCCGCAGGGACGACGGCAGATTGCGCGCGGCCACCGCGAAGACGGCGAGCGCAAAGGCGATGTCGGTCGCCAGCGGAATCGGCCACCCCTGATGAGGTCCGCCCAAGGCGCCCGAGATACCGAGGTAGACCAGCGCCGGGGCGATCATGCCGCCCGCCGCGGCGATGACCGGCGTCGCCAGCTTCTTCGGATCGCTGAGCTCGCCGCGCAGGATCTCGTATTTGATCTCCAGACCGACGACGAGGAAGAAGAGCGCCATCAGGCCCTCCTTGATCCAGTCGGAGATCGTCATCTCGAGCAGCAGCGGCCCGAGCTGCAGAACATGCTCGCTCTTCAGCCAGGAGAAATAGGCAGGCCCCCAGGCCGAGTTGGCGACCGCGAGGGCCGCCACGGCGGCGACGCCGAGCGCGGCGCCCGAGGCGGTTTCGGTCTTGAGGAAGTCGAGCGTGAACTTGCGGGCCACGGCATTCTCCGGATGGGTTCGGATAGGGTCGTGGCGCCAGGTTATCGACGGGCGCCGGACCGGGTTCGCGAACGCGCCGGCCTGGCCGGGACTGACCCGGCCTGATGTCTGCCTTTACAATACCTGTGGAGGCCGCCGGTTCAACCCGATCAGGACCAGATTGAGCCCTGCCGCGACCGCGGCGAAGACCACGGTCAGCGAGGCACCGCCGACGCGGGACAGCCCGGTGACGGCCGCCACCCCGAGGATCCCAAGGGCGTAGGCATTGGCTCCGGTCAGGACGATACGGGCGCCCTTCATCGGCAGGAGCGACCCGATCGCCAGCATCGCCACAAGAACCATGTCCGGGATCACGAAGGCCGGATCGGCCATCGCCCCGGTGGCGATCGGAACGAGCGTGCCGACGGCGATGGCGAGCGACGAACCCCGGACGACGAGCATCAGCATGAAGACCTCCTGTGCGCGCGGACCTTGCGAAACGCCGCCGCGACGCGCAACTGCACCCGATGCCGCTCTCCCCGGACTACCGACCCACGCCGCGCTTCGCCCTTCTCGGCGACGAGTATGGAGACGCCGTCGAGGCGGCGAGATTTCCGCAGAGCATCCTCCGGTTCCGCAACGACCGAGCTGCGGCGACTGTCGGTCTCGAGACGCTGACTGACGCGGAATGGATCGCCCATTTCGGCCGCTTCGAGCCCCTGCCTGGCCAGCCGGGCCCGGTCGCCATGCGCTACCACGGGCACCAGTTCCGGACGTACAATCCCGACCTCGGTGACGGGCGCGGCTTCCTTGCGGCGCAACTTCGGGAGCGCGCACTGGCCCCGAGCGACAACGTCGCGAGCGATAACGCAGCGGAGGGCCGCCTGCTGGACCTCGGAACGAAGGGCTCGGGCACGACACCGTGGTCGCGGACAGCCGACGGACGGCTAACCCTTAAGGGCGGGGTGCGTGAAGTGCTGGCGGCGGAGATGCTGGAGGCGCTGGGCGTGCCGACCAGCCGCGCCTTCAGCCTGATCGAGACGGGCGAGGCGCTGGTGCGTGGCGACGAGCCCTCCCCTGCCCGCTCGGCTGTCCTGGTGCGGCTGTCGCACAGCCACATCCGTTTCGGCACCTTCCAGCGCGCGGCCTATTTCCGGCGCGCCGACATGGTGGAGACCCTGGTCGAACATTCCCGCGCCCTCTACCACCCGGAGGTGGCGGCCGGAGACGTGCCCGGCTTCCTGACTGCGGTGGTCGACGCCTTGGCGCGGCTGACTGCCCGATGGGTCGCGGCCGGCTTCGTCCACGGGGTTCTGAACACGGACAATCTGAACGTCACCGGCGAGAGCTTCGACTACGGTCCGTGGCGGTTCCTTCCGTCCTATGAGCCGGGCTTCACGGCCGCCTATTTCGACCAGACAGGCCTGTATGCCTTCGCGCGCCAGCCCGAGGCGGTGTTCTGGGCCCTGACCCAGTTGGGAGGCGCCTTGAAGCTGGTCGCCGACGCCGAGCCGCTGACCGATGCGCTGAACGGCTTCGGCCCAGCCTATATCCGCCACCTCCGGGCGGCCTTCCTGAACCGGCTGGGTGTGAGGAGCCTGGGCGAGGCGGCCGACCAGCGACTGCTGGATTCGACCCTGGCGCTGCTGCGCGAGGGCGGCGAGGCCCTGCGCTGGGAGCCGCTGTTCTTCGACTGGTTCGCCGGTTTCGCCTCGTCGGCCCGGGCGCTGTCCGGCCCGCGCGCGGCCCTCTATCAGAGCAAGACCTTCGCCGACTTCCGTTTCGCCCTGTTCGAGCATGAGCCGGATCGGCCCGAACGGCTCGAGGCCGCGATCTTCGCCCGAGCGGAGCCGGAGGAGATGCTGATCGACGAGGTAGAGGCGATCTGGGCGGCCATCGCCGCCAACGACGACTGGGAGCCTTTCCGGGCCAAGCTGGCCCGGGTCGACGCTGTCCGTCGCGCGCTGGGCTGAAGGTTACGAAGGTTTCATCTCGACTATCAATAAATCTCTTGATCGATATTCGATGCGAACATATCGAATATCGGAATGGAGCCGCGGAGGGCGGCAAGAGGAGATTTCGGGATGAAACTGATCGGACGTCGTTCCGTCGCCAGCGCACTGCGTTGGGTTCTGGGGTTCGTGAACATCTTCGTCACCGTCGGGGTGATCGCGACCGGCCTGCTTCTTCTGACGACGCTGATCGTGCCCGACTTCGCCGTCGGCTTCATGAACGGCCTGGCGGAAAGCGACAGCGGCCTGCGCCCGCTGCTGTTGAATGAACGCGCCAGCTTCCTGGCGGCCTTTATCGCCAGCCTCAGCACCTGGTGGATCCTGAACCGCCTGCGCCGGATGTTTCTGGCGGTAGATCAGGGCGACGCTTTCGAGCGGGCCAATGTCGGGCGGCTTCAGGGTATCGGCGTCGGCCTGATCGGGATCGAAATCAGCGCCGCAGTTCTGGCCCGCTTCGTCCCGCGCGGCATCATCGACGGCCTGGAATACGAGATCGACCTCGGCGCCTGGCTGTCCATCCTGATCGTCTTCATGCTGGCCGAGGTCTTCCGGCAGGGCGCCAGGATGCGCGACGAACAGCAGATGACGGTCTGAGGCGCAGCCATGGCCATTCTCGTCCAGCTTGATCGCCTTCTGCTCGAACGCCGCATGTCGCTGACCGAATTGAGCGACAGGGTCGGAGTCACGCTCGCCAATCTGTCGATCCTGAAGACCGGCAAGGCGCGCGCCGTCCGGTTCAGCACCCTTGACGCCCTGTGCCGCGCGCTCGACTGCCAGCCCGGCGACCTGATGGTCTATGCACCCGGTCCGCAGGAGAGCGCAGACGATGGCGAGACCTGAGCACTGCTGACATCAGGTTGGCAGCAGGGTGGCGGTAGAGCTGACGACATCGGGGCGGTCGCTCCGGCGTCGATCAGGAGCCACCCGTCATGCCGTGTCCGACCGCTCTTAACGCCACCGCAAGGCCTGCTGCATTACAGCGATTTATGAATACGGCCACGCTTGGGTCGAAGTCATGTGTCACCGTTGGGTCACGGATGGTTACAGCCGCGCTTGTCCCTCTTGCGGAACGCCAGCCCGAAACCGATCTCGTCGCTGTTACAAATAAGAAGAGCGCTCCTCCCCGGACGTCATCGACAATGGCTTCTCATACCCTCACCCCCGCCCGCTCGCGGCTGAATGCGAGCTACCGCAACCTGACCCTGTGGACGATGCAGGGCTGGCTGACGATGTTCTTCGTGGCCGCCGGCTACGCCAAGCTGACAGAGCCGTTCGCCAATCTGGTGGACCTGATGCGCTGGCCGGCGCTGGTCGCGGAGAATTTCGTCCGCGGCCTCGGTGTCGCCGAGATCGTGCTGGCTGTTCTGCTGCTGGCTCCGCTCGCGTCATGGAAACACGGCCGCCCGCTACTGGTGATGGCCGCCTCGGGCCTGCTGGCGCTGGAATGCGTCATGCTGCTGGTTCACCTGACCGGCATGGATGTCGGCCCGGCGATCACCAATGCGATCCTGATCGCGATGACCGCGCCGGTGCTGTGGTTCCGGGCGCGCGAGGTCCGCTAGGTTTCGCCGACAATCGATCGGACGACGGCCGCAGGGTTTCGCCCGGCGGCCGTTTTCGTATGCGCGTCGGAAAACCTTCCCTTTACGTCCGCGTCAACTTCGGCTTAGGGTGCGGGCATGGCGACCGCCGATGATCACCGCACCTATTCGATCCGCCAGCTCTGCCGCGAGTTCGGAGCGACCGCCCGCGCCCTGCGCTTCTACGAGGACAAGGGGCTGCTCAATCCGGCGCGCAAGGGTCAGACCCGTGTCTATGACGCGCGCGATCGCGCCCGGCTGAAACTGATCCTGCGGGGCCGGCGCATCGGCTTCAGCCTGCAGGAGATCCAGTCGATGCTGGATCTGTATGACCGCAAGGATCACAACGCCCACCAGATGGCCGTGGCCCTGCGCCAGCACCGCGCCCAGATCGCCGCACTGAAACAGCAGCTCGAGGACATCGAGGGCGCGATCGAGACGGCCGAGGAGGCCTGCCGCTGGATGGAGGAGAAGCTGGGCGAGCACCGCCCCGACCTGCTCCCCGGCGCCGAGGAATACGCGAGCCTGATGAAGGCCCGCCTCAACACCGACCACCACTACCAGCCCTTCAAAGCGAGAGCCTGACCATGGCCTACAAGGCGCCCGTCCGCGACCTGACGTTCATCCTGAGTGAAGTGCTGGAGATCGATCGCTACACCAACCAGCCCGGCTTCCAGGACGTATCGTCCGAGCTGGCCCAGCAGATCCTCGAGGAGGCGGGCCGATTCGCCGAGGAGGTCATCGCCCCGGTCAACAATCCGGGCGACAAGGAGGGCTGTCACTGGGCCGAGGGCGGCGTGGTGACCACCCCGAAGGGCTGGAAGGAAGCCTATCACCAGATGGTCGAGGCCGGCTGGCCCTCGCTGATGATGGACCCGGCCTATGGCGGGCAGGGCATGCCCTCGGTCATCGGTTCGGCAGTCGGCCAGTTCACCGCCGGCGCCTCGGCGGCTTTCTCGATGTACCCCGGTCTGACGGCCGGAGCCTGGGCCGGCATCCACGCCAACGCCTCCGAAGAGATCAAGCAGAAGTATCTGCCGAAGATGTCGACCGGCGAATGGACCGGCACGATGAACCTGACCGAGCCGCACTGCGGCACCGATCTGGGCATGGTCCGCACCAAGGCCGTGCCGAACGGCGACGGCAGCTATTCGATCACCGGCCAGAAGATCTGGATCTCGGCCGGCGAGCACGACTTCGCCGACAACATCATCCACACCGTGCTGGCCCGCGTGGAAGGGGCAGTCCCCGGTATCAAGGGCCTGTCGCTGTTCGTGGTGCCCAAATTCCTCGTCAACGAGGACGGCACGCCGGGCGAGCGCAACACGCTGGAATGCGCCGGCCTCGAGCACAAGATGGGCATCCACGGCAACGCCACCTGCGTGATGCAGTACGACGGCGCCAAGGGGTGGCTGATCGGTGAGGAAGGCCGCGGCATGAACAACATGTTCGTGGTCATGAACGAAGCGCGCCTCGGCACCGGCCTGCAGGGTCTGGCCATCGGCGCCGCCGCCTACCAGGCCGCCGTCGAGTTCGCCAACGATCGCCTTCAGGGCCGTTCGCTCACCGGGCCGAAGAACCCGGAGGGCCCGGCCGATCCGATCATCGTCCATCCGGACGTGCGCCGCATGCTCCTGGAGGCCCGCGCCTTCGTCGAGGGCGGCCAGGCCTTCATCCTGTGGACCGCGCTTCAGGCCGATCTGGAGAAGTCCGAGGACGAGGCCGTCGCCACCAGGGCCAAGGACTACATGGGCCTGCTGACGCCGGTGCTGAAAGCCTATCTGACCGACAAGGGCTTCCACGTCGCCTCGCTGGCGATGCAGGTGCACGGCGGCTCGGGCTACACCGAGCATTTCCCGGCCTCGCAGTATCTGCGCGATGCGCGGATCACCATGATCTACGAGGGCACCAACGGCATCCAGGCGCTGGACCTCGTCGGCCGCAAGCTGCCGGCCCAGGGCGGCCGCGCCATCATGAGCTGGTTCGCCGAGATCGACGCCTTCGTGTCGGAGAACGGCCAGAACGAGAGCCTGAAGCCCTTCGTCGACGGCCTGGCCGACGCCAGGAAGAAGCTGCAGGACGGCACCATGTGGATGATGCAGAACGGCATGGCCAACCCGGACAACGCCGGCGCCGCCTCGACCGACTATCTGAACATCTTCGGCATCACGGCCCTGGCCTATATGTGGGCGCAGATGGCCAAGGTGGCGCAGGCGCAGGTGGATGGCGGCTCGACCGATCCCTTCTACGCCTACAAGCTGATGTCAGGCCGCTACTTCGTCGAGCGCAACCTGCCGGACGCCGGCGCGCATCTGGCCAAGCTGAAGACCGGCGCGGACGTGCTGATGGCCATGCCGGCGGATCAGTTCTGAACTGGATGACGGTGATCCGATGAACGTTCTCAACAGCCCCGATCCCGACTTCATGCAGGACGAGGAGATCACCCTCTTCTCGGACAGCGTCGCCAAATGGATCGACGAGCATGCGCCGCCCGAGAAGGTGCAGCAGTGGATCGCCGATTCGTCGGTGCCGCGCTCGCTGTGGAACGATGCGGGGGCGGCGGGCCTGCTGGGCCTGTCGCAGCCGGAAGAGGACGGCGGCTTCGGCGGCGACTATCGCCACGAGGTGGTGCTGATGCGCCAGCTGGGCTGGAAGGGCGCGGATCATTTCGGCATCTCGCTGCACAATGCGATCGTCATGCCCTACGTCTGGCACTACGGCACGCAGGAGCAGAAAGAGCGCTGGCTGCCCCGCCTGCAGTCGGGCGAGCTGGTCGGCGCCATCGCCATGACCGAACCGGGCGCGGGCTCGGACCTGCAGGGCGTGAAGACCACCGCCATCAAGCAGGGCGATCACTACGTTCTGAACGGCTCCAAGACCTTCATCACCAACGGTCAGCTGGCGAACTTCATCATCGTCGTGGCCAAGACCGATCCGGCCGAGGGCGCGAAGGGCACCAGCCTGATCGTGCTGGAAACGGACGGCGCGGCCGGCTTCGAGCGCGGCCGGAACCTGCACAAGATCGGCATGGAGGCCAACGACACCTCCGAACTGTTCTTCAACGACGTGAAGGTCCCGCTGGAGAACGTCATTGGCGGCGGCGAGGGCCAGGGGTTCATCCAGCTGATGCAGCAGCTGCCGCAGGAGCGTCTGAATATCGCCATCCAGGGCGTCGCGGCGGCCGAGCGCGGGCTTCAGGAGACCCTCGCCTACGTCAAGGAGCGGAGGGCCTTCGGCAAGCGGGTCATCGACTTCCAGAACACCCAGTTCAAACTGGCCGAGGTGAAGACCAAGCTGACGGTGGCAAAGGTATTCGTCGACCACTGCATGGGCTTGCACCTGAAGGGCCGGCTGGACGCCGCGACCGCCTCGATGGCCAAGTATTGGGTCACCGACATCCAGGGCGAGGTCATCGACGAGATGCTGCAACTCCACGGCGGCTACGGCTACATGAACGAGTATCCGATCGCCCAGCTGTACAAGGACGCCCGCGTCCAGCGCATCTACGGCGGCACGAACGAGATCATGAAGGTCTTGATCGCACGGACGCTCTGACCGCACAGAGGCGGTCATGATCCGACTGCACATTCCCCAGCCCCTCGCGCCCGGCGCGGCGCTCGCGCCGACGCTCGATCAGTCGCGGTATCTGACGCAGGTGATGCGGCTGAAGGCGGGGGATGAGCTGCACGTCTTTAACGGCAGGGACGGCGAGTGGCGGTGCGCCGTCGCCGAGGTGCTCAAGAAGGGCGTGGTGCTGCGGGCCGAGGAACAGGTCCGCGCCCAGGTCACCCCGCCGGACGTGCAGTTGCTGATCGCCACGGTGAAGAAGGCCGCGCTGGAGTTCGCGGTGGAGAAGGCGACCGAGCTGGGCGCGGCGCGCATCCGGCTGGTGACCACCGCCCGGACCCAGCCGCAGCACCTGCGCCTCGACCGGCTGGACGCCATCGCCGAGGAGAGCGCCGAGCAGACGGGGAGGATGGATGTGCCGGCGGTCGACAGGCCGGAGAAGCTGGACGCGCTGCTGATCGGATGGGACCCCGCGCGGCGGCTGATGTTCTGCGACGAGACCGGCGGCGCGCCGGCGATCGGCGCGGTGCAAGCGGCGGGCGGCGGGTCGTGGGCCATACTGATCGGGCCGGAGGGCGGATTCACGCCCGAGGAACGCGACCGGCTGCTCGCCCTGCCCTTCACCACAGGCGTGTCGTTGGGACCGCGGGTGCTGCGCGCCGACACGGCCGCGACGACGGCGCTGACGCTGTGGCAGGCGGCCGTCGGCGACTGGGATCGCTAGGCCTCGAACCGAAGGTTCATCACAGCGACCGCAGCGAGACGCAACGATCACAGCGGTTGCGCAGGCCCCGCCGTGCCCGCCGTGGGACCGTTGTGCTCACTGTGAGGAACCGCTCTGCGCTGACGCGCGAAGACCGGAAAGAAACATACCCCTTGAGCGTTGCCTTCCGGTCGCCCATCTAGCCGCGACACGAGGGGCGAAGACCGCACATGGCCGAATACGAGCCGCTGACCCGGGATCAACTGATCGAGGCCATGTCGAAGGGCATGAAGCCGCGCGATCAGTGGCGCATCGGCGCGGAGCACGAGAAGTTCGGCTTCGACAAGTCGACCCTTCGGCGTCCGACGTACGAGGGCGACAACGGCATCCTCGCGATGCTGACGGGTCTGCAGCGCTTCGGCTGGTCTCCTGTGGAGGAGGCGGGCCACGTCATCGCGCTGGAGCGCCGCAACGCCGATGGCCTGACCGCATCGATCAGCCTGGAACCGGGCGGCCAGTTCGAGCTGTCCGGCGCGCCCTTGAAGGACGTCCACGAGATCTGCAACGAGACCGGCCAGCACCTGATGGAGGTCAAGCAGGTCGCCGACCAGTTGAACCTCGGCTTCCTCGGAACCGGCTTCGACCCCATGTGGAAGCGCGAGGACGTGCCGGTCATGCCCAAGGGCCGCTATGCGATCATGCGGTCCTACATGCCGAAGAAGGGCGCGCTTGGCCTGGACATGATGCTGCGCACCTGCACCATCCAGTCGAACCTGGACTTCGAGTCCGAGGCCGACATGGTGGCCCGGTTCCGGGTCTCGCTGGCGCTGCAGCCGATCGCCACCGCCCTGTTCGCCAACTCCCCCTTCACCGAAGGCAAGCCGAACGGCTTCCTGACCGCCCGGGCCAATGTCTGGACCGACACCGACCCGGATCGAACCGGGATGCTGGACTTCGTCTTCCGGGACGGCTTCGGCTTCGAGCGCTACGCCGACTACGCGCTGGACGTGCCCATGTATTTCGCCAAGCGCGGCGATACCTACGTCGATCTGTCCGGCCGCTCGTTCCGCCAGTTCATGGCCGACGGCTTCGACGACGTCCTGCCGGGCGATCGCGCCACACTCAAGGACTGGGGCGATCATCTGACCACCCTGTTCCCCGAAGTGCGGCTGAAGTCGTATCTGGAGATGCGCGGCGCCGACGGCGGACCGTGGAGCCGCATTTGCGCGCTGCAGGCGTTCTGGGCCGGCCTTCTGTACGACGCGCCGTCCCAGTCCGCCGCCTGGGACCTGGTCAAGGACTGGGCCATTGAGGACCACGAGCGTCTGCGTCGCGACGTGACCCGTCTGGGCCTGAAGGCCGAGGTGGCCGGCCGCACCGTGCGCGAGGTGGCCGTCGACCTGATCGACATCGCCAGACAGGGACTGAAGAACCGCGCCCGCTTCTCGGGCGGCATGGTCGACGAGCGCGGCTATCTGTCCGAGCTTGAGGACATCGCCGACAGCGGCATCACCCCCGCCGAGCGCCTGCTGGAGCTCTACAACGGAGAGTGGCAGGGCGACCTGACCCGGCTGTACCGCGATTTCGCCTACTGAAGTGCGACCCGACAGCGCAGCTGTCGGTAAGGAGTTCGTCGCAAGTCGGCCTTAACCGTAACCATGGCAGGTGTTCACCGCAGAGGCCGGATTGACCGTCACCATGAGTTGCAGCGCGTTCGCAGAGCCGGAAACCCTGGCCGTCGATGACGGCGAGGGCGAGGTTTCGAGATTCTTCGACGTCTCGCTGGACCTGCTGGTCATCAGGGACATCGGCGGCAGCGTCGTGCGTGTAAGCCCGTCCTGGCACGCAGCGCTTGGCTATGCGCCCGAAGAGATGCGCGGCCGGCGGCTGCTGGACCTTGTGCATCCGGACGACATGCCCGGCACCCTGGGCAGTGTGCAGGAAGTCGAGAACCGCCGCCCGGACGCTCCGGTGATTGGCCACATCAATCGCTACCGGCACCGGGACGGCCACTACCTCACCCTCGAGTGGCGGGCGCAGCGCTTCGGCGACCGGATCTACGCCGTCGCCCGCGACGTCACCGAACGCGTCGCGGCGGAACAGGCCCTGCGCGAGGCCAAGGTCGCCGCCGAGGCCGCCAACCAGGCCAAGAGCGACTTCCTCGCCAATATGAGTCACGAGATCCGCACGCCCCTGAACGGGGTGATCGGCATCGTCGACGCCCTGTCCCGCACCCCCCTGTCGCCGGAACAGGCCGAGATGGTCGGCCTGATCCGCAGCTCCGGCGTGACGCTGGAGCGGCTCGTCTCGGACATCCTCGACGTCTCCAAGATCGAGGCCGGGCAGCTGGATCTGGAGTCCCGCCCCTTCGATCTGGACGAGGCGCTGGAACCGCTGGACGTCATGCGCGCCCGGGCCGGCGACAAGGGCCTGGCGTTCGAGGTCAAACGCTCGCCCGACGCCCGCGGCGTCTTCGTCGGCGACAGCACCCGCATTCGTCAGGTGCTGGGCAATCTCCTGTCCAACGCCGTGAAGTTCACCAGCGAAGGAACGATCACGGTCCGCATCGAGACCTGGTCCGACAACCCGGACGGCCTGGGCGACGCTCACCAGCTCGCCATCACTGTCGAGGACACCGGTATTGGCTTCGATTCCGGCCATGCCACCCGACTGTTCGAGCGCTTCAATCAGGCGGACGGCACCATCACCCGGCGCTTCGGCGGAACGGGTCTGGGCCTGTCGATCTGCCGCTCCCTCGTGGAGATGATGGGCGGCCGTATCGAGGCGCGCTCGACCCCCGGCGTCGGCAGCCGCTTCCACTTCGTCCTGCCTCTGGACCGGGCCGGCAGCCTCGCCGACTACGACGCCCGCGACGCGGACGCCCCGCCCCTGCCCTCGCCCGACGCGGACCGGCCGCTTCGTGTGCTGCTGGCCGAGGACCACCCGACCAACCAGCGGGTGGTGCAACTGATCCTGGGCGGCGCCGGCATCGAACTGGTCATCGCCGAAAACGGGGCCGAGGCGGTCGCCGCCTTCGAGGGCGCGGCCTTCGACATCGTGCTGATGGACATGCAGATGCCGGTGATGGATGGGCTGACGGCGACGCGCGCCCTGCGCGACATCGAGGCCACCTCTCCCGGTCGGCCGCGCACCCCCATCGTCATGCTGAGCGCCAACGCCATGGCCGAGCATCGCGCACAGGGCGCCGAGGCCGGCGCCGACCACCACATCGCCAAGCCCGTCACCGCCGCCAGCCTGATGGCCGGGATGCAGGCGGTGCTGGAAGCCTGACAGCCGACTTCCGCTTGCCGGGTCACCACGACGGGCCTACCCCTTGGGCCAGGAGGATCTCATGACCGGAACCATTCGCGTCGGCATCGGCGGCTGGACCTTCGAGCCCTGGCGCGGGACGTTCTATCCCGACAAGCTGAGCCAGAAGAAGGAGCTGGAGTACGCCAGCTCGAAGCTGACCTCGATCGAGATCAACGGCACCTACTATTCCGGCTTCAAGATCGACACCTGGATGAAGTGGCGCGACGAGACGCCGGACGATTTCGTCTTCGCGGTGAAGGCCAGCCGGTTCTGCACCAACCGCAAGGTTCTGGCCGAGGGCGGAGAGAGCGTCGGCCGCTTCCTCGATCAGGGGCTGACGGCGCTGGGCGACAAGCTGGGCCCGATCAACTGGCAGTTCATGGCCACCAAGGCGTTCGACCCGGTCGATTTCGAGGACTTCCTGAAGCTGCTGCCGAAGGAGAAGGACGGCGTGCGTCTGCGTCACGCGCTGGAGGTTCGCAGCCCGACCTTCGACACGCAGGCCTTCTACGATCTGGCGGCCAGGTACGGCTGCGCCATCGTGTTCGCCGAGGACGACGAGGCGCCGGAATGGCCGAGGATCGACCAGCCGACCGCCGACTTCACCTACGCCCGGATGATGTCGTCGAAGCCCGACGAGCCGACCGGCATGACCTCGGCCGAGCTGGACGGGATCGCGAAACAGACCCGCGACTGGGCGAAGCGCGGCGACGTGTTCGCCTATTTCATCGCCGGGGCGAAGGTCCGGAACCCGGCGGCGGCGATGGCGCTGATTGAAAAGCTGGGCTGACGCGCGACCCTCGACCCCCGCGTGCACACCGGCTACATCTCGGAACAGGCCCTGCGACAAGACGGGGCCGTCAGGACAAGGAAACGCTCATGGCTCGCGTCGCACTGGTGACGGGCGGAACCCGCGGTATCGGCAAGGCGATCGTCCAGAGGTTGAAGGAGGACGGCCTGCAGGTCGCCGCCGGATACTCGGGCAACACCGAGGCCGCCGAGGCGACCGCCCGCGAGCTGGGCGTCATGGTGGTCAAGGGCAATGTCGGCTCCTACGAGGACTGCGCCCGCGCCGTGGCGGACGTCGAGGCCGAGCTGGGGCCGATCGACGTGCTGGTGAACAACGCCGGCATCACGCGCGACGGCTTCTTCCACAAGATGAGCGCCGACCAGTGGTCCGACGTGATCCGGGTCAACATGGACAGCGTGTTCAACATGACCCGCCAGGTGATCAACGGGATGCGTGACCGCGGCCACGGCCGGATCATCAACATCTCCTCGATCAACGGGCAGAAGGGCCAGATCGGCCAGACCAACTACTCTGCCGCCAAGGCCGGCATGATCGGCTTCACCAAGGCGCTGGCGCTGGAGAACGCGCGCAAGGGCGTGACCGTGAACTGCATCGCCCCGGGCTATATCGACACCGAGATGGTGGGCGCGATGGACGAGAAGGTTCTGGCCGGAATCGTGGCCCAGATCCCGGTTGGAAGGCTCGGAAAAGGCGAGGAAATCGCCGACATGGTGTCCTGGCTGGCCGGTGAGCGTGCCGGATATGTCACAGGCTGCACCCTGTCGCTGAACGGCGGTCAGTATCTGGTCGGCTGACACGGCCCCGCCCAAAATCCGCCGCGTGACGATTCCACCTGTCGTTCCATGAATTTGAAGGCGAGGGTCAGGACGGCGCTGAGGCCGCTTCCGGCCGCGATGGCGATCGCCATTGCGGGGGCCTCCCCGTCGCTTGCGGCCGAGTTCTCGATCCAGGACCGGGGCAATGCCCAGGCCGAACAGAGCCAGGCCCTGCGCAACCGCGGAGGCGGCTCGACCGCCCTGCCGCCTCCGGGCCGCTATGTGTCAGACTCGGGCGAGGCCTTCACGCTGGACCGCTCGGGCCAGCGCCCGCTGCTGCGCTTTGATCGTCGCGACGAGACCTGGGTCCTGCGCCCGACTGCTGCCCCGCGGGGTGACGTTATCTACCGCAATGACGCCGGCCAGCAGATCCTGCGCGTCACACCGGGCGGCGGCATCACCGTCTATACAACCCGCACGCCGGGCGGGTCGCCGGTGTCGTTCGCCGGCGCAGGGGAGAATCTGGCTCCGCCGACGCTGGGTCCGGCCCAGCTCTTCCAGCTGATGACCCGGCGCAGCGCCATGGTCAGCAGCGCGCTTGGTCGGCTTGTCGAGATCAACATCGACACCGGAAGGGATGCCGAAAGCCTGACGGTGGAAGCCCTGATCCTGTCCACCGAAGCCGTGCTGCGGATCGCCCGGTCGCCGACAAGCCGCTCGACGCTGTCCCAGCTCCGCCGGATCGTCATCGTCGAGGGAAGCCGGTCATCCGTCTCCTATTCGCGCGGCGATCTGCGGATCGTGGTGGCGCCTGATCAAGGCGTCGCCGGCCGGCCGTCGTCCGCCCGGGTGATCCGGGCCTTCCTCGTGCAGGACGCGCCCAGACGCTGACCCTAGAAGCTGTCCTTCCCCGCTCTGAGCGCGGCGAAGGTCTGGGGGTCCGGCGCCCGGACGAATGGATTGAACCGCTTTTCGGAGCCGATGGTGGTGGGCACGGTCGGCTCGCCGCGTTCCCGCATCGCGAAGATCTCCACCGCCCGCGCCGCCGTCTCCTCACGATCGTCGACGCTGAGGGTGAAGCGGGCGTTGGACGCCGTGTACTCGTGGGCGCACCAGATGGTCGTTTCGTTCGGCCATGAGGCGAGGGTCTGCAGGCTGGTCCACATCTGCTCCGGCGTGCCCTCGAACAGGCGGCCGCAGCCCAGCACGAACATCACGTCGCCGACGAAGGCCTGGGCGTCCGCGACCGAGCGATAGACGATATGGCCGAGGGTGTGGCCCGGCGCGTCGGTGACCTCGAGCGCGGTCTCGCCCAGCATAACGACATCACCGCCCTTCACCACGCGATCCAGCGGAGCCGCGCGGCGGACCTCCTCGGGGCCGACGATCTCGCAGCCGTGCGCGGCTTTCAGGGTGGCGTTTCCCTGGGTGTGATCCGGGTGCCAGTGGGTGTTGAGGATCAGATCCAGCCGGCCCCAGCCGGACCGCTCGAGATCGGCGAGGATGGCGTCGGCGTCCGGGGTGTCGATCGCGGCGACCGCGCCGGTCGCGCCGTCGCGGACCAGAAAGCCGTAGTTGTCGTTCAGGCACGGGAACAGGCGCACTTCGAGGGTCATGCCGGCATTCTGGCAGCGGCGTCCCGCGGGGTCTATGCTGGCCCCATGCGCCGCAGCATCGACGACCTGAGGATCTTCTACGGCGAGCCCGCCGGGGCGACCGCGCGGCGGATGCTGGCGCGCCGGCTGGAGGACGCCTGGGGCGAGGCCTCGAACTGCGACGTGCTGGGACTGGGCTATGCGACGCCGTGGCTGGAGGCCTTCGTCGGCGCGAGACGAATCGTCGCCGCCATGCCCGGCGGACAGGGCGTCGAGCGGTGGCCCTTGGCCGGTCGGAACCGGACGCTGCTGGTGGACGACCGCCGCCTGCCTTTCGCCGCCGGCGCGTTCGACCGCATCCTGCTTGTCCATGCGCTGGAGGAAGCGGACGACGCCCAGGCGCTGATGCTGGAGGCCGTCCGGGCCTTGGCGCCGGCCGGCCGGATCATTCTCGTCGCCGCGGCGCGCGGAGGCCTGTGGGCCCGATCGGAGAACACCCCCTTCGGACATGGCCGCCCCTTCACCCGACGCCAGCTTGAGAGGCTGGTGCGCGGGGCCGGTCTGGAGCCGACCGCGTGGTCGCAGACGCTGTATGTGCCACCGTGGGGGCCGATGTTGCCGATGGCGGACGGACTTGAGCAGGTCGGACGGCGCATCCTGCCGGGCGCCGCTGGCGTGATCCTGCTGGAGGCCACGCGACAGGCCTATGCCCGTATCCAGGGCGGGGCCGGGGCCACGGTGCAGGCCCTGTCTCCCCTGCCGGCCCTGAAGCCCCAGCCCGCCGGCCGCGTCAGCCGTGATCTGGCCACCCGTCGCGAACGGCCCTAAAGGGCGAGCCATGCAGCGACTGATCCTGATGCGCCATGCCGAGGCCGAGCCCGCGGCCCCCTCCGGTCGCGACCGGGATCGCGTCCTGTCCCCCCGCGGGCGCGACGACGCGACCCTGATGGGCCGGGCTCTGGCGAAGCGCGGCCTGCGCCCCGATCACGCCGTCGTCTCCCCTGCCGCCCGCACCAGCGAGACCTGGGAGCTGGTCCACGAGGCCATGGGTGATGTGCAGATGATCCAGCCGGACGCGACCTACAACGGCTCCGCCGACACCCTGCGCCGCCATGTCGAGGACACCGCCGACGAGGCGGGCTGCCTCATCGTCGTGGCCCACAACCCGGGCGTCCATCAGCTGGCCGTGGAGTATCTGATCGAAGGCGCGGCCTCACCCTCCATCGTCGACCGGATGACGGGGGGCTTCCCGCCGGGGGCGGCGGCCATCTTCTCGGTCGATGTGGCCGAGCGACTGACGTTCGAGGGCTTTCTTCAGCCCGCCGACCTGACAGCCGAATGAGCGGGGTCGCCTGGAAGCTGGCGGAGGTTTCCGAGTGGGAAGCCGCGCGCGCCTCGGGGGCCTATGCCGGCTCGGCGCACGATCTGGCAGACGGCTTCATCCACCTGTCGACAGGCGTGCAACTGGTCGAGACCGCGCGCAAGCACTATGCGGGTCGCAACGACCTGGTGCTGGCGGAGGTGGAACTGTCGGCGCTCGGCGACACGCTGAAGTTCGAGCCGTCGCGCGGCGGAGACCTCTTCCCGCACATCTATGGCCCCCTGCCCCTCAGCGCGGTGCGCAGCGAGCGCCGCCTCCTCGTCGACGGGGCGGGCGTCATGCGGTTCGAGGATGGAGCGATCGGATGGGGCTGACCGACCTGGGCGCGGCCCTGCTGCGGACGCTGGATCCCGAGATTGCCCACAACCTGTCGATCCGCGCCCTGCAGTGGACACCGCTGCCGCCGGCGCCGGCGGACGATCCTGTGCTCGCCACCACGGTCGCCGGACTTCGCCTGCCCAATCCGGTCGGGCTTGCGGCCGGTCTGGACAAGAACGGCGTCGCGCTGCACGGCCTCGCGCGCCTCGGTTTCGGCTTCGTGGAATGCGGCTCGGTCACGCCCAAGGCGCAGCCGGGCAATCCGAAGCCCCGCCTGTTCCGCCTGTCCGAAGACAGGGCGATCATCAACCGGATGGGCTTCAACAATGCAGGTCTGGACGCCTTCGCCGACCAGCTGGCGCGCCGTCCCCGCAGCGCGATCGTCGGCGCCAATCTGGGGGCCAACAAGGACACCGGGGACAAGGCCGCGGACTATGTCACCGGTCTGCTGCGGGTGAAGGGGCTGGCCGACTACGTCACGGTAAACGTCTCGTCGCCGAACACGCCGGGCCTGCGCGCCCTGCAGGGCCGGGCGCAGCTGGACGACCTGCTGGGCCGTCTGGCGGAGGCGCGTGGCGGCGACGCCACGCCGGTCTTCCTGAAGATCGCGCCGGACCTCGAGGATGGCGAAATGGCGATGATCGTCGAGGCGGCGATCGACCATCGGATCGACGCCCTGATCGTGTCCAACACCACCCTGGACCGCCCGGCTTCCCTGCGTTCCGCACACAGGGGCGAGAGCGGCGGTCTGTCGGGAGCGCCGCTGAGGAGCCGGGCTTCTCTGGCCCTGAGGGCGGCAGCGGATGCTTCCGGGGGACGCCTGCCCCTGATCGCTGTCGGCGGCATCGGGTCCGGCGCCGAGGCCTGGGAGCGGATCCGGGCCGGCGCCTCGGCGATCCAGATCTATTCGGCGCTCATCTACGAAGGCCCCGGCCTCGTCGGCCGCATCAAGCGCGATCTGGCGGCCCGCGCCCGCGCCGAGGGTTTCTCCACAGTCGCAGAAGCCGTCGCAACCGCCCGTTGACGGAGCGTTAGGGCAACCTCGGGATACTGGCGAGAAGGGCGAACCATGCCCACTCACCGGGGAGCCGTATGGCGATCGCCAGCACCACCATGCCGACGTCCGACACCCGGCTCTGGGCCGTCGCGATCCGCCAGCGGCGCAAGGCGCTGCTGCAGCGGCTTGGCATGGCGGCCGCGAGCGCGCTGGTGTTCAGCCCGCTGATCGGCTGGGATTTCAGCGCCGCCTGGGTGCTGGGGTATTTCCTCATTCAGGCGCTGGATCTGTGGATCTTCGGACCGATCATCAGCGGCAGGACTGACCGGCTCGGCGGCGCGCACAAGGTCGCCGGCGCCGTCATGTTGCTGATCAACGGAGCCTATTTCGGCAGCCTTTCCATCCCCCTCTGGCTCGTCGGCGGACCGATGGGCGGCGTATGCGCGGCCATGCTGCTTTCGGCGGGCGCGATCTACTCGACGATCAATGCGCCCCAATCGCGGGTGGTGCTGGCCCTGACGGTCACGCCGCAGTTCCTGTACCTGGTTTCGATCCCGGTCTTCATGGCCCTGTTCGAGGCCTCCACGGCCTTCGTCACGGCCGCCGCCATCGCCGTCGGCGTCTTCATCACCTACTGCCTGTCGACCTGGGCCCGAATGAACCAGGCCCGCGACGCCGAAAGCCGGGCACGGCTGGAGGCCGACCAGAAACGGCAGGACGCCGAACGGGTCATGGCGGGTCGCAGCGCCTTCCTCGCGGCCATCGGCCACGATCTGCGGACGCCGATCAGCGCCATCCTCACCGGCGCAGGAGAGCTGGAACACAACGCCGCCGACGGCTCGGCCCGGGCGCAGGCCCGCCTGATCAGCGACGCCGGCTTCATGATGAAGGCGCTGCTCGACGATCTGCTCGACCATGCAAAACTCGATGCTGGCCACATGACGGTCGACAGCGTCGATTTCAATCTGCGCGAGCTGCTGAACCAGACGGCCCGCCTCTGGCGCGGCCCTGCCAGGGCCAAAGGCCTGAAGCTCCGCGTCGAGGGCGCGGCGAAGGTTCCCGACGCCGTGCGTGGCGACCCCATGCGGCTGCGACAGGTCCTGAACAACCTCATCTCGAACGCGATGAAGTTCACCGACAGCGGGGCCATCACCCTGCGCCTCAACGCTTGGCCGGAAGAACCGGGCGGGTACTCTGTCCTGATCGAAGTGGCGGATACCGGTCCGGGCATGACGTCCGCACAGGTCGCGAGGCTGTTCACGCCCTTCGACCAGACGGAAGACGGCGTAAGCGCCCGACACGGCGGGACCGGCCTGGGCCTCGCCATCAGCCGCCAGCTGGCCGAGCTCATGGGCGGGCGGCTGACGGCGCGCAGCCGTCCCGGCGAGGGCGCGAACTTCACCTTCGCCCTCAGGCTCGACTCCGGAGAGCGGCAGGCCATTTCGCCGGCGTCGACCGCGCTCAGC
>JBQVQW010000016.1:0-60492 GCA_052441165.1 Caulobacteraceae bacterium | reverse complement strand
GCGTCGGCGACCGCGCGTTCGGCGCGCCGCCGCTCGCCGCTCGGCACGCTCTGCATCAGGCCGATGCGGGCCATGGTCATCTCGTCGTCGCCGAAGCGGCCGGCCATCGGACCCGACACCGGAAAATTGTCGACGCCGAAGGTCAACTCCGGGTCCGGCAGTCGTCCGGCCGCGTCGGCGCCGGAGCGGGCGGCTGCGACCTCCAGGTCGCTGGCTCTCAGATCCGGCGCCGACTCGGCCCGGGTCAGGGCCTGGTCGAACGTAAGGGGGTCGGCGAGGGCGGGCCCGGACGCGTGGAGCAGGGCGATCAGGCTCGCCGCGAGGCCGGCGCGGCGCGGCGCGACGCCTGGCGCGGTCGGCCAAATGGGGTTCGACATGGGTCAAGGTCCGAAAGTTGACGAGGCTCGAGCGAGCGCGACGGACGGCGGCGCGACGCCAGACGGCGTCGGCAGTCGTTCAGGGCGTGGCTTCAGGCCTGGGGCTTTGGAGGACCTTGCAGCGGCGGCGGACCGACTCCGTCGCGGTCGGTGTCGGCCGGACGCAGGACGGCCAGACGATGTGGGGGAAACGGGGCGGCCAGCGCCGCCGGGCCGGGGAAGGGAACGGCCAGGCCGGCGCAGCCGACCTTGGCGAGGCAGGCGGAGCTCATGTCCCGGCACGGCGCCTTGGACTTGGAGGACGGGTCAGAAACCGGCGCGGCCGTTTCGGGGCAGTCCGGACAGCAGTCCGACATGTCCATCGTGGTCGCCGTCGCCGGCGTCATCGGGGGCGAAGGGGTCGCATGCGCCGTCGTCTGACCGACGAAGCCGGTCAGGGCCAAGGCGACGAGAAGGGAGCGGATCAGGGCCCACATGCGAACCCGACTAGGCTCCTCACGCCATGCCGAGTCAAGATCGACGGGTCTGGAGCAAGGCCCTCGCCGGCTCCGATGAGCCGAGTTCGGCGATGACCGGGCAGTGGATTCGCCGGCCCGCCTCGCAGGCGTCGACCGCTTGCTGGAGCACACCCCGCAATCTTTGAAGGTCGGCGATCCTGGCGTCGATGCCGGCGACATGCTCGCTCGCAAGGTCCCTGATCTGGGCGCAGGCTTGCAGGCCCGGTTCGCTAAGCGCGATCAGCTTGCGAATGGCGTCGACGCCGAATCCCAGCTCCCGCGAGCGGCGAATGAACCGCAGCCTCTCGAGATGTTCGGGGTCATAGCTGCGGTGGCCGCCGCGGGTGCGGCCCGGCTTCGGCATCAGGCCGATGCCTTCGTAGTAGCGCACCGTTTCGAGGTTCACGCCGGCGCCCGCCGCCAACTTTCCGATCGTCAAGACACTCGCCGACATTTCCGCTTGATCCCGTAGCCGCTACGGGTTGCATCCTAGCGATCGATCGAGCGAGGGAAAGCCATGGACGCGCCAGAAAACAAAAACGGAAACGTTCCGGAGATGGCGGTCAGCGTGTCAGCCGCCGCCGGCGCCGCCGCGTCCCTGTTCGCTTGGGCCGCCTGTTGCGTCCTGCCGCTCGCGCTCTCGCTCGCAGGGGTCACGTTCGCGGGAGCGGCGGTGATCGCCGGGATGCGCGGCTGGCTGACGCTCGTCGCGATCGCGGCCTTGCTCGCAGGATGGGCGCTTCACTGGCGGCGGCGCCAGCGATGTCGCCGCGATGCGTCGTGCCGGCGGCCGTCGCGTGTGGCGTTCTGGCTGCTCGTGGCGGCCACGGTGCTGGTCACGCTGTCTCTGGCCTGGCAACCCATCATCGAGCCGTGGGCGCTGCCCCGCCTGGCGGTGGCCCGATGACGGCCGCGGTGGAGTTGCAGTCCACGCTGGTGTGCCCGCACTGCGGCCACTCTGCGACCGAGACCATGCCCACGAACGCCTGCCTGTATTTCTATGACTGCCTGGGCTGCGGTCGAACGCTCAAGCCCAAGGCCGGTGACTGTTGCGTCTTCTGCTCCTACGCCGACGTGCCCTGTCCGCCGATCCAGGTGGATGGAAAGGGTTGCTGCGCTTAGTCTGGCGCGATGAGCGATCACGCAACCCCCAACCTCCCGTCCCGCGACTTCGAAGCGACCTCGCGCTTCTACATCGCCCTTGGCTTCGTCCAGGGTTGGCGCGACGACGGCTGGATGATCCTGACGCGTGGCGAACTGACGCTGGAGTTCTTCCCCCATCCCGACCTCGACCCGTCGACCAACGACTTCAGCTGCTGCCTGCGACTGGACGATCTCGACACTTTCTATGAGATCTGCAAGTCGACGGGACTCGCCGAAACCTGCTGGGGCCAGCCGCGCCTGCATGCGCCGAGGGTCGAGGACTGGGGCGGCTGGGTGGGCGCCCTGATCGATCCCGACGGAACGCTGCTTCGACTGATACAAAACTGAGGCCGCCGGAGATCCCGGCGCGACAATCGGCCGGGCGCAAAGTGTCCGCGCCACGCCCTTGCGACGCTTCAGGTCTGGAGGCGCGCGACCGCGCCGGCGACGCCGCCGCCAAGAGCTAAGGGCGCCGCCCTCGCGCAGGCCAGGGTAAAGCGGCTTCGCCGCCGGCCCGGCCGGTCTCCCCGACCTTCCGCGCAGGCGAAGGGCGTCATGCCAATCATCACGGTCAGGCTTGTGCAGGTCGGGCGATCCCCCTCCGGCCGGTCCGCCCTGGCCCTTGCTACCCCGGTCTCGCCGACGGGCAGGGTTTCAGGCGCGCGGTTCGCGTGCCTGCAACCCTTGCCCAAAGGAGGCAGAGACATGACTGCTCAATCCACCCAAACCGCCCCGACCGAAGCGACCGCGCCGCAGCATGGCGCGGAGGTGATCGTGCCGCTGAACCGGCTCAAGGCCTCGCCGAAGAATGCGAGGAAGACCCCGCACAGCCCGGCGACCATCGAGGCCTTCGCGGCCTCCATCAAGGCCAAGGGAGTGTTGCAGCCGCCTGTGGTCGAGGTCGAGCGGGACGGGGAGGGCGTTCCGACCGGGAACTACCTCGTGACCATCGGCGAGGGCCGCCGTCAGGGGCTGCGGCTGTTGGCCAAGCGCAAGGCGATCAAGCGGACCCATCCGGTGCGCTGCATCGTGGACGCCGAGAACGACGCCCACGAGATCAGTCTCGACGAGAACATGACGCGCGAGGCCATGCATCCCGCCGACCAGTTCGAGGCCTTCCAGCGGCTCGCCGAAGAGAGGGGTTACGGCGCCGAGGAGATCGGCGCCCGGTTCGGGGTGTCGGCCCATGTCGTGCGTCAGCGGCTGCGGCTGGGCGCGGCGGCGCCTGAATTGATGGCGGCCTATCGGGCCGGGGCGCTGGCCTTGGACCAGCTGATGGCCTTCTGCGTCAGCGAGGATCAGAACCGGCAGCGGCAGGTGTTCGAGCAGTTGGGCGAGTATCGTCCCGTCCACGCCATTCGCCGGGCCATGACCGAGGCCAAGGTGGCGGTGGGCGACCGGCGCGTCCGCTTCGTCGGCGTCGAGGCCTATGAGGCGGCGGGCGGGGGAATCCTCCGGGATTTGTTCACTGAGGATGGTGGGGGCTGGCTGGAGGACGTGGTCCTGCTCGACCGGCTCGTCGGCGAGAAGCTGACCGGTTTGGCTGACGAAGCGCGCGGGCGGGAGGGCTGGAAGTGGGCCGAAGCGGCTCTGGAGTATCCCGACCTGTCCGCGTTCGGTCGCGTCTATCCGGTCGCGGTCGAACGGTCGGAGGCTGACGCCGCCGAGATCGCGGCCCTGTCCGAGGAGTACGACGGCATCGTTTCGGAGGCCGGTGACGACGGCCTGTCCCCCGAGGCCGACGCGCGGCTGGAGGAGATCGACAAGGCCTTGCAGGCCTTCGGTCCCGACTTCGCCTACGCCCCCGAGGCCAGGGCGCGCGCCGGGGTCATGGTGATGCTCGGCCACGACGGCCTCGCCCGCTTCGAACGCGGTCTGGTCCGGGCCGAGGACGTGCCCGCCGATCCGCCGTCGCCGTGGTCGGAGGAAGAGGCGGCGGACGACGGTGCGGACGGTGGGGCGCAGGCAGGCGCGGACGCGCCCGACGAGGGCGGAGCGGCGTTGTCGGACCGGCTGCTGATCGACCTGACGGCCCACAGGACCATGGGGCTGCGTGACGCGGTGCAGGCCGATGTCAACGCGGCGCTCGCGACCGTGGTCCACGCCCTCGTCCTGCAGGTCTTCTATCCGGGCTACGGCGTCTGGACGCCCCTGCAGCTTCGGCTGACGACCACGGGGCTGGAGCGGCTGGCGCCGGGGGTGGACGACGGTCCCGCCGGTCGGCGAGTCCGCGACCGGTGCGAGGCGTGGGGCGCGCGTCTGCCCGAGCGCCCCCAAGACCTCTGGGGTGTCGTGGCCGCGCTGGCCCCGTCGGACCAGTTGGACCTGATGGCCTGTTGCGCCGGGGTCGGTCTCTACGCCGTGCGCGATCCGCACGACCGCAGGCCCGGCGCCTTGGCGCAGGCCGAGACGCTGGCCACGGCGGTCGGACTGGACATGACCGGCACATGGTCGGCGACGGCGGCCAGCTACTTCACCCGTGTCGCCAAACCCAAGGTGCTGGAGGCGGTGACGGAGGCGGCAGGCGCCCAAGAGGCCGGGCGGATCGCCGGGTTCAAGAAGGCGGACATGGCCGAGGCCGCCGAGCGGCTGGTCGAGGGCAAGGGGTGGTTGCCCGCGCCGCTGCGGACGGTGTCGGACGCGGCGGAGCCGGAAGAGCCGGGCGCCGAAGCGCCAAGTGATGACGACGCCTATTCGTTCGCCGCAGAATAGAACCGTCCGGGACGAAAACTCGCCGCGCGCCCTTTGGGGGCGCGCGGCTTTTTCGTTTCGCGAACACGGAAACAGATTTCAGAGGCTCACCCCGGGTCAATCTGACCGGGGGTCCGGGAGTCATGGGCGTCGTTCGACCCGGATGCTGGGCCACGGGTCATGCTTCGGGGGACATTCGTGGGGTGGCCGGAGGGACGAAAATGTCCCGGCCCCCTAGACCTGAATGACCTGGCATCTTACCCGTCGATTGCTGGAATTCCTCGGTCATCGACCGCATCTTCCTGCCACGGGCGCGGTGTCCGAGAGGAATACACAATGAGTGACGAAGAGGAAGAGGCCAAGGTGATCCGGCTGTCGGATCGTCGGGGCAAGCCCGAAACCGACAAGGTGCTGCGGCAGAAGTGGAAGTCTAGTCTCGACGGCGGCTTCACCGTCGTGCCGTCGGTCCTGTTGCAGACCCTTCCGGCCCTGGGCATCCGCGCATCTGAGCTCGCCGTGCTCGTCTGCTTGATCGACGCTTGGTGGAAGCCGAATGACATGCCTTGGCCCTCTAAGGCCAGGCTGGCCAGCCTGCTCGGGGTTTCCGACAAGACCATCCAGCGCGCGATCCGGCGGCTTGAGGCGCGGGGCCTGATCGTATCAGAGGCGCGCCATCGGTCGCACGGCGGCCAGACGTCAAACCGATACGATATGACGCCGCTCGTGGCCCGTCTGGAAGCGATCACCAAGGATTTGAAGGACGCCGAGGCCGAGGCGGAGAAGGCTCGCGGCATCGCCGTGCACAAGAGCGCCCCCCGGCGCCTCAAGCGCCCGAGCGGGAAGGCAAGCTAAAATGACGACCACCCCCACGCGCCGGAAAGCTGCCCGCGAAGAGATCGGGCGGGCCATGCAATCCCGGACGCATGCGTATGTGCTTCACTACGCCTGTGAAGGCTTCGAAACGCCGCAACGCCGGATTACCGCCATCGCGGCGCGTAATCTCGGCACCGGCGTGACGCAGAGCTTCGAACTGGACACCGCCCTGCGTCGGGCGGGCTGTGACCCGGCGCAGGCCACGGCGGCGGATCTCGACAGGGCTGAAAAAGCCGTCCTCGACGGCTTCTACGACTTCGTGGCGCACAATTTGAATGGCACCTACTGGCTGCACTGGAACATGCGCAACGCTACCTTCGGCTTCCTCGCGCTCGAGAACCGTCATCGCCTTCTCGGGGGCCGACCTCTAACCATCCCCGACGCGCAGCGAGTCGACCTCGCTGCACGTATGGTCGACCTTTATGGCGACGGCTACGCCGCAATCGACAACCGGCTCCGGTCCGTGGCGTCGCGGAACGGCCTGGCGATGAACCATCTGATCGACGGCGCGGACCAGGCCGCGGCGCTCGAAAGCCGTGACTTCGCGGCCGTGGATCGGTCCCTGCTGAACCGGGTCGATCTCATGTATGCGATCGCCACCAAGGCCAATGAGGGCACCCTGAAAACCCACGCGGGCACCTTCGACGGCTTGGGCGGCCTTTCCGGCGCGATCGCATGGATGAAGGAGCACCCGGTCGTCGCGGCATGCGCCGCCGCTGCGCCCGTGTTCGGCGCCGTGCTCGGGGCCGTAAAGCTGTGGGGCTTGTTCGGCGGGCACGCGTGACGGCGGCCGCGTTCGAGTTCCGCAAGGAATGGCAACGGCCGAGTCGAGCAGGTGCCCATAGTGGCGGCTACATGAACAGCCGGAACGGATAGGACCGAGGTTCAAGGGTCGGCATTCGGACCACGACCTTCGCCAACGTCTGGGCGAAGTTGAGGGTCACCGGGAGTCGGTCATACGGACCGTCGTTGTTCCAATCCATTTTCGTGAGCCCTAAGGTCTGGCGGCATAGGTCGTCCATCGATCCGTTGCCCGCGTACCGCACCAGCATCAGGGGCTCCGGGATTCCTTTGCCTTCCTTGAAGTAGTCTCGATCATTGGCGACCACTGGCAGGTTGCCCTGGGTCCAGAGCAGCGTCTCATAGGCACCCAGTTGCAGCGCCGTACCACGATGGACCGGATAACCGTGCGGCTTTCGCGGCTCGGGAATATGCATGCCGCGCCAGCCGCTGCTCTGCTGAACATGCACAAGGTCGATCGCGTCCGTGCGCGGGAGCGCATCGAAACAGCCCTCAACCTCTTCGGATTTAAACTCGGTGTTCTTGTGGACGACGATTCGACTCGGGGATTGGCCCGCGTGCTTGCGTTGATAAATCAGAAGGCTTCGGGAAATGACCTTCAGCATCTGATCGCGGCGCAGGAACGGGTTCTTGCCGAACATCCGCACGTCATTGGCTTCATAGGCGACGAACTCCATACCGGACCCCTCCGCGTCGAAAACCTGGCTGCAGCAGATTGCGTAGCGTGATGCTGGCCCCGCATCCGACCGCATGGCGTAGTCGATGCCGATAAAGGCGGTTCCCGGCTCGACATCGGCCAGAACCCAAGGCGTGCCGCCGGCCTTGGTGTACAGGGCCACGCCGAGGCGCCAAGCGACACTGCACCGGCAATAGTAGCCCAAAGCGCCTTCGTCCCGCACGATCTGGATGCAGATGCCTTCCGATGCAGCGATCGCCTTGAGGTGGTGCCGGAGGTCGAAGTCTTCGCCGTCGGTGCTCCGGAATCCGTCCGACCAGCGTCGATCGACATGGATCAAGACGATATCGAACTCTGTCCGGACGTTGCGCAGCGCAAAAAGGGCCCGGGTGATCGCGTCGGCCAGCACTTGGTGCGGACGCGGCGAGGCTGCCATCTGCCTTTGCAAGTCCTCCGGAAGTTCGATGGCGGTTGGCCCAACCGCCTTGGCGAGGCTGACGCCGAATAGCTTCGAGAAGCCAGGATAGTCCGGGAGATAGGCCTTCCGTTCTTTCGGCCGATGCGGTTGCTCCAACTCCTGCATCAACCGGTTCAAACGATCTACGCCCCCTGCCGGTGCGATCATCGCGATCCGGATGGGGTTAGCCACGCCCGACAGCCTGTCACGGCTGTATGGGCCAAACCGGGAAAGACCCAGCAGCGGATGCAGGTCTGTATTTCGATCGGACGCTCCGCCAAACCGTAGAGCGGGTTCAGGAAACTGAGTGTGACCCGGAAGCTTGTAGGCGACGGTCATTGCGGAGCCCTCCCGCTGAAACCGGTTGTCCGGGCTATCTCGAAGTCAGCGTCCGCACCGTCGGAAATCCCGAACGCGCGGAGGCGAAGTGAGTCCGAAGTGCCTGCGATCAGTTCAATCCAGCCGTCCAGCATGCTGTTTGCGTGCTTATTGCGTCGCTGCGCCCGGCGCTCTCGCACCCAATCTTTCGCTTTCGCAACCATGGCTTCGGCCGTGCCGTCCTCAAGCTCCAGGATGACGCGCGGCTCCAGAAGGAGCCAAAGGCTGTCGAGCTTCCAGTCCAGCCTGATTTCGCAGGCCTCGCTCCATGGAACGGTCGTCCCTGGAACGACACCGGTCAGGGTTTCAACGCAGGCGACCGTCCTGTTGAACGGTGCCGTACCGACTCCGGCTGCGGGTCGCAGCAGGATGCGGCGGCCCCGGCGGTCGATCGCAAGAGTCTCGCGATGGCCAAGCGACCGAACAAGGGCGTCTCGAATAAGCGTCCGCTCGCCACTCTCATATCGGAGACGCGCGGGAGAAATGGCATAGGTCTCGAGGCTGGTGACATCGCGATCAGCGAGGGCCGCACGAAGGTCAACATCCCTGCCGAAGGCCAGTACACCAGCGCGGACACGATTGACGTCGAGATCGACGCCGGCCTCCTTGACGGCCGCAACGACCTCCGACACGCCGCCGATGGTGCAGACCACCAGTCGGCAAGACGTGGGCCATGAGACGATAGGGAGCGCGTTGGTCCGGACCACTGGAAACTTCGTGCCGACGACGCGCAACGGCGCTTTGCCAAGCCGTGGCCGGTCGGCTTCGCCGATGGCGTCGACCTTGCCGGTGGTCGTCGGGAGGAACCGCACCAGGTCCGACATCAACTCGTCGAACGTTTCGACCTCGACGAAGAAAGCTTCGATCCCGGCGTCCGTAGCCGCCTTCATTAGCATGGTGACGCCCTCAAACGGCGTTTCGGTGGATCGCTTGAACCAGAACAGGCCGCCGGGAAATCCCGCGCCTTCGTTTATGGCGTCGGTCAGAGCCGCAATGATTGAGGCGTCGCGGCCGCTATAGCCGACCAGAGCCAAGCCGTTGCCTTGGCAAGCCCTGACGAAGGCCTGCCGCATGGCGGCGTCTTGGTCTCGAAGTTCTTCGCTGGTGTTCTTGAGGCGATCCGAATGGAAGTCGCCGTGAAGTTTGCCGAGTACCGGCCAGCGGCTTTCTTGCATGGCGCGCTGCAGTTTTGAGGGCTCGCCCAAATCGGCCACGGTCAGCCTGCCGGTGCTTCCGTAGATGTTGGCGGCGCTGTCCTCGACCAGCTTGTCGAAATTGGTTGTCCAGACCGTGTGAGTAAGGTTCTCGCGCATCAGCATGGCGAGCGCCCGATGGCCGAACGAAGGCTTCGCCTCCTCGATGATCCCGTCCAGATACTGTCGGCGGTCACGCGCGGACGGATAGGCGGCCTCGAAATAGGCGGAGTACTCGTCCTCTGCGCCCGCTGACGGGAATGATCCCAGACCGTCGAAGTGTTCTTGTATCTTCCTCTGGACCACCAGATCGCTGAGATCGGTGACCGCGGAGAGCGCGAGCTTCTTCTGCGAGCAATAGAGCTTGTGCTTGAGATCCCAGATGACGTCCCAAGCCGTCTTGACGCCGGCGGTGCGAGAGGCGCCCGCGCCAAGCAGCCACATGACCTGGGTGGAGCGCATCTGAAAGAGGCGCATGAATCGTGCGACATCCATCGTCGGCACGGCCGAGATGGAAGCGGACGCTTGGCCATCCGGCCGACTCGCTTCACTAACTGTCGATAGCGCCACGACGCTCCCTTCCTAGGTCCGTCGCGCGATAAGCTTGCCCCCACAGCTTTGCGCGGCCTCGCAGGCTACCCGACACCAGATGTTGGGGCAAGGGGTGTTAACCTATCCACATATTGGGTGCCTGGTACCGCCGGTTGAGAGAGTGGCGGTGGAGACTTGCCGTCTGGCGTGCGTTCGGAGAGATGGACGGATGAAGAAAGACCTCGATCATTTGTCAGCGCGGAAGCAGGCCGTGCTGCGCCGCGTGGTCGAGGTGATTCAGAAGTCTGTAAGGCTCAGCTGGCCGTCGACCCGGTCGAACAGTGAAAAGCGTCACTGGCGATCGAGTGGGGGCGGGCGGTGACCGTCGCTGCGCTCCGGTCGTTGGGGTGTCCCATCCGGCGGCGCCGCCATAACGTTCTGCTCACTCTCCGCTGCGTGGGGACCGCAAGGGTGGTGCATTGCTCAGGCGAGCGGCCTCGGCCAAGTCGCACCTACGCCTTCAAGATGCCGAGTGCACCTTAGCTGCCTAGCCAGCGGTCCAACTCGGCGAACACACCGGCCTCGCGCCAAACCCTGCGATTGCCGATGACATAAAGGCGCTCCTGGGCGCGAGTGATCGCCACGTTCAACAGGTTCGGCTGACCGCCGGCCCAGCCTCGCGCGCCGCTCTGGTGGGCGAGGGGCGCGCCGAGAACGAAAATCACCGCCTCGGCTTCGCGCCCCTGAACGGTATGGACCGTTCCGACCCGGTCCAGCACCCATTGGCCAGGATCGGAAACCCAGTCGTGTAGGACGCCGCTCTCAAGGATGGCTCGCCGCAAGCCGTCCTTTGCGACGACGAAGGGAGTGACGATGAACAGGTCAGGCGTCACACCGCGCTCGCGCAGCGCGGCCAGCAACGACACCGTCGCCGCACCTTCTTCGGGGGACCATTTCTCGGTCGCGCCGCCGTCCACCTCGATCCAGCGTGACGGCCCCAAGACCTCGCCGATCGCTGAGAGCGTCGACCGCTTGGCCTGGACCATCTGTCGGTCATAGGCCACGACATTGGCGATGCCGAACATGGGTTCGGCGCACCGTCGATGAACCAGCAGGGGTACGCCCACTGATCGCGATCCAGCCCCGGTCGAGAACTCAGCGGTATAGGCTGTGGCGGCGTCCGCCAGCGTCTGCGCCGAGGCCACGGGCGCGTTGAAGCGGTCCGGATCGACCCCGAAATGGCGCTGGACCGCATCGGTCAAGGTGTCGGGCAGGGTCACGACCGGCGGAATCTGGATCGGATCGCCGACGACGACCGCCCGCCGGCTGCGGATCAGGCCGCCGACGGCCGACTGGGGCGTGGCTTGGCCCGCCTCATCGATCAGAAGCCAGCCCAAGCTGTCGGCCGGAAGGTCGGCCAACATAAGGTCCATCGAGGCGAAGGTCGTCGAGATCACAGGCGTGACCAAAAAGAGAGACGACCAAAGATCGGGTAAGGCGGCCTTCTTCTCCGGTGTCGTCAGGGCGCCCCCAGCGAACACATTCATCAGAGCCCCGATGTTGTGCCGGATAGGCCGGGCGGCGGCGTCGATGAAGGCCTTGTGCAACTGGATCGCGGAGACAAACACCTCGTCTCGCAGGCGCTGGGTCGCCGGGTCCAGCCATGGCGTCGTCCGGTGTAGGTCCCCATGCGACTGATCGAAGAATGGGCGGTCGACGAAGCGCGCGCCTATCGCCTCGCGGCGATCGAGTGTCGTCTTCACCACTGTCGCCAGCGCTTCCAGGACCAGTCGGCCCTCATGGGCTGGAGGATCGCCGAGACTGCTCCAGAGCGTGAGCCGCCCCATTAGCGGGGCCGGCAGGGTCTCGCCCTCGGCCGTCGCGGCTAGCGGCATCTCCAGGCCCCTGCGGGCTTCAGCGAGCGCAGCGCGCCAATGTCGCCAGCCGCTCAGTCGGAACAGTCGGCTCCAGAAGCCGGGGCGCAACGCCGAAGCCGCCTGCAGGGCCCGCAATGCCTCCAGCAGGCGGGGCAGGGTGGCCCAACGGCGACGAACCTCCTCCAACTCCATCAGCGCCGTTTCGCTCTCGGCCACGGCGGTCCGGAACCGACGTCGGGCCTCGCCCCAGCGGCGCAGGGCATCGGCGCGGCTCGCCGGCGGATTCTCCGCCGTGACAATCCGGGGCGGCCGTTCCTTCACCACGCCTGTCTCGGGATCGGCCGCCTCTTCGATCACCTGCGGTGACCCGGCGGCCGCCGCCAGATAGGTCTGTAGTCCCACCTCCTTGTCCCACCAGAAGGTCTGGCGAAAGCGACTGCGGTTCGCGCCATTTCCGAGTACGGCCGAGATCAGGCCCCAGCTATCCCGTTGGAGCAATGCGTCGGAGGTCGTCTTGAAATAGCTGAGGTGCGGCGCGTCATCGGCCACCGCTGTCGCCACGGGGAGTTCAGCGCTGACGTTCTCCGCCGCCTTGTTGGTGTTGCAGGCGACCAGAAGCTCATGCCCGCGCAGCGAGGGCGCGAGCGCATAGAGGTGGATCCAGCCGTTGCCGGCACGCAGCTTCTGGTTCGTGCTCGAAAATCCTTTTTCGGGATCGTCGAAGGTCGCCATGGCGCGAGCGCGGTCGGTCACGACGGCGGCGACCAGATCGCGCAACAGGGTGGTCTTGCCAGTGCCGGGCGGGCCGTTGACGCCGAGGATGCCGCCGTCCTGAGTCTCGGACCGCGCGAGGTTCACGGCGGCTTGTTGGAGAAGCACCAGCGAATGCCGACCGCGACCCGGCCAGCGACCGGGCGGGTGCAAGTAGGGCGCGACGGCGCTGCTCAGCGCCGTGCGGCTGTGCAGCAGATTCTGGCGCGTCGCCGGCGCGAGGACGCCCAAATACTGTTGCAGCGTCAGCGGCGCCTTGCCTTCGCGGATCATGCCTTGGGCGATCGCAAGGTCGCGCAGGAAGAAGCTGTTGACCAACAGGGGCTCGGGGGTCTCCGAACTCTTGAAGCCGACGTAGCTGCGGACCGCGAACGCCGGCGGCGCCACGAGATCGGCGGGAAGGTCGAGCGCATCGACCAGTTTCCGCCAGGCCGACGTCAACATCTGGCCCGTCACGGGCGAAGGGTCGCCCGCGTCATCCTGGCGTCGGACAGCTTGTTCGACCAGTTCGACCAGCGACTGTTCCACGCCCGACCAGTCGGCCAACGATCCGACCCGTCCGGCCAGGGCCTGAGGCAGACCCCAGGCGAAACTGGCGACGACGACCGGATCAGCCTCGATCAGTCGACCCTTCTGGTCGACGATCAGGATGGCGAGCGGCACCTTGCCTCGCGCCGCCGGCCGCTCGACGCGACTGTCATTGAACGTCCGCGTCAGGCGCTCGATCGCCTTTGGCAGGTCCACGGTTCCCAGCACGATTTGGTAGTAGACCCGCGTGCCCGGCTTGGCCTTGTCGCCCCGGTCCCAAGGCAGACCGCGATCCAGTTGAGCGATGGATCGACGGTCGCCGCCCGCCAGTTGCTCAGGCCGGACGAAGGACGGCGGCGATAAGACCTCCAACGCGGTCCAGGCCCGCAGGATGTTCTCAGGGGCGTTGGTGATCGGCCGTGGTGGTTCCGGCTCGCGGATCGGCGCTTGTTGCGCCTCGGGCTGTGGCGGCGGCGGAGACGGAGGCACCGGTTCGGACTCGACGACCTCCAGCGGAACACGGAGGGCCCGCTCCACCCGTGCGGCCAAGGCCCGCGCTCGGTCGGTGGACCGATGCTTCAGTTCGTCGGCCAGAGCCTGGAGCCGCGCACGATCCCCCGCAGCGTTGTCAAACGCTCGTTCCAGATCAGCGATTCCGGCTTTGAAATAGGGCCGCGACACGAGGTCTCCCGAGGCGTCGATTACGTCTGGCGCGACGCGCCGTGGCTAGTTGCCCTCGGCGGCGCGGCGCAGCTCGACCAACCGGGCTTCACTCGCCTCCGTCACGATCTGGCGCAGCACCTCGATCCGCTCGGTCAGCCAAGCCAGTTCTTCGTCCGTGATGCGGTAATGACGCGAGTAGCGCGCCTTCACATAGGCGGCGCGGAGCAGTTCGAAGCAACGCTTCTGAAACTTGGTGTCCTGGGGCCAGACCTCGCGGAGCCGGGGCTCCAGTGGCTCGGTCATCTTCCGCAGGTTCACCAGGTTGTGGCTCTTGGGCGAGTAGAGCATCAGGACGAGGAGGAGGCCTTGATAGAGCGTCTCCACAGCTTGGTGGAGATTGAAGGCGGCGTTCTTTCGCCATTCTTCATCTTGTTGTCCCTCTTCAGCCGAGATCTTCGCTAGCTTCAGAAAGCGCGACGTCGCACCCGTCCATTCCTCAAAGTACTCGGTCGCCTCTTGCAAAGCCGTAGTTGGAGGGAGGGGCTGAGGTTCGGAGAACACGGCGCCACGGGTGTCCTTCAGGACGACGCCGTCGCGGAGGATGTCGATGAAGAAGCCGCGCCCGTGCTCGAGCTTCCAGTTGAAATCGTCGAGGCTGTGCACGATCAGGCTGACCGGAGTGCGCATGGCGCCGGCGGACAGTTCGGCAACGAGGCGCTTCTCGACATCCTCCCAGAATTCGAAGTCCGTCAGGTCTTCTTGGTCCACGACCACGATGATGTCGAAGTCCGAGAAATAGCGCTCGACCGGGTCGTGGACCCAGTCGCCGCGCGCATAGCTGCCGAACAGGATGATCTTGAGGATGCGGCCGTTCTTCAGTCGGTCGGCGCGCCGCGTGGAGATGGCCTTAGCGAACCCGGTCTCGATAATATCGACGGCGGCATCGAGTTCTCGTTGTTTGGCAGCAGGCAGTTGTCGGAGCGGGCGCTTCATGTGCGGAGTCTCCGAAATGCGAGGGCGGGGCGCAAGAGTCCAAACGCTGCGTAGAGGCAAAACCTATGCGCGCATGCGAGTCGCCGCTACGGTGACGATGCGGGCGCTGGTTCCATAGGGTGCCGTCGGTTCGCCGTAGGTCCGGTCCGCCGGGAAATCGTTGCGGCGTCGCCTGAATGCTCCAGGCCTTTTCGCAGAGGTTCCAACGCCCGCGCCTCTAAGCGACGCCCTTCTGCGAGAGGTTCAGAGTGTCATGGCCGGGTTTCTGAGAAAGCTATTCGGCGGGACCTCGTCGTCCGAGCCTGGGCCGCCGTCGTCCCGCAGTTCCGCCCCCGAGCCTGAAACGCTTGCGGTTTTGGCGAGGGATAGGCCGGACCGCGCGACGCCCGGCTACTTCGCCGCGATGGCGAGCCAGCAGACCGCGATGCGGGCCAACGACTTCAGCGAGGCGGCTGCCTTCGCCTTGGAAGGCCTACGCCTGCTGCCGGGCTTCGTCGCCGAGACCGCAGACACGTTCGGGCGCTTCGACATCGGATCGATCCCCTGTCTTGAGGAAGGCGGGCGGATGTTCGCTCTGACGGGCGATGCGATGGCGCAGGCCGAACTGGCCCGGGTCGTCAGACAGACCCCGGACTTGGCGCCGTGGTTGCCCCTGCTGGATCGTCTCGAGCATGAACAAGCCTTGGTTCCCCGAATCCTCGAGACCGTGGGCGCTCATCCGGGTTGTCTGCAGACCGATCTGAAGACGCTGCTTGACGAACCAGATGGGCGGCTGATTGCCACCCTCGTGAGCTTCCTAGAGCGCGCGGGCCGCATAGCCCGGATCCGTGAAGGTCGTTCATATGCGCTGCACGTCGGCGGCTCCGACCAGATTCCTCCGCCTCCGGTCCCTCGCGCCGCCTCGTCCCACAGGTCTGACTCGGCCGCGCCGCCTCTGATCGCACTAGACCTGACGCAAGCGCCTCTGGTCACCCTGCCGCGCTCGCCCTCACCTTGGGAGGCGCACGAAGAGGCGTCGGCCGATCCTGACATCGAGACCGATTTCGAAGTCCGGGACGCGGCTTGGACGATCCTCACGCTAGAGAAACTGTCGAAGAGCGATCGACCCGACGCCGCCTATCGTCTCATCCACCCGCAGGCCGACGGCACGCTGCTCATCGACGATCTGGGCAAGGCCGAGGGTCTGGGCGGGGTCTCGAGCGCGGCCATGTTCTACGACCCGGCGGGTCGGGTGGCGGCCCGGACGGGCTTCGACCGGGACCTGTATCGGATCGGCGTGCACCCTGTCGGCCGCGGCTTCATCGGAATGTCGCGGGATTGCATCCTGCATGCATACGGCGAGGACCTGAGGCCGTTGTTCGAAACGCCGCTGACGGAGGCGCCGGAGATCATCGCCGCCCGGCGTCGGCTGGGCATCGAAGACGAGGCGCTACGCAACCACATCCGCTGCGTCGCCCTGTCCCGGACTGCGGACCGCTATCTGTTCACGGTCGTCGACGAAGCCTGGTGTGTCAGCGCGGAGGGGGAGGGCCTCTGGGGGGTCCGATTTCCGATCAACGCCGGATGGGCGCGCCGAGCCCCGTTAGCTCGGTCCGGAGGGCGAATGGACGTGGACGCCGCCCTGACCTTGATGACGTTGTCCCTGCCGGTCACGCCCGTGGATATCAGAGCGCGGTACCGCCAGCTGGCGAAGCAGTGGCATCCGGACCTCAACCCGCGCGACCCCTCGGCCGCGCAGCGTATGCAGGCCCTGAACGACGCTTGCGAACTACTGACGGGCGTCGATGCTGCCAGCCTCGCGCAGGAGGCGGGCGTCAGATATTTCCGCGAGATCGATCGGCAAGAGATACAGGTCGGAGCGAGCACCGTCACCGTGACCATGGGGTTCGAAGGCGGTGAGCGGTCCGCTGCAGACTGGATTTACGCCGCCGGCTTCGCCGCGTCGAACGGCGTGTACCTAGCGGGGTACTCCGGCAGGATCGCGATGCTCGACGCCGAGGGACTTCTGGTCCGAGTCTACGACATCGGCGCTGTGCCGCGGCGTATCGCTGAAATGAACGATTATCTCTACATCCTCACGGACACGCGGCTCTATGTCGTCCGTGGCGATGAACTCCACGCCTTTATCAGTGTACCTCGCGCCGCTGAACTGATCCTGTCATCGACCGGCTTCGGACTGCTGGAAAACAAGCGGCTCCGCTGGTTCACGAGCGATGGGACATATTCGGGATCCCTCGTGTCGAAGACGCCGATCCGCCGGGTCTATCGGGCGCACGATAGGCTGGTCGTTGAAAGCCGCCAAACGCGGTGCGTGGTCGGTGGCCTCGATCGTTGAGCCTTTGACACAAGCGCCGGGGTTCCGGAGAGGCCTGACCGACCGTTTCGATCTCTTCCTTCGGCATCGGAGTTCGACAGTGGCCCCTGTCTCGTATCTTAGTCGCGCCAGCCGGCGCGGCCTCTCGATGAGGCGGATCTGACCGAACCCGGTCGGCTGGCGCAACCGCTCGCTCGACTTTCATCCCCGGCCTGACGGCCTTCCTCGCGAAACAAGAAAGTCTCTCATCGCGGTCCTTCGCTTCGCTGCGGGGCCTCGCTTCGCTCTCCCTGCGCGCCGCCCGGGCCCCGGTCTCCCGATCGCCATCGAGGCCGCGGCAGGCGTGGCCCGAAGCAAAGGAGAGACTGACATGGCCACCATCGGCACCTTCACCGCCCAAGGCGACGGCTACACCGGTTCGATCAAGACCCTCACCCTCAACGTCAAGGCGGCGGTCCTGCGTCCGAACGAGAAGACCGACGACAAGGCTCCCGACTTCCGGATCTTCGCCGGCCAGACCGAGTTCGGTGCCGCCTGGAAGAAGACGAGCCAGCAGAACCGCGAATACCTCTCGGTCAAGCTCGACGATCCCAGCTTCCCGGCGCCGATCTACGCCTCCTTGGTGGAGGTCGAGGGCGGACACAGCCTGATCTGGTCCCGCTGACCCAAAAGCCGCGGCGGCGCGGTGATCGCGCCGCCGCTCTTTCTTCCCAAAATCCATTCCGAGGAGGCCGCCATGACGCGCCCCGCCGATCCCGCACGCCCGGACATCCATAGCCGGATCACCCAACAGATCATCGCCCAGCTCGAAGCCGGGGTTCGCCCCTGGACCCAGCCGTGGAAAGCCAAGAGCTCCGTCAGCCGCCCGCTGCGCCATGACGGCACGCCCTACAACGGCATCAATGTCGTCCTACTCTGGGGCGAAGCCGCCAGCCGCAGCTTCACCCGATCAACCTGGATGACCTTTCGCCAGGCGTTGGCCCTCGGCGCCCACGTCCGCAAGGGCGAGCGCGGCGCGACGGTCGTCTACGCCAACCAGATCGTCCGCGAGGACGCCGACGAGACCCGCGAGGGCGTCGAACAGCGCATCCCGTTCCTGAAGGCCTACACCGTCTTCAACGTCGATCAGATAGAGGGCCTGCCGGATCGCTATGGCGAGCCCGAAGTCCAGGGCATCAATCCGGACGAACGGATCGCCCGCATCGACGCCTTCTTCAGGCACTGCGGCGCGTACATCCGTCACGGCGGTGGAAGCGCCTATTACGCCCCGGGGCCAGACCATGTGCAGATGCCGCCGTTTGAATGCTTCGAGACGGCTGACGCTTACTACAGCACTCTCGGTCACGAGATGACCCACTGGACCCGGCATCCCACCCGCCTCCACCGGGACTTCGGCCGCCAGCGTTTCGGCGATCCGGGCTACGCGCGCGAGGAACTTGTCGCGGAGCTCGGAGCCGCCTTCCTCTGCGCGGATCTCGGCCTGGCTCTCGAACCGCGAGAGGATCACGCTGCCTACATCGGCCACTGGCTCCAAGTCCTGAGGAGCGACAAGCGGTTCATCGTCTCGGCGGCCTCCCACGCGCAGAAGGCCGTTGATCATCTGCACCAACTCCAGCCTGATTGAACTGGAGCCTGCGTCCTCTCCGGGGCAGCCTCGGGGAGGACGCGGGATCATGGCCGACAACAAGAATCAACATTTCGTGCCCAAGGCCCATCTCAAACCCTTCTCGGTAGATGGAGGGGGCAAGGCCATTCACCTGTTCAACCTCGACAGGGACCGCGCGATCTCGAACGCCCCGGTGCGGAACCAGTGCTCGAGCGATTATTTCTATGGCCGGGACCCCCGGCTGGAGGCAGCCATTCAGAGCGTCGAAGGGCCCTATGGTCAGATGCTCGCGCGTATCCTTCCCGACAGCGCGGCCCCGGGCGCCCTAGACCAGACGGTGCTGAGGCGCTTCATCCTGCTCCAACATTTGAGGACGGAAGCCGCCGCCGCCAGCGCGAGCCAGGCCCTGGCCGCGATGGCCCAGCTGCCCGGCGTTCTGCCGCCTGGCGAAGACTTCGACATCAAGAAGGCCATGCGCGTAGCCGTCGAGGAGGCCATGCTGATCTATGCGCGTCAAATGCGGATGGTCGATGATCTGCGGGTGACGGTGATCCGCAACGAGAGCGGGACACCCTTCATCACGTCGGACGATCCCGCCGTTCTGACGAACCGGTGGCATCTGCAGAATCCAAAGGGGCGGCATCGGCCCTTCAGTCTGAGGCACGCGGGTCTGGTGATGCTGCTGCCCCTGTCGCCCCGCGTGCTCGCGATGCTCCACGATCCCGAGGTCTATACGGTCGCCCATCGCGAAGGCGTCGTGAGGATCGATCGCGATGGCGATGCCGACGCGCTCAATGCCCATCAGGTCCTCAACTGCGCCGCCAATGTCTTCTTTAAGGACTGGGCGCATCGGGATCGGATCGCCGACTTTGTTCGTGCGGCGGTGGGGGACCGTCCCGAGCGACGCCACCGGACTACCTACGCCGTGCAGGATCGGGTCGTCGGCGAGCACACTCGCTACGCCGTCGCGCCGCTTGCGGAGATTGAACCCGAGGCAGGGCGCAAGGTTCTGATCCACACCGAGGTCCTTCGCCCTCGACCCACGCGATGGCCGGGGTTCCTCGCGGTACGCCGGGATGCCCGGGCCATGTACAATGGAACGAGAACCGGTTTTGTGCGGCGCGCCTGCTTCGAGAATGGGTTCGTGACGGGCGAGGGATTCCGGCAGATCAGGCTTTAGGGACGGAAGATGCACGGGCCTTGCCCAGCGTTGCCTTCAGCTGCTGCTTCGCCTCCGCATCGGCCGCCTGCCCCAGCGCGTCGGCGAGGTTGTAGAAGGTCGTCGAGGTGACGCGCGCGGTGTAGGCGAGGTCGCCCTTTCCGGCCATCAGGCCACGCGCCGTCTCCGACCACTTCGCCTTGGGGAGACCATCGAAGGCCGGATGGTTGCGATGGTAGCGAAGCGTCCAGTCCTCGCTGCCGTTGTCCAGCCAGAGGTCTGCCGCGTAGTTGAGCGTATGTGGAGAGTGGACGGTGAGAAAGAGATTGGTGATCGGGAAGCCGTAGCCCTCGTCGCTGAGTTCGTCTCCCGAGGCGTAGCTGAGGAAGATTGCGTCCAGAGCCTCTCCCAGATCATGTCGACGCATAAACATCGGATGATCCTCGATCGGGCGGGCCGGTTCATCGGAATGCGACGACGCAGGATCGACCGAGGCCTTGCGCAGACGCTGGACGGCGATGTGCGCATCTTTCGCGGCGCCGCCTGACATCGCCGCCAGCAGAATATTCGTGAGGTCGCTCGCCTTCATCTCCGCCCCGCCGCGGCCGCGCCCCCCGCTGGAAATCAGACCGTGCTTGCGGAGGTGCATGGCGAGGACCCGTACCGACGCCAAGGCAAGGCCCAGAGTTTCAGAAACGACAGGCAGGAGGTCAATGAGCTTCATATTGAAACGAAATCAGATTTCGTTTCGGCGAACAAGTCAGAACGCCTGAGACTGTGGACCGGCGGCCGCAGTATTGTGGACCGCCCGGCTGGGGCGCCCTTCAGGGCGGCGGGCGAGCGGCCGGCTTCGGTCGCCGAGGGGAGGGCGGGCAGCACCGGAGGCCTACGGGGCGAAGGGGGTGACGGTCTAGGGCAGGATAGGCTTTGCGCCGGCAATGTCTGACAGACCCACTCTCCCATGGACCGCCTCACCCTTCGCGTTTCGCCCGATCTGATCCGCCGGTTCGACGCCGCCGCGGCCGGTCGAGGCGGACGCTCGCGACTTCTCCGGCGGCTCATGGACGGCGCCGCCCAGGCGGCTCTCCCGGCGCCGGAGGAAGCACCGGTGGCGGTGCGGTCGGGCAAGCTGACCCTGCGTCTTGGCGAAGCGGACCTGCGTCTCCTGGAGCGCGAGGCGGCGGCGATGGGGCTGTCTCGAACCCAGTGGAGCGTTGCGCTCATCCGTCGCCGCCTGCATGATCGACCGCAGTTCAGCCGGCTCGACGCTCTGGCCCTGATCGAGGTGCGCCGCGAGCTCAGGCGGATCGGCGTGAACATCAACCAGATCGCCCGCGCGCTGAACACCGCCGTAATGGACGGCGCGGTGCTGGATCTGGAACTGGCGCAACTCGGCGCCTTTCAGGCCGAAATCTCGGCTTGGGTCGAAGCGCTCGGCGAGGCCTTCGAGGGCAATCTCGCCTACTGGGCGCCGGCGTCGTGACCGACTTTCGGGCATCGCGCGGGTTCGAGGAGGTGCTGCGTCCGCCCGTCGAGATCCGGCGCGCCCGGATCACGCCTGCGGTGCTGCGCCCGTCTCGCGGGGATGGCGGCAATCCGTCCGTCCGGTTCGCTCGGGTGGCGCTCCGCGTACCCGAGGTGATGGTGAAGATCACTGGACGAACCCGGGACGGCGCCCATCTGAAGGCGCACCTGGACTACATCAGCCGCAACGGCGCCCTGGCGCTTGAAGGGCCCGACGGAGAGCGGCTGGACGGCAGTGGGCAAGTGCGGGAGCTGGCGCGCGACTGGGCCGAGGAGTTCGCGCTTGAGCCGGGGCGCAGGCGTGACGCCTCGATCACCCTCTCGATCGTGCTGAGCATGCCGGCCGGGACTGACGCCGTCCGCCTGGAGGACGCGGCGAGGGCCTTTGCAGCCGGGACGTTCGGCGAGCGCTTTCCCTATGTCTTCACCTTGCATGATGAAGGCCGCCATCCGCACGTCCATCTGGCGGTGCGAAGATTGGGGCGGGACGGCGAGCGGTTGAATCCCCGCAAGGCGGACCTGCAGGTTTGGCGGGAAGACTTCGCGCGCGCCCTTCGCGACCGGTCGATCGAGGCCGAGGCCACGCCGCGCCGGACGCGCGGCGTGACCCGCAAGGCCGAGCGCATCTCGGTGCGCAAGATGCGCGAGCGGTTCGTGGCGGGGCAGGGGCCGCTGCCCGAAGTGCTCGCCGCCGCCTATCGGGCCGCACTCACGGCGGGCGGCGGCGAAGCGCCCTGGCTGGACGCTATCCGGACGCGTGAGTGGGCCATCCGGCGAGTCTTGGTGGCTGAGGCGATGCGTCTGTCGCGATCGGAGCGGGCAGAGGATCGCGCTCTCGCCGCTCTGGTGGAGCGGTTCGTTCGGGACCGGCCAGCGCCGATGACGCGCGATCAGGCGCTACGGAAGAGAGGCGAGGCGCAACGCGATCCCGGCCGAACTCGTGAACGATAGGCGCCGGCCTTGACGCCCCGTTGGTCGCGTTTGCGAAGTGTCAGAAGTTATCCTATATTTCTGACACTGAGGTCATCATGCAAGTTCTCGCCGATCAGATCATGGAGCGGGCTTCGATGCTGCCGGAAGGCGCGCCGATCGCCGCCAAGGCATTGCTGCATCTGGGCAGCCGCGCGGCGGTGGACCAGGCTTTGTCTCGGCTGGTTCGTCGGGGGCGACTTTTGCGCGCCGGGCGCGGCGTGTACATGCGTCCGCTCGAAAGCCGGTTCGGCGCCCGCACGCCCTCGATCGAAAAGGTTGTGCGCGCCGTGAGCGAACAGCGCGGCGAGGTCGTCGCCTCCAATGGCGCGGCGGCGGCCAACGCCCTGGGCCTGACCACCCAGGTGCCGATCCGCATGGTCTATCTGACCAACGGGAAGAGCCGCACCTTCAGCGTCGGCAAGCAGACGGTGGAGTTCCAGCACGCGCCCGCATGGCAGCTGCTGCTGGCCGATCGTCCCGCCGGCGAGGCGGTTCGCGCCCTGGCGTGGCTGGGGCCGGAGAAGGCCGGAAAGGCGCTCGAAACCCTGAAGCGCAAGCTTGGGCCTTCGGCGTTCGGGGAGTTGGTGTCCGTCGGGCCGCGTCTGCCGACCTGGCTGGCGCGGTCGGTGAGCCAGGCGGCGCATGTCTGACGTCTTCCTGCAGCTGTCCGCCGAGGAGCGGATCGAGGCGCTCGCGACCGCGGCGGCCGAGTCCGGCCGTCCTGCGCATCTGCTGGAGAAGGACGTCTGGGTGGTGTGGGCGCTTCGGGCCCTGTTCGAGGCGCCCCTGGGCGAGGCGCTGGTGTTCAAGGGCGGCACGTCCCTGTCCAAGGCCTATGACGTCATCCAGCGCTTCTCCGAAGACATCGACCTGACCTATGACATCCGTCGCCTCCTTCCGGACCTGGCCGACGCGCCCGAAGACCCCGTGCCGGCGACCCGCGCCGAGGAGCGGCGTTGGTCGCGCGACGTTCAGCGGCTGTTGCCGCTCTGGGTCGAGGGCGAGGTTCGGCCGATGCTCGAGGCGCGGCTGGCCGCCGACGGCGTCGCCGCCGAGGTGCGGATCGAGGGGGCTAAGGCCTTCGTGGACTACGCCCCGACCAGCACCGGGACGGGCTATGTTTCTCCCAGCGTGATGCTCGAGTTCGGGGCCCGCGCGACCGGTGAACCGAGCGCGCCCCGTCCGGTGGTCTGCGATGCGGCCGCTCATCTGCCGGGGGTGGCGTTCCCGACCGCCACGCCGCGGGTGATGGCCGCCGAACGAACCTTCTGGGAGAAGGCCACGGCGGCCCATGTCTATTGCGTCCAGGGCCGTCTGCGCGGGGATCGCTTCTCGCGTCACTGGCACGATCTGGCCCGTCTGGACGCCGCCGGTTTCGCGGGGACGGCGATCACCGATCGCGCGGTCGCCGAGGCGGTCGCGCGGCACAAGGCGATGTTCTTCCGCGAGACCGCCGACGGCGCGGAGATCGACTACGGTCGGGCTGTCGCCGGCGGTCTTCAGTTGAAGCCGGAAGGCGCGTCCCTGGAGGCCTTGGGCGAGGACTATCGCCGGATGGTCGAGGATGGTCTGCTGGAGGCGGACGCCGAACCGTTCGAGGCCTTGATGGAGACCTGTGCGGATCTCGCCCGGCGCGCCAACGCCGCGGCGGCGTGACGATGACCTACGCCGCCATCGAGCAGGAGGCGATCCTGCTCAAGGCCGTCTGGGACATGATCGATGACATGGTCAATTTCGAGATCTTCCAGTATCCGGTGACGTCCCGGCCGACCAATCTGGTGTTCGAGTCCGGCTCGCACAAACGGGTCTTCGCGATCCTTCTGGCGGACTTTCTGGCCCAGCCGAAACCCTCGGCCCTGCCATTCGCCTTCGCGCCGTCGGGCCAAGCTCCGCGCGAAACCGACCGGACCTATCTCTTCTATCTCGAGGCCATCGGCCGCCAGCCGCAACTCGGTCCCGACGCCTCGGGGCTGGCGGCGGCGGCCTCGGCCTTCGCCGACTGGCTGAACGCCGAATGCTACTGTCCGGCCGTCTGGCTTTCCGAACTGGATCTGTCCCTGGACCTGCGTGTCTCACGGATCTGGCTGCTCAAGGTGGTCGGGGACGCCAACAAGCACAACTTTTCACGGCTGGGCGCGCGGGTGAAACAGATCCGCAAAATGCTCGCCCGGCACGGCCATGATGTCGATGAGGGCACGGTTTATCGCACCCTTCCGGACTTCCAGCACTGGTTCTACAGGGACGTCTTCTCCTATCACGCCAGCACCATCGCGGAGTTCCTGGACCAGATCCGGCGGGCCCTGTTCGACTATCTCTCGCCGGAATACGCCCGGGCGTGGCGGCGCGGCGATCGGTTCGACGGCGACTACAGCTTTGACGTTCCGGCGGAGATCCGCGACCCCCTGGCGCTCGGCATGTACTGGGACCTGATGAACCTGAAGCGCGGCGGCCTGGCGTTTCCCGCCTTCACGGTCTCGCCCTACTTGAAGAACCAGTTCTAGACAGGGCGCCTCTAACGCTGCCGGTCGCGTCCGCGCGCCGGTTCCCGTTCCGTCGGGCGGGAGCGGCCCGCGCGCGCCCAGGCGGCCTCGAGCAGGCGCGTCTGGATCGCGGCGTCAGGAATCAGGCGCGCCACCACGATGGCCGCCTTCGCCAAACGCTCGCCGAGCGCGTCGTGGCCCCTGGAGGCTTCGGCGTCTCGCCGGGGCGACGGACGGTCGAGGCCGGCGGCCTGACGATCCCGCTCTCGCGGTCGATGGCCTTGCACCTCCATCCCCAAAGCCTGGGCCTGGATCCAGACCTCGCGCCGAAAGGCCGGATCGCCGGAAACTCGAACCCGGTCCCAGCCGCGGTGGCGCGCGATCTTGAGCATGTCGACGACAGCGTCCGGATAGGCTTGGCTGGAGACGAGCGAGCCGCCGCGGTCGCGGAACATCGGTTCGGCCGCGCGATGATCGCGGAAGAAGCGCTCCGGCCGACCGCGCAGGTCGCGCTCGACCAGATAGCGGTCGAGCACCGCCTCGGGCACATCGCCCTTGGCGGTCGAACGCCGCGACCCCGTCGGGCCCGATGCGGGGCCGAGGCGGTTGGACGGGGCGGCGTCGGGCGTCTTCATGGCTCGTGCTCCAGCCCGGCCGTATCGACGACGCGATCCAGCCAGGCGCCGACGGCGCTCTCATCCGCGCCAGGCGGAGGGGGCGGCAGGCCCTCGGCGGCGAAGGCCCGGGCGATGACGTCGAAATCCATCGGATCCTCGTCCTGAACGGGGGGCAAAGAGGGCGTGGCGACCGAAGCGAGGGCCGGGGCGGGTCGCAGCCGGCGTTGGAAAATGCGTTCCCGGAAGTAGGCGATCTTCCGTCCCCGAACCGGCGGCAGGCCGGCTTTCAGCACGATCAGGGCCGTCTGCGGGAGCTGCATCAGCTCCTGGGGCAGCATCAGCGCCCGGCGCTGGTCCGACACCGTTGTGCTACGGCGGCCCTGGCTCAGTCCCGTCGGCCGGCTGCGGCTGCGGCCGTCCGTCGTATAGGCGCCCAGCCGATCACTGAGCTCCTGGGCGATCTTGAGCTCCTTGGGCGCGAAGACGATCTCCACCCCGCAGTTGGTCATCACCTCCTCGGCCACGTCCGGACCGTAGATGGCCCTCAGCTGGGACGGGCTCTGAAGCACGGCTAGCAGCCGCAGACCGTAGCCGGCGACCCAGGCGAAGGCGTGGGCCAGGACCGGCGCGGGCCCAAGACGGGCGAATTCGTCGAGCACGATCAGGGCGGGCCGGTCGGCGGGGCCGGGCAGGGCGCGGCTGTTCAGGTCGACCAACTGCTGGAAGAGCAGCGCATAGAGCGGCTGGATCCTCAGCATGTTATCCGGCGTGGCGCCCAGATAGAGGGAGAGCCGGCCGCCGCGCAGGTCGCGCAGGTCGAAATCCGAGGCGGCGGTGGCGGCGTCGACCCGGGGATTGAGCCATAGCCCCATCCGGGTGGTGATCGACTGGCGCACCGAAGCGAAGGTGTTCTCGCTGGAGCTGGTGAAGTCGGTGACCGCCGCCACGACCGGGTCCGGCAGCGGGCGACCCTCCCGGTTCCGGGCCGCGACGATCCGGGGCAGTTGGGCGCGGGCGTCCCCTGCGGTCAGCTGGCGAAAGATCTCGCCCAAGGTGAAGGGCCGGTCGGGCGTGGCCGCGACATAGCCGCCGACGCCGATGAACCCGGTTCGAGAAGCCTCCGCCCAGAAGGGATCGGCCCGCTCGTGGACCGGGAACAGCATCGCCGCCATGCGCTGCAGTTCGTCCAGCACCGCGATCGGGTCCGTGCGATCGACATGACCGAGCGGATTGAACCGCGCCGTGCGGCCGTCCCGCGCCAGCGGATCGAACAGATGGACCGTCTGGCCGGCCTCGGCGCGATAGCCGGCCGTGGCGAGGAAGTTCTCGCGTTTGATGTCCAGCACCACCACGGAGTCGGGCCAGGCCAGGAGGTTGGGGATGACCACGCCGACGCCCTTGCCGGTGCGGGTGGGGGCGTAGAGCATGACGTGGTCCGGTCCATCGGCGATGAGGAAGCCGCCGTCGGCCCGGCCGAGAACGACGCCGCGGTCGGCCCGCAGACCCGCGCGTCGCTGTTCGGATCCCGAGGCCCAGCGGGCGGCGCCGTGCAGGGGCTGGCGCCGGGCGAGCAGCGCGGCCGTGACGAGGACGCCGCCGAGCAGAGCCGAGACCGAAATGCCGACAGTCAGCCAGCGCCGCACCTCCGGATCCTGGCGATAGTACCAGAACCATCCGGGCACGCGGGCGGGATCGATGGCGCCGGAGAATTGGCCCAGGCCCATCAGAGCGATGAGGGCGGCGAGAACGGCCAGCAAGACCACGGCGGCCAGACCGCCGACGGCGAAGGCCGCCGCCCTAGCTCCCGGGCTGGCGCTTGCGAACCGGGTCATGCCAGACCTCCGTCACACGGAAACGCCCGTCGACCTTCTTCATCTGGATGACGACGTCGACGAGAAGATGCAGCAGGGCGCGGATGTCCTCGCGGGGCAGGTCGCGCCCGCCCTCGGATTCACGCACCAGCAGGGTGAGTTGCTCAAAGGCGAGGGCGGCGGAATCCGCGTGCACCGTGGTGATCGAGCCCGGGTGTCCCGAGTTGACGTTGCGCAGGTAGAAGAAGGCCGTGCCGTCGCGAAGCTCCTGCAGCAGGATGCGGTCCGGCCGCATGCGCAGGGCGCTTTCCAGAAGCTGCTTCGGGCCGATCCGGGCCAGCCCCTGTCCATCCTTGGAATAGACCAGATGGACGACGTTGCGGTGCGGCACGACGAACTCGCGGGTGTCCTCGATGGTCAGCAGCCGCTCATGGTCCGGGATGAGCTCGATCAGCCCTTTGGCCAAGGTCGTCTTGCCCGACCCGGTCGCGCCGGAGATGAGGATGTTGCGTCGGGCCGTGACCGCCAGGGTCAGAAAGCCCGGCCAGTCGCCGGCCCGGCGCAGACGCATCAGTTCGGCGTCGACGTGGTCCGTGGCGTCCGTCTGAGCGTCCGCGACCGCATCGAACAGGCCGGCGTCCGCGAACGCCTTCAGCCCCAGACGCCGCCGCGACGGCTTTCTCAGGGTCAGGGAAAGGCCCCCGTCCGCCGCCACCGGCGGCAGGACGATCTGGCAGCGCACGTCGCCGGGCAGGGTGGTCGAGCAGATCGGCTGCTCGGGGCCGACGTCCTGACGGGTGTAGGCCGCGGCGGCCACCGCCAGGGTGCGCAGCCAGGCCTCGGTCAGTTCGGGCGCCTCGGTCCACTGCCAGGCCCCGTCCGCCTCGACCCCCACCTCGCCCGGTCGGTTGATGACGACCTCGGTCACGGCGGCCGGTTCGAGGAAGGGGCGCAGCGGCGCAAGGTAATGATCCAGGACCGAGGTGTCGTCCATCAGCGGGACCGCAGCCGATAGACTCCGGCGAAATCCAGGTCCTGCGCGACGAAGATCGACACTTCCGCGCCCTGGCCCTTGCGCAGCGTCGGCGGGATCTCGACCGAGCCCTGTAGGGCGACGCTGGCGGCGTCCGACGGCACGCGCGCCAGGGAGGAGGCGCCTTCGCCTTGGCCTGCGGCGGCGTAAACGCCGTCGTCGACGATGGAGAGCAGCAGCGCCCCGCCGAACCGGTCCCAGAAATGGGTGTCGACCACGCCGTCGAACCCCGACCGGCCGAGAGCGTCGGCGGCGGGCGAGGCGAGGGCGACGGCGACCCCCGTTGGCGTCACCGCCCGGGTCCAGAGCACAAACAGCCGGCGGCGGCCCTGTTGGAGACCGCCGCGGTATTCTCCCAGAACCCGGGTGCCGCGCTCCATCAACACCACGGCGCCGTTGTCGGACCAGACGTCGCGCGGCAGGACGCAGGTGACATAGCCGGGCGTGGTGCTGTCCAGGGCCGTCTGCAGGACACAGGGCACGCTGGTTCCGGCGGTGACCAGCAGATTGCGGTCGGGCAGGCGGCCAGCGCGGGTCTGGCCCACGGGCGTGAGTTGACGGAGCTGGTCGAGCGACGGCGGTTCGCCTAGAGGCGTCGGGGTCGTCGGGGTCGTCGGGGTCGTCGGGATCGGCGGCGGGCCGGGCTGGCGGCCGGCCCGGCTATAGGCGAGCACGGGCGCCCGCCGGGCGCTTTCGGCCAGGGCGCGCCGCTGTTCCGCGGGACCGGGGCCGGAACGGGGCGGTGCTTCACCCCGGGGCGCGACTTCCAGGGGCGGGATGGCATCTTCGTCGCTCAAGACCGGCGCATCCGGATCGAAGGCGGCCTCGCTGAGCAGGGGCGGCGGCTCGCGACGGGCGGGCTCGAACGGCGTCGTCTGCCGGGCGGGCTCGTCGCGACGCGACGGTTCGCTGCCCTCGGCGTCGCCGCGATCCCAACTGGCGATCAGGAAGACGCCGCAGCCGACGGCCAGAGCGGCCAGGGTTATGACCTTGCCCTGCCGTCCGCCGAACCGCCCGGCGATCGGCGAGATCCCGCGATCGCCGGGCGCGGCGGGCGGAGGCGGCGGCCCTTCAATGGGCGGCATGGGATCGGGCGCGGTCATGACCGGCCTCCGAGGGGGGCGCGGTCAACGGCCGGAGAGGCCGTGCCCGTACCCACCGCGACGCCGCGCGCGTCATAGGCGTCGTTGAACAGGCACAGGACCGACTGCCCCCGCCGCAGCCGCAGGCCGCGCGTCACGCCGTGTATGACGACGAACTCGCCGCGGACGTCATAGGGGATAAGCCGTTCCGAGCCGTCGTCGCCGACCTCGAACACGGCCGGCAGGGGTTGGACGCCGGGGAAGCGCAGCACGGTGAAACGGCCGTTGTCGCTGACCTCGCTCGGCTGCAGAGCGGCGTCGCCCTGGGCCGACCAGGCGAGATTGCGGATCCCTTCAACCACGCCGCGCTCCAGCTCCAGCCCGATGAGGCGCTGCTCCACCGCCTCGGCCTGGACGGCCAGCGCCCGGGCCGCCTCGGCTTGGTCGTCGGCCGGGTAGCGGAACCGGACCTGATAGGTGATCGCGGTCCGATCACCGGGCTCGCGGGCGACGAGCTCGAAGGCGTAGTGGCGGATCGCGCCGGCGCGCTCGGTGACGACAAGGAGGTTGGTCGCCTGATGGCGTTCGCGCGGCTTGAGGAAGAGCACCGACCCCTCGGCGGCGACCTCCCAGGCGACGCTGTCGCCGATGGCGGCGTGACGGATCGTCTCCTCGGGCGAGAAGACGATCTGGGTCGCCGTGCGGAAGGCCCCGGCGATCCGGTAGACGGCGGCCGGATCATAGGCGAGCTCGCGGATGCGCGGGTCCTGAGGCGTCTGCGCCGCGACCGGGCATGCGAGGGCGAGGCCGGCGGCCAGGCAAAGGACGGCGAGGGGACGTTTCATCGGATGACCTCCGGATCGGCGCGGTAGGAGGTCACCTGGAAGCCGAGGGGATTCCTCAGCCGGTCCGGTTCCGACATCGGCGCGCGGGTGTAGGTGAAGGCGATGGTGGCGATCCAGTCGCTCTCCACCGTCTGCTGGGCCTGGCGGACCGTTCGGTGGAAGCGGACGTTGGCGACGCCGTCGTTAATGAAGCCGATGGCGCGGATCGAGATGACGGCCTCGCCGTCGCGGCCGTAGACGTTCTGCGGGCTGTCGGGATTGGAGCCGCGGAACAGATCAGCCCAGCGCCGCTGTTCGGCCGGCGCCGACAGAATGGAGACCAGACGGAACGCGTCCTCGGCGGCCGGATCGAGGTAGCCCTCGCGCTGGCGCACATATTGGCCGAGGAAATATTTGCTGACGGCCTCGTCGTAGCGGACCGGCCCGTCCTCGGCCGAGAGGCCACGCACGACGTCGACCGCGCCAGTCGTCCGGTCCACCCGGATGACGAAGGGTTCGGTGGACTTCAGCGGCGTCAGCATCGCCACCGCGCCGGTCGCGATCACCGCCAGACCCGTGGCCGTGGCCGCTATCGACCAGGCGAGCCGGCGCGACCGGAGCGCCGAGGCCAGGCGGTCCTGGTCCCAGCGCCGCGCTTCGGTGAAGTAGCGCTTCAGCTCGGAGGAGGGGACGCCGCTCATGCGCAGCCTCCCGTTCCGGCGTCGGGGCCGGCATCGACGGCGGCCTCGGCCGATCGTGGTCCGGCCTGGGGCGCGAGCACCGAGCCGTGGGGATTGGCCGGTCGCCGGGCCGAGCCGTCGCAGGTCGGCAGGGCCGGATCGCTCTGGTGGGCGCAGCCGCCCAACAGCATCAGGCCGGCGAACAGGAGGGAGCGATAGATCATGTCAGGCGCCTCTCGGTCGGATGGAGCCGCCGCCCCTGGGCGGTTGGCGGCTGGCTTCTTGCGGACCCTGGGAGCGACTTGAGCCGCTCCCGCCCAAGGCCGCGGCGTTGGCGAAGTCGGCGAGGCCAGCGCTGGCTCCGCCCGCGATGCCGGCGGCGATGGCCGGAGTCTGCAGGAAGAAGATCGCTCCCAGCAGGCATAGGGCGATGAAGATCAGCCCGCCGATCATCGGGTCGGCCCCCTGGATCGCGCCCCACTGGTCGCGCACGAGCGACAGGACGAGCTGGAAAATGACGATGATCAGGGCGAACAGGACGAGATAGTTCACCGCCTGGCTGAGCCAGCCGAAGAAGAAGCGGCGGGTCGCGTCGAACAGGGCGCAGGCGATGAAGATCGGGCCTAAGGTGACGAGCAGGGCCAGAGCCAGCTTGGCCACCAGCACCACGCCGAAGCCGAGGGCCGCGGCCAGGGCCCCGATGATGAAGACGGCGGCCGAGACCACCCAGGGGCCCGGATTGAAGGCGGAGCCGTCGCGCGAGATGTCCTCGCCCAGCCAGGCCGCATAGGCGAAGAACTGGTCGAAGGCCGCGCCGACGCTGGGGGTGTCCGCGCCGCTGACCGCCCGGGTCAGGGCGTTGGGCAGGCCGGTGAACAGCGGCTCGGTGACGAACGTGGAATAGGCGGCCGTGGTCGCCAGCAGATAGAGGAAGGCCAGCTTCAGCGACCGGACCGCGAAGTCCATCACCGGTTCGCTGATCGCGCCCCTCAGGATGGCGACGCCGTAGAGCACGACATAGAGGACCAGAGCGATGCGCAGCGGACCCTCGACTTCGGCGATCACCGACGACAGGCGGTCGCCCAGAAAGACGTTGAGCCGTTCGTCGATGAAGTCATAGCTGGGCTCGAAGACGCGAAAGCTCATCGTCGGGATCCTCAGAAGGCCCGCTCATAGACGCGCATCCGCGCCTGCCGACGCGCTTCGGCCAGGCCCTGACGCGCCGCTTCGCATTCGCGCTCGGCTCGACCGGCGTCGCAGGCCGCCACGATCGCTTCGGCCGCGTCGGGATCGGCGGCGAAGTCTTCTGCGGTCCGCTCGGGCGACCCGCAGCCGACCAGGCCGAGGGCGACGATCAGGGCGGAGCGTCTCACCGGAACGCCCTTTCATAGACGTCCATGCGCGCCGTCCGGGCGGCTTCGGCCCGTTCGCGGGCGCGCTGCTCCTCGAGGCGCGCCTCAGCCGCCTGGGTCAGGGCGAGACCCTGCAGCCGGACCTGCTCATTCTCGATCAACGCCTGCTCGGCCGCGAGGCGGGCCTCGAGGTCGAGGACGGCGCGGGCGTTGGGTGCTGTGTCGAGGGCGGAGCGGAGCGTCTCCAGACCCTGTAGACGCCGGTCCGCGGCGCCGCCGACCGCCTCGCCGACGGCCAGATCGCGCGCGGTGCGCGCGCCGGCGCGTTCGAGGCTGTCGCGGTAGTAGGCCTCCGCCGGATCGAGGTCGCCCGCCGGCGGCGTATAGAGCCGGGTGTCGCGGCGGATGGCGTCGGCGCGGTCGGCCAGGTCGCCGAGCGCGGACAGGTCGCCGTCGGCGGCGGCGCGAAGCGCGCGCATGTCGGGCAGCGGATTGCGCACCGTCGGCAAGCCGAGTTCGCCGGCCAGGGCGTTGACGCCGGACAGGTCGTTCAGGCTGTCGAACAACTGCCGGCCCTGTTCGACCTGGGTCTGCAGCGCCCTCAGCTGGTCCAGCGTCGTGCGCGCCTCCTCGATCATCTGGGCCAGGGCCCGGGGATCGTGGACGATCTGCTGCGCCTGGACCGTCGGGGCGGCGGCGAGGACGAGGGCGGCGGCCGCCGCGGCGAAGGGAATGCGGGCTCTCACAGGAACCTCCTCTGGTGATGGAAGGGGTCGCGCCAGCGCGCGTAGTCGTCGCCCATTTCGGCGCGCAGCCGGTCGAGCAGGGCGGTGGTCTCGGACCGGCCGGACAAGACCGACAGGGCGTCGTCCATGCCGCCGAGATCCAATTCCACCACCACGCTGTCGTGGCCCTGCTTCACCAGGAAGCGATGCGACTCCGGGGTCAGCACCTCGCGTACGAGGCGGAACTCCTCGTGGGTGAGGCCGAAACCGTCGACATAGTCGCGCGCCTGGCCGTGGGCGTTGGGCAGGAAGATTTTGGTTGCGCACTGCTCGAGGATGGCGTGGGCGATCGGGGAGCGCAGGGCGTCGGCCGGCGACTGGGTGCCGAACACCATCAGGGCATTCTGCTTGCGCCAGGTCTTGAGCCCGTCCTGAGCGAGATCGGTGAAGGCCGGGTCGCCCAGCACCTTCCAGAACTCGTCGATGTCGAGGACGAGCCGACGGCCGTCGACCCGCTCGGCGATGCGGTGGAAAAGATACATCATGGCCGGGGTGCGGACCTCGTCGTGGTCGAGCACCTGGGTGATATCGAAGCCGGCGAAGCGGGCCTCCAGGCTGAGGGCGTCGTCGTCATTGTCGAGCACCCAGCCGAGGGGGCCGCCGCGCTGCCAACGCTCCAGCCGGGCCCCGACGCCGCCGGCGTCGCCCTGGCCAAGCAGGCTGCGCAGGGCGGCGATGGAACGACGCTCGCGCGGCAAGGCCTCCAGGGCGGCGACGCCGTGGTCGATGGCGCGCGCCTCGGGCACGGTCAGGGTTTCATTGGGGCGATCGACGAGGGCGAGGACGAGGCGGACAAGGAAGGCGCGGTTGGCCGGGGTCGGCTCGAGGGCCTTGAAGGGCGCGAAGCCCGTGGGCTCGCCGTTGCGCAGGGCGAGGTAGGTCCCGCCGCAGGCGCGGACGAAGATCTCGGCACCGCGGTCCTTGTCGATGAACAACTGCTGGGCGTCGAACCGCTCCAGCTGCGCCAGCATGAAGTTCTGCACCACCGTCTTGCCCGACCCGGACGGCCCGCAAATGAAGGTGTGCCCGAGATCGCCGACATGGAAGTTGAACCAGAAGGGTGAACCGGCCGTGGTGCGCAGCACCGCGACGGCGTCGCCCCAATGGTTGCCCCGGGCCTTGCCGACGGGATGGGCGTGGAACGGCGCCAAGGCCGCGAAATTGCGCGAGGTGATGGCGGCGGGCCGGGTGCGGCGGGCGAAGGCGCCGGGGAACTGCGACCAGAAGGCCGCCTCCAGTCCGAGATCCTCGCGCGCCACCACCAGACCGGAGTCCGCCAGAATGGCCCGCGCCTTGGACAGGTGATCGGCCAGGGCCGACGGGGTGTCGCCGTGGACGAGGATCGACGCCTGGTGCTCGCCCATGACGAAGCGGTTGCTGACGAGGTCGTCGAGCGCCTCGGACAGGCCGTTGATCTGGGAAGCCGCACGATCGCGCGCGGACACCATCTGGTTCTGCTTGCGCTCCATCACCGTGCGGGCGGCGGCCTTGGACAGGAAGGCGAAGGACTGGCTGGCGACGAAGCCGAAGCGGACGCTCAACAGGTCGTCCCACAGGCCCGGACGGGTCGCCGCCGGGTATTCCTTCACGGCCAGGACGCCGGCGTAGCGGGCGTCGGCGACGTCCCGAAGCTCCAGGGTCTCGCGGCCGAAGATGATCCGCACGGTATGGATCGCCGCGCCGAGGTGGCCGAAGACGATCGGAACCGGGGAGCGCCGGCCCGTCAGGACCAGACGCATGATCTCCATCGGCTCCGAGAACCACAGGCCGCCCCGCTCATAGAGGTCCAGCCGGCGCGGCGCGTAGCGGTCGAGGTATTGAACCAGGTCGCGCCCCGCCTCCTCGATCCGCTGGATGTGGGCGATCTCCACCTCGGCGTTCGCCCGGCGCGCCGCCTTCAGCCGACGGGCCAGCGCGGCGGCCCGATCGCCAGCGTCGCGACCGGGGTGCAGGACGAGGGTGACGAAGAGCTCGTTGATCCAGAGCTGTCGCCCCGCGACACGGTCGTCGTAGAGGCCGCCCAGTTCGCCGGCGAAGTCCGAGCGGAATCCCGTCGACCGATCCAGCTCGACCGGACGCCGCACCACATGGTGCCAGACCGCCAGGCGGTCGTCGGCGAGGTTGCGCCAAGCCTGGTTCAGCTTGACGTGCCAGTCATTGAGGTCGCGCGCATCGGCGGTCTCGAAACTGGCCCCGTCGATCTGGAACACCATCATCAGGGCGCCGCTGTCGAGCGCGACCACGGCGTCCGAGACATGCCGCGCATAGGGCAGGTGCGGCCGGGCGTCGGCCTCGCGCCGGAGCCGAGCGGCGCTGACGCTTCCCTCAGCCACGGGACAACTCCACCGGCCGATAGCGCCGGACCAGGGAGAGCGGCGTCACCGAGCTGCCGCCCCAGAGCGCCGCGTTGCGCGACCGGCCCTTGGTGTCGACGTAGACGAACAGCAGTCGAAAGGCGTTGTGGTCGGCTCGGCAGATCGCCCGAAACACCAGATGCAGGCCCGGGGCGACTAGAAGATAAAGCAGGCTGCCGCCGACGAGGAAGACGACGCCCGACAGGATGACGTTGACGCCCATGGCCTCCATGGGCACGCCCAGGATCATCGCCGGCCGGGTGCAGGCCAGGAACAACGGATCCTCGGTCAGGCGTTCCTCAGCCATGCGCGCCTCCCGCTGGCAGACGCGACAGGGCGAGGCCGATGGCGAGGCCGGAGGTTAGGCCGGCGACGATCTGGGCGAAACGTTTGGGCGAGATCAGCTTCAGGCCGAGCATCAGGCCGAGGGCCAGGAGCGCCGTGATCGATCCGATCGTCAGCCAGGGGGGCGGGGCGTCCATCAGGCGCCGCCGGTGATCAGGTTGACGATTTCGGCCGCGCCGAAGACGACCACGATGCCGAGCACCACGATGGCCGCCCGTCGCAGATCGAACAGGCCGAACATCCACAGGATGCCCACCACCACGACCGCCAGGACGGCCAGCAGCCGGGCGGTGTTGCCGGTGAGCATGTCGACGACGTTCTGCAGCAGACCCTCGACATTGGCCGAGGCGAAGGCCGGCTGAACCAGGATGAGGCTGGAGGCGAGGGCGATGGCGCCGGCGGCGCCGAGCCTGCGAACGGTCGCGGGGGCGGTCATCGTGAAATCTCCCTGTCCGGGGTTGCGGTGAAGGTCAGGACGAGGCTCGTCCGGGCGCGCGAGAACACATCCCAATCCGGCGGCGGCGATGGCGGCGAGGGCTGGGGTGGTGGAGCGTCAGCGAGGGGTTCGACGGGTCGCAGCACCTGCAGGCCGAGGGTGGCGGCGGCGGCCTCGACCCTAGCGACGTAACCGTTGCGGAAGCCGCGCTCGGGATGGCCGGTGTTGTAGCGGGAGAGGGCGACCCTCAGCGTCGTCTGACGATCGACTCCCTCGACGGGACGGTATCCCGCGCGCAGGACGGTCCCGGCAGCGGCGAGGTTGCGGCACGGATCGAAGGCGGCCTCGACAGAGAGGCCGAGCCATCCAAGATTGTCGCTATTGATCTGGGCCACGCCGAGATCGAGGTTCGCGCCCCGGGCCAGAAGGCTCCGCGCCACACGGGCCGCCTCGGTCGCGTCGCGCGGCGCACGGGCGGGCCGGGGACCGCGGTTGACCCCTATGGCGTTCGGATTGAAGCGGCTTTCCGCATAGGCGACGGCCGCCAGGGTTTCCGGGGCCACCTGCGGGGCGCAGGCCTGGGACAGGCTGAGGATCAGGGCGAGGTCCAACAAGGCGGGCTCCAACGTGAGCCCCAAGCAAAACCGATGAGTCCCGACGACCGCGACCCGCGACCCTCCCGCCGGGAATCTACGGTAGGAAGGTTCGCGGTTCCGGCGGCCGCTGCGCGGCCGCCAGTTGCGCCACGGCCTGTACGCGGGTCCGGACGCCGAGAATCCGGCAGGCGGCCATGAGATGCTCGTCGACTGTTCGGGGCGACAGGCCGATACGATCGCCGATCATGGCGGAGGTCAGACCCAGAGCCGCCAGGTCCAAACATTCCCGTTGGCGAGCCGAAAGACGGTCGCAGGAAGAGGAGGCGGTGATGGGATGAGGCGTGACGACTTTCATCCCCGAATCCAACCGCGCAACCTGTCCCGCGCGCCAGTCCGCGACTCTCGGACCGCAAGTCTACGACCGTGGAGGAAGGTGCTAGGGGCCGTCGCCGGTCCCATCGTCCCGGGCGGGCGCTATCAACCGTCCGCGGCGGTGTTCAAGCCAGGCCTCGGCTTCGGCGTCGCGTCGAACGGACCGATCGGCGAGGTCCTTCAGGGTTCTAGTGAAGGCGTTGATGATGGTGCGGGCGTCCAGATCGCCGATGGCGTCTCCGGCCTCTTCGTCGAACTCCTGCAGCGCCACGGCGAGGATTGTCGCCAATTTGTTGTCGGCGCACCGCAAGGCGAAGGCGGGTGACCCGAGGGCCAGGGCGGCGAGGATCCCGTGCGGATCGCTCTCGGTGACTTCGGCAAAGCGGTGAATGCGCTCGAGATTGATCCGACCGGCGCCGGACTCGAAATGCTCATAGGAGCGCAGCGCCATGTTCATGCCCTGGGCGACGTCCGCGGCCCGCATCCGCCGGTGGGACCTGATCAGACGCAGGCTGGAGGAGAGCACCGCGTTCGCCGTCTGGGTGTGTCGGGCGTCCATGTCTCCAGTTACTCCCTCGCCTTCGGCGCTACACGACTACGAAGCGAGTGCACCCCTACAGGTTGAAAAATGCCTTAGCGATGCGTCAAATGAAAGCCTAGAAAGATCAACAGCATAAAAGCTACGGATACCACGCAACTTTCTTGCGGACATCAGTATAGGAGGCGCCCATGACGCGATCACCCCGAAGCTTGCCGGTCGTCGATCTGCATTGCGGGCGGGGCCGCAGGCGGTCGTGAGGCAGCGCGATCCCTTTGGCCAGGCGCTTGCCAGCCTGCGCGCCGCGCTCGAGGATGGCCTCGCGCCCGGCCAGCATCTGTCCGTGGTCGACATCGCCGCGTCGCTCGGGCTGAGCACCAGCCCGGTGCGCGAAGCCCTGTCCCGCCTGTGCGGCGAAGGTCTCGTCGAGGATCGCCGCGGTCTGGGTTATTTCACGCGCGCCACCCCTCTGGAGGATGTTCTGGGCCTCCTGGACCTGGAGGCCGCCCATGTGCGTCTTGCGGCGCTCTGCGTGCCGGCCGCCCAGCCTCGGGACGGCTCGGACGCGGCGGTCGAGGCGTGGATCGACGACCTGGCCGACGCCTGCGACAATCAGCCCTTGGTCGAGAGTCTCGTTCGCGTGCGGCGTCGCCTGGCGCCGCTCAGACGCCTGAATGGTCCGACCAAAGCCGCCGGTCCTGTGCCGGGGAGCGACGTCGAGGCCTACTACGCGCGGTGGCGGACCGCCGCCACGGGGCTCGCATCCCGGATCCGACGGATCGATCCAGATCAGTCGAAGTATACACGAAATATAGTTTGAATCGATTTGCTTTCAGGCGCTGATGGTTCGTCGTCGACGTTTTGTCGGCCTTCAAAACAGGAGACGACCATGACCAAGAGCACCTCGCGCCTCGTGCGCCTCGGGGCTGCCCGCACCCTGACCCGCGCGGTCTCGCGCGGCGAATTCGACGAGCTGAACCCGGTGCTGAAGTACACCATTCCGCCCAGCGAATGATCGGACGGGCCGCTTCGGCGGCCCGGACGTCCGGGCCCGGCCTTGCCCCGGACGCCGCACCAAGAGGCCATCCTGACATAGGAGAGGGATCCATGAAGATCCAAACCGCGACGCGAGTCCTGCGTCTGGGGGCCGCCCGTCGGCTGACTCGGGCGATCCTGATGGGGCCGTTTACCGAGTTGAACCCGGCCCGTCACTGGACGATGCCGCCGGAATGAGCCCAGGGGGCCGTCCGTATCGGACGGCCCCGCCGGGGCCTGCCGCAGAGCGGACTAGCCGAATTTAGCCGCAACAAGGAAGGGTCTAGGAATGGCCGATGCGCTCCGCGCCGATGACGGTGACTGCGGCTGGCTCGCCGAGGGAATTCACGCGGTCCGCGTCGGTGAAGATCTGGTCCTTCTCGATCTCGCCGCAGACGCCTATCTGTGCCTGCCGGAGTGCGGCGATCTCCGGATCGAAGGACGGCGCGCTCTGGGGTCGATGGACGATCTTCTTCGTCTGGCCGCCGAGGAACTGGTGCATCCGACGTCGGCGCCGGACGACCGGGTCCCGCCGCCGGCTCTGCGGTCCGCGCGCCTTCCGCCCGCGCCGCCGATCCGGCCGACCCTGCGGGACCTCGCAACCTTCGGCGTCATCTGGCTCGACGTGGTGCGGCGCCGGCCGACGCTCCTTGACCTTAGCCGGCGATACGCCCGGCGGCGGCGGCGCCGGTCGGATCCCGACGCGCTCGCCGCGCGGGTTGAAGTGTTCCGTCAGCTGCTGCCGCTGGCGCCTTGGACCGGCGCCTGTCTTCTCCAAGCGGAACTGCTGCTGCGTTTCCTCAATGCGGCGGATCTCGACGCGGACTGGGTGTTCGGGGTTCGCACGTTCCCCTTTCTCGCCCACTGTTGGCTACAGATCGGCGAACAGTGCGTCAGCGAGGCCCCGGAGACCCTGACCGTCTACCGGCCGATCATGGTGATCTGAGATGGGAGCGGACTGCGCGATCATTCTCGTCGGCGACGACCCGGCCGCGCTCGACGCCTTGGTCGCGCCCGTTCGGCAGCGCCTGAGCCGGAACGGCTGGTCGCGCAAGTCCCACGATCCCTTCATCCAGGTGTTCGCCCCGACCAGCGGGCGGCTCGAGGTCGCCCGGGGGCTCGACGGACACGGCGTGGTGATCGGCGAGGTCTACGACGGCGAGGGGCAGGCGCTGCCGTTGCGAGCGCGAGGCGCCTTGGGATGCCGACGTCTGGACGCGGCGCGCGCCCGCATCGTCTGCTCAGACCATTGGGGGCGATACCTTCTGGTCCGGCGGGTCGAGGGGGATGTCGCCGTGTTCCGCGATCCGTCGGGCGCGCTGGATTGCGTCGTCTGGCGCAAGGCTGGGGTGACCCTGATATCGACGAGCGCCGCAGCCGTCATCGATCCCTGGTTGCCAGACGGGATCGCGCTGGACTGGGACGCGGTCGCCGCCTTGGTGGCGCGCCCCGGCGAGCACCGGCACCGGCTGGCCTTGACCGGATTGCAGGCCGTCGCCGGAGGCGAACTGCGGGTCGTCGGGGAGGGCGTCAACCGGGCGCACCAGATTTGGCGACCCGCAGAGGTGTATCGCGACCGGGCCTCGCGTCCGGAGCCGGACCTTCGAGGGACAGTGGAACGGTCCGTGCGGGCCTTGGCGGGCGACAGGCGCTGGATCGCCGAGGTCAGCGGCGGCCTGGACTCCGCCATCGTGGCCGGCGTCATGACCCTCGACCAGCGCCGCAGCGTCGCTGAATGGGTCAATCACTACGTCGATCAGCCCGAGGGCGACGAAAGGGCTTACGCCCGCGCGGTCGCAGGGCTGCACGGCTTCAGCCTGACAGAGGTGCGGCGCGACGGCCTAAGGCTCGACGCCGCCCGTCTGGCCGCCTGCGCCGAGACCTTCCGGCCGGCCGCTAACGACATCGATCCAGACTACAACGACGACATCGCCGACCGGATCGAGGCGACGGGCGGATGGGGCTCGCTGACGGGGCAGGGCGGCGACGCGGTCTTCTTTCAGATGCCCAGCCTGCTGATCGGACTGGACGAGATCTGGGAGCGGCGAGGTCGGGCGCGGTGGACGGTCCTGCATCGGCTCTCGCGCTGGCTTCGGCGCCCCCTGTGGCCGACGGCGTTGGTCAAGGACTGGCGCGAAGAGGTCCGCCATCGGGCCGGCTGGGAGCATCCCTGGCTTGACGATCTGGACGGCGTGCCACCGGCCAAGGCCTTGCAGATGTCCGCCCTGGCCTTCTGTCAGACCTTTCAGGGGCCGGCGGTTCGCAACCGTCTCGGTCCCTGCATCAATCCGCTGCTTAGCCAGCCGGTGGTGGAGGCGGGGCTGGCCCTGTCGGCGGTCGATCTGACCTGGGGCGGACGCGACCGCGCCGCCGCGCGCGCCGCCTTCGCGGACGTCCTTCCACCTTCGATCCTGGATCGTCGCTCGAAGGGCGAACTGGGCGCCTACTATGGCGGCGCGGTCGCCAGGCATCTCGACTTCCTGCGTGATTATCTGCTCGGCGGAGCCTTGGCGGAGGCGGGGTTGATCGCTCCCGGCCTCGAGGACCGCCTCACCCGCGACGCCCTGCTGTGGCGCGGCGGGCATTCCCACCTGCTCAGTCTGGCGCTAACGGAGGCCTGGGTGCGTCGCTGGCGCGAGCGGCTGGACTGGCGGATCCCCTGAGATGCCGGTCGAACCAATCCCGGACCTGGTCGTAGTAGAGCCGGATGTTGCCCGGGCTCTGAACGCCGTGGTCCTCGCCGATCAGCAGGGTCAGCGCCACAGGGCGGTTCAGACGGTGCAGAGCGCCGTAGAGCTGCTCCGACTGCCCGAGCATCAAGTCGTACTCTCCCACCACCAGAAGCGTCGGCGCGGTGATGCGGTCCGCCTGCTCAAACGGACTGTTGCGGCGATACCGGTCCGGGGCCCGCCAGTAGGCGTCGCGCATATCGGCCTGGCCGGATTCCAGCCAGCGGGCGCTGGCCGTCGCGGCGAGAGAATGCCCGCCTTCCAGCCGCAGGGTCGAGCCGACGTCTCCGATGACCGTCGAGAAATTCATCGGCCCGTTCAGCGCCACCACAGCGTCGAAGCGAGGAGACTGGGCCGCACTCATCACCGCCGACCAGGCGCCGAAGCTCCAGCCCCACAGGCCGATGCGGTCCCCATCGACCAGCCCTTCCTTCGCCGCCGCATCGACGACCGACAGGATACGCTGGGCGAGGCCATCCGCCGGTTCCGGAGTTGCGGGGAGGTCCGGGATGAGGATGGCGTAGCCCGCCGCGACCATCAGCTGGGGCGCAAGGGACAGGCTGGTAGACTCCCGCCGCATCCACCACGGCGGGGCGGGGTAGGCCTCGCCCTGATAGGGCACCACGATCACGGGCGGCGGCGCCATCGGGTTCGGCGGGGGGTAGAGCCAGCCGTTCGCGCCGCCGACGCCGGTGATCCGTCGGGGCGCCGCGACCGCGATCCGGTCGAGTTCGGGGTTCAGCCGCCAGACCACCTCCCGGCGTTGGCCGCGCTGCAGGCGAAGTACGATGGGTCCCTCCTCGGGCCCACTCCGGTCGAGGCCGATCTTTCGGCTCCAGCTGATCGCGGCCCCGGGCGTCGCCTCGACGCATCGGGACTCCGCCTCAGGATCGGCCCAGACCTGGCACAGTCGCCCGTCTGGACGCGCGACCACGGCGAAGGTCGCCTTCAGCGGACCGCTCTGCGCCCGCAATCCGAAGGGACCACGGGAGTTTACGACCGACGCGGCGGTCCCGAGATCGGCGAGCTCGCCGCTTGCGCCAAGGCGCGTGACGCGACCGCCGCTGGTGAACAGAACCGAGGAGCGACCCTCGGCGACGAGCCGGGCGTCCGGAGACAGGCCCGTGAGCGGCAGGCTGTCGGCGCCGGCGACGAACCAGCCCTCGCGGGACCCGGAGCGGCCCTTGAAGATCGGGACGCCGCCCAGCCAACCGCCCTCGGCCGTCGCCATGCCCTGGAAGTCGATCGGCGTGATGGGGTGCGCCCCGGCCGGGGTCACGTCCCGCGTCGCGCCGTCCGGGGCCACGGTCAAAAGCCGGGCCGGTTCGTCGCCGATCGTCGCCACCAGAAGGGCGTCGGAGGCGGGCGACCAAGCCAGCAGGCTCGTCGAGATGTTGCCGGTCTCAGGCGGCCGGACGGCGGCCCCGGTTGTTAGATCAACGATCTCCAGCCCCCGGGCGCGGCGCACCTCGCTCGCGGTGTCGGCGGACGGCGGCGACAGGAGGGGACCATCCAGGAGCATCGCGGCGTATCGTCCGTCCGGAGAGGCCTCGAGGTCGAGGAAGGGACCGTCGGCGATCGCCGCGGCCTCCCCGGTGACGGCGTCGATCCGCCAGAGGCGTCGCGGCGACAGGGCCTCGGGCGGTCCGTCCCCGCCCACCGTGATCGCGGCCGGAAACCCAGCCGTCGCCGCCGCCCTCAACGCCAGCAGACGCGCCTGTTCCGCGCGGGGACCGGCCAGTCTCGGAGGAAGCGCCCCGTCCGGCATGCCAAGAACAACGAGGGTGTCGTCGGTTAGCCATTCCAGGGACCGGCCCCACAGGCCGAGTTCGGGCGCCACCTCAGTCCAGACCACGCGTCCGGTCGCGAATTCGACGATCCCGAGCCGCCATTCGTCGTTCCGAAGCCGAAGCACGGCCAGACGCCGGCCGCCCGGCGAGAAGGCGCCGAGGGAATAGCCGGTGTCTTCCGCCATCGGCAGGAGCGGTCGCGGACGGCCCGGGGCATCGAGGTCGATGCGGTAGAGCCGGGCGTACCGGTTGGCGCCTTCGGCCTCCAGATCATGGCGGGGAAGATCGCCTCGGGCGCGCCGCTCCTCAAAGACGGCGACCGCGCCGGACGGATCGATGGCGACCCGTCCGAAGCTCTCGAGCCCCAGAATGACATCCACCGTGAGCGGCTCTTGCCGGGCCAACGCCGGGCACGCCGTCGCGAGCAGGCCCGCGAGGGCCAAAGCGACCGTGCGCATGGACGATCACCAGCGCTTGACGAGCTGAAGGGAGATCTGCCGGCCCAGCACATTAGTGTTGGCGGCGTCGTAACCGATCCCCGCCGGCGCATCGTAGAAGGGCGGCTCCTCATTGGTCAGATTGAGCACATTCAGGGTGAGCGAAAGACCTTCACCCCATCCGTTCTGAAGGTCGTAGCGGACCTGGCCGTCGATGGTGATCCAGTCGTCGATCCCCCGACCGTTGACCCGATCGCGTCCTCCGCTGACATGATTGAGGGCGCCGCCGAGCGTGAGCGGACCCCGGAGCCACTGGGCGCCGAAGCGGCCCCGCCAGCGCGCCGGAAAGTTCGGGGCGCCGAGCAGGTCCTCGGTTGGGGATGCAGCGGTGACCGTCCGGTCGTTGGTCAGGAGATGGGTCACCGTCGCGTCGAGCGAGATGTCGTCCGAGCCCAGGGTGAAGCGATAGCGCGTCGAAAGGTCGAGCCCTTCGACCTCCAAGGCGGAGGCGTTGACGTACCGGTTGTCGATGACGGCGCCGTAGGCGGTCGCCGGGAAAACGTTCGGATTGAAGTTGCCCGGGTGGCTGAGAAGAGACTGGACATAGGCCAGGTCGTCTGCGTTGGAGCCGGGACTCACATAGCGGATGAAGGGGGCCAGGGTCGGGTCGTTGAGCGCGTTGATCAGGTTCTCCGCGACCGGGTTCGCGATCCGGTCCTCGAAGGTTGTCCGAAACCAGCCGGCCTCGATTCGCAGCCCTTCGGCGGCCGCGGGCGTCCAGACGAAGCCCGCCGTCCACGACTCCGCAGTCTCCGGGATGAGGTCGGGGTTGCCTCCATACTGGACGATGCTGATCACATTGGAGCCGGCGCGGTCCAGGAAGACCGGGCCGAGCCGGTAGGCGCTGTTCAACTCCCTTAGCGACGGGGCGCGGAACGAGGTGCCGTAGCTGGCGCGCACGAGCAGATCGGGCGTTGGGTTGTAGAGGACGCCGACCTTGGGATTGCTGGTCTGGCCGATCCCTTCATGGTCCTCGATACGACCGGCGAGCGACAGCTCCAGTCGCTGGAGGCCAGGCCTGGCGTTGTCGGGCCCCACGAGCGGGGCGCGCAGTTCGACGAAGGCGGCCGAGACATCGCGCTCGAACGTCGTCGGGGCGGCGATGCGCGGCGCCGCGCCGGAGATGAAATTCTCGCCGGAGGTTTCGAAGCGCTCCTGGCGATAGTCGAGGCCCACCGCCAAGCGCAGGTCGCCGCCCGGTAGGGCGAAGAGGACCCCGTCGGCCTTGAGGTTGAAGGAGCCGACCGTGCTGATGTTCTCGGATCGAAGGTAGCCGGACCCGATGAAGGCCAACAGGGCCGGGCTATGGTCGGCGGGATCGCCATAGGGATTGAAATAGCCGTCGACGGCGGGGTTGAAGGGTGTCGACGGATTGTTCGGCGTGGCGCCGAGGGCCTCGTCGAGCCGGGTCGTCTGCACCCGGTTCGAGGCCGTCAGCCCGGTGGTCTCGCGGCCGCCGCTCAAATAGGCCGCGATGTTCCATCCGGCGAGTTCGCCGGTGATCCCGACGGCGCCGCCGACGCTGCGGGAGAAGCCTTCGTCACGGCCCGGTCCCAAGTTGTTGATGAAGGAATAGGCGATCTCCTGGTACGGCTCGCCCGCCACCGGCACGAAGAAGGGATTGTCCGGCGTTACGAACAGGATGCCGATGTCGGCCACCGAGTCCTGGCTATAGGTCCGGTCGGTGTAGCGAAGGTCGCCGTCCAGACTGAAGCCGCCCGGAAGGTCCTGCCGGCCCGCCACAAACAGGCTGTGTCGGCGCTGGTGCGGCAGGCTCCAGAGGCCCTCCATCTGATTGGTCAGATTGACTTCGCCCGGGCGAAAGTCTCCGGGCGTGAGACCCACGCCGTTCTGGTTGCGAGGGATGGCGTAGACCGGTTCATAGGATCCGCTGACTGGATCGAACGCTATGAGGTTGCCCGGGGCCGCGTAGGTGAAGCGCCAGTCCGAGCCGCCCAGCGGGCGGAGGTCCGCATTCGCGGTCGCGCGACGGTCGGCGGCGCGCAACTCGCCGCGGTCGTGGAATTCGTAAGCGGCGATGAGCCCGCCGCTCGACCAGTTAAAGCCGCCGCTGTGAGACAGCAGCGTCTCCTCGGCCCCGCCGTCGCTGGTGCCGCCGACGCGCAGCCGGGTTTCGGCGCCATCGAATCGGGACTTCAGGATGATGTTGACCACGCCGCCGACTGCGTCCGCGCCATAGAGGGCGGACGCGCCGTCGAGCAGCACGTCCGCCCGGGCGATGGCGCTGCTGGGAAGATTGGAGATGTCCGAGAAGTCGCCGGCGCTGCCCGTGCCCGCGATCCGCCGTCCGTTGACCAGGACGAGGGTCGCATCCGCCCCGAGACCCCGCAGGTTCACCCCGGTCGCATAGGCCGAGTTGCGGCTCGTGCGGTCCGCACCCGTCCCGGCCGACCCCTCATAGGCCGCCCCCGTGAAGTTCTGCGGCAGGGCGGCGAGCGTCTCGGCAACCGTCGCGCGCCCCTGTCGGGCGATGTCGTCCTGGGTGATGACGGTGACCGGCGACGGACTGTCCGCGCCCCGCAGATAGGTCCCCGTGACCACGATTTCCTCAAGCTGGGTGGCCTGCGGTTCGGCTTCTGCGCGGACCGGATCAACGAGCACGAAGACTGTCGGACGGCTCTGATGATAGGTCAGGCCCGTCCCGCGCAGGAGCTCTGCGAGCGCGGCCTCAGGGGTGTATTCGCCGGTTAGGGCGCGGGCCTGTCGCCCGGCCACGAGCGCGCTGGGATAGAGAATCTGAAGGCCGCTCTGCTGGGCGAACACAGGCAGGCTGCGGTCGAGCGGACCGGCGCTGATGCTGAAAGTCCGGACGGCCTCGGTCGATTGCGCGATGACCGGCGTCGCGACACCCAGCATGAGCGCGGCGAGCGCGGTTGAAGTGAACTCTTGACCCATGATTTCCCCCTCTTTTCTACCCGCGGCTTTGCGGGGCGGGGAGGAGACGTTGGGTCGCGGTGCGTCCCCTAAGTCCGGACGCAGATTATTTTCACGCCGGCCCCGAGAGGATCAGATGGCCGTCGGCCGCCGTGACAGCCTCTAGGTGATAGAGGTCACGCAGCGCGGCCACGAAGCCGTCAATATCCCCGGCGTTGAAGACGCCGCTGACGTGGATCGACGAAACGCGTTGATCGCGAAGCTCGATCGGCTTGGCGCTGTAGCGGTTCACCTCCGCCACGGCCGCGGCGATCGGCGTGTTCTCGAACGTGAGCCGGCCCACCGTCCAGCTGGTTTCGGCCGGGACATTGACCGCGACGACCCGGGGCGTCGGACCTGAGGTGGTAAGCTGCTGGCCGGGCGCCAGGGTCCATTGGGCCGTCGTCGAAGACGGCTTGTGAACGTCGACGCGCCCTTCGACCAGGACGACACGAGCCCCGGAGCCGGATCGGCGAACGTCGAACCGCGTGCCCACGGCGGTGACCTCCGTGTCGCCGGCCAAGACGAGGAAAGGCCGCGCGGCGTCGCCCTCGACCTCGAACATGGCGCGTCCGGCGGCGAGCGTGACCAGGCGACGGGCGTCGGTGAAGCGAACAGTGACCCGGGAGTCCGTGTCGAGGACGATGCGGGAGCCGTCTTCCAGCCGCACGGTGCGTTGCTCGCCGATGGCCGTAGCGTAGGCGGCCGGCCGCTGCATAGACCACCAGGTCAGGCTTCCGGCTCCGATCACAAGCGCCAGGGCGCCCGCGACGCCGAGCGGGATCAGACGGCCGGCGTCGCGCATCCGACGCCGCGGGCGCGCCCTTTCAATCCGACCCAGGGTCTCGTCGGCGAGCCCCGCCATCGCCGGGCTTTGCGCCAGCGTTCCTGCCGCGTCCCACATGGCTTCGAGACGGCTGAAAGCGCGGGCGTTCTCCGGGTCTCGCCGCCATTCGCTGAAAGCCCTGATGTCGGCGGTCGTGACCTTGCGCTGGTTCAACTTGCTGAACCAGTCGGCGGTTTCCTTACGCCTGATGTCGGCTTCAGCCTCGATCATCATCCGTTGCCTACAGGTCCAGCCGAGACGTGCAGTACTCGAGCGCCCTCGACATTCGCCATTCCACCGTTTTCACGCTGATCTCGAGCGACACGGCAATCTCGGGATAAGTCATACCGCCAAAGCGGTTCAAGACGAAGACGTCGCGGTAGAGTTGCGGCATGGACCTGATAACCTGCTCGAGAAGGACTTGGTCGAACTGCGGCGCGGCCTCGGCCTCGGCAGGTCTTTGGAGCGCTTGGCTCTGGCGGCGGCGGCCCTCTCGTCGGCTTTCATCGCGGACCAGGTTGAGGGCGATCCGAAGCAGGAACGCCTTTGGATGTCGGATGTCCGACAGGGCGTAGGGCGCCGCTCGGAGATAGGTCTCCTGAACGACATCCGCCGCAGCGTCGGCCCCGATGTGAGAGCGCAACCGGCGATCTAGCCAGACGGCGTAGCGCCGGTAGAGACGGTTGATCCCGTCCTGCGCCTCCGCCACTAGCGGCTTCGTATCGGTCACCACGGATCTCCGACCCCTCGACGAGAGGGACGGGAATCCCGGCGTGGCCGCGCGATTCTGGGCAGGCGCGCGACGCGCGCCCTTAGAAGGCGGCAACCGGCTCACGCGCAGAGCGGAAGCCGTCGATGATTGATATCGCACAGGGGATTCCAGGCCCCTGCCGACGCGAAGGTCGGCTTGGTCAGCATGAATCAAACGGAATCCCGAAGCAAGCGGGAGGGGTCGGGCGTTGGAATCCTCTGCGATCGAGGCCCGTTAATTCAGCGGACAGCGCCGCCTCCGTCAGCGACGAACCCCGGCTCCTGCTGCGCGCCTATTTCGCGGCGCCCGACGCCTCCGCTGTAGGCCCAGCCTGTCTGCGGTTCAACCGGCGAGAGGGCCGCCAGACCGCAAGAAACCTGCGGGCGACCCGCAATTCATCGACGTTGCCCGCGTCCGAACTAGCCGTGTACGGAAGAAGTCGGACAACCGGTGGTGTAGTAATGGAAGCTGTCTCCGAAGATCCGGACCGTGGATCGCCCGCTGTCACCCTGAGCCCGCGCGAACAGGAATGCCTGCAATGGGTCTGTCGCGGAAAGAGCTCGTCCGACATCGGGGTCATTCTGTCCCTGTCGCCCCGCACCGTGGACAGTTATCTCGAGAAGGTCTGTTCGAAACTCCGGGTCCGCACCCGGATCGAGGCGGTCGCGTCAGGGGTGCGGCGCGGTCTGATCGACCCCGGATGAGGGAGGGGGCGGGCCAGGAACTTCTGTGATGAAGCCCGGCGTTTCACCGTCGATCGCCGCCGACACTCTCGCGTCCCCTGGCTCTCGATCGGCGGCTATCGATCCCGGAACCCGCCGCGCTTGATCCTATACCGCTTCCACGCACTTCGCGAGCAGCCTTGACCGGATGACCTTGAGGGGAAAAACACCCAGATGCCCAAGTACGCGCCCCTCGCCACATTCCTTCGCCGGCAAAAGCAGACGACTGTGACGCTGACGTTTCGGGACATCGAACGGATCGTCGGCGCCCTTCTCCCGAAAGCCGCAACCGCCGACGGCTGGTGGCGCGAGGGCCCGTCGGGGCCGTCGGCGCCTCAGCACATTGCCTTGGCAGAGGCAGGGTTCGTCGCTGAGCCGCAGGTACGCGGCGAAGTCGTGCGTTTCGTGGGGTCGCCTCAAAGTCGCGTCGTGCTGACGGATGTCGAGCCGAATCCGAAAGTGCTCGGTGATCGTACGGCTCCGGGTGACGCAGGAGACGACCGGCTTGCGTCAATGAGGGTCGGCGGGGCCCTGAAGCGCCGGCGCGTCTGACGGAGCTGCCGTCGGCGCCGGCTGGACCGGTTCCGCCGGAGCTTGATCGGACTTCATCTTGTCGCAACAACTCATGGCGGCATTGGCCGCCATCTCCGTGCAGCACTCGTCAGCTTGAGCGGCCAGGGCCGCTCCCGCGCTCAGAGCCAGGATCGCGCCGGCTGCGGCCAGCAGGTTGGAAACTCTCATTCGTTCCTTCCTAATCAACCATAAACCTGACCGAGCCAGTAGTCGTATGACCATTCAGACGCTCTGCGGCCCAAACCGCGGTATAGGTTCCTGAGGCGAGGCGCGGAAGCGCGGCGCTGGCTGTGGCTGCGGGCGGAACCAAACGACCGTTGACGACCACCGGGCCTGGCCTTCAGCGGTGAGGGTCACCGTCTTCAGCATCATGGGATGGACCATCGGGGCGTCGTTCACCCGGGTGACTTCCACCCGCTCGTAGTGTCCGAAGCGGATCGGCTCGAAACTGTATCTGAGCGGCACTAAACACTCGGACGTCTCGGACAGGAGGTGTCTCAGGTCGGGATGAAGCAGCTGCGGCTTTGTGTGATCTTGAAAAATCGAGGGGAAGATTTCCAAGGCGCGTAAGTGACAGTAGGGGCGTCCCTTCCAAGGAGTTTGAGTTGACCCGTTTCAAGATCGCATCACTCGCCGCGACCGTCGCGGCGCTTTCCCTGGTCGCCGGTCAGGCGGACGCGCACGCGCGTCTCGTGAGCGCCACGCCGGCCGCCGGCGCCGCGGTCGCGGCGCCGCGCACCATCAGTCTGACCTTCAGCGAGCGCGTGGCTCCGGCCTTCTCGGGGTTCGACCTCGTCAACGCCGCGGGCGCGACCATTCGTGTCCAGACGCGGGTGTCCGAGGACGGCAAGACGATCTCGGGCGCTCCGGCGAGGCCGTTGGCGGCCGGGGCCTATGTGGTCAACTGGCGGGTGGCGTCTCCGGACGGGCACCGGATGACGGGGTCCACCAACTTCTCGGTCCGCTGATCAGATGGAGACAACGGTCGTCCTGCTGAGGCTGGGGCAGTACATCGGCGCCGTCCTGCTGTTTGGCGTCCCCCTGTTCTTCGCGTTCAGGATGCCCATGTCGGACGCGGCCGCCGAAAGGTGGCCGCGAACGAAGCTGCTGGTCGCCGCCGTGGCGACCGTCCTGGCTGCTCTCGCCAACCTCGTGGTCCAAACCGCCGTGATGGCGGGATCGCTGACCGAGGCGCTGAAGCCGGAGTCGCTGTCCTACGTGGCATTCGGCACGGGCCTGGGCGTCGGCTTCCTGGTTCGCGCGGCGATGGCCCTTTTGGCCGCCGTTCTGCTGATCAGTCTGAAACCGGGACGCGGCGGCTGGATCGTGCTGACCGTCGTCGGCGCTGTGGTCAGCGCCAGCCTGGCCTGGACCGGTCACGGCGCGGCGACGGAAGGCGTGGGCCGCTGGCCGCATCTGATCGCCGATGTCGTTCACGCGCTCGCCGCCGGACTCTGGCTCGGCAGTCTGGTCGCGTTGTTCCTGATGCTGCGGACCCGCCACGGGCACGCGGCGGGCGCGCCGGTGACTCACGCCGCCCTGGAGGGGTTCGCCGGTCTGGGAACGCTCGCCGTCGTCCTGCTGACGATCACGGGTCTGGTGAACAGCGCCTATCTGATCGGGTTCAGCCGGCTCGGGAGCCTGTTGACGACGCCCTACGGCGTTCTTCTGATCCTGAAACTCGTCCTGTTCGCCGGCATGCTGGCCCTAGCGGCCTCGAACCGCTTTGTCCTGACCCCGCATCTCGGATCGGCGCTCGAAGACGATCACGCCCGTCCGCTCGCCTTGCGCCGCCTGCGGCGCAGCCTGGCGCTGGAGACCGTGCTGGCGGCCCTGCTGCTTCTGATCGTGGCGATCATGGGCACCCAGGCGCCCCCCGCCGCCATGATGTGAACCTCGCCGAGCTTTTGTGAAGGATCGGCCTGCAGCGCGGGAACGGGAGACTTGGCCGCGGGGGAGGTCGATCGCGACCCCGACTGCGGACGATTGAACCAGGCCTGGGTCGGTCGGTCGAAGGCGTAGCGGAAGACGGCGGCGCCGCCGAAAGCCGCGGCCAGGCCGACCGCCCAGGCGGTCCATTGCACTGACGGACTCCAACTCCGCCAATCGACGGCGTCGAGCACGCCGAACCACACGATCCGGATCACTTCGTTGGTCAGGAAGATCGCGAACGCCATCAAAGCGAGGTGCTCGACCAGCCTGGACGGGCTCCGAACCGGCAAGGCCCCGGTGGCGAAGATGATGACGGTCAGGAGGCCGAGGGTCGCCAGATTATGGGGTCCCAGAGCCTGCAGACCCGCCACAGCGACCACGGCGGAACCGCCCAGACCGGCGGCCAGACGGGGCGGGCAATAGACCTGCCGGGCGAACAGAGCCACGGCGACGCCGAGGGCGAACAGCGGAAAGGCCCGCAGGAAGCCGAGGCGCAACGGCATCTCGTAGATCGGCAACCCGAAGGCGGCGTGGGCGGACAGGTTGGCGGCGAGCAGCCCGCCCACCCCAAGAGCGAGGATCAGCCATGGGGACAGGCCGCGCGCCGCGCGAGCGAGGAAGGGCAGGCTGACGTAACAGCCCAGGAGCGCCGAGAGCGTCCAGGTCGGCGCGTTCCATCCCTCTCCGCCCGGCACCCCATAGGCCTGCACCAGAAAGAACTGGGCGGGAAACCGGGACCAGTCGAACCATTCCGGGTGGCTGGGTGTTTGGCCCAGGATCGCCGCCGTCAGCACCAGCCCCGCCAGGGCGAGGCTGACGGTCATGTGGGCCGGAACCACCCTGAGAAATCGCTGACGGTAGAAGACGGAAAGTGGAATTCGCCGGTTCGCGAGCCGCTCGCCGTAGACGCGGGCGAGAACGTAGCCGGAGTCGATGATGAAGAAGTCGGTCAGCAGATAGCCGCGGTCGAAGACCGGATGGAAGAGCGGCAAGGGGATCGGAGCGGCCTCGCGGAAGTGATAGAGGACGATCATCGCCCCCACGACGAAACGCAGAAGGTCGAGCCAGCCGCCGCGCGCGATCGGCGGCGGGCATCGGGGCTCATGGGATGCTGGATCTTCCGTCATCCGGCCATCATCCCTCACAGGTGCCAAGGAAGGCTTGCCCGACACGGTGAACGAGGCCTTGCACGCCGGTGCAGTCATGGCCGTCCAAGCGAGGCTCCCGCGAGCCCCGTCTGCGTACATTAGGCGTGGAACGGCGGTTAAGGGAGGGCAGGGATCGGGCAAGCCCGCATGTTCTTGCGCCCGTCCTCAGCGGGTCGGTCAGGACCGAGGCGAGCGGCGTCGGGGTTTTCCGAGGTAGGCCCAGGCGCCGACGCCTCCCAGGCCCGCCATTGCGACGCCGCAGAGCGCCGTCACCGCGCCATAGAGCCAGCCGCCAACCGAACTGGCGTGCAGGGGGTAGAAGGCGTTATAGACCCGAACGCCGGTCGGCAGGGCGTCGGCGTTCGAGGTCGCCACCACCCGGCTGTTGGCCGGATCGAAGAAACGGGTCGGCTCAGCGGTCGCCGGGGCCTAGGGCTCCGGCTGGGTGAGGGCGGCAGGATCGCGCGCGGCGCGACGCCCGTCGAAACGACGTCGGATCCAGTTTCTGCCGGGCTTCTCGACGAGCAGATGCAGCGCGGCCGCCATCAGGGCCGTGGCGATGAACAATCCGATCAGTTCGACCGGCGTGATGCGGAAGGTGCTGTCGACGCCGCGCAGTTCGGCCACGACGCCCTTCCAGGCCACGATCACCGGCATGTGCACCAGATAGAGGGCGAAGGACGCTTCTCCGGCGAAGACAAGGCCCGGGGCGGCGAGGGGGCCCTCGCAATCCGCCCGCGCGAGCAGGGACCAAGTCAGAATCACGGGGGCGGCGAGGGCGACGATGATGCGATCGTCCAGTGATAGCTGCATCGCGCCCAGCAGCAGGACGGTCGTGGACAGGGCGGCCGCGGCGGCCACGGGCGGGCTCCAGCGCCAGCGATGGCCCAGCCCGTAAAGCGCCATGCCGACCAGGAATTCCGGGGCGATCCGGAGAATGCCGAGCGAGTCCTCGGCTCGCGGAAGAACCTTGCCGAACGCCTGGACGTAGAAGGCGTCGAGGACGACGAACGCCGCGGCCCCGATCCCCAGCAGCACCCAGGGCCGCGTCCGCAGACGCAGGGCCAGCCAGGCGTAGGCGGGGAACAATAGGTAGGCGAACCACTCGGCAGACAACGACCAGCTCGGGCCGCTCCAGTTCACCTCTCCGTTGGTAGGAAACCACGATTGGATGAGAAACAGCGTCTGGAAGAAGCCCAGCACCCCATAGCCCTCGGCGTTGAACCGAACGCCTGCGGCGGTCGCGCCCAGGACCATTATCAAGGCGCCCGTCAGAACCGCGATGTGCAGGGGATAAAGCCGCGCCAGCCTGGCGACGATGAAACGCCGGTAATTGAAACCGCCGCTCGCGAAGGCTGGACCGTAGACGTGCGCCAGAATGAAGCCCGACAGCATGAAGAAGGCGTCCACCGCCAGCCGGCTTCGCTCGATGATCGGGCTGAAGCCCAGGGCCGGATCCCATTGGAGCTGATAGTGGAACAGCACCACCCCCAAGGCGAGGAACGCGCGCAGACTGGTCAGGGCCCTGAGATCGGCGGGATAGCCGTCTCGGGTCGGCGGTACGGATGTCATTCGCGATGGCCCCCCAAGGGCGGCGGATCAGCACCGCCGCCATATTGAGATACGCATCGGGCGGGAACATCCCTCATGCGCGACGCCAGACGGTGCCGGCCGGTCATACGGGACGTCCAAGTCTGGCTCGCGGCTCGGCATGCCCTCAGCCGGTTTGCCAGCCTGGACCGCTGCGGCTCTGGGTGAGGGCCGGCCCCCGAGACGTGAAGCGTCCATGTCCCTCAGCCGAACGAGAGGATGTCCAGGCCGACCGCCGGGCCTGGCGACCGGACGCCGAGAGTCGGTCCCCGGCTAGCGGGAAGCGCGGCCCAGAAGTTCGATCAGTTCGGTCGCCTTGGCCTTGCGGTCGGCGAGATCGTCACCCGCGATCGCGCCCATGACGCAGTGATCCATGTGGTCCTTCAAGACCTCGCTCTCGACGCGCGACAGCGCCGCCCGAACGGCCTGGAGCTGGGTCAGGACGTCGATGCAGTAGCGGTCCTCCTCGACCATTCTGGAAAGGCCACGCACCTGCCCCTCTATGCGGCTCAGGCGGTTCAACACCTTCGGCTTGATATCGGTCTGCATCCTGTTCCTCGTTCCGACCGTTCGATCCTACCTCACCGTCACACCTTGCGCGATACCCCCCGTGGGGTATATTTGGCAGTGAGGTCGTCCGAGGAGCCGTCATGGCTACGTCATCCCATTCCCATCCCGCCGGTCACGGCTGCTGTTCGAACAAGACGCCTCGGGACGCCGCGCAGGCGATCGATCCGGTTTGCGGCATGACCGTCGATCCGGCGACCACGGCGCATCGGGCCACCCACGAGGGGGAGGAGTATGTCTTCTGTTCGGCGGGCTGCCGGACCAAATTCGTGGACGATCCGGATCGCTATCTCGGCGAGCGGCCCGAACCGGCTCCCGTCACGCCCGGTGCGATCTACACCTGTCCGATGCATCCCGAGGTGCGCCAGGAGGGACCTGGCTCCTGTCCGATCTGCGGCATGGCGCTGGAGCCGGAGACCGTCACCGCCGAGGCTCCGGTCAATCACGAACTGATCGACTTCACCCGTCGCCTGTGGATCGGCGCGGTTCTGACGCTGCCGGTCTTCGCGCTTGAAATGGGCGGCCATCTGACCGGGCTGGCGATGCGGATACCCGGACAGACCTCCAACTGGATCCAGTTCGCCCTGGCGACGCCGGTCGTGCTGTGGTCCGGCTGGCCGTTCTTCCAGAGGGGCTGGGCATCCATCCGCAATCGCAGCCTCAACATGTTCACCCTGATCGCCATCGGCGTTGGTGCGGCCTGGATCTACAGCGTGGTCGCGGTTCTGGCGCCGCATCTGTTCCCGGCGGCGGTCCGGCGGATGGACGGCAGCGCGCCGGTCTATTTCGAGGCGGCGGCCATCATCACCGTCCTGGTGATGGTCGGCCAGATCCTGGAGCTTCGGGCGCGCGAACAGACGTCGGGGGCCATCAGGGCCCTGCTGGACCTCGCCCCGAAGACCGCGCGGCGCGTCCGCGACGACGGCGGCGACGAGGACGTCACCCTCGATCTGGTCGCTGTGGGAGACCGGCTGCGCGTCCGTCCCGGCGAGAAGGTGGCGGTCGACGGAGAGATCCTGGACGGCCGGGTCACCCTCGACGAGTCCCTCGTCACGGGTGAATCCATGCCGGTGACCAAGGACGTCGGCGACAAGGTCGTCGCCGGGTCGCTCAACAAGACCGGCTCGTTCGTCATGCGAGCCGACAAGGTGGGCGCCGACACCCTCCTGGCGCAGATCGTCCAGATGGTGGCGCAGGCCCAACGCAGCCGCGCGCCGATCCAGCGGCTGGCCGACAAGGTGTCGGGCTGGTTCGTTCCGGCCGTGATCGGGATCGCCGTTCTCGCCGCGATCGTCTGGGGCCTGGCCGGCCCCGAACCGCGGCTGTCCTACGCCCTCGTCGCAGCGGTCTCCGTGCTGATCATCGCCTGTCCGTGCGCCCTGGGCTTGGCCACGCCGATCTCCATCATGGTCGGGGTGGGGCGCGGCGCTCACGCCGGGGTGCTCATCAAGAACGCCGAGGCGCTGGAGCGCTTCGAGAAGGTGGACACCCTGGTGCTCGACAAAACCGGCACCCTGACGGAGGGGCGCCCCTCGGTGACGGCCGTCCGGCCAGCCGATGGGTTCGACGAGGCCGAGCTTCTGAGACTTTCCGCCAGTCTTGAGCGGAGCAGCGAGCATCCGCTGGCGGACGCCGTCGTTCGGGCGGCGAGCGACCAAAATCTGGTTCTGTCCGAGGCGTCGGACTTCGACAGCCCCGTCGGGCGCGGCGTCACCGGGGTCGTCGACGGCCGCCGCGTGGCGCTCGGCAACAGCCGTTATCTGGCCGAGATCGGCGTCGACGTCGGGCCTCTGGAAGCCGGGGCCGATACGCTTCGCCAAGACGGCGCGACCGCCATCTTCGTCGCCGTGGACGGGGCTGCGGGCGGCGTGCTGGGCATCGCCGATCCAGTCAAGGCGACGACCGCCGAGGCCATCCGCGATCTGAAGGCGTCGGGGCTGCGTCTGGTGATGATGACCGGCGACAACCGCACAACGGCCGAGGCGGTGGCGCGCCAGCTCGGCATAGACGACGTTCAGGCCGAGGTTCTGCCCCAGGACAAGGCGGCGGTCGTCGAGCGGCTGAGAGCGGAGGGTCGGATCGTCGCCATGGCCGGAGACGGTGTGAACGACGCCCCGGCCCTGGCCGCCGCCGACGTGGGGGTGGCCATGGGCGCCGGCTCGGACGTCGCGATCGAGAGCGCCGGGGTCACCCTTCTCGGCGGCGATCTCCAGGGCCTCGTCCGGGCGCGCAAACTGTCCCGTGCGGTGATGAGCAACATCCGCCAGAACCTGGTCTTCGCCTTCGGTTACAACACCCTCGGCATTCCGATCGCGGCGGGACTGCTCTACCCGGTCTTCGGCCTTCTGTTGTCGCCGGCCCTGGCGGCGTTGGCGATGGCCCTGTCCTCCGTCAGTGTTATCGCCAACGCGCTGCGGCTCCGGGCCGTCCGACTCTGATGGATGTCCCCTGGCCAGAAAGCCGTCGCAGACGAGAGCCGCGGGGGGCGCCAATACGCATTCCGGCGACCGATCCCTCGCCTGATCCAACGGCGTTCGGGAATATTTAATCACGGCGGAACCGTGGCGCCGGGGCTGGATTACGCTGGACGATGTCCGGCGTGGGCAGTCGGGGCAAGGGACCAAACTCGCACCCGCCGCAGCGTTGTCGGACGCATCGTTCGTCTGGCCGTCCGGCGATCCGCCGGCGACCCCCTCAAGCGGAGACGCCCTATGCTCATCCCGACTTTCACCCGCACGTCTCTCCTGGTCGCCGGCTGTTCCGCTCTCGTTCTGGCGGCCTGCAGCCCGTCGGCGGAACCGCCGGCGAACACGGAGGCCGAAGCCTCGGCTCAGACGCAGGAGCCGATGGCCATGGCGCGGACTCCGTTCTCCGCCGCCGAGGCCAAGATGCACGAGGCCATGATGTCCGCCATGGGCGCGGATGCGGGCGAGACATGGGCCCGCAAGATGATCCCTCACCACCAGGGCGCGCTGGACATGTCCGAGATCGTGCTGAGGGACACACAGGACGCGGATATCCGTCGCATGGCCCAGAAGACCATCGAGATGCAGCCCGGCGACATCGCCGAGCTGCGGCGCTGGCTTGAAACGAACGTGGGCGCCGCCGCCGGCGCGGCGGCTCCAGGCGGAAGCGCGGAAAATCCATACGCGACGGCCGAGGCCGAGATGAAGGACGCCATGATGGCCGCGACCGGGGCCGACACGGACCAGACCTGGGCTCGCAAGATGATCGCGCATCACCAGGGCGCCCTCGACATGGCCCAGGTGGTGTTGCGCGAAAGTCAGGACGCCGACATCCGGCGCATGGCGCAGATAACGATCGAGATGCAGACCGCCGACATCGCCGAGTTGCGCGCCTGGCTGGACTCCCATCCGGCCGGCGCTGCCTGATTGGCGATCGGAATGTGATTGAAGAGCGTTGTCGCGAAAGGACCGATCCATGGAAAAGATGAAGACGATGGACTCAAAGATGAAGACGATGGACTCGATGAAGGGGAGCTACCGTTCCTTCGGCGTCGAGCTCATCGTGGATTTCATCATCATGTACCTGGTGATGTACACGATGATCGCGTCCCTCAATCACTTCTATTTCAACCTCAACAACGTCTACATGACGCTGATGATGGTGTCGCCGATGGCCATCCTCATGCTGATCTTTATGCGATCGATGTATCCGTCGAAACGGACCAACCTTCTGATCGGCGGAGCCGCCGCCCTGGTGTTCGCGGTGAGCTTTTACGGCATGCGGACCCAGGCGGCGGTGGGCGACACCGAGTTCTTGAAATCGATGATCCCGCACCATTCCGGCGCCATCCTGATGTGTCAGCAGGCCTCGCTGACGGATCCGGAAGTGCTGGGTCTGTGCGAGGAGATCGTCAGCTCCCAGGAGAGGGAGATCGCCCAGATGAAAGCCATCCTGGCGAGGCGCTGATCCAGCGCTAGGCGACGGGAGTTTCCGGCCCGGTCGGCTCTGCGGCAGCGTGTCGCGAGGGCCGACCGGGTCGCCTGCGTAAAACCATATAGATCGTCGCCTCGCCGAGGCACGGTTCTGACTTTGAGGAGTATCTTATGAAGCTGGATCGTCGACTGCTGCTGCGCGGCGCCGTCGCGGGCGGCGGTCTCGCCGCCTTGCAGGGCCTGATGCCCGCCTGGGCGCAGACGGGCTCGCCGGGGCTGCGGTCGGACCTGCCTACCCTGACTGGGCCGAATATCGATCTGACCATCGGTCAGACGCCCTTCACCGTGAACGGGCGCACCGCGACGGCCACGACCATCAACGGCGTGCTGCCGGCGCCGGTGTTGCGGCTGCGCGAAGGCCAGAACGTCCGTCTGGCGGTGACGAACACCCTGGACGAAGACACCTCGATCCACTGGCATGGGATTCTTCTACCCTTCCAGATGGACGGGGTGCCCGGGATCAGCTTCCCAGGCATCAAGCCGCGCGAGACCTTCGTCTACGAGTTTCCGATCAGGCAGTCCGGCACCTTCTGGTATCACAGCCACTCCGGCCTGCAGGAGGCGCTCGGCCACTACGGGCCGATCGTCATCGATCCGGCCGGCGCCGATCCGGTCGCCTACGACCGCGAGCATGTGCTGGTCCTGTCGGACTGGAGTTTCATGCATCCGCACGAAATCCTCGACAAGCTGAAGAAGAGCCCCGGCTACTTCAACCGGCAGCGCACGACCCTGGCGGGCCTCTTCTCCGGCGAGGACCGCATGAGCCTGGAGGAACGGCGCATGTGGGGCCAGATGCGGATGGACCCGCGCGACATCCTCGACGTGAATGGGACGACCTACACCTATCTGATCAATGGACACGGCCCGCAGGAGAACTGGACCGGCCTGTTCCGACCCGGCGAACGGGTGCGGCTGCGCATCATCAACGCCTCGGCCATGTCGATCTTCAACGTCCGCATCCCCGGCCTGTCGATGACCGTGGTCCAGGCCGACGGCGAGAACGTGCGCCCGGTCGAGACCGATGAGTTCCAGATTTCGGTGGCGGAGACCTACGACGTCATCGTCCGGCCGACGGAAGATCGTGCCTACACAATCGTGTCCGAGGCGATCGACCGCTCAGGCATGGGCCGGGCGACCCTGGCGCCGCGTCTGGGCATGACGGCCGAGGTCCCGCCGCTTCGGGAGGTTCCTAATCTGACCATGCGCGACATGGGCATGGGCGGAATGGATCACGGTTCGATGGACGGCATGTCCGGAATGGATCATGGCGCGATGACCGGCATGGATCATGGAGCCTCGACGCAAGGCGGGGCTCCGATGGGAGACATGGGCGGCATGTCCATGAGCGGAATGAACATGCGCGACCCTGAAAACGCTCCGCCAGACATGGCGGTTGGCGTCGGCGTAGACGCCATCGCCATGGATCCGGCCAATCGCCTGGGTGAACGGCCGATGGGGCTGGAAGACGTCCCGCACCGGGTGCTGGTCTATACCGACTTGGTGTCGCTAGTCCCCAACAGGGACCAGCGCCCCCCGTCGCGCACGATGGAAATCCACCTGACCGGTAATATGGAGCGGTTCATGTGGGGCTTCGACGGCCGCAAGTTCAGTGAGTTGGTCGAGCCCATCCGTTTCGAGCGCAATGAGCGAGTGCGGGTGACCCTCGTCAACGACACCATGATGGCTCACCCAATCCACCTGCATGGCCACTTCTTTGAGTTGGTCACGGGCGGACCGGCCGGGCATCAGCCGCTCAAGCATACCGTCAACGTCGCCCCCGGCGGCAAGGTGACCTTCGATCTAACCGCCGACGCACCGGGCGACTGGGCCTTCCACTGCCACATGCTGATGCACATGCACGCGGGCATGTTCAACGTCGTCACCGTCCGCCCGATGTCAGGAGCCTCGTCATGATCCGTCGGTCCGTGGGTCTCGTCCCTCTGCTCCTCGCGGCCTCGGCCGGCCCGGTGTTCGCCCAGAGCCACGCCGGGCACGGCGCGGCGGCTAACGCCGTCCAGACCGCCGTCCAGCTGCCCGCCGGTTGCGTCCGGCGCGGCGCGCCGACGGCGGATCCGTCCCGCGTCGGAACGCCCGGGGCGCCGGTCTGCCC
>JBQVQW010000015.1:0-66448 GCA_052441165.1 Caulobacteraceae bacterium | reverse complement strand
CTCCACCACGCTCCGCGTGGTCCCCCTCCCCCGAGGGGGAGGATTTGCGCGATCCAGTTCCTCCCCCATCGGGGGAGGGGGACCGCCGAAGGCGGTGGAGGGGGCCGCCCCATACGCCCGAGCCCCCATCATCATCTCCGCCGTGAACAGGGCCCCGTCCAGATCGACCACCCGGCCCTCCAGCTCCTGCGCCTCGCGCCGGGTGCCGCCGTACAGGTCGCGCAGGCCGTCGACGAAGCCCCCGGACAGATTGGCCGCATTGTCCGCCGTCGTCGCATGGGTCTCCACGCACGACGCCTCGGCCCGCAGGCGTTTCAGCGCGCGCGTCGGCTTGGGCGTGGTGGTCACGACGAGGCGGGGGGCGGTTCTTGAAACACCGTCATCCCGGGGCCGCGAAGCGGAACCCGGGACCCAGGGGCTGCACGCGCTCTCCTGGGTCCCGGGTTCTTCGCTGCGCGAAGCCCCGGGATGACGGGTGTGAGGTCGCAAGGGAACCCTCAACCCCATCCGCAGCAGCGCCAGCGTCTCCTCCCCGGTCCCCTTCCACGCACAGAACTCGTCCGCCCAGGCCGCGCTGAACTGGGGCCCGCGCAGGCGTTCGGGCTCCTCGGCGGAAAACACATAGGCCACGCAGCCGTTGGCGAACTTCAGCCGCCGCCGCGACACCTCGAACGTCGGCCGGTCGCGGTCGGTCCAGCGCGGCAGGCCCAGAATCCCGGACGCCCCGTTGATCATCACCTCGCGCACGTCGTGCAGGGTCGGGCCGATCAGGGCCAGCCGCCCGCCCCGGCCCAGCAGATGCGCCTGATCCGCCAGCCACTCGGCCCCCGCCCGCGTCTTGCCCGCCCCGCGCCCGCCGAGGAACAGCCAGGTGCGCCAATCCCCGTCCGGCGGCGTCTGGGCCTGGCCCAGCGCCGTCGCCGCGACCGCCGGCGCCGCCTCGACGTCCGGCGTCTTCTCCCCCCAGCGCCGGGCGGCGGCGTCCATCCATTTGCGCATGCCCACCAGCTGGCCGCCGCAGCGATAGAGCCGATCCGCCCGCCTCAGGTCGCCGACTTCTCCCGCCTCGGCCATCTCCCCGGCGATGGCGCCCAGAGCCCCGCAGGGGTCGTCGAAATCGAACCGCACGCAGACGTCGCCGCACGCCATCGCCGGCCCCCGCCCGGTTTGGATCACTCCCACGGGCGGCGGTCCCTTGGGCCGGCGCACGGCGTCCGGGCGGTCCTTCTTGCGCAGTCCCAGCCGTTTCGCATTCCAGTGCACGGCGCTTGCGGACACGCCAAACTCCGCCTGCAAGGCCCTCTGGTCCTCCCCCGCCAGCCAGCGCTCCAGCAGGGAGCGCCAACGCGCCTCCGACATGCCGGACGGACTCTGTTTGTAGGGGACCTCTCCGGTATCGCGCGCATCGGCGTTCAGGCGCAGCAGTATGAGGGCGGTACGGAGTCCGCCTATCAGAAAGCGGTTCGGGGGCGAAAAGCTGAGAGTTTTCAGCACCGATCCCATCGGCGTGACGCTACATATTCATTTTCACCGTCATCCCGGGGCTCCGCATCGCGGAGAACCCGGGACCCAGGTGAGTACGTGAGGTCCTGGGTCCCGGGCTCGGCTACGCCGCCCCGGGATGACGAACGGAGGAGCAACGCCGGCTACGTGCTGCGCTTCGCCGCCCCGGGATAACGGAGCTAAAGCGGCCCCAGCCATTTTTCCGCCAGATCCTTCCACTGCGGATTGTGCGCCTCGATCAGCTCCAGCTTCCATTTCCGGCGCCATCGCTTGATCGCCTTCTCGCGCGCGATCGCAGCCGGGATGCTCTCGAACGTCTGATACCAGACCAGCGTCCGGCATCCATACTGCGACGCGAACCCCTCGAAATGTCCGCGCCGATGCTGGCCCATGCGGCGGACCAGATTGCTGGTGACCCCGGTGTACAGCGTGCCGTTGCGCCGGCTCGCGAGAATGTAGACGGCGATGATGTGATCAGGGTCACGGTCACGCATGCGCACAACCTGTACTGGTTGTTCATGCTCCTCAATACCCGTCATCTCGGGGCTTCGCTTGGCGAAGAACCCGGGACCCAGGACCTCGCGCACCCACCTGGGTCCCGGGTTCGGCTGCGCCGCCCCGGGATGACGGGGTCAGAGCGGCGGGCGCCCTTCCACGACATCTCCGAACACCTCCCGGAAGCTCTGCTTCAGCGCCTCGTCGGCATCATCCAGCGTCGCCGGCACGCCCAGATCGACCAGGCTGGTGACCCCGTGCTCCTGGATCCCGCACGGCACGATGCCGCCGAAATGGGTCAGGTCGGGCTCCACGTTCAGGCTGATGCCGTGGAAGCTGACCCATTTGCGGACCTTGACCCCGATGGCGGCGATCTTGTCCTCGCGCGACCAGTGAGGTCCCTTGCGCTCGACCCAGACGCCGACGCGGCCCTCGCGCACGTCGGCCTCGACGTTGAAGCGGTCCAGCGCGCCGATGATCCACTGCTCCAGACCGCGCACGAAGGCGCGCACGTCCCTGCCGCGCGCGTTCAGGTCCAACATCACATAGGCCACCCGCTGGCCGGGGCCATGATAGGTGAACTGGCCCCCTCTGGAGGTGCGGTGGACGGGGAAGCGCCCGGCGTCCAGCAAATCGTCGTCCTTGGCCGAGACGCCGGCCGTGTAGAGGGGCGGATGCTCCAGCAGCCAGATGAGTTCGGGCGCGGAGCCTTCGGCGATGGCCGCGGCGCGGGCCTCCATGGCGGCGACGGCCTCGGGGTAGCCGACATAGCCGTCCGACCGGGCCCATTCGACGGGCCGGGCGTCTGCGCGATGCAGCCGGGGGCTTAAGGCTTGTGAAAGCATGTCGCCCCCAATGTGGGGATCAGGAGCGCCATGCAAGACCACTCCCTCCAGTTCCAGTCCGCGTCAGAGTTCCCCATGAGCCAGATCGAAGCTGTCGATGTCGAGATCTCGGTCGTGCTGGGGCGCTCTGTGCTGCCCATGAGCCAGCTGCTGCGCATGGGCCGCGGCGCCGTGATTCCGCTGGACGCGTCCGAGAAGGACGAGGTCTGGATCCTCGCCAACAACCATCCGGTCGCCCGCGGCGAGATCGAGATTCGCGAGGATCGCATCGCGATCACCGTCACCCGGGCCGCCGACGTGTACGATTTCATGGCCGGCGCCGCCTGACGACGACGCCGGGGCGCCGCATCTCGACCTTGCCGGCGCTGCTGGCGTCGATGGCGGCCAGACTGGCTCGGGGGCCGCCGGGGCCAGTACGGATGCCGCAGAAATCACGCGCTTCATGGTCCGCTGCTCCATCCTGTCCCCGCCGGCGGAAAGAAACGTCGCTTCATCCCCCCCTTCCCCTTCCCTTTCCCCCCGACCTCCGCTATCTGCCCCCCTCCGATGCGAGCGGTCGTGGCGGAATTGGTAGACGCGCAGCGTTGAGGTCGCTGTGGGGCAACCCGTGGAAGTTCGAGTCTTCTCGACCGCACCATTTTGAAATTGTTGAAGTTTGCGATAGCTTACCACTGTCGAGACTCAACCGGGGAGGGCCGCGTGAGCACCACCGCAACCACCCCTCCGTCCGATCAGGACGATATCGAGCACGTAGCGCTGGACGAAGATTACGTCCTGACGCCGGCCTTCGTGGAGAAGGTTGTCGATGCGGCAGACGATGGCGACGGGATGCGGCTGCGGTCGCTGCTGGAAGATCTCCATCCGGCTGACGTCGCCGATCTGATGGGCTTCCTGACCGCTGAGCACCGTGCTGTCGTCACGGTCTGGCTCCCGCCGGACCTGCTGGCCGAGACCCTGCCGGAACTGGATGACGGCATCCGGGAAGAGGTGCTGGAGCGGGTGCCGCACGGCACGCTGGCCGAGGCTCTGCAGGAGCTTGATTCGGACGACGCCGCGGCTGTGGTCGAGGATCTGGAGGACGATCAGCGCGAGAAGGTTCTCGCGGCCATGCCGGAGCTCGATCGCGCGGCGATCGAGAGCTCGCTGGGCTATGCGGAGGACTCCGCGGGCCGTCTGATGCAGCGCGAGGTCATGGCCGCGCCGCAGTTCTGGAACGTCGGCGACACCATCGATCACATCCGCAAGCAGGGTGAGGATCTGCCCGAACTGTTCTTCGACATCTATGTCGTCGATCCCATGAACAAGCCGGTCGGCGGTGTGCCGATCAGTCAGTTGCTGCGGAGCCCGCGCGCGACGTCGCTGACCGAGATCATGGAGCCGATCAACGAGATCACCGTCGATCAGGACCAGGAGGAGGTCGCCTACATCTTCGAGAAATACCACCTGATCTCCGCGCCGGTCATCGACGCGGCCGGGCGTCTGGTGGGCCAGATCACCGTCGACGACATCGTGAACATCATCCAGGAGGAGAACCGCGAGGACATCCTGCGCCTGGCCGGTGTGGCCGACGAGGATCGCGGCTCCTCGGTTCCGGAAATCGTGCGCGGCCGGGTGCCTTGGCTGGCGATCAATCTCGGCACGGCAGTGCTGGGCGCCATGGTCATCGGCTGGTTCGAGGCGACGATCCAGCAGATCGTGGCGCTGGCGATCCTGATGCCCATAGTTTCCGCCATCGGCGGAAACGCCGGCACCCAGGCCCTGACCGTGACCGTTCGCGCGCTGGCGACCCGCGAACTCAACAGCTCCAACGCGCCCCGGACCTTCTGGCGCGAAATGGCCGTAGGCCTCGCCAACGGGCTCGTCCTGGCGCCGCTGATCGGCGTGGCCGCGGGATTCTGGTTCCGGCACGAGGACTGGCGGATCGGCCTCATCATCGGCGCGGCCATGGTTCTGAACCTCCTGGTCGCCGCTACAGTCGGCGTCCTGACGCCTCTGACCCTGTCGCGTCTGAAGTTCGACCCGGCAGTCTCATCGGCGGTCTTTGTCACGGCGACGACAGACTTCTTCGGTTTCCTGATCTTCCTCGGACTGGCCACGCTGGTCCTGCTCTAGGAGCGACGGCGCGGTCCTTGCTCGTTCGCTTGTCGAGCGAGCGTATCCGTCTCGATTTGGATCAAACCGGTGTCAGACACGTCCAGGCCACGTCTGAAAGTCTCCCGCGAAGGGATCGTGCTCATCAAGAGCTTCGAGGGCTTCCGACCGCGAGCGGTCCGGAACGAGGCCGGAGCGTGGGTCATCGGCTACGGACATACAGCTTCGGCACGTGAAGGGGCCACGGTCGGAGAGCCCGACGCGGAGTTGCTCCTCCAGTACGACCTGATGCCCGTGGTGAAGGCGCTGAACGACGGCGTCACGACACCGCTGAATCAGCACCAGTTCGACGCGCTAGCCAGTTTCGCGATCTCGGTCGGAGTCGAGGCGTTCCTGCAATCCGATGTCCTCGGCAGGCTCAACTCCGGCCACCCGGGCCAGGCCGCCGACGCGCTTATCGACTGGCCTGAGCAGCTTGATGAAGGGGATCGTTTGCGCCGCCGCGCAGCGGAACGCGCCCTGTTTGTCGCCGACCCGGCCAGCCCGGTGGCGCTCGCCGACCTGCTGGCCGCTCCCCTTCCTCCGCCGCGACCCGTCCCGCCGCAGGAGTCCGAGACCGTCGTGGTGCGTCCGGACTTCTCCGGTTTCGTTTCATCGCCGGGCGATGAGCGCGGTCCTTCAGCGACGGTCGAGGCCCAACCGAAGGCCCTCGAGGCTCCGGTCCCGGTCTCCGTCCCCGAGCCCATCGCTGCGACCGTCCACCACCAGAATCTCCGGTACAGCGCCTACGCCGCCCCGGTGGTCGGGGCCTTGCCTGGCTTCCCGGTGATGCCTGCGCAAGCCCCTGCTCCGGTCGTGGAGCCGGACGTACAGGCCGCGGCCGAGGCGGAAACTCCGGTTGCGCCACCCGAGGCCGATTCACCCGCGAACGTCGCATTCGAGACCATGCCCGCGGCCGCTGTGCCGACGGATTCAGCCTTCCCGGAACCGACGCCCTCGGCCTTTCCGCCTCTCGACGCCCTCATTCTGACGCCCCCCGTCGAGACCGATTTCCTCGACGACCAGCGCCCTGTCTGGGCGCCGGAGCAAAGGCAGGCTGATGCACCGGCTGAGCCCCTGTTCGAGGATGAGCCTACCCTGTCCGTCCTGCGTCACGAGGCGGAGCCTGACCGGCCACGCCGCTTCGACTGGAGCGAAACGGGCGCCTTCCTGATCATGGGCGGCGTGGGGCTGGCGGCATGCGCAGCCTCGGCGGCGGCCTTCCGCCTCTCGGTGACCGAGCCCTCGGATATGGGCGAAACCACCGTGATCGCCTGGGCGCTGGCGCTGATCGGCGCGATCTGCGTCGGCGTGTCGTCCTGGAACCTCTACGTGAGGTGGGGCAGGCAGGACTGACTTTGCCAGAGGCGCGGGCGGTGCTACGCCCGCGCTCATGAGCATTCCCTTCGCCCCGCAATCCATGGAATTCGGCCTCGGCGAGAACGCCGACGCCATTCGCGACACCACCGCCCGCTGGGCTGCCGACCGGCTGGCACCGAGGGCCGCCGAGATCGACGAGAAGAATGAGTTCGCCCGCGATCTCTGGCCCGAGATGGGAGAGCTGGGCCTGCACGGAATCACCGTCGAGGAAGAATACGGCGGCCTGGGCATGGGCTATCTCGAGCACGTCGTGGCCATGGAGGAAGTCTCCCGCGCCTCAGCCTCGATCGGCCTCAGTTACGGCGCCCACTCGAACCTGTGCGTCAACCAGATCCGCCGCTGGGGTACCCCTGAACAGAAGGCGAAATATCTGCCGAAGCTGATTTCGGGCGAGCATCTCGGCTCGCTGGCGATGTCGGAAGCCGGGTCCGGGTCGGACGTGATGTCGATGCGGACCCGCGCCGAGAAGAAGGGCGACCGGTACGTCCTGAATGGCACCAAATTCTGGATCACCAACTCACCGACTGCCGACACCCTGGTCGTCTACGCCCGCACCGGCGACGGGAACGGCGGCGTGACGACCTTCCTGATCGAGAAGGGGATGAAGGGCTTCAGCGTCTCGAAGAAGCTGGACAAGATGGGGATGCGCGGATCGGACACCGCCGAACTGGTGTTTGAGGACTGCGAAGTCCCGGAAGAGAACGTCATGGGACCGATCGGCGGCGGCGCCGGCGTGCTGATGAGCGGCCTGGACTACGAGCGGACCGTCCTGGCCGGCGGCCCGCTCGGCATCATGCAGGCCGCTCTGGATGTTGTCCTGCCCTACGTTCGCGATCGCAAGCAGTTCGGCAAGGCGATCGGCAGTTTCCAGCTGATGCAGGCGAAGGTGGCGGACATGTACGTCGCCCTGAACAGCGCCCGAGCCTATGTCTATGCGGTCGCCCGGGCCTGCGATGCCGGCAAGACGACTCGCTACGATGCCGCGGGTGCGATCCTGCTGGCTTCCGAGAACGCCGTGAAGGTCTCGCTCGAGGCTGTGCAGGCGCTCGGCGGCGCTGGCTATACGAAGGAATGGCCGGTCGAGCGGCTCGTGCGCGACGCCAAGCTGTATGACATCGGCGCCGGCACCAACGAGATCCGGCGCTTCCTGATCGGACGCGAACTTCTCGGCTGAACCCCTGGAACCCTGCGGGCATCGGAAGCCTTCCCGACGGAAGGAGTTGCTGATGCCCGCCAGATCCGCCGCCCAACAGAGAGCCGCCGGCGCCGCGCCTGGCGCAAAGCGCGGCGAAACGCCGAAGTCGAAACTCAAGGGCGCCTCCCGGCAAATGCTTGAGTCGATGTCGGAGAAGCAGCTTGAGGCGCTCGCCCATACACGGCGGAAGGGCAAGCCTGAGCATCTGGAGGCGTGAGGGAGCGTTGCCCCCCCGCTCCACCGCCGGCCACGTGGCCCCATGTCCCTCATAGAAACATCCACCGGCCGACCGAGACCCTTTTCCGGGGTAATCGATCAACTCGCTGGCCGCCCCGCGGAGAAGCTTTATCTCGGCGAAGTCGTCGAGGCTTTCGGCGACCGCGCCTTTGGCCCGGTGATGTTCTTTTTCGCCCTGGTCAACATGCTCCCCTGGCCTCCTGGCGGCACCACCCTGACCGGAGCGCCACTCCTCATCTTCTCGATGGAGCTTGCGTGGGGGCGGGACAGTCTGTGGCTTCCCGGATGGGCAGAGCGGGCTTCCATCCACCGCGCGACCTTCCGAAGATTGTCGAGACGCCAGATCAAGTCTGTTCGCTGGACCGAAAGCGTATCGCGGCCACGTCTGTATTTCCTGACGAGCCGGCTGGGTCAGGGACTGGTCGGTCTGGCCTGCGTTCTGCTGTCAGACATCCTCGTGCTGCCGGTCTGGGGCGGAAACCTGCTTCCGGCGGTGGCGATCGGCTTTTTTTCGCTCGGCGTGATGCAGCGTGATGGCATCGCCGTCCTCGTCGGCTGGCTGCTCACGGCGGCGAGTGTCGCGGTTCTCTTCCTCGCCTGGAAACTGATAGTGGCGAGCGCCTCCGCTGGCTGGAGCTGGATTTCGGGGCTCGCCGGCTGACCTCGCCCGGCTTTCGTGTCGCATGGACGTTTCTTAAGTGGCGCGCCCCGGTGGACGTGCATAGATCGGGGCTTCATCCTGGACGCCATCGCCGCCAATGCCCGATTATGATTATCAGTGCGACGCGCGGCCCTTCTCGCAGGTGCTTGAGGACATCGGGCAGAAGGACGACCCCAAGCTCTACCTTGGAGAACTGGTGAACGCTTTCGGGGAGCGCGGCTTCGGCGCCCTCATGCTGTTTCTCGGTCTGGTCAGCGCGGTCATTGGCGCCATTCCGGGCTCCACGACCGTCCTCGGCCTGCCAATCCTCATCATCGCGTTTCAGCTGGTGATACGGCAGGATCAGCTCTGGCTGCCGAAGTGGGCGCTGGCCAGCAGCATCGGTCGCAGTGATTACCGCGACGCGATCGCCGGCGTTCTGCCGCGACTGCGCCGGCTCGAACGTTGGTCCCGCCCCCGTCTTTCAGTGATGACGAGCGAAATCTCCGAGGTTCTCATCGGCCTGGCCTGCATGATCCTCTGTTCGATCCTCGTCCTGCCGATCCCGGGCGGCAACCTGATACCGTCCCTGATCATCGTGGCGTTCGGGTTCGGGCTGGTCCAACGTGATGGTCTCGCCGTACTGGCCGCCTGGACCGCAATCGCCTTGGTCGGCATCGCCGGCCTGATTGTCTGGCTCCTGTGGGCGCAATTGTCGCCACACCTGCTGCCCGTATGGGAGACCGTGTCCACCTTGCCCTCGCAGGCATGGGGTTGGATCACCGGGTTGTTCGGAGGCTGAAATTGCCAAACGCCGGAGAGGTTTTCCCCCTCCGGCGCTTGCAGAACCCCTTGCGATCAGCCGCGGAACAGCGACAGGACCAGCTGCGGCGTCTGATTGGCGATACCCAGCGCCTGGACCCCGAGTTGCTGCTTCGTCTGCAGCGCCTGGAGCTTGGCGCTTTCCTTCGCCAGATCGGCATCGACCAGATTTCCGACCCCCGATTCCAGCGCGTCAGTCAGCTTGCCGACGAACGTGATGTGGGTGGCCAGAGCCTTCGATTTCGTGCCCAGGCGTGCGAGAGCCCCCGAGACGTTCGAGATCGAAGCATCGACCGCCGTCAGGGCGGCGGCCGCTGTGGTGATGGTGTCGATCACTTCCGATGATGTGACCGTCACGATGGTGCTGCTCAGGGCCATGACCTCCGCCGCCACCGAGAGGGTCGAAGTGCCGTCTGCATTGGCCAGAGCCTGGAAACCGGTTGCGCTGGCATCCAACAGGTTGACCCCGTTGAACTCAGCGTTCGACGTCACCGAGGCGATCTGATCACGAAGGGCCTTGAAGTCCTCGTTCAGGGCGGCGCGAGCCGCAGTCTTGAGCGATGCATCCGTCGCCGCGAGAGCCTTCTCCTTCATCTGCAGCAAGAGGTCGGAGACCGTCTCGCCCGCCGCCAGGGCCACGTCCACCGCGGCGACGCCGCGATCGAGTGACTGTCTCACCGCTCCCAGTGCACCGATCTCGGCACGTTGCCCCTGGGCGATGGCCCAGATGGCGCCGTTGTCCTTGGCCGACGACACGGACTTGCCGGTGTTGATCCGGCTCTGCGTGATCGCCAGCTGGGCGTTGGTCGCGTTCAGGTTCTGGAGCGCCACCTGGGCGCCCACGTTCGTGTTGACCGACATAACCATCGGGCAGTTCCTTCCATTCTGGTCGGTTGTGAACGGCCTTCTGGCCGTAGAACCGGTTCTGGTTCGGAAGTGCCCACGCAAGGATCAGGCCGAAGCAAGGCCCTGTTATTGCTGGATTTCGATCGTGGAGAGTCTGCAGCCCGGCAGATTTTGACCGGTGGGTACGCGGCCCTTGATCAGGCCGCCTGGGCCGGCGCGCCGGGTCCGGCCAGCCCCTGCATGATCATCTTGTTGATGTCGATGAGCGGCTCGAAGTCCTCTTCGCCGCGCATGACCGCCGACGAATGACGGCCAACGAACAGGCTGATCGAGATGATCTGGGCGCGCAGGGCCTTGTCCATGCCGTTGCCTTCGCCCGAGCAATCGGTCGCCAGAGCCGTCCAGAGGCGGCGGTTCCAGTCCAGCGCATCGATCCGCGTGGCGATATCCGTGCGGTCGACCGTCGCGGCGTGCATCAGCGCCCGGGTCACCTGCCCGAACAGCCGATACTCCATTTCGCGGGGGTTCTCAGCCCGCGTGGCTGCGGTCTTGTACGCCTGAAGCGACATTCGCCAGACCTTCCTCGTAATCCACCAGCTTCCGGGCTGCCATCAGGGCCTTGTAGTACTCGCGCGCCATCACATGCCGGGACGTCGCCACGCAGTCCGCCAGCGCCTCGGGATTCCGGGTAGCGCCCATGAACTCCGTCAGGCGAAGCGCAAACTCGTCATAAACTTTCGGCGCCGCGCTCTCATCGAGGTACATCATCATAACCGGGAAATAGATGCGTTTGGCCGGTGAGTTCACGTCCTCCGGCTGCAGGATATCCTTCTCCCGCAGAACGCTGGCCTTGTTCTGGAGGATCAGCACGCCACGCCGGTCACCGTTCTGCACGACGGCGCCATTGAGGACGAATTTCTCGCCTGGCTTCAGCGACAACTTCAGCGGCATTTCGGGGGGCGTCTCCCAGCAAGGCCCGAGCAACACCTAGTCGCAGGCTCACCAACCCACCCTAAACAGACGTGGTTAACCATGTCTTGTGGAGTTCACCGCCAACTTCTTCGTCCAGCATGGAATCGCCGATGTCGCCAGACGCCTCCGCCTCGCCCCTGCCCGAGCACCCCAAGCCGCTCACCGAAATCATGGGCGACTCGGCCTCTCCGTCCGCGCTGGGTCGCCTGTCAAGGACGATCACGCAAAAGGGCAGGTCTCCAAAGCTCAAGGAGCGTCGGAAGGCCATGCCGCTCTTGCGATCAGCGCTCGAAGCCTTGAAAAATCACGACTACGAAGCCGGATCCGCATTGGTCCTTCAGTCACTGGAGCACGACAGGACAAGTGGCTTGGGGTGGCACATCCTCGCGATCGCCCAAGAGAAGATGCGCAACTACGGCAACGCCCTCAGTGCTTATGAGGCAGCCCTCAAGCTGTTGCCGGACGAGATGCACATTGCTGCGGATCTGGGACGGCTCGCGCAAAAACTCGGCTACAACGAGATCGCAGAAAAGCTGCTGCTAAAGGCCTTGGCTCACAATCCTGGTAGCGTCGAGATTACGAACAACTTGGCCTGCCTGCAGCGCGACCGCGGCGACTACGGCAGCGCCATCGAAACCGTTCGCAATCTCCTGACCATCGATCCAACGAGCGCTCTTCTCTGGAACACGCTCGGCTCGATCCTGAGCGATCAGGGGGAGATGGAGCAGGCGGTCACATTCTATGACGAGGCGCTCCGACTGGATCCGGACTTCAGCAAGGCGCTTTATAATCGCGCCAACGCCAGGCAGGCATTGGGAGACTCGGTACAGGCGCTGGCCGATATCGAGGAGGCTCTTTCGAGAGTCACGGATCCTCTCGAGATCGACACCATCAACATGGCCAAGTCGATGACCCAGATTTTCACCGGACGTTTGCGAGAAGGCTTCGAAACCTACGAAGTTCGCTTCTCTCGCAATCTCGATTCAAGCGTACACTTCGTCACCACGGGGCGTCGCTGGCAGCCGCACGACGAACTTGCGGGTGCGAAACTAATCGTATTCGGAGAACAGGGGCTTGGTGATGAAGTCATGTTCTTCAGCGTAGTTCCCGACCTTCTCCGCGCGCTGGGCCCGGATGGCCATCTGACGCTAGCCATCGAACGGCGCTTGGCACCTCTGTTCCAGAGGAGTTTTCCGCAAGTCACCATTGTCGCCCACCATTCAGTCAAGTTCGAAGGACGGGTGGCGCGCAAGGCGATATTTGACGGCCCCGAACCCCAGTTCGATCTGTGGGCGCCGGTTGGAAGCCTGTGGCAGCGCTTTCGGCAAAACGTCTCAGACTTCGGCGATGCGAAGCCGTTCCTCATCCCTCCGCCCGACAGGGTAGCGCACTGGCGGAATGTACTTGCCGACCTTGGCCCCGAACCAAAGGTCGGAGTTGTCTGGAAGAGTTTGGTGATGGACGGCATGAGGGCGAGATACTTCTCTTCCTTTCAGCTGTGGGAACGTGTGCTCCGCGTTCCTGGCTTGACGTTCGTCAACCTGCAGTACGGCGACGTCAGCGCCGAACTCGAGCACGCCCGCAATTCGGGCTTGACCATCTGGTCGCCTCCCGGGATCGACCTGAAAGACGATCTCGACGACATAGCCGCCTTGGGCGTGGCTCTGGATCTCATCGTCGGCCAGCCCAACGCGACCACCAACATCGCTTCAGCATCCGGTGCATCATACTGGGGCTTGGCAACCCCGGATGACTGGACATGTTTCGGCACTCGTGACCGTTTTCCCATGTACGGCGGCGCGCGCGCATTGTTCGCCGAAGGCTTTGGTCGATGGGAAAGTGTGATGGACCAACTGACTCGCGAGATCACAGAGTGGGCATCGTCGAAGACGAGGAACGTCGCCTGAACTCGTCCGTTCTCTCCCCGGACAGGGAGAATGAGCGATGCCCGAGCTCGACAACTACAGCGATGATCAGGAACAGTCTGAAACCTTTGACGAAACCCACCTCGACGATGAGGGGGATGGTGACTTCCTGCTGGACGAGGCCGATCCCGTCCTGGACGTGACCCAGGCCGCCGGCGACGCGGACGAGACCGAGTTCGACCAGGACGACCTCACCGATCTCGAAGACGAGCTAGGCGCTTCCGGCATCGAGGCCGAGGCGGACGCACTGCTCGGCGTAGACGGTGTGAAGCTGAACGAGATCGACACCGAGAGCAGCGGCCGGCGCGGCTCTGACGAGGTGGAACTGGTCTACAGCGGCCTGATGGAAAACGAGCGCGGTGCGCAGGCCAGCGCGGCCCATTGGGAAGCGAAACGCCTTTCCGACGACGACATCGCCGACCTCGGCTACGGCCCCGACGGCGACGAAGACCACCCGAAACAGTGAGGAGCAACCGCATGACCGCTCATGCCGATCATCATCTGAACAAGACGCAGGAAGACTGCGATCTGGATACTCCGCACGCCAAGCGCGCCGAGCCGCAGAACGGCAAGCCGGACCAACTGGCCGATCGTGACTCCGAGGACCGCCAGGAGGCCCTTGTCGACGAGGGGATCGAAGAGACGTTTCCGGCCAGCGACCCGGTCAGCGTGAAGCGGATTACCTGACCTCGATCAGCCCTTCAGGCGCCAGGTCGCTCCGGCCGGGCCGTCCATCACAACCACGTTGAGATCGTTCAGGCGGTCGCGGATCCGGTCCGCCTCTGGCCAGTCCTTGGCCGCTCGGGCAGCAGCCCGCTGCTCCAGCAGCTGTTCGACCTCGACCCTCAGCTCGTCGGGGACGTCGCCTTCCAGCCATTGCGCCGGATCCGACAGAAGCACGCCGAGAATGGTTGCCGACGCGATCAGCTGCCCCCGCGCCCGCGCCACCGCGGCTTCGTCACCGGCCGTCATCGCCCGTTCGATCTCACTGGACAGACCAAACAGAACCGCCATGGCGCCGGGCGTGTTGAGATCATCCTCTATCGCTTTCAGGAAATCCGCCGCCGGCGGGTGCGTCGACGGCGTGACCCCGGCAGAACGATGCAGCGCGCCGTACAGCCGGTCCAGTGACTTGCGGCTCTGCTCCAGAAGCGCCTGGTTCCAGTCCAGCGGCTGGCGGTAGTGGGCGCTCAACAAGGCCCAGCGCACCACCTCTCCCGGCATCGACTGCACCAGATCGTGCAGCAGCAGGACGTTGCCGATCGACTTGGACATCTTCTCCGCGTCGACGGTCAGGAAGCCGTTGTGCATCCAGTAGCGGCTGTACTCGACATGGGCGTCGGCCGAGTGGGCGTGGCCGTGGGCGCAGACACCTTGCGCGATCTCGTTTTCATGGTGAGGGAAGACCAGATCAATGCCCCCGCCGTGGATGTCGATCGGCAGGCCGAGGTTCTCCTCGATCATGGCCGAGCATTCGATGTGCCAGCCCGGACGGCCCTCGCCCCAGGGCGACGGCCACGACGGCTCGTTCTCCTTCGACGGCTTCCACAGAACGAAGTCGTGCGGGTTCTTCTTGTAGGGCGCGACCTCGACCCGGGCGCCCGCGATCATGTCGTCCAGATTGCGACCCGACAGCCGCCCGTAGTTCCTGTAGGCGGACACATCGAACAGAACGTGTCCTTCGGCGGCGTAGGCGCATCCGCTTTCGATGATGGCGGCGATCTGGGCGACGATGGCCTCCATATGGTCGGTCACGTGGGGCGCCAGATCCGGTGGCGAGACATTCAGTCGCGCCATGTCTTCCAGATACGCCTTCTCGTATCGAGCGGTGATCTCGCCGATGGGCGCGCCCTCCCGAGCGGCCCTGGCGTTGATCTTGTCGTCCACGTCGGTGACGTTGCGCGCATAGACGACCTTGTCGGCGCCGTAGGTCCGACGCAGCAACCGCACCAGCACGTCGAAGACCACAGGCGGCCGCGCGTTCCCGATATGAGCATAGTCGTACACCGTCGGACCGCAGACATAGAGCGTCACGCGGTTCGGATCGCGGGGTTCGAATACACGCTTTTCGCGGTGCAGGGTGTCGTGGATCGTCAGCGGCATCGGAGGGGCTTCGTGGGAGAGTTTTCTTGCGGGACGGACGGGCGGTCCCATATACGCCGCCAAGCTGATAAACAGTCCCATGCGACTTACAAAGCCGCGCGTGCGAGAACCTTCGATGAGCTCTACCCCCGCCAAGCCCGTTCTGGTCGGCGACAACGACCAGGCCCAGCGCCCCAGCCGCGAGGAAGCGCTGAAGGCGGTCAGGACGCTTCTGGCCTGGGCAGGCGACAACCCGGACCGTCCCGGCCTCGTCGATACGCCGAAACGTGTGGTCGACGCCTATGCCGAATGGTTCGAAGGGTATGACGCCGACGCCGTCAAGGAGCTGAGCCGTACCTTCGAGGACGTGCAGGGCTATGACGACATGGTCCTGCTGCGGGATATCGAGGTCGAGAGCCACTGTGAGCACCACATGGCTCCGTTCATCGGCAAGGCCTACGTCGCCTACATCCCGAACGAGAAGGTCGTGGGCATCTCCAAGCTCGCGCGCGTCGTCGAAATCTACTCCCGCCGTCTCCAGACCCAGGAAGTTCTGACCAACCAGATCGCCGACGCCATCGAATCGAACCTTCAGCCGCAGGGCGTGGCGATTCTGATCCACGCCGAGCACCAGTGCATGACGACCCGCGGCGTGCATCACCGCCACGTTTCGACCATCACAACCCGGTTCACTGGAACCTTCAAATCCGACGCGGCGCTCAAGGACCGGTTCCTGAAGCTCGCCAAGGGCTGAATCGGCTCGCGTATCAGGCGTATTCCCGCGAAAGGATGCGCTTCGGAACCGCAAGGCCACCGAAGCCGCTTTACAACGCGGCCATGGGACGCCAAGAGACGAACCGAAGCTTTCAGTGACGCTCGCCGCGTGACGCGCCGGGCCTGATGGAGACACCCGCTATGGGCGCCAAACTTTCCGGTCCGGGCAGCAAAGCCCACGTGATCGAGCAGAACTCGGAAATCAACGTCACGCCGTTCGTCGATATCATGCTGGTGCTGCTGATCATCTTCATGGTCGCCGCACCGCTGGCGACCGTGTCGATCCGCCTCGACCTGCCGCCGGCACAGCCGCCGGAAAACCCGCAGGACCAGAAAGAGCCGGTCTATATCACCATCCAGGAATCGGGCTCGATCTTCATCGCCCAGCAGGAAACCAGCATCCCGACCCTGGCGGCTGACGTCTGCGCCGCGCTCGGCGGCGGCCAGCCGGCCTGTCAGCAGGAGCGCGTTTTCGTCCGCGCCGAAGCCGAGGTGAAGTACAACCAGTTCATGGAAGTCATGAACGACCTGCAGGAGAACGGCTTCTTCAAGGTCGGCCTGTTGAACGAAGACATCGAATAGGTCTTCCTTCCGGGAAAATGATCAGGGCCGCGTCCTCCGGGACGCGGCCTTTTTCTTTGGCCGCAACAAGACCGCTTGCGCGTTCCATCGTTACAGCATAGTGGAACGATCATGACGATCATGACGAGCATCCTGCCGCCAAACGCCGCCGCTCCCGGCCGCAGCCGCGTCGCCCTTTACGACGCTTTGCTGACGTTGAAGTCCCGCGAAGAGGTCGACGCCTTCCTCGCCGACCTGTGCACCCCAGCCGAAATCCGCGCCTTCGCGGAGCGGTGGGAGGTGGCGCGCCTGCTGGATGCCGGCAGCAAGTCCTATCGCGAGATCGCGGCGGAGGCGCAGGCCAGCCCGACCACCGTCGTCCGCGTCGCGCGCTTCCTGAAGGAGATGCCTCACCAGGGCTATCGCCTCGTCCTTGATCGTCTGAAGTCCTGAGGCAAAGTCATGAGCACCGTGCAGGGACGGCTTCGCATCGCCGTTCAAAAATCCGGCCGTCTGGCCGAACGCAGCCTCGACCTGGTCCGCGATGCGGGCCTGCGGGTCGTGAAGGGCAACAACGACCTGCTATATCGGGTCGAGAATTATCCAATCGACCTGTTGCGGGTCCGCGATGACGACATCCCGACATTCGTCGCGGACGGAGTCTGCGATCTGGGTATCGTGGGCGAGAACGTGCTTGAGGAAGGCCGCAACGGCGGGCCGGTCGCCGAGGTTGTCATGCCGCTGGGCTTCGGTCGCTGCACGCTCAGGATCGCCGTGCCCCCGACGCTGGCCTACGATGGCCCCAGGTCGCTTGAGGGGCTGCGCATTGCGACCTCCTATCCGCGCGTCCTGCGCCGCTACCTGGAGGCCGAGGGCGTACGGGCAGACATTGTGACCATGCGTGGCGCGGTCGAGGTGGCTCCCCGCCTGAAACTGGCATCGGCGATCTGCGACCTCGTTTCGACAGGCGCCACTCTTGAGGCGAATGGCCTGTCCGCAAAGGAAACCGTGCTGGAGAGCCAGGCTGTGCTGGTCCGGTCGCCGGTCGCGCCGGAAGCAGGCCTGCAGGCACTGCTGGACAGCATCATCGAGCGGATGGCCGGCGTCGTGTCGTCGCAGGGGGCCAAATACGTGATGTTGAACGCCCCCCGCGCCGCGCTCGACCGGATCACGGCCCTCCTGCCCGGGGCAGGCGCGCCGACGGTGATCCCGCTTTCCGGCCGTGACGACGCTGTGGCCGTTCACGCCGTCTGTCAGGAAGCTGTGTTCTGGGAGACGCTGGAGAAACTGAAGGGCGCCGGCGCCTCAGCCATTCTGGTCCTCCCTATCGAGAAGATGATGTGATGCGGCGGATCGACTGGAGCACCCTGGATGCCGACGGCCGCCGACAGGCGCTGGCCCGGCCGCAGCAGCGGACCGAGACGGCGGTGTCGGACGGCGTCCGGGCCATCTTCGACGATGTCCGGAACCGAGGCGGCGCGGCGGTGGCCGACTGGAGCCTCAAACTGGACGGTGCGCCTCCCCGGAGATTGGCCATCACCCCAGAGCTGGAGAGACAGGCCCGCGCCGACCTGCCTCCGTCCGCGACGCGGGCGCTGCGGGTCGCAGCCGAGAATGTCCGGATTTTCCACCAGGCGACCCGGCCCGATGACATGGCCTTCATCGAGACGACGCCAGGCGTCCGGTCGCGGCTGGCATGGCGACCGATCCGGTCAGCAGGCCTGTATGTGCCCGGCGGCACGGCGCCGCTGTTCTCCTCCCTGCTGATGTTGGCCATCCCGGCCGAGGTCGCGGGCGTTACGCGTCGGGTCGCTGTGACTCCGCCGTCAAGGGATGGCCGGCCCCATCCGGCCATGATCGTGGCCGCCGCAGAGGCCGGGCTGGACGCCTTGTGGCTGATCGGCGGCGCACAGGCGATCGCGGGGCTGACCTTCGGAGCCGTTCTGGAGGACGGGGAGATCGAACCGGTCGACAAACTGTTCGGCCCCGGCAACGCCTGGGTCGCAGAAGCCAAGAAGCAGGCCGCCGCCCTGCCCGGCGGCCCGTCGACCGACATGCCCGCAGGCCCCTCTGAACTGCTGATCATCGCCGATCGCGACGCCGATCCGGAGCTGGTCGCCGCCGATTTGCTGAGTCAGGCCGAACACGACCCGGACGCCCAGGTGCTGCTGGTCTCGGAAAGCCGGGGCCTGATCGATGGGGTACTGGAAGCCGTGAAGGAGCAGCTCAACGCCCTGCCCCGCGCCGACATCGCCCGCGCCTCACTGGCCGAGGGCCGGGCGATCCGGGTTCGATCCGTCGCGGAGGCCTGCGAGGTCGCCAATCTGTACGCGCCCGAGCACCTTTCGCTGCAGACCGTCGAGGCGGAAAAGCTGGTGGACTCCATCACCGCCGCCGGAGCGGTCTTCGTCGGCCAGTATGCCGCGGAGACGCTGGGCGACTATGCGGCCGGCCCCAGCCACGTCCTGCCCACCGACGGCGGCGCACGGACGCTGGGCGGCATCACCACGGCCAGCTTCATGACCTCGATGTCTATCCAGAGCGTCACAGCAGAGGGCGCGGCCGCCCTGGCGCCGGTAGCGGCGCGGCTGGCGCGGATGGAGGGCCTTGAGGCGCACGCCCGGGCGGCGGATTTGAGGGCCCGCTCATGACCGCGAACCTGCCTGCGCCCTTCGCGCCGCTGGTCTCCGGCGGCGAGGGGCTGGACCGCTATCCGACCGCACCACGCGCCCTCGCCGCGCGCATGGCTGAAATCTACGGCGTAGCCAGTGATCGGGTCCTGCCTGTGCGCGGGCTGACGCATGGCCTCGAACTGGTTTTCCGACTGACGGCACGCGAAGGCCTGAAGGTGGAGGCCCCCGATGCCGAACCTTATCGAGCGTTGGCGGGGCTATACCCGGCCGGAGCCGGGACAGGCGCTATGATCGTCCGCGCGGCCGGGGAACCGGAAGCCGTGGCGGAAATGGCGGAGCGGGTCGCCCCTGCCCTGCTGATCGTGGACGAGGGCATGGCCGAGTTCGCGGAGAGAGCTTCGGCCATCGCCGCCATCGATTCGCAGCCCAACCTCATCGTTCTGCGCAGCCTGTCGCTGGCCTGGGGGCTGGCCGGCGCGCGCGTCGGGGCGGCGCTGGGACAGTCGGAGGCGCTGGCGCGGCTGGCGTCGGTGCTGGAGCCCTGGGCCCTGCCCGAGACCTCGGTCAGGCTGGCGATGCAGGCTCTGGATCCGTCGCGAATGATGGAGACCCGGACCCGGATCGAGGCCGTCAAGTCCGAGCGCGTCCGGCTCGTGGAGGCGCTCTCCCGCGAGATGCCGGTCGACGCGGGCCTCGGCCCGGTGATCGTGGCTCGACCAGACGGGATCGACGCCATGATGGCTGCGCTGGGCCGCTTTGGTGTGACGGCGATTCGCGAGGGCGACCGACTCAGACTGCCGGTGTCGGCCAAGGCCGAGGAGAACGACCGGCTGCTGGCTGCGCTCGGTTTGGCGACGGCGGGACCGGCTCACCGGACCGGGCAGGCCGTGCGGGATACGAAGGAGACCCGTATTGTCTGCGCCGTCGATCTGGATGCGAGCGGGCCGATCTCGATCAGCACCGGCGTGGGCTTCTTCGACCACATGCTGGAGCAGGTGGCGGCGCACGGCGGGTTCTCGCTGCGGCTCGCCTGCGAGGGCGACCTGCACACCGACCCGCATCACACGATCGAAGACAGCGCCATCGCCCTTGGGCAGGCGCTGAAGCAGGCTCTGGGCGAGCGGCGGGGGATCGCGCGCTATGGCTTCGTCCTGCCGATGGACGAGGCCGAGGCGAAGGTTTCCATCGACCTGTCCGGCCGGCCCTACCCAGTCTTCGAGGGCGAGTTCCGCACGCCCTTCATCGGGGAGTACCGCACCGACCTGACCGCACACGTCTTCCGCTCGCTGGCCGAACACCTCGGGGCCGCGATCCACGTCTCGGTGACGGGCGAGGACGACCACCACAAGACCGAGGCCGTCTACAAGGCGTTCGGCCGGGCTTTGCGGCAGGCGATCCGGATCGAGGGCGATGCGGTGCCCAGCACAAAGGGCGTGCTGTGACCGAAGTCGCCCTTCTGGCCTACGGCGCCGGCAATCTGGCCTCCGTGCGGTTTGCGCTGGAGCGCCTGGGCGCACGCGTGCGTCCGGTTTCGACAGCGGCCGGGATCGCCGAAGCCGAGCGACTGATCCTGCCGGGGGTCGGTCAGGCCGGCTATGCCATGGGCAGGCTGGCGGCGCTGGGGCTGATCCAGCCGATCCGGACGTTCGAGCGGCCCTTGCTGGGAATCTGCCTGGGCCAGCAGCTGCTTTTCGAGACCAGCGAGGAGGGGGAGACTCCCTTGCTGGGCCTGCTCCCCGGCCGGGTCGGCCGGCTTGAGCCCGGCGATAGCCTGACGGTGCCCCACATGGGCTGGTCCCGTCTGGCGATCCGTCAGCCCGATCCTTTGCTGGACGGCGTGACGGACGGCGAGTGGGCCTATTTCGTTCACGGCTATGTCTGCCCCGACGGCCCTGCAACCCTCGCCAGCGCTGACTATGGCGGGCCGGTGCCGGCCGTGGTCCGGAGCAACAACCGGTGGGGCTGTCAGTTTCACCCCGAGCGGTCGGCGAGCGCCGGCGCGCGTATCCTGAAGAACTTCATGGAGCTGGCGGCATGATCGTCTATCCGGCCATCGACCTGCGCGGCGGAATCTGCGTGCGCCTGATGCACGGGCGTTTCGATCAGGCGACCGAGTACGATGACGCCCCGGCGGCGCGGCTGGCGGCGTTTGCGGCGGCGGGCGCGACCTGGGCGCACATCGTCGATCTGGACGGGGCCGAGGCCGGCCGGGCGATGCAGCACGAGCTGATCGGCGAACTGGCCAATGCAATCGAGATCCGCATCCAGTCCGGCGGCGGGGTCCGGGGCAAGGACGATGTCCAGCGCCTGCTGGATGCAGGCGTGAGCCGGGTCGTGATCGGCTCTATGGCCGTGTCGCAGCCGGACACAGTGCTGGGTTGGCTGGAGGAGTTCGGGCCGGACCGCCTGACGCTGGCGATCGATGTGCGGGCGGACGGCGACCGTTATGTGCCGGCCCTGAAGGGCTGGACCGAGGCGGCGAGCGTGGACCTTTGGGCCGCTCTCGACCGGTATCCGGTCGGCTCGGCCAGGCACCTGCTGGTCACCGACGTGGGTCGCGACGGGGCCCTGACCGGGGTCAACCTGGACCTGCTGGCCGAGGTGCACGCCCGCCGGCCGGACCTCTGGCTACAGGCGTCGGGCGGGGTCGCTGGGCTGGACGACCTTACCGGCTCGCGCTCCGTCGGCGCTTCCGGCGCGATCATCGGCCGGGCCCTGTACGAGGGCCGGTTCACCCTGGAACAGGCCTTGGAGACCGCCCGTACATGACCGCGCGGCGTATCATCCCCTGCCTCGACGTGAAGGATGGCCGTGTCGTCAAGGGTGTCCGCTTCGAGGGGCACCGAGACATGGGCGACGCCGCAGAGCTTGCCGCCCGCTATCGGGACGAGGGCGCGGACGAGCTGGTCTTCTACGACATCACCGCAAGTCCGGAGGGGCGGACGCTCGACTACGGCTGGGTCAGCGACATCGCGCGCCTGCTGGATATCCCGTTCAGCGTGGCGGGCGGCATTCGCTCGGTCGAGCAGGCGGCGCGGTGTCTCGATCACGGGGCCGACAAGGTCTCGATCAACTCCCCGGCGCTGGAGCGGCCGGAACTGATCGGCGAAATGGCAGATCGACTGGGGTCCCAGTGCGTCGTCGTGGGCGTCGACTCCCGGCGCGAGGGCGAGGACTGGCTGGTCCACCAGTACACGGGCGATCCGACCGCCAGCCGCGGGGCCGGGCGGCGGACTCTGGACTGGATCGTGGAGGCTCAGACGCTGGGGGCCGGAGAGATCGTGCTGAACTGCATGGATCAGGACGGGGTCCGGCGCGGTTACGACATCGAACAGCTGAAGGCCGCAAGGGAGCGACTGACCATTCCGCTGGTTGCCTCGGGTGGCGCCGGAGCCGCGGAGCATTTCCGCGACGCCTTCGCCGAAGCCGATGTCTCCGGCGCGCTGGCGGCCAGCGTGTTTCACACGGGAGCGCTGGCGATCCCTGACCTCAAGCGCGACCTCGCCGCGTCGGGGCTGGAGATGCGGATATGAATGCGGTTTTCCCTTCGCCCGACGACCTGGACTTCGCCAAGGGGGACGGCTTGATCCCGGTCGTCGTGCAGGATGCGGCGACGCTGCAGGTGCTGACTCTGGCCTACATGGACCGCGCCGCTTTCGACGAAACGGTCGAAAGCGGCGAAGCGACCTTCTTCTCGCGGTCGCGGGGTGGGCGGTGGCGCAAGGGAGAAACCTCGGGCGATCGTCTGCACGTCGTGTCGATCACCCCGGATTGCGATGCCGACGCGCTGGTCCTGAAGGTCCGGCCGGTGGGCAATGCCTGTCACCTGAACCGGACCAGCTGTTTCGGCGAGGAGGATGCGCCCGGCATCGGGCGGCTGGCCCGTCTCGAGCGGACGATCGCCGATCGGGCAGCGGCGGACCCGGCGACCAGCTGGACCGCCCGTCTGCTGGCGGAAGGCCCGAAGAGGGCTGCTCAGAAGGTCGGCGAGGAAGGCGTTGAGACCGCCCTGGCCGGCGCGGCGGGGCCCGACGAGGAACTCGCTTCCGAGGCGGCCGACCTGCTTTATCATCTGCTGGTCCTGCTGCGGGCCAGAGGCATGACGCTGAACACCGTGCTGGATGTGCTGGCCGCGCGCGAGGGCAGGAGCGGCCTGCGGGGAGCCTGATCCGAAGTGTCCGACTGTCCGCGAATTCGCGGGATACTTTCGGACACTTCCGACGGATGGCGATGTCAAAGACGCGCGCCGGAGAGGCGCAGGATCAGTGAAGCATGCGCGTGCGTCAGATTCTGTCGCATCATTTTCCACTCTCACTCCGTCACCCTCGGGCTTGACCCGAGGGCCGGATGATCAGCGGGCTGTGCCTGACCGGAAACGCACAGGCGGCCCAGCGTCCGGCCCTCGGGTCAAGCCCGAGGGTGACGGTGGTTGAGCGAGTGATGATGTGCGGTGGTTGGGCTCAGGGAGCCGGGACGAAACGGCACCCCGTCGCGGGGAAGCTCGCCAGGCACTGGCTCTGGAAGGCCGCCGCATCCGGCCGTTGGCCCGTATCGATCCAGCCTTCCAGCGCCCGCAGCACGGTGATGTAGCCGCCATCCTCGAGCTTGCTGTGTTCGCTCTCATCGGTCGCGGCCTGCACCAGCAGGTCCGAGCGCCCTGCGTCGGCGACCGTCTGGCGATAGGCCGCCTCGGCCGAGAAGGAGACGGTGGGATCGTGAAGCGCGTGCAGGGTCATCGTCGGCACGGTGATCTGGCCGGTCAGGTCGGCGTCGTGCGCGAGGCGAGCGACTGCGGACGGGTCGGCGGTGAAGCGCGCGACGCCCGCATTGAGAGCTGCGTCGTCGCTGGAGCCACTGTAGACCGTGCGGCTGTTGTCGAACGGATTGCCGCCGATCCGCCCGGTCAGATCCTGGAACAGGGTCGTGGCCCAGTTCATGTGGGCGACCAGCTGCTCTTCCTCGATGCCGGTCACGGCGAGAATGTCGCGCAGCTTGCGCGCCTGCACCGAGGTCCGCTCACGTCGCGACAGCCCCAGCCCCGTGCAGGCCACGATCCGGCGCTGCAGTTCGGCGCGGCTCATGCGCGCGCCCGGCGGCAGTCCCTGCCAGACCGGATAGGCGCCGTCGGCGGGCGACGGGTGGTTGCGGCAGTAGAACTGATAGACGGCCCGCAGGTCGGCGCGGAACTGATAGGCCCGCGTCCCGCCCATGAGGACGCCATTGGTCAGCAGCACCCCATCATAATTCAGCGAGCCGTCCTCACCTCGAGGATAAAGTTCGGACGCCTTGGCGGCGACGTTGCCGCCCCAGGACTGGCCGTGAAGGATGGTGCGGTCCGGACGGCCGAAACGCGCCCAGAAGATGCGGCGGCTGCTGTCGGTGTCCTCGGCCGCCATGCGCACGCCGTAGCCCCCGCGGCGATAGGTCGAGCCGATCCAGGCGTAGCCCTCGCGGACCATGACGGAGAAGCGGTCGAGGTCCTCAAGCGAGTCCGTCGCCTCCGGCGCTCCGGTGCGTGGCCCGCCGTGAGAATGCACGATCAGCTTGCGGTTCCAGTTCTCCGGCTTCGCGATCACGAACCAGGCGCCGGACGGATCGCGGCCTGACAGGCACTCCACCCCCTGCCCCACCGATGCCGGGCAGGCGATCGGCGACAGCGCCGGCTGCGCATCGTCGGCGTGAGCGGCGACCGGAGCGGTCAGGGCGAGGGCGACGATGAGCCCGGCCAGTCGCGTCATGAGGACCTCCTTGCAGAAGCGGCGCGGACCAGAGGATCCGCGCCGCCACAGGACCTAGAACGTCTTGGAGACGTCCACATACAGATAGCGACCGTAGGGACGCTGGACCGAGCCGAGGTAACCCCCGTCGGCCAGCGACGGACCCTCGTCGGTGATGTCGCGGACACCCAGACGCAGGCGGGTTCCCGAGGCGAGGCCGATGTCGTCGAACTCGTACTGGGCGTATGCATTGCCGACGAGCTGGCTGGCGACGACCCAGGGCGTGCCCGTGCTGCTGAGCAGGCCGGTCTGGTTGACCTCGCTGACGTACTGGGCAGAGAGCCCCACACGCCACGGCCCCTGACGCCAGGTGAAGGCGCTGTTGACCTTCCACTCCGGGCGACCGTTCTGCGCGATCAGCTGGCTGGAGTCCGGGAGCGGGGTCAGCGGGTTGATCGTGCCGGCCTCGCGGGCTGCGTAGAGCGAGTCGACGATGTCGCCCGGCTCACGCGAGAAGGTCAGCAGTTGCGAGGCGTCGACGCGGAAGGTGAAGCTGCCCCATTCCGTGCGGCGCTTCGACCAGGCGAAGCCCAGGTCCAGCCCCTCCACCGTCTGCGGCAGCAGGTTGATGAACCGGTCCTGGATCGAGATCACGTCGCCGACCGGCGTCAGGCCGGTGCCGGCGAACAGGGCCACGTCGTCCGAGGTCGGCGCGGCGCGCACGACGTTCGGGTTCGACGTCCCGCCGACGCGGTTCAGATAGTCCAGCGCCAGGGCGCTCTGGGCGCCCAGCAGGCCGACGATCTCTTCCTGCTCGATCTTCCAGCGGTCGACCGTGAAGGTGAAGTCGCCCCAGCTTTCCGGCAGGAACTGCGGCTGGAAGACCAGGCCGTAGGACTGGTTGGTGCTCTCTTCCGGCTTCAGGTCCGGGTTGCCCGAGATCAGCAGTGATGCGCTCGCGTTGCGGGTGCAGGCGTTGATCGTGGCGATACGGCCTGCGCGCAGGTCGGCCTCGCACTTGATATAGTCCAGGTTGCCTGCCAGGCGGGCATACTGGGTGGCGTTCACCTGCTCCAGGTTCGGTGCGCGGAAGCCTTCCGAGTAGGAGGCGCGAACGCGCAGGCCGTCGACGATGTCCCAGGCCACGGCGATCTTCGGCTTGGCCACCGAGCCGAAGTCCGAATAGTGCTCGGCGCGGCCGGCCAGCTGGACGTCGATGCTGCGCACCAGCGGGATGTTCATCTCGGGCGAGACAACCGGAATGGCGAACTCGACGAACGCGCCGGCAACGGTGCGATCACCTTCCGTGTCCGGGTTGGGACTGACGGCCGAAACGTTCGAGAGGTTGCGCTCGCCGGTCACCATGTCGGTGAAGGTGAAAGTGCCGTCGAGGTTCTCGTCGCGGTCGTCCTCCTGCGTCTCGTAACGAACCTCGGCGCCGAAGGCGACGCCGACCGGGCCGGCCGGCAGTTCGAACAGGTCCCCGCGCGACATCTTGAAGTCGGCCAGCGTCAGGGTGGTGCGCGACAGGCGGCGCATGTCGAAGACGATGGCGTCGATGGCCGCCTGCGACGACGGCGAGCAGTCCGCATAGCTGGGCGTCGCGATGCAGCCGCCGCCGAACGGGTTGTAGGCGTCGGGCGTCGACAGCGCGAGCTGCCGTTGCAGCGCCGTCATGTTGATGTTGGGCGAGATGTCCTCGGCCTCGGCCTCGGAGTAGAGCAGCGCCGTTTCCCAGTCGAAGCCGGCCCACTCGCCGCGCAGTCCGCCGAGAATGCGGGACTGGTAGTTCTTGACCGTGACTTCCTGGAAGCCGGTGTCGACAAAGCGGTAGTTGCCCAGGCGGACCGGCAGGCCTGCGGCCGGAACATTGACCAGACCCGGCAAACGGTTCGGATTGGCCTGTCCGTTGGCGAAGGTCACCGGGCCGAACGGGTTCCAGTAGTTGCTGGCCGGAATCCACAGGCCGTTCAGGTTCACTACGGGCGGCTGGATGGCGTTGCTTTCGGCGGCATAGATGCCGATCTCGCCGAAGGCCTCGACATTGTCCGTCAGGTCGTAGCGGCCGGTGGCGAAGACGTTGATGCGCTCCAGGTCGGTGCGCACCGTCGTGCCGTAACGGGTGTCGTAGCGCATATCGCGGTTGACGCCGCTGTAGGCGACCGTGCCGCTGACCAGACAGGTGCCGTTGCCGAGGTTCGCGCCGGTACAGCCGAAGCTCGAGGGCTGGACATGGAAGGCGCCGGCGGCCGTGGTCAGGACGGTCGTGCCCTGACGCGGGCGCAGGGCCGTGGTGGTGGCCGGGATGGCCAGTTGGGCCCAGGGCGAGTGGGACGAGCGACCGTCCGGCACGTTCGAGGTCTCGTAGCCCTGGAAGCTGGAGAAGAAGGGCCGCATGTCGTCGCTGCGGGTGAAGTCCTGATCCTCGGCCATCAGGGCCGTGCGATCCGAATAGTTCACGAACAGGGACACGTTGCCCCGCTCCAGATCCTTGCCGGCGAAGAGGTTGGCGTCGAACTCGCGCAGGCTCGTCCCCTCGGCGCCGCCGTAGCGGGTGTCCAGACGCAGGCCGTCGAAGTCGTCCTGCAGCACGGTATTCACCACGCCCGCCACAGCGTCAGCGCCATAGATTGCCGCGGCGCCGTCCAGCAGGACCTCGACCCGTTCCAACCCCGCCACCGGGATGGCGTTGGAGTTGTAGCTCAGGACCGGGACGGTGCCGGTGTCTGACGTGCCCTGGCTGGTCGGGTGCTGGACCATGCGGCGACCGTTCAGCAGCACCAGGGTGTTACCGACGCCGAGCGAGCGCAGATTGACCGAGTTCACATCGCCGCGCGCGGAGTTCGATGTCTGGGGATTGTTGGCGGAATCGAACAGGACGTCGCCCATCTGCGGGATCGAGCGCATCAGGTCGTCTCCCGAGACCGCGCCGACGGCGTCGATCTGGTCCTGATCGAAGACCACGACCGGCAATGCCTCGGTCGTCGGCGCGCCGCGGATCTGGGTGCCGACCACGACGATGTCGTCGATCGAGCTGGCCTCCTGATCCTGATCCGTCGGAGCCGGTAGCGGCGCGGTCTGGGCCATGGCCCCGGCCGCGGAGGCCAGCAGGGCGAGAGCCGCCGTGCCCGCAAGCAGTCCGCTGCGTTGAGTGATGGTCATCCTGTTCTCCTCCCGTGGCGCCCCGCCGTTAGTCGGCGGTGACGCGTTCCTTGTCCCCCGGCCCCGCCGCCGGATCGGGCGGCGCGGCCAGTCCGCGCGGGTGCGAGCCCAACGCGGCGTGAAGTTGTTCCTGATCGAGCTCGCCCTCCCAGCGCGCGACGACGAGGGTGGCGACGGCGTTGCCGACGAAGTTGGTCAGAGCCCGGCATTCGCTCATGAAGCGGTCTATGCCGAGGATCAGCGCCATGCCCGCGACCGGCACGTCCGGCACCACAGCGAGCGTCGCGGCCAGGGTAATGAAGCCCGCTCCGGTGATGCCCGCGGCTCCCTTTGAGCTGAGCATGGCCACCAGCAGCAGGGTGATCTGCTGCCACAGCGACAGCTCGATATTCATGGCCTGCGCAATGAACAGCGCCGCCATGGTCATGTAGATGTTGGTGCCGTCCAGATTGAACGAATAGCCGGTGGGGACGACGAGGCCGACGACCGACTTGGGCGCGCCGGCGCGCTCCATCTTCTGCATCAGACTGGGCAGGGCCGCTTCCGACGACGAGGTGCCAAGCACCAGCAGCAGCTCTTCCTTCAGATAGCCGATCAGCTTGAAGATCGAGAAGCCGTTGACCCAGGCGACGATGCCGAGGATGCCCAGCACGAACACCAGCGAGGTCAGGTAGAAGGTGGCGATCAGGGCCGCGAGGTTGGCGATCGCGCCGATGCCGTAGGCGCCGATGGTGAAGGCGAAGGCGCCGAAGGCGCCGATGGGCGCGGCCTTCATCAGGATGGCCACAAGCCGGAAGACGATGGCGCTCAGCGACTCGAACGCCCGCTGTACCGGGGCCGCGGCGTCGCCGACGATGGCCATGGCGATACCGAACAGGATCGAGACGAACAGGACCTGCAGGATGTTGCCGGTAGCGAAAGCGCTGACGAGGGTGTCCGGGATGATGCCGGTCAGGAAACCGACGATCGTGCTCTCGTGGGCGGCGTCGGCGTACTGGGCGACCGCGCCGGCGTCGAGCGTGGCCGGGTCGATGTTCAGGCCCCGGCCCGGCTGGACGATATTGGCGATGATCAGGCCGACGATCAGAGCCAGGGTCGAGAAGGTCAGGAAGTAGGCGAACGCCTTGCCGGCGACCCGACCGACCCGCTTCAGGTCGCTCATGCCGGCGATGCCGGTGACGATCGTCAGGAAGATCACCGGGGCGATGATCATCTTCACCAGCTTGATGAAGGCGTCGCCGAGCGGCTTCAGACTCTCGCCGAAGGCCGGCCAGAAATGGCCGATGGTCCCGCCCAGCAGGATGGCCAGGATGACCTGGAAATAGAGGCTGCTGTAGAAAGGGCGGCGCGGGCCGGGCGCGGCTCCGCCGTGAGCAATCTGGATCAACTCGAATCCTCCCTCGAAATCGCGGGGCGCGATTCCGTACGCAACGACCCCGTCTGACGCGGCGGCTTGGGTCAAGTATCGGAATGGGCGAGCCGAACCGGCAAGCGGATCGCCATCGCGTTGCTTTGGATTGATTTCAAAGCGATTTAATCAGGCCGCGCAGGAAGATGGTGGCGACCGGTGCGGATTTTCGCACACCCTGTCTGGCTATTCATGCGAAAAACCGCATTGTGCCGATCATGCGGATTCTGGAGACCGTTCGGGGAGAATGGCGCGCGTTCGGCGTGATCTGGCTGGTCGTCGCCTTCATCGCGGTGTTCGCGGCCGGCGAAGTGGCGAAGCGCCAGGCGCATGACGACGCCCTGCGTCAGGCGAGGGCCGCCACCGCCCTGCACGCCGCCGTCCTGCGCAGCGAGCTGGAGCGGCACCGGTCCCTGCCCATGGTGCTCGCGCAGGACCCGGACGTGCAGTCCCTGTTGCGCGACGCCAACCCCGTGACGGTCGACCGGCTGAACCGGAAGCTGGAGGGGCTGGCCCGTGAGACCCGCGCCGCGGTCATCTATGCGCTGGACGCGGACGGGCTGGCGCTGGCCGCCAGCAACTGGCGCGAGCCGATCAGCTTCGTGGGGTCGGACTACCGGTTCCGCCCCTATTTCCAGGAGGCGATGCGCGACGGCCAGGCCAGCTTCTTCGCGCTCGGCACCGTCAGCAACCGGCCCGGCCTCTATCTGGCCAGGCGCGTCTCGGATGCGAACGGCCGTGCTCTGGGCGTCATGGTCGCCAAGGTCGAGTTCGATGCGCTAGAGGCCGATTGGCGGGCCTCTGGCGAGCCGACCTATGTGACCGATGGCGACGGCGTGGTGCTGATCACAACGGTCTCGAAATGGCGTTTCAATACGACGGGCGAGCTAGGGTCCGAGCGGCGGCGGCGGCTGGCGGTGGACCAGACCGCGGGCCGGGCCGATCTGTCGACGCTGCCGTTCGATGCCCTGACGCCGGGGATAATCACCCTGTCGCAGGACGTACCGTCCGATACCTACGCCCGGGTGTCCGCGCCCATCCCCGAACTCGGCTGGAACCTGCATCTTCTGCAACCGGCCGGTGCGGCGATCACCCGCTCCGTGATGGGTGCGCGGATGGTCGCGCTCCTCAGCGTGGCCCTGATCGCCGGACTGACCGGCGTCCTGCTGCGCCGCCGCCAGCGCGCCCGCGCCCGCGCCGCCGAGGAAGAAGCCGCGCGAGCGGAACTGGAACGACAGATCGATCTGCGCACCATCGAACTCCGCACCGCCAACGACCGGCTGAGCCACGAGATCGACGAACGCCGGCGGCTGGAGAAAAACCGGCAGGACCTGCAGGACGAGCTGATCCAGGCCAACAAGCTGGCCACGCTGGGCCAGATCGCGGCCGGCGTGGCGCACGAGATCAACCAGCCCGTCGCCGCCATTCGCACCCACGCGGACACGGCCGGGGTCTATCTTCAGCGTCGCGATGCCGACGCCGCCGCGCGCCAGCTGAACCGGATCGGCGAGTTGACCGAGCGGGTCGGGGCGATCACCGACGAACTGCGCGCCTTCTCGCGCAAGACGCGCTCAGGCCCCGTGGCGGTCAGCGTGGAGGCCGCCATCGACGGCGCCCTGATGCTGGCCGGCGCTCGCCTCCGCGAGCGGGGCGTTACGCTGGAGCGGACGCCCGGCCAGCCCGACCTGATGGTGAAAGCCGAACGCAACCGGCTGGAGCAGGTGGTGTTGAATCTGCTGCAGAACGCCATCGAGGCGGTCGAGGGCGTCTCTTCGCCCCGCATTTCCATCGCGATCGAAACGAAGGGCCGCAAGGTCGTGGTCAGCGTCGCCGACAACGGGCCGGGCCTGTCCGAGGCCGTGCGCGACCGCCTGTTCACCCCCTTCACCACCGACAAGGCGGACGGGCTCGGTCTGGGGCTGGTGATCAGCCGCGACATCGTCGCCGGGTTCGGCGGCGAACTGGTTCATGAAGACGGCGCTTCGGGCGCGACATTCCGCATCATCCTGCCGGGGGCGAAATGAGTTTCAAGACCCTCAACCGCATCGCTCTGGTCGAGGACGACGAGGCCTTCCGCACGGCGCTGGCCGAGCGGCTCGAACTGGAGGACCTGAGGGTGACCCGGTTCCCCTCGGGCGAAGCGGCGCTGAAGGCGCTGGACGCCGGGTTCGAGGGCGTGGTGGTCACCGACCTGCGCATGCCGGGCATGGATGGCCGCCAGCTCACAGACCGGCTTCTGGCCGAGGATCCGGACCTGCCCGTCGTGATCATCACGGGCCATGGCGACGTCGCCGAGGCGGTCGAGGCGATGAAGCGCGGGGCCTATGACTTCCTGACCAAGCCTTTCGCGCCCGAGCGGCTGATCGACACCCTGCGCCGGGCGCTGGAGAAGCGGTCGCTGGTGCTGGATAACCGGCGCCTCAGCACCTTGGCGGCCGAGGGCGACTGGGCCATCCCGCTGAGTGGCGACAGCGCCGCCATCGTGGCCCTGCGCACCGCCATCACCCAGCTGGCCGACGCCCATGTCGACGTGCTGATCGAGGGCGAGACCGGGGCTGGCAAGGAGGCGGTGGCACGGGCGATTCACAACGCCAGCCGGCGCCGCCTGAAGCCCTTCGTGCCGGTCGCCTGCGCCGCCCTGCCCGAGAGCGACGCCAAGGGGCAGTTGTTCGGCCATGAGGCCGGCGCCTTCCCCGGCGCCCTGCGCCGGCGGGACGGACAGATCACCCGATCGCATCAGGGCAGCCTGTTCCTCGACGAGGTCGACCAGGCGCCGCGCGCAGTCCAGCTGATGCTGCTGCGGGTGCTGGAGGAGCGTGAAGTCCTGCCGCTGGGCGCGTCAGAGCCTCAGGCGCTCGATCTGCGGGTGCTGGCCGCAACCCGCGCCGATCCGGCCGCGGCGGTGACGCGGGGCGATCTGGGCGAGGATCTCTATTACCGCCTGAACGTCGTGCGCCTGCGCACCCCGCCCCTGCGCGAGCGACGCGACGACATCCCCATGCTGTTCGCCCGTTTCATGAGCCGGGCGGCGGACCGGCTGGGCCGCCCCCTGCCCCCGATCGACCATGCGGTGCGCCGCCGGCTGCTGGAGCACGACTGGCCGGGCAATCTGCGGGAGCTGTCCAACTTCGCCAATCAGGTGGTGGTCGGCCTGGGCCCTGCGAGCGGTGATGCGGCCGATGGCGAACGGCTCGCGGACAAGGTCGCGCGCTACGAGGCCGAACTGATCCGCGAGGCCCTGACCGCGTGGAACGGGGACATCAGGAGAGTCACCGAAACGCTCGGCCTGCCCCGCAAGACGCTCTACGACAAGATGGCGCGGCACCAGATCCAGCCGTCACAGCACAGGCGATAGCTTGCGACGAACCGCGATGGACGGTGTTCGCCCGCAAGGCTAGGTATTCGACCATGACGCCGATGACGTTCGCCGGCTTCGGGCTGTACGCCCCGAAGGAACAGAGGCCTTCCCATGCGCTCGACCCGATATTCGGGCAGGCGAACGGCTGGACCGAGCAGCAGTTCGGGATCGCCACGCGCGGCGTGGCCGGGCCGGATGAAACGACATCGATGATGGGCGCCGAGGCCGCGCGGCGGGCGCTGGCCATGGCCGGTTGGCAGGCGTCCGATCTGGACGTGCTGATCGGCGCCTGCGGAGTGATGGAGCAGCCCATCCCGGGAACCTCGGTGCTGATCCAGGCGGCGCTGGGGCTCGGCAAATCCGGCATCTGGGCCTTCGACGTGAACCAGACCTGCCTGTCCTTCGTCACGGCGCTGGACGTGGTGGCGATGGGGTTAGAGAGCGGTCGCTTCCGTCGCGCCCTGATCGTATCCAGCGACATCGCCTCGGCGGGACTGGACTGGGACAACCCGCCCTCGGCGGCCATCTTCGGCGACGGAGCGGCGGCGGTCTGCATCGAGGCGGGCACGGACACGGCCGGTCCCGGTCTGCTGGCGCGCGGGTTCGAAACCTATGGCGACGGCAAGGATCTGGCGACCCTGCGGTCGGGCGGCACCCGCATCCGCATCACCGATGGCTTCGAGGCCCTGACCGAGGGCGCGCGCTTCCATATGGACCCGTTCGGCATCTTCAAGGCCGCCGCCCGATCGCTCCCGGTACTGATCGACCGTGTGCTGGGCGAGGCCGGGCTGACCCGGGAGACCGTCGATCTCATCATTCCCCATCAGGCCAGTGCGCCGGGGCTGGAGCACGTACGGCGACTGATGGGGGGAGATCCGGCCCGGGTGGTCGACATCTTCAACACGCACGGCAACCAGATCGCCGCCTCGTTACCGACCGCCCTGGTCGAGGCGCAGGCGGCGGGACGGCTGGGCGCGGGCAGGACCGTCCTGATGCTGGGCACCGCCGCCGGCATCAGCGCCGCCGCCATGGTCGTGCGGACATGAACCGCCGGGCGCTGGTTACCGGAGCCACCGGGGGGCTGGGCCTCGCCGTCGTCGAGGCCCTGATCGTGGCCGGCTACACAGTCCGCGCCTCGGGTCGCCAACCGGCGGCGCTGAGACGCCTCGAGAGCATGGGCGCCGAGATCTTCGCCGGCGACCTGATGGATCAGACCGACGCCGCCTGCGCGGATATCGACGTCGTCTTCCACGCCGCGGCCCTGTCCAGTCCGTGGGGTCCCGATGCAGAATTCGAACGGGCGAACGTCGAGCTGACGCGACGCCTGCTGGCTTCGGCGCAGGCAGTGGGGGCGGACGGCTTCATCTTCGTCTCATCACCGTCGGTCTATGCCCGCTGGCAGGACCAGACCGGCATCACCGAGTCGACGCCCTGGCCCGACCGGCCGCTTAACGCCTACGCCCGAACCAAGGGTGAGGCCGAGGTGATCGTCCGCGCCGCCGATCGCCCGGGATTCCGCACCGTCGCCGTCCGTCCGCGCGCCATCGTGGGGCCGGACGACGCCGTCCTGCTACCCCGCATCCTGCGTCTGGTGAAGAAGGGCCGCTTCCCCCTGTTCCGGAACGGGGAGGCGCTGGTGGAGCTGACGGATCGTCGCGACGCCGCTCGCGCCCTGCTGCTGGCCGACCGGCGCCGCGAGCGGGCCGGCGGCCAGGCGGTCAACATCACCAGCGGCCGGCCGCTGCCGATCGCGACACTGGTCGAGCGGTTGGGTCGGACGCTGGGCGTCGAGGTGAAGATCGTGCCGGTCCCCCTGCCCGTCGGGCAGGTGCTGTCGGTGATTTCCGAAGGCGTCAGCCGCATCCTGCCGGGCCGGCCCGAGCCGATACTGACGCCCTACACCCTTTCGACGCTGGCCTGGTCGCAGGCCTTCGACCTCGCCGGAGCGAAGGCGCTGATCGACTACGAGCCTGAGTTCGACGCGGTGGAGACCGCCATGGAGGTGGCGCCGAAGCTGGCCGCCCACGCATGAGACGCTGCCGCGTCCACATCCTGCGCGCCGGGTCCTGCTCGCATCCGGAGGTGATGACGCGCCGGGACGGAAGTTTGAAGCCGGTCGTCTTCCCCGCGCTGGCCGCCCTGATCCTGCATCCCGAGGAGGGGGCGATCCTGTTCGACACGGGCTACGATCCGGCCTTCTTCACCGCGACACGCGACTGGCCCGAGCTGCTGTATCGCTGGGCCACGCCGGTGGAATTGCCATTCGGCCAAGCGGTGGTGGACCTGCTGCCGAGGTTCGGGGTGAGGCCGGAAGAGGTGGCGGCGGTCGTCGTCTCTCACTTCCATGGCGATCATGTCGCCGGTCTGCGCCGCTTTCCGAATGCGCGGGTGTTCTGCGCCCGCGCCGGGCTGGAACGGGTGCGGCGCGGCGGCCGGTTCGAACGGGTGCGGCAGGGCCTTCTGGCCGAACTGATTCCGGACGATATGGAAACGCGCGCTCAGTTCTTCGAGGATCGGCCGCGGGTCGCGCTGGGGCCGGACCTGAGCCCGTTCGAAACAGGAGCCGATCTGCTGGGCGACGGAGCTCTGCTGGCGGTGCAACTGCCGGGACATTGCCCGGGGCACTGGGGGCTGGTGGTGCGCGAAGCGGACGACCGGACGCGGTTCCTGATCGCCGACGCGGCCTGGTCCAGCGGACAGGTGCGGGACGACATGCCGCCGCCGCGCCTCACCACCGCCCTGCTGGGCGACACCGGCCCGTACCGGAGCACGCTCAACACCCTTCACCGGCTGTGGAGGCGCAATCCGGAACTGGTGCTGACCCCGTCGCATTGCGGCGAGGTGCAGACGGACACGCCCAGTGGCGACGATTGATCGATCGGCCGTCCTGAGGGGCTGGATCGCCGCCCGCTGGAGTGCGGCGCGCCTCCGCACCCGCACGGACGTCGAGGCGCGGCAGGCGCAACTGTGGAACCGCATGACGCCGGTCATCGCCCGAACGCCGGGCCTGGGCGACCTTGCGGGGCAGCCGCTCGAGGCCTTTCCGATCGTGTCGCCGGACACGGTGCGTCGCGATTTCGAACGATGGAACACCCTCGGCCTGACGCGGGAAGAGGCTGACGCGGCCGCGCGTGAGGGCGAGGCCGGCGGCATGGGCGAGGTCCGGCCGGGAGTGTCGGCGGGCTTCTCGTCCGGATCCTCGGGCGGGCTGCGCGGCCTGTTTCTCAGCAGCCGCGCCGAGCGGGCGGACTATCTCGGCCATCTGATCGCGCGCCTGCTGCCGCGACTTGCACTGGTCCGGGGTGCGAGGATCGCCCTGTGCCTGCGGGCGACGTCCAGTCTCTACAGCGACGTCACCGGCGCCGGGCCATTCCGCTTCCTGTTCCTCGGACTGGAGACGCCCGGCGACGAGCGGATCGAGCGACTGGCGGCGTTCGCCCCCGATGTGGTGATCGCGCCCGCCCACGTGCTGGCAGACATCGCCCGACGGGTGGAAGCCGGCGCGCCGTGGACGCCGCGCCGGCTGTTGCAGGGCGCCGAGCCGATGGGCGACGCCGAACGGGACTGGATCGAGGCCGTGCTGGAGACCCGGCCGGCGCCGATCTATCAGGCTACCGAGGGCTTCCTTGCCGCGCCCTGCCGGCTGGGCAAGCTGCATCTGAATGAGGATGTGCTGGTGGTTGAGCGGGAGGCTGTGCCGGACACGAACCGGTTCGTGCCGGTCATCACCGATCTGCGCCGCACGACCCAGCCGATGGTGCGAGTACGCCTGCCCGATCTGCTGGAGCCCGCCACCTGCCTCTGTCGCTCGCCGCTGCAGGCGATCCGGCCGGTGGAGGGGCGGCTGGAGGACCTCTGGCGCTGGGGCGAGGTCGCGATCCCGCCGCGGGCCGTGGACGACGCGGTCTGCGAAGCGATCGGCGCTGAAATGGAGTGGCGGGCGATCGCCGGACCGGAGGGTGTAACGGTCGAGGCGAGCGCAGACGATGCGACAGCGGCGGCGGACGCCGTGCGGGAACTGCTACGGAGACACGGGCTCGAGCTTCCGGTGACGGCCGGCGGATCGCCGGCGGAGATCGTCGTCAAGCGTCGGCGCGTGCGCTGGACCAATGGCTGAGCGGGTTCTGGTCACCGGGGCGAGGTCGGCGGCGGCGCTGGACATCGCCCGCAGCCTGCGCGCGGCCGGGCTGGAGCCGCATCTGGCCGACTGCAGCCCCGCGCGGCTGGCGGGCTGGTCACGGACGGCGGGGCCCGTGCACCGGTATGGTTCGCCGGTGCTGTCGCCTGCAGATTTCGCGGCGGATATCCGGATAGGGCTGGATCGCCTGAGGCCCGCGCGGGTGATCCCGACCTGCGAAGAGGTGTTCCATCTGGCCGCGCTGGCGGAGACCGATGGCTGGACCACGCTGCTGTATGCGCCGCCGATGGAACGACTGGCGACGCTGCACGCCAAGGACCGGTTCGCCGGGCTCTGCAAGAACCTGGGCCTCCGGGTCCCGGAGACCACCGTCGCCACCGACGCAGAAAGCCTGCGCAAGGCGGCGAGGCGGATGGGCGATGTCGTACTGAAGCCGGTCTGGTCACGGTTCGGGGCACGGACGCTGATCTCGCCGGACGCCACCGCGGTGGCCGCCGTCGCGCCGTCGGAAGATCAGCCTTGGGTGGTTCAGCATCGCATCCGGGGCGACGACGTCAGTTTCTGGGCCGCCTGCGACGACGGCCGGGTCAACGCTTTCAGCGCCTACGGCTCGGACCGTCGCAGCCGGGGCGGTGCGGCGCTTGCCTTCCGCCCCCTTGCTTCCCCGGTCTCCGACCGGCTGCGGTCCGTGGCGGCGACGCTGGCGGCCTGGGCCGGAAAGGGCCAGATCTCTTGCGACGCCGTGATCGACGCGGAAGGCCGCGCGTGGCTGATCGAATGCAATCCGCGCGCGACCAGCGGGGTCCATCTGTTCGACCGCTCGGAAGCGCTCGGCCGGGCTTTGATGGGGCTGGACCGGGCGGAACCGGTGGACGAGCCGCGCTGCCTCGGCCCGACCGTGTGGGGGCGCCGCGGAGCACGCCGGGCAGGTCGGGACGTACTGTCGGCGCCGGGTGATCCCTGGCCGGTCGTCGGCGCGCTGGCCGACGCGGCGGGCTTCACCTTGGCGAGTTGGCGCACGGGCCGGACGTTGACGGAGGCGATGACGGCGGACATCGAGTGGAACGGGCGGGCGCTGGAGCCCGATCGCTGGAGCCGGACGTGACGCCCCTGCCCGAGAGCATCGCCCGAAGCTGGCAGATGGCGGCCCTGTCGCGGGACCTGAGGGGCCGGCCGCTGGCCCGAACAGTGGCGGATACCCCTCTGGTGCTGTTCAGGGATCAGGCGGGACAGGCCGCCGCCCTGATCGATCGATGCCCCCACCGCAACTATCCGCTGTCCGGGGGGCGGATCATCGGCGGCGGAATTCAATGCCCCTACCACGGCTGGCGGTTCGGGCCGGATGGCGCCTGTATGGATGTGCCCGGCTGCACGCTCGACGCCAGCGAGACCCGGCGGCTGGCGGCGCAGACCGTCGAGGTGCGCGAGATTCACGGAGCGGTGCTTGTGCGGCTGGCGCCCGGCGGGTCGGATCTGCCGGACCTCGGCCCGTGGGCCGCGGCCGACCACGATCATTTCTGGTGGTCGCAGGGCGTCTGGCGCGGCAGGGCGCTTGATGCGCTGGAGAATGTGCTGGACCCGTTCCACACGAACTTCATCCACGACGGCATCATCCGCCGCAGCACCCGCCGCATCCCGGTGCGGCTGTCGGTCAAAGCGGGAGAAACCTGGATCGAGTCGATCATCGAACAGCCTCAGCCTGACATGGGCTGGATGTCCCGGATTCTGGAGCCGCCGCGCGATCGTAGTCGGACCCGGCTCCATTCACCGACGCTTGTGCAGGCGCGATGGGAGGGACCGCGCGGGCTGACGCTGTGCGTGACCGTCTTCTTCACCCCGGTGACGCCGACCCGCCTGATGCCCTTCGCCTGCTTCACCACGCCGAAGGGACGCGGGCCGGGCTGGCTGAAGGAACGGGCGATCCGGTTCTTCCTCGAAAAGGTCGTTGCGCAGGACCGGCACGCGCTGGCGCGGCAGCTGGACAACATCGAACGCTTCGGCGCGCCGCGCTTCCTGCAAGGTCCCGGCGACCTGCTCGGCCCGCGTGTGGCGCAGCTTTATCAGGGACAGGAGATCGAGCCGGCCGAGGAAGGTCCGTTCGACTTCGAGCTCTAGGCTCCCGCCTTCGCCGCCGGACGGGCACGGCAGGTCTCCAGCCAGCGGGCCAGATGGGTCAGCTCTTCCGGCGGGCGGTATTTGATCAGGCGCGCGAAATCGAGGCCGACGACCGCGACGATGTCGGCGATGGTGAAGCGATCCCCGGCGATGAACGGGTGCTCGGCCAGACGACGGTCCAGTGAGCGCATGTATTTCTCGGCGGCCAGCCTGTTGTAGTCGGCCACCTGCGGGACCTGGGTCGCCTCCAGCGCTGCCAGCGCGGGATGCGAGTGGCGCACGTTCAGCATGATCGGATTGGCCAGGTAGAACTCGCAGCGGCGGGTCCACATCTCGATCACCGCCTGCTCGCGCGCGTCATGACCGAACAGGTTGGGCTCGGGATAGACGGCCTCCAGATAGCGGCCAATGGCCAGCGATTCCGACACCACGGCGCCGTCATCCAGCTCGAGGGCCGGCACGTGGGGCACGCCGACCTTCTCGCGATAGTCGGGCGATTTATGCTCGCCGACCATGATGTCGATCTCCACGATCTCGACGTCCTCGATGCCCTTCTCGGCCATGACCCAGCGGACGCGGCGCGGATTGGGGGCGCGGTGCGAGGTATAGAGTTTCATCGTCGATCTCCGGTTCAACCGAATATGGAGCCGGGCATGATGCCGACAATGGCGGCGCTCATCAGCGTGGCGAGGAAGCCGGCGAACAGGGCTTTCCAGACGAGGCCGAGGACCTCCTCGCGTCGTTCGGGCATCAGGACGGACAGGCCGGTGACCGTGATGCCGACCGAACCGATGTTGGCGAAGCCGCACAGCGCATAGGTCAGCAGCATCCGCGTGCGTTCGCTGATCGCGTCCGCGGGAACGGCGCCGAGGTCCATGAAGGCCTTGAACTCGGTCTGGGTCAGTTTGACGCCCAGCAGCAGGCCGGCCTCGCGCGCGTCAGCCCACTGGACGCCTGTCAGCCATGCGACCGGGGCGAAGATCCAGCTCAGGAACCACTCGACGCTGATGCCCGCGCCGAAGATGCCGCCGACGATGATATTCACCAGCGCCACCAGGGCGACGAAGACGATCAGCACGGCCGAGATGTTCAGCACGACCATCAGGCCGTCCGAGGTGCCTTTCACGATCGCGTCGATGGCGCTGTCGTACTTCAGCGGCGAGTCGTATTCCGCATGGGCTCCGCCCTCGCCCGGCCTTTCCGGCACGATGATGCGAGCCAGCAGGATGCCGGCCGGCGCCGAGATGATCGAGGCCACCAGCACGTGGCCCGCCGCATTCGTCAGGGTCGGGGCCAGCATCAGGGCGTAGGCCACCATGGTCGAACCCGCGACGGTGGCCAGGCCGACCACCATCATCAGGAACAGCTCGGACCGGGTCAGCTTGTCGAGATAGGCGCGGATGACGATCGGGCTCTCGATCATGCCCAGGAAGATGTTGGCCGCCACCGCCAGCGCCGAGGCGCCGCCGAGCCCCATCGTCTTCTGGAACAGGAGGCCGAAGCCGTAGGTGATCCACTTCAGGATCTTCCAGTGCCACAGCAGGGCCGACAGGGCCGAGATCACCAGGATCAGCGGCAGGACCTGGAAGGCGAAGGTGAACAGGGCGCCCGGCTCCTGCACCGAATAGGGCTGCTGGAAGCCGCCGCCCGCCAGATAGCCGAACACGAAATTGGTGCCGACGCTGGTCGCCCGGGCCAGCCCGTCGACCGCCGCGTTCACCGCGTTCAGCACGCCGTGCGAGGCCGGGTTGAACAGCACCAGCACCAGAACCGCCTGCACGACGATGGCGCCGATGGCCAGTTTCCACGGGAAGGCCCGCCTGTTCTCCGACAGGCCCCAGCAGGCCGCGACGATGACCACAAGCCCGAGGAGGCTCTGGAGATTGAGCAGGCTGAACATCGAATGCACTTCCCCGCCGGCAGTCTGCCGACCCTCGCCCGTTGAACGCCACCGGGGCCAGTCTGGCAAGGCGGAAACCACGCCGCGAATTGAACGCGCGACGGCCAAGGTTCCGCTTCGCCTGCGTCCAGACTTCGCCGTGATCCGGGCGCGCCATCACGGAACCGTGATCATCACGGCGACAGGGAGAATGACGATGAGAAAGGCTCTGATGTTGGCTGCGGCCAGCGCACTGGTTCTGGCCGCCTGCTCACCGGAGCGCGCCGACGAACAGACCTATTCCGACAAAGTCGCCGAGGTCGAGTTGATCAAGCCCGTGCCGGACTCGCGGGCAGTCGAGGCGGTCGCGCCGGAGGCAAGCCCGCAGCCCAGGCTCCAGGTGCGCGCGCCGTCCGCCCTCACGCTGAACCGCGAGGCGGGCGACATGCAAGACGCGTCTCCTGCCCGGCCGACCCCGGAGCCCCAACGCATCGCCGAGCCCCGCCCCGCCCCGTTCGCCCCTGTCGCGCGCATCGCCTACGCCTTCAGCTACGTCGTCGCCCTGCCGAAGGAGCGCGGACCGGAACTGATGAGCCGGCACGAGTTCGCCTGCGTCACCGCGGGAGCAGGCCTGTGTCAGATGGTCGCCGCCCAGGCCGACTGGACGACCGGCAATCCGGGGGGCCGTCTGGAGATGCGCGGGCAGCCGGATTGGATCAACCAGTTCCGTGCACGCCTGGCGCTGGACGCCGCCAATGTCGGCGGCGCGCTGGAGGAAGCCGCCACCGTCGGCGAGGACGTGACCCGCGGCATCGACGAGGCGCAGACCGGCGCAAAGACCACCGCCACCCTCGCCGACCGCATCCGCGAACTGCAACAGCGGCGCGGGGGAACCTTGGCCCAGCAGATGGAGATCGAGCGCCAGTTGGCCGAGCTTCAGCGCCTGCAGGACCGGCAGGAAATCGAGCTGCGCGAACTCAACGGCCGGGTGCAGTCCGCGATCCTGACCTTCCACTATCGCGAGGGCGGCGTCATGGCGGCCAGCAGTCCGACGCGGCCCGTGGCGAAGGCGCTGCAAAACGCGTTCGGTCTGTCGATGGGAATGCTGGCCGTGCTGATCACCACCGGCTCGGTCCTGCTGCCGATCGCCGTGATCGGCGGCGCGGTGTGGTGGGCCACGGTGCGCCGCCGGCGGAAGGCTCCAACGCCAGCCTAAAGCTGGCCGCGGACCAGCCTGCCGTAATCTTCCATCAGACCCAGGCTGAGGGCGCCGGGGGTGAAGCGGTATTCGCCGACTTCACTCACCGGCGTCACCTCGGCGGCGGTGCCGGTGAGGAAACACTCCGAGAAGGTCGACAGCTCTTCCGGACGGATGTGGCGCACGACCACCTCGACGCCCTTCGCCTTCGCCATCTCGATGACGGTCTGGCGGGTTATGCCGTCCAGAATCGCATCGACCGGCGGGGTATGGATCACGCCGTCCTGCACGAAGAAGACGTTGGCCCCCGTGGCCTCGGCCACATAGCCGCGCCAGTCCAGCATCATGGCGTCGGCATAGCCGCGCTTCTCGGCGGCCATCTTGGACATGGTGCAGATCATGTAGAGGCCTGCAGCCTTGGCCGCCGACGGGGCGGTCATGGGGTCGGGGCGACGCCATTTGGCCCATTCGAGCCGAATGCCCTTCGCCTTGGTCTCCGGATCGAAATAGCTGGGCCACTCCCACACGGCGATTGCGACGTGAGTCCTGTTGTTCACGGCCGAGACCGAAACCTGTTCAGGCCCGCGATAGGCGACCGGACGGACATAACAGTCCGACAAACCCATCTTCCTGCAGGTTTCGATGCTGGCGGCGTCGATCTCGGCCAAGCTATAGGGTAGGTCGAAATCCAGCAGGTTCGCCGACTTCTGAAGGCGTTCCGAATGGGGCGTCAGCTTGAAGATTTCGCCGCCATACATACGCTCACCCTCGAACACCGACGAGCCGTAGTGCAGGGCATGGGTCAGAACGTGCGTTTTCGCTTCCCGCCAGGGCACGAAATCACCGTCCATCCAGATCCAGCCGTCACGATCGTCGAAAGGAACGAAGGCCATTGAAGAACGTCTCCTGCAAAGCTCCCCGGTTTAGACCCCCCGGAATCGCTCAGGTCAACGCCTGTGACGACCGTCAGGGTGCATCCGCATGAGCGACGTTCGCCCCAACGGCCGCTCCGGCCCCATCGCCGGCCCCGGCGCCGGCCGCCATCTTCTCGTCGTCGATGACGACGACCGCATCCGCGAGTTGCTGAAGGAATTCCTGACCCGCGAGGGCTATCGCGTCACCGGCGCGGCCCACGCCGCGGCGGCCAAGCGACTGGTCGAGCTGATCGAGTTTGATCTGATCATCCTCGACGTCATGATGCCCGGCGAGAGCGGCTTCGACCTCACGACGTGGATCCGCGGTAAGGCCGAGACGTCGAAAACGCCCGTCCTGCTGCTGACCGCGCGCGGCGATCCGGACGACCGGATCGAAGGACTGTCGCGCGGCGCCGACGACTACATGTCCAAGCCGTTCGATCCGCGCGAGCTGGCGCTGCGGGTGGACGCCATCCTGCGTCGCACCGGCGGCAAGCCGCTGACGCCCCGCGAGATCAAGCTGGGGCCGGCGATCTTCGACATGGAGCGTCTGGAGCTGACCCGCGACGGCAAGTTGCAGCGTCTGACCGAGGCCGAGGCCCAGCTTCTGAAGACGCTGGCCATCCACGCTCACGCCCCGGTCGAGCGCATGAGCCTGTCGCCGGATACGGCCGACATCACGGGTCGCGCCGTCGATGTGCAGGTCACCCGCCTGCGCCGCAAGCTGGAAGCCGATCCGAAGAACCCGCGCTACCTTCAGACGGTGCGTGGCATCGGCTACATGCTGGCGCCGGACTGACCCCGAATGCGGCTTCTGCCCGCCAGCCTCTGGCCGCGGTTCCTGAAGCGACGGCTGCCGTCCTCGCTGTGGGGGCGGTCGCTCCTGATCATCGTCCTCCCGGTGCTGGTCATGCAGGTGGCCGTCACCTGGGCTTTCTTCGACATGCACTGGCAGACGGTGACCGCCCGCCTGTCCGACGGTCTGGCCGGCGACATCGCCTGGGCCGTCGAAAGCTATGCCGACGACCCGTCACCGGAAAACATGGAGATCATCACCGAGCGGGCGGAGCGGTCGATGTCCCTCTCGGTGCAACTCCGTGAAGGCGAGATTCTACCGGATGAGATGCGGCGCGGCGCGCTGGGCGTCGTCGACCGCACGCTGGAGCGCGCCCTGACCACCCGGCTGGATCAGCCCTTCTGGTTCGACACCACCCGCTACCCCGCCTATGTCGACATCCGGGTCCAGCAGCCGCAGGGCGTGCTCCGCATCATCGCGCCGCGCGAGCGGGCGGTGGCGACCCAGGCCCATATCTTCGTTCTGTGGCTGCTGGTGGCGACGGTGCTGCTGATGGGCGTGGCCATCCTGTTCATCCGCAATCAGGTTCGGGCCATCGAGCGTCTGGCCGAGGCCGCCGAGGCCTTCGGCCGGGGCGAGGCGCAGGAACGGTTCAAGCCCCACGGCGCCAGGGAGGTGCGGGCCGCCGCCCAGGCCTTCCTGAACATGCGCGACCGGATCCAGCGACATATCGAGCAACGGACCGCCCTGCTGGCCTCCGTCAGCCATGACCTGCGCACGCCCCTGACCCGCCTCCGTCTGGAACTCGCCCTTGCTCCTCCGTTCAAGCGGGCCGAGGCCATGCGCGGCGACATGGACGAGATGGAGCACATGATCGACGAATACCTCGCCTTCGCCCGCGGAGAGTCAGGCGAGGCGGCGCAGCCGATCTCGATCGCCGACCTGCTGAACACGGCGGCCGAAGACACAAAGCGCGCCGGGGCCGAGGTCGAGGTCGATGTCGAGGACGGCCTGATCGCCACGCTACGTCCGCTCGCGTTCAAGCGCGCGGTGATCAATCTGGCCGGTAATGCGGCCGCGCACGGGGAGCATGTCCGCCTCGCCGCCCGCGCCCTGCCCTCCGGCGGCCTTGAGATCGCCATCGAGGATGACGGTCCGGGCATTCCCGATGACATGCACGAGGAAGCCTTCCGGCCCTTCTCGCGTCTGGACGAATCCCGCAACCAGAACCGCAAGGGCGTCGGCCTGGGTCTTGCCATCGCCCGCGACGTGGCCCGTGGACATGGGGGCGACATCACCCTGGGTCGCAGCGACATGGGCGGGCTCAGGGCGCTGATCCGCCTGCCCGGCTGATCACATTTCCCTCACGCCTCTGGCCAAGCGGAGCCATACGGCGCACCTTTCCCTCGTGGCCGGGGGGCCATGGAGGAACAGACATGCGTAAACTCGCCTTCTTCGCTCCACTCGCCGCGGCTGTCGCCTTTGCCGGCGTTGCAGCCGCACAGCCGGCTTCGGTCAACGTGACGCTGAGCCATGCGCTCGAGCGCGAGGCCGAGAGCCTCGGCGAACGCGAGGTGCAGGACCAGGTCGACCGCCTGACCTGGGTGATCCAGTCCCGTCTGGCCGATACGGCCGCTCTGGATGGAGCCCGGATCGAGCTGGTGCTGACAGACCTGAAGCCGAACCGACCTACGATGGAGCAGATCGCGAGGCGCCCCGGACTTGATCCGATCCGCAGCCGCTCGATCGGCGGCGCAGCGATCGAAGGCACTGTCATTCTGGCCGACGGCACGAGCCATGAAATCAGCTACGACTGGTTCTCGACGCATTTGGCCGATGTCCGCGGTCACGGCACCTGGACTGATGCCGACCGGGCCTACGCTCGCCTCGCCCGCAACCTGGCGACCGGCCGCTACGACGTCCGCTAGACCGAAATCGGTTCAGTCGGACGTAGTCCGCTCGGGCTCGGATTCCCTGAGCCCAATGCGAGAGCCTGATTCACGGCCTCAGCGGAACCGCGAAGCGATTCCACCTGAACCAGCCAGGCTCTGGAGGCTGCGCGCCTGATCCACGGCGGCGCTGACGGCGGCCTCGGCCGCGCGCGTCAGCCCGCCGTCTTCGGTCATCGCATCCAGGCCGGCGCGCGTGGTTCCACCCGGTGAAGCGATGCGGGCGATCAGCGCATCCAGCGCCTCTCCAGTGCCCGCGCCCGCCCCCGCGGACCTCAACGCGCCCCGCGCGAGCCGCGTCGCGGCCTCCCCTGACAGCCCCTGCTCCATCCCCGCCTGCGCAAGCGCCGCTGTGAAGGCATAAAGAAACGCAGGCGCCGAACCGGCGACGGCCGTGGCGGCGTCCATCTGATCCTCGGCGTCCAGCGCCACCACGTCGGCCAGGGGCGCGAACAGCCGGCGGGCGACAACGGGGCCTGCGGGGTCGGCGGACCACAACGCAGCGACGCCGCTCGCCTGCGCCACAGCGGTCGTCGGCATGACCCGGATGACCCTTCGTCCCGCCAGCGCGGCGATATCCCGGGACTGCACCCCGGCCATGACCGAGACGATCAGGGCATCGGGGGAGAGGTACGCAACCAGCGGCTCCAGCGCCGCGCGCCACATGGCGGGCTTCACAGCCAGCACCACGACATGCGCCCTGGCGAGGTCGAAGAGATCCGGGTTCAGGGTCGCGCCCCGCCCTCTGGCCTGCTCGGCGGCGGGTTTGGACGACGGCGTCAGGATGATCAGGTCGGCCGGCGCGACAGCCTCTGTCGCCAGCCAGCCCTCCAGAATGGCCGAGCCCAGCCGACCGCAGCCCACCAGGACCACGGCGCCGGTTGCGGTGTCGGATGTCATGGCCTCAGGCCGTGCCGACGGTCTCGAACAGGCAGGCGTCGATCGCCTCCTGCGGCTTCTTCGCGCCGCGGACCATGAAGTCGAAGGCCGGATAGTAGCGATCCGCCGCCTCGACGGCCGCATCAATCATCGAGGCCGCCTGGGCCAGCGTCGGGCGTTCGCCCATCGGCAAGGCCAGAGAATGGCGGAAGACGATCTCGCCGTCCTCGGCCCAGACCTCGAAATGACCCATCCAGGTGCGCTGGTTGATCAGCCCGACCAGTTCATAGGCGGCGGCGCGGCGCGACCTGGTGGCCTGAAGGTCCAGGGCGCAGCACAGTTGCAGGCAGTCGCCCTCGGGACGCCAGGCGAACCACAGCTCATAGTCCTTCCAGTCGCCGGCCAGGGAGAAGGCCAGATCCCCCTCATCCGTCCGGTCGAACGGAAGATTTTCCGCGACCAGAACATGCTCGACCACGTCCAGCGGATCGTGTGGCGTGTCGATTTCTTCGGGCCGTACGGCGTCCATCAAGTCATCCCCGGGCGCGACTCACGCCCTGTTAAGGAACCGTAGGCGGGTTCGCAGATTCGGCTCAACCGGCTGCGTCCCTGGGGGGAACGCCTGCTGTGGACGTTCCCTTTCGAGGCGTCTTGGCGGCGGCTTTAAGGGCCTCGACCTCGGCACGCAGGGCGGCGATCTCGGCTTTCAGGACGTCGAACTCGTCGCGACGGACCAGATCCATCTCGGCGGCGAAGCGGTCGGCCTGGGCCCGGAAAGCGGTCTTCGCCTCTTCGCCGGCCGCCTGGGCCAGGCCCATGGCGCCGGTCGTCAGCTTGGCGAACTCGTCCAGGATGGGATTGCGGGTCTGCATGGAATGACGCTCCGACTCAAAGAGTTCGTCTGGTTAACAAGGGTTGCCGGATATGGTGAACGAAACCTTTCCGTCCAACGGACCCTGCGTCGGTCCGTTGCCGAAATTTGAGGGACGGGCGCCGCGACGCTTGCTAGAAGCGGGTCGAAGTCACCTCGGCAGGAGCGCCCGTGCAATTTCCTGAGTTCGATCCGGTCCTCGTCAGCATCGGCCCGCTGGATATCCGCTGGTACGCCCTGGCCTATGTGGCCGGCATCCTGCTGGGCTGGTGGTACGCCGCGAAGCTGATCAGGACCGCCCGCCTCTGGTCCCCCGGCCAGCCGCCGATGAACACCCAGCAGCTGGACGACCTGATCCTGTGGGTGACGCTGGGCATCATCCTGGGCGGTCGCCTGGGCTTCGCCCTGTTCTACGAACCGGGCCTGTACGGCCAGTTGTTCAGCGGCGCGAACTGGGGCGAGCGTTTGGCCCTGTTCCGCCTTTGGGACGGCGGCATGTCGTTCCACGGCGGCCTGTTGGGCTGCACCATCGCGGTGCTGGCCTTCGCGAACAGGCTGAAACTCAACGTCCTGAGCGTCGGGGACGTGGCCCTGGCCGCCGCGCCCATGGGACTGATGTTCGGCCGGATCGCCAACTTCATCAACGGCGAGCTCTGGGGCCGCCCGACCGACGTGCCGTGGGCGATCCGCTTCTGCAACGAGCGGATCCAGAGCCTCTACGGCTTCTGCCCCGCGGGCGACGTGCCGCGCCACCCCAGCCAGCTCTACGAAGCCGGTCTGGAGGGTGTCTTCCTGTTCGGCCTGCTCGCTCTCGCGATCTGGAAATTCGGCCTGCTGCGCAAGCCGGGCTATGTCACCGGCCTGTTCCTGGTCGGTTACGGCCTGAACCGCATCCTGCTGGAGAACGTGCGCCAGCCGGACGCCGGTCTGGAGAACCTGCCGCTGGGCCTGACCATGGGTATGTTCCTGTCGATCCCGATGATGCTGATCGGCGCCTGGCTGATCTGGCGCGCCTGGAGCCGTCCGCCGTCCGCCGCGTCCTGACGCCATGAGCCTGAAGGACCGGCTGGCGCGGGAGATCGCTCTCACCGGGCCGATGACCATCGCCGACTATGTCACGCGCTGCCTGCACGATCCGCAGGACGGCTACTACGCCACGCGCCCGGCGATCGGGGCGACCGGCGACTTCATCACCGCCCCGATGGTCAGCCAGATGTTCGGCGAACTGATCGGCCTGTGGGCGGTCGAGCTCTGGCAGCGCCTCGGCGCGCCCGAGCGGGTGCGGCTGGTCGAGGTGGGTCCCGGCGACGGAACGCTGATGGCCGACGCCCTGCGCGCGGCCCGCCTGGCCCCGGACTTCCTGCAGGCGGTCGACCTGATCCTGATCGAGCCCAGCGCGCCGCTCCGCGAAGCCCAGGCCCGAATGCTGGCCGACAGCGACATCCACCCGCGCTGGGTCTCGTCCCTCGACCGGATCGAGACCGATGCGCCGGTGATCCTGATCGCCAACGAGGTTCTGGACTGCCTGCCCGCGCGCCAGTTCGTGAAGACAGAGGACGGCTGGGCCGAGCGCCGCGTCGGCGTGAGCGACGACGGCGACCTGCTGTTCGGACTGGTGAAGATCACCGGCGGCTTCAGGCGGCCGGAATATCCGGTCGACCCGGGCCAGACGATCGAGATTTCGGACCAGCAGGCCGGCTTCGGCCGCGATCTCGCCCGTCTGGTCAAGGCCGCCTCAGGCGCAGCCCTGCTGATCGACTACGGCCGGGCCAGGGCTGGCGCCGGCGACACCCTGCAGGGCCTGCGCCGGCATCAGAAGGTCGATCCCCTGACCGATCCCGGCGCAGTGGACCTGACCCAGTGGGCCGACTTCCCCGCCGTGCTGGAGGCTGCCATCCATGCCGGCGCGGAGATCACCGGCTGTCTGGGCCAGGGCGAGCTCCTGCGCCTGCTGGGCATCGAGCATCGCGCGGAGCGGCTGAAGGCCGGTCGCCCCGACGCCGCAGCCGTCATCGACCGCCAACTGGACCGCCTGACCGGCGACGACCAGATGGGAACCCTGTTCAAGGCCTGCGCGATCTTCTCTCCGAGGGCATTGGTCGTCCCCGGCTTCGAGGACCCGTCATGACGCTGACGCCGATCATCCATCCGTTGCTGCAGCGCGCGGGCGTTCGCCATGGCTTCTTCACGCGCGAGGGCGGCGTTTCGACAGGCCTGTACGAAGGCCTGAACACCGGCGTCGGTTCGAAGGACGACCCGGCCGCGGTGCTGGAGAACCGCACCCGCATCGCCGGCTGGTTCGGCGGCACGCACGACGACATCGCCAGCTGCTACCAGATCCATTCCGCCGTCTGCCGCGTCGCCGAGGCTGGCTGGGAGGGCGAGCGGCCCGAGGGCGACGCCGTGGTCACCGCCACGCCCGGCGTGGTCTGCTCTATCCTGACGGCCGATTGCGCGCCGGTGCTGTTCGCGGATGCAGAGGCGGGCGTCGTCGGCGCCGCGCACGCCGGCTGGAAGGGCGCGCTGGGCGGCGTCATCCACTCGACCGTCGCCGGCATGCAGGCGCTGGGCGCGGCCCCGTCCCGCATTGTCGCCGTCGTCGGCCCCTGTATCGCGCAGGACAGCTACGAGGTCGGCGCCGATTTCGAGGAACGCTTCGCTCACCACGATCCCGGCAGCGGGCGGTTTTTCATCCCCGGTTCCGCCTCTGACAAACGCCTGTTCGACCTGCCCGCCTTCGTGCTGTGGCGTCTGGAACAGGCCGGCGTCGCCGAGGCCGCCTGGACAGGCGACGACACGCGTGTCGACGCGGCCCGCTTCTACTCGAACCGTCGCGCGTATCTGAACGGAGAGCCGGACTTCGGCCGGCTGATGAGCGCGATCAGCCTGGGCTGAGCGCCGGGGCCTCTCAGCCCGCCATCGCCATTTGCGGCACCCGGACGACCTCGCGCCAGGCCTGCGGGTTGGCCAGCAGCTCGCGGACCAGCAGGTTGTTGATCGCGTGCCCGGCCTTCACGCCCTCGTAGCGACCCAGCAGGGGCGCGCCCAGGACGTACAGGTCGCCGATGGCGTCCAGCGCCTTGTGCTTCACGAACTCGCGCTCCATACGCAGCCCGCCGGGGTTCAGTATCTCGTCGCCGTCGATGACCACGGCGTTCTCCAGCGAGCCGCCGCGGGCCAGACCCGCCTTGCGCAGGGCCTCGACCTCGTGGGCGAAGCCGAAGGTGCGGGCCGACATGATCTCGCGCCGGAAGGTGTCCTCGTCCACAACGAAGTCCACGACCTGGTTGCCGATGACCTTGCTGTCGAAGTCGATCTCGAACCGCATCTCGTAACGGTCGCACGGCAGCAGGGCGGCGCTCTTGTCGCCGTCCTGCACGCGGATCGGCTCCAGAATCTCGATGTAGCGGACCGGGGCTTCCTGCTTGCGGAAGCCGGCGCGGTCCAGAAGCTGGACGAACGGCAGGGCCGAACCGTCCATGATCGGCACTTCGTGACCGTCGATCTCGACGATGGCGTTCGACACGCCCAGGGCCGCGAAAGCCGCCATCAGGTGTTCGATGGTCGAGACCTCGACGCCCTCGGCGTTGGCGATACGGGTGTTCAGACGGGCGTCGATGACGACGTCGCCGCGCACCGGCACGACATTGTCGCGGTCCCTGATGTCGGTGCGTACGAAGACGATGCCCGTGCCGACCGGCGCAGGTCGCACCGCCAGACGCACGCGGTCGCCCGTGTGAACGCCCACGCCCGCGATGATCGCGGGGGCGATGGTCGTCTTCTGGAGATGGTCGTTGCGAACCGACAAACTGAACTCACTTTCGATACAGCGCCCCCGCCTCTGCGTGCGAAGTCCGCCTGACCGTCCGTGTACCGGCCGGTTCGCAAGCGCGAAATGAAAGTCGGGTTTCGGATTGTTTCGTTACGAAACAGACGCGCGGATATGACAAGGCCGCCCCGGATCGCTCCGGAGCGGCCTCATCGGCGATGCGCTCGCTGTCTTAGTTGGCCAGTCGACGCAGGAAGGACGGGATTTCCAGATCGTCCTCGGCCTCGCCCGGCTGCAGTTCCTGGGCCGGCTGCACCTGGCTCGTCGCCCGCATCTCGGTCTGACGCGAACCCGGCGTCGGATAGGTCGGCTGCGGCTGCTGGCGCTTCTTGCCGAACAGGCTCCAGCCGCTCTTGCGGTGGTCGCGGTCGTCGTAGTCGTCGTACGCCGGTTCGGGACGCACCTCGGCCTGCGGCTCTGCGCGATCCAGATGCAGTTCACCCTGGGCCGCCGGTGCGGTCGCGCGAGCGGCCGGACGCGGAGCCGACTCGTACTCCTCGACCCACGGGTCGATGATCGGCTCGAGGTTGCGATCCTCCGCAACGTGGATCACCGGCTCGGGCTGCGGCTCCGGAGCCCGGGCCACGGCGCCGTAGGTGGGCTGGGCTGATTGAAAGGTCGGGACGACCGGAGCCTCTTCCACCCGGGCGCGCGGCGCCTCGGCGCGGACCGGCTCGGCGCGGGTCTCGACCGAACGGGTCGGCTCGGCCGTACGCGGGGCCGGAGCGGCCGGGCGACGGTTCTCGAAGATCGAGGTCGAGGCCGACGGCGGCGCCTTGGCGGCGGCGAGATCTTCCATGCCGGTCGCGACGACCGAGACGCGGATCTTGCCATCCAGCGCCGGGTCGAAGGCGGCGCCGAAGATGATGTTGGCGTCGCCATCCACCTCGGCCGCGATCGCATTGGCGGCTTCGTCGACTTCCAGAAGGGTCATGTCCATGCCGCCGGTGATGTTCACCAGCACGGCCTTGGCGCCCTTCAGCGAGGTCTCGTCCAGCAGCGGGTTGGCGATGGCGTTCTGGGCCGCCATCAGGGCGCGATCGTCGCCCGAGGCTTCGCCCGTGCCCATCATCGCCTTGCCCATTTCGGACATGACGGCGCGGACGTCGGCGAAGTCGAGGTTGATCAGGCCCGGCAGGATCATCAGGTCGGTGATCGAGCGGACGCCCGAATGCAGGACCTGGTCGGCCATGTTGAACGCGTCCGCGAAGGTCGTGCGCTCGTTGGCGACGCGGAACAGGTTCTGGTTCGGAATGACGATCAGGGTGTCGACGTAGCGCTGCAGCTCGGCGATGCCTGCATCGGCCAGGCGCATGCGGTGGCGGCCCTCGAAGGTGAAGGGCTTGGTGACGACGCCGACGGTCAGGATGCCGCGGTCGCGGGCGCATTTGGCGATGACCGGAGCCGCGCCGGTGCCAGTGCCCCCGCCCATGCCGGCGGTGATGAACACCATGTGGGCGCCGTCCAGGTGCCCGTAGATCTCTTCGGCCGACTCCTCGGCGGCGTTCATGCCGACCTCGGGATGCGCGCCGGCGCCCAGGCCCTGGGTGATGGTCTCGCCCAGCTGGATGCGGCGGTCGGTCTTGGCGAACGACAGATGCTGCGCATCGGTGTTGGCGACGACGAACTCGACCCCTTCAAGGCCGGCGTCGATCATGTTGTTGACGGCATTGCCGCCCGCCCCGCCGACGCCGAAGACGACGATACGAGGCTTCAATTCGGTGTTTTGCGGACGCACCAGCGAGAGAGACATGCGATTTCGACCTTCCGACCCTGCCCTTTGGCCCCACAAACGAACCCCCGCCGATTCGTCTATGGTTATGAGCGCGTTAAGGATCGCGCCCACGCCTTAATGGAAGGTTACCGGATAGGGTGAGTCGGCCCGCGAACCAGCAGAATCGTTAACCTTCACAACAGAATTCCGGGATTTGGTCCGAAGCAAAGGAAAAGGGGCGGCTCTTGCGAGCCGCCCCCATCCTTTTGGCCGTGGGCCCGTCCTTAGTACGGACGGTAGTTCAGGCCGATGTTGAAGCGACGACCGTAGGGGTCGAAGCTCGAGGCGAAGCCGAGGTATGCCGGCGGCTCTGCATCGAAGGCGTTGGTGACGCCGAAGCGCAGCGACAGGTCGTCACGCATGTTGTAGCGCACCGAGAAGTCGTTCCGGACGAAGTTTCCGGTGGTCCACTCCTCGACCATATCGACGTCCAGGTTGCCCGTGGCGACGATATCGCGAGCCTTGCGCAGGTCTTGCGAAGCCATCCAGTCGGCGGTCCAGGTGACCGACCACTGGTCGTTAGGCTGCCAGGTCAGACGCGACACGAACTCGGTCCGCGGGAAGAACACGTTCGTGGTCGAGTCCGTGAACGCCGCCGGGTTGGCCGGGTTGGTGAAGTTCTTCTGCTCAATCAGCCACAGGCCGCCGAGGCTCCAGTTGAACGTACCGATGTTCCAGCCGAACGTTTCCATCGCGTCCAGGCTGTAGTTGATCGTGAAGTCCAGACCGCGGGTTTCCAGCTTCGAGTTGTTGATGCCGGCCAGGATGAAGCCGCCGACCGGATCGCTTGCCGGGGCGCCGACCTTGAAGACGTCGAAGACGTCGCCGGTGGTCGGGTTGTTGCGGAACACGAACGAGCAGGTGATCGGGTTCAGCGTGGCGCCCGAGCTGACGCAGTCGTCAGCCAGGAACTGACCGCCCGGCGTGATGATCACGTCGGTGATGGTGATTTCGTAGTAGTCGAACACCATCGACAGGTTCGGGAAGAAGCGCGGCTGCAGAACCGTCGAGAAGGTGAACGATTCCGACTGTTCCGGACGCAGGTTCGGGTTGCCGCCCAGCGCCGAGGCGATGCCCGAGGCGTAGGTCGGACGATAGTCGTCGGCGATCGTGACCGTGTTCTGGGCGAAGTCGTAGGTCAGACCCTTCTGCGCCGCCAGGGTGGTGCAGTTGGCGATACGGTTCGCCTTGATCGTCGCCGCATTCTCACCGGTGAAGCCGGCGATCGCACGGGTGTCGCACGGATCGGTGAAGGCGTTCACGAAGGTCTGCGACAGCGGACGGAAGTTTTCCGTCAGGTTCGGAGCGCGGAACGAGGTGTTGAAGCTGGTCTTGAAGGTGATGTCCTGGATCGGACGATAGACCAGGTTCACGCCGTACACGTCGCCGGTCCCGGCGGTCGTGTAGTCGAAGTAGCGGTACGAACCCGACAGTTCGGCGTACTCGCCCAGCCAGCTGTCACGGAACAGCGGGATGGCGACTTCGGCGAAGAACTCTTCCGACTCGTACTCGACGCCCAGGAAGTCGGCGCCGGTGTTGAGCTGCAGCACGCGGTTGTTGGTTTCGCGGCTGCGGCCCACGCCTTCGGTGAACTCGCGGCGGTATTCAGCACCGACGGCGAAGCCGATCGGGCCAGCGCCCCACATATCCCACAGCTGGCCGCCGAACGAAGCCAGAGCGCTTTCCTGCTCGTTGGTTTCGAACACGCGGATGGCGGTCGAGATGTAGTCCAGGGCGGCCTGGCTCTGGTTGCCGGCGCCGAAGACGTTCAGCGGAACGCAGCCGTTGACTTCCGGATCGTTGATCGCGGCGCCCGTGCCGTAGGTGGTGCGGGCGGTGAACGGGTTCTGCTCGTTGACGGTCAGACCCTGGGCGCGGAGCAGCTGCACGCGGCAGACGATCTCGCCCGGACGGCCGTTGACCAGACCGGCGGCGTCGACGACCGAGTCCATCGCGTGACCGAACCGGATGGCGTCCGGACCGGCTTCGCGGTTGACGTTGTTCATCTCGCCATAAACGTACGACAGCTCCCAGTTGAAGTTGTCGATGAAGGCGACGCGGTCGTAGTTGCCTTCGATGGCCGCGACGTAACGGAAGATCTCGCGGTTGTTGGTCTGGTTACGGTCGATACCGAAACCGCGGTGCAGGGCGATCGGGGCCACGACAGCGGCGCCCGGAGCCCCCGGAGCCGTGTTCGTCGGATCGGCGTACGGGATGAAGGTGTTGCCGCGGATCGCATCACGCAGGTTCGTCGGCAGGAAGGCGTTGTCCGTAAGCGTGGAGAACACGCTGGTGCCGCTGATCAGACCCGGGGTGGTCGCAGTGCCGGTCCCGGCGCCCAGCGAGGCGTCCACGATGTAGATGTCCCAGAACGACTTCTGGCCGACGTCGAAGGCGTCTTCGGTCGTGTACTTGGCTTCGAGGCTCAGGCGGACGTTGTCCGAGACGTCGAAGTTCAGACCGGCCTGGAAGCGCTTGGACTCCTGGAACGGAGCGCGCGAACGCTGGTCGAAGCTGGTCAGGTTGGCCGGCTCGCCGTCGCCGCCGATGTTCCACGGACGGTTGGCGCCGGTCACGCCGATGCGCTGACCGAAGTTGGCCAGACGGGCGGTCGTGCCGTCGAACCAGTAGGTGTAGTTCGGATCGACGTTGAAGCAGTTCGACGAGGTCGAGAAGCTGCGGCAGGCGGCGACCGGCACGTCCGGATCGTTGAACTGGCTCGGGCGCTGCATGTTGGCCAGGGTGGTCGAACCCCAGACCGGGTGGTCCAGACGACGGGCGCCGTAGAACTGGCCGGTATCCAGGAAGCCGTCCGAAGCCGGGCCGATGGCCAGGTTGGTCGGGTCGGCGTCGATGCCCAGACGGATGCGGCCGTCGCGCAGCCAGTTGATGTGCTCGGCGTAGACTTCCTCGGTGCGCTCGTACTCACCGTGGACGTAGACGTTCATACGGTCGTCGAGCAGGTTGGCGCCGGCCAGGACCGACACGCGGCGGCTGTCGGCAGCGCCGCCCTGGACCAGCTGGCCGTAGTTGGCGTCGATCTCGAGGCCTTCGAAGTCCTTGCGCAGGATGTAGTTGACCACGCCCGACACGGCGTCGGCGCCGTAAACCGACGAACCGCCGCCGGTGATGATTTCGATGTTCTCGATCAGCAGACGCGGAACGACCGAGACGTCGACGGCCAGGCTGCCGGCGGCCGAGCCGACGTGGCGGCGACCGTCAACCAGCGTCAGGGTGCGGCCCGAACCCAGCGAGCGCAGGTTGGCGAATTCCAGACCACCGTCGTTCAGGTTGGAACCGGTCGTGTCCGACGGAACCAGCGAGTTCGACAGGGCGGGGATGGTGGCCAGGTAGTCGACCACGGTGGCCAGACCGGTTTCCAGCAGCTGCTCGCGCTGAACCTGGATCAGCGGCGTCGGAGCCGTGGTCGGGTCGCGACGGATACGCGAACCGGTGACGACGACTTCGCCGATCTCGGTCTGCTCTTCCTGCGACGACGGCGCGGACTGGGCGAAGGCCGGAGCCGTCACGGCCATGACCCCGGCCAGGATCGTGGTTCCAAAGAGATACTTGCGCTTGATTAGCATGTGGTGGGCCCCAACCAGTGATGATGCAAAGCACAGTGTCCCGCCCTCCGACGGCACACTGCTTCGCATTTCACGCTAGCAGCAAAGACGTCGCGGACAAGTGATTGTGGCCGCATAGCGTCCAATCCGAACGCTGGTTGTTACAATCTGGACACAGTCTCGCCATGCAGGCGAAACATCGCGCCGGCCGCATGCAGCCGGTGAAAAGCGCCGTATTCCGGTGACTTGAGGCCGACTAGAGGTTTTCGCGCAGCCACCCGGCGGCGCGGGCGACGAGGCCGCCGGAGTGCGCTCGCGGCGCATCTGCGGCCGTAATTTGGCGTGACATGAGCTTCCGCGCCGACACCGCCTCGCGCGGGCCATAGGCCGCACGGAGCAGCACGCCGGCCGCTGAACAGAAGGCCGGGCCGGAGGCGGCGTCGGCGAGGTGAGGCGCACGCTGCGGCTTGCCGAGTCGCACAGGGCGGTCGAACACGCGCACCGCCAGTTCGCGCACGCCGTTCAGCTGGCTGGCGCCGCCGGTCAGGACCAGCCCCGCCCCCGGTTCGAGACCCACGCCGGCGTTGCGCAGTCGGTCGCGCAGCAGTTCCAGCGTCTCCTCGACCCGCGGAGCAATGACGGTCTTCAGCATCGCGCGGGGGACCACGACCGGGCCGGCGGACGGGTCCTCGCCGCGCGGCGGAGCCTCCAGCATCTCGCGGTCCTCGTTCGCGCTGGCCATGGCCGAGCCGTGCAGGGTCTTGAGTCGCTCCGCGCCCGCACGCGAGGTCGACAGGCCCCGGGCGATATCGGCCGTGACGTGGTCGCCGCCGACGTTGATCGATTCGATATGCAGCAGGGAGCGTCCGCCCCACACCGCCGCCGAGGTCGCGCCGCCGCCCATGTCGATGCAGACGCAACCCAGATCCATCTCGTCGTCTTCCAGCGCCGCCAGCGACGAGGCCACCGGAGCCGCGACCACGCCCTGCAGGTCCAGATGCGCCAGCTCCAGGCAGTGGCTCAGGGCGTTGAATGCGCCCTCTGCCATCGACACGACCAGCAGGTCGAGGCCCAGCGAGTGACCGCGCATCGAGCGCGGATCGTGCACGCCGCGCGCGCCGTCCACCGACCATGCGATCGGCAGGACGTGAATCGGCCGACGATTCGGCAGTTTGATCTGGGCCAGGGCCATGGCGATGGCGCGGGCGAGGTCTGCGTCCCCGACCGGATGCTGGCTCAGCGAGACCCGGGCCTGAACGCGGTGGCTGGCCATCTGGCCGATGGCCGTGGTGACGACGACGCCGGAGACGGCGGTGCCGGCGGCTCGCTCGGCGCGCTCCACCGCATGGCCGATCGCCTGGGCCGCCTCATCCATATTGACAATGCCGCCGCCGCGGATGCCGCGCGACTGCACATGACCGGCGCCGGCGACGCGGATCGTCCGGTCGGCATGGCGTACGCCCTCGGGCTTCATGATGAAGCAGCCGACCTTCGACGCGCCGAGGTCCAGCGCCGCCACGATCGGGGCGCGTCCCGATGCGGCCTTCGCCTCAACCGCGCCCTTGCCAGCCCGTCCAGCCATTCGTGGTTCCTCAGTCTCTCAAGCGTCGCGGGCGGAGGGCCGGACGGCGACCTCCTCGGGGGTTCTCAGATCGATCCGGGCGAAGCCCAGCTCCAGCAGCCGTTCGCGCTGGTCCAGCGCATCCAGCTGGATCAGGGCGGCCTCCTGATTGGTGGCCGGCAGCTGGATCAGGCTTCCGTCCTTCAGGCGCAGATCCCAGCGACGCTCGTCGACGCGGACCAGAGCATCGAGGCGCCCGGCCAGACGCGGGCGCTGGGCGACCAGCGGCAGCACCTCGGCGGCGGCCAGTTCGGCGCCCTTGCCGACGACCAGCGGAAGATTGGGATAGCGCCCCGGATCGGCGCCCTGGATGACCTGGCCATGGCCGTCGATAACCCAGGCCTTGCCGGCGGTCTGCCAGACGGCGAGGCGATCATGCTCGGTGACGTGGACGATCAGGGTGTTGGGCAGCAGGCGCACCACGCGGGCCGACTTGACCCAGCCGACCTGCTCGACCCGCTGCCGGACCTCATCGAGATTGACCGACAGCAGCGGCTGTTCTGCATTCAACTGGACAGCGCGCTGGATAGAGGCGGTCGCCTCGGCGCTCTCGCCCTCGATATAGACCCGCTCGAGCTTCAGTCCCATGCCGGCCGTCAGACCGCCGAAGCCATCGCTGATCGAGGCGCCGATCCGCTCGGCCCGCGCCCCGGTCGCCAGCACGGCGCCCAGCAGCACGACGCCCGCCGCGATCGACAGAACGACCGCGCGGGGCGAGAGATCGAGACGTCCGATGGCCGCCATCTTTCCGGGTGTAGCCGGAGCGTTGCGGGGCGCGCGGCCGCGTCCCTTCTGTCCGGGCGCGCCGCCGCGTTTTGCGGGCGGGTTCGTACTCTGTCGCCGACCGCCGCGAACTACCGCGGGCATGAGGCGTCCTCCACCATCCACCGAACCAGGTCTTTGTACGCCATCCCGCAATACGCGGCCTGCTCGGGCACGAGCGAGGTCGGCGTCATGCCGGGCTGGGTGTTGACCTCCAAGAGGACCAGAACGTCCTTAACATCGTCATAACGGAAGTCGGATCGGCTGACCCCCCGGCAACCCAGGGCCCGGTGCGCCAGCTCGGCCTCGCGCATGGCGCGCTCGAAGACAGCCTCCGGAAGCTCGGCCGGCAGCTTGTGGACCGAGCCGCCCGGCGCGTACTTGGCCTCGTAGTCGTAGAATCCCTTCACCGGGGTGATGTCGGTGACGGTCAGCGCGCGCGGCCCTGCGGCCTCGCCCAGAACCGTGACGCACAGCTCCTTGCCCGGGATATAGGGCTCGACCATCACCTCCTCGCCGTAGGTCCAGTCGGGCGAGCCCACCTCGGTTTGGGGAGCGGCGCCATCGGGCACCAGATACACCCCGACCGAGGAGCCCTCGGCGTTCGGCTTGATGACATAGGGCGGCGGGATGACGTGGCGGGTCGCCACCTCGTGCCGGTCGAACAGGCCGCCGCCGGGCACATCGACCCCGGCGGCGCGCAGTACGGCCTTGGTCTTGTCCTTGTCCATCGTCAGGGCGGAGGCCAGCAGGCCGGAGTGGCTGTAGGGAATCTGCAGCGTCTCGAGGATGCCCTGGACGCAGCCATCCTCGCCCCATTCTCCATGCAGGGCGTTCAGAACCACATCGGGCTTCAGCTCGGCCAGCACCTGGGCGAGATCCCGGCCGGCGTCGACGCGGCTGACGCGGGCGACCTGCCCTTCTAGCGCATCGGCGCAGCCCTTGCCCGAGCTCAACGACACCTCGCGCTCGGACGACAACCCGCCCATCAGGACGGCGACGTGAAGCTCTGCAAGAGGACGGGTCATGATCGGCTCCGGGCATCTTCAGCGCCCCCCAACCGATTGCCGCGGGGACGGTTAAGAAGCCTTAACCAGAACCCGACCCGCGCGAGATAAAATTGGGAGTGGCCTCCTGCCGGCAGATCAGCCCTTTCGGCCGATCCGCTTGATCTCCCAATCCAGCTGGACGCCCGTCTTCGCCTTCACGTCGGCGCGGACGGCCTCGCCCAGCCCTTCGATATCGGCAGCGGTCGCCTCGCCCGGGTTGATCATGAAGTTGGAATGCAGCTCGCTGAACTTCGCCCCGCCGCCGTTGACGACGTGAAGCTTCCCGCGCCAGCCGGCTTCGTCGACCAGCTTCCAGGAGGAATGGCCCTCGGGGTTCTTGAAGGTGGATCCCCCGGTCTTGTCGCGGATCGGCTGGGTCTGCTCGCGCCGGCTGGTGATCTCGTCGATCCGGGCCTGCACGGCTTCCGGCGCATCGGGCGTGCCGCGATAGGTCGCCTCCACCCAGATGATCGCGTTCTCGGGGACGACGCTGTGGCGATAGGTGTAGCCGAATTCGGCCAGCGAATATTCGACCCGCTCTCCGGCCCGCGTCACGCCGCGCGCCGAGACCAGCACATCCTTCGTCTCCGAGCCGTAGCAGCCCGCGTTCATGGTCAGTGCGCCGCCGATCGTGCCCGGAATGCCGGCGTAGAACTCCAGCCCCGCCAGCCCGGCCTTGGCCGACGCCTTCGCCACCATCGAGTCCAGCGCGCCCGCGCCGGCGGTGATGGCGTCACCCTCGGTCGTGATCTGCGCCCATGTGCGCCCGGCAAGACGGATGACGACGCCCTCGACTCCGCCGTCGCGCACGATGACGTTCGAGCCCACGCCCAGCACCGTCACCGGCACGGCCGGATCGAGCGCCTTCAGGAAGTCGATCAGGTCGTCGGCATCCGCCGGAATGAAGAGCGCATCCGCCGCCCCGCCCACCCGGAACCAGGTGTAGGGCCCCAGCGGCTCGTTCAGCAGCAGCTTGCCGCGGACGGTGGGATGGGTGTCGCGCCAGGTCATCAAGAGTTCTTCATTGCGAAGCGATCGGCTGCTTCCCAGAAGCCTCCGACCTCGGTTTCCAACAGTTCCGAAAAGCGGTCCTCGATCTCTAAGGGCAGCGTGATCGACTCGCGGGCGGACCAATCTCTTGGGTAGGGCTCACCGTACACCCGCATCGCCCTTGCAAGCTCAGCGGATGTTTCCAGCATACCGAGTTCCCGAAAACCTGTCACAGCCTCTGGCGCAAGGATGCCTGTACTATTGCCGAAGAACTGCCCCAGCCCGCCATTCTGCACTTCGGATTGGGTCCAATGAGTAGTGAACAGGTGCTGGGAAACGGTCGGCATCAAAGCCAGCCGCGAGGAAAACGTCTCGGCCGTGTCGTCGGTGCGGACCTCGTCCCAGTACGGAGCGACCAAGTCCCAATAGCTCACCCCAACGCCTCCAGCTGCGCCGGCAGGGCGTAGGCCCAGCTGGTGATGTCGCCGGCGCCCAGCAGAACGACCAGATCGCCGGGCTTCGCCTCTTCCCTGATCGCACGGGGAAGGACGGCGGCGTTCTCCAGCGGCTGGACCTGGCGGTGGCCGAAGCGGCGGATGCCATCGACGAGCGCGTGTTTGTCGACGCCCTCGAGCGGGGCCTCGCCAGCCGGATAGACGTCGGCGACGAAGACGGCGTCGGCGTCCGAGAAGCAGGTCGAGAACTCCTCCATAAGATCGCGCAGGCGCGTATAGCGGTGCGGCTGCACCACGGCGATGACACGCCCCTCCGCCACCTGACGGGCGGCCTTCAGCACGGCGGCGATCTCGACCGGGTGGTGGCCATAGTCGTCGATGACGCGCACGCCGTTGGCCACGCCCGTGGTGGTGAAGCGGCGCTTCACCCCGCCGAAACCGGCCAGGCCGGCCTTGATGGCCTCGTCCGAGACGTCCAGTTCGCGCGCCACGGCGATGGCGGCCAGGGCGTTGGAGACATTGTGCCAGCCGGCCATCGGCAGGTGCAGGCCCTCGATCCGGATCGGATCGTCCAGCGCGCCCAGGCCCTGCTGCTGGATGACGACATCGAACCGGCAACCGTCAGGCCCCATGTCACAGTTGTCGGCCCGGACCATGGCCTGCGGATTCACGCCATAGGTGACCAGGCGGCGGTTATCGATCGAGGCGACGAGGCGCTGGACCTCCGGATGGTCCAGACAGACCGCCGCGAAGCCGTAGAAAGGGATGTTCTCGACGAAATCCACGAACGCCTTCCGGACGCCGTCGAAGTCGCCGTAGTGATCCAGATGTTCGGGGTCGATGTTCGTGACGATGGCCACCGTCGATTTCAGGCGCAGGAAGCTGCCGTCGCTCTCGTCGGCCTCGACCACGATCCAGTCGCCGTCGCCGACCTTGGCGTTGGTGCCATAGGCATTGATGATCCCGCCGTTGACCACCGTCGGGTCCAGACCCGCGGCGTCCAGCAGGGCCGCGACCATCGAGGTCGTCGTCGTCTTGCCGTGGGTGCCGCCGACGGCGATCGAGAACTGCAGACGCATCAGCTCGGCCAGCATCTCGGCGCGACGGACCAGAGGAATGCGGCGCTCGCGGGCGGCCATCATCTCGGGGTTCGAGGCCTTGACCGCCGTCGAATAGACCACCGCCGAAACACCGTCGCTGACGTTGGCGCTGTCGTGCCCGATGAAGACCTTTGCGCCCAGCTTTTCCAGCCGCTCGGTATTGGCCGAGGCCCTGGCGTCCGAACCCTGAACCAAATAGCCGATCTTCAGCATGATCTCGGCGATACCGCTCATGCCGATGCCGCCGATGCCGACGAAGTGGACGGGACCGAGGTCGAACGGGACGGGGCGAAGGCGAGCGATCATCCAAGCGGGTTAGCAGGCGCCGCCGCGCGGCTCTAGTCCTCCGACACGAAGTCCTGTGCGAACTCCGGCCCGTCGTCCTCGCCGGGCAGCAGCGGCGTCTCGTCCTCGTCGGACGACCGCGTGGGATCCGGCACCTCGAAGCCCACGGGGATGGACAGGTCCAGCAGGCCGGCGGCCTTCATCTCCTGCACGCCGGGCAAGTCGTACAGACTGGCCAGGCTGAAGTGCTCCAGGAACTTGTCAGCCGTGGCATAGGTCACCGGCCGCCCGGGCGTCCGGCGACGGCCCTTCAGCTTCACAAAGCCCATCTCCAGCAGCAGATCCAGCGTGCCCTTGGACAGGGAGACGCCGCGCACGCTTTCGATCTCGGCCCGGGTGCAGGGCTGGTGGTAGGCGATGATGGCCAGGGTCTCGAGCGCGGCTTTCGAAAGCCGGCGCGGCTCCTCCCGCTCCTCGGTCATCATGAAGCTGAGATCGGCGGCGGTGCGGAAGCGCCACCGGTCGGCGACGCACTCCAGTTCCACGCCCCGGTTCTGGTAGCGCTCGCGCAGGGCCGAGATCGCCCCGCCCACGTCCGCGCCGTCCGGCAGTCGCCGCGCGATCTCAGCCGCCGACAGCGGACCGGCGGCGGCGAACAGCAACGCCTCGACCCGGCGCTCGATCTCCATGTCGTCGGGAGCGAATTGAACCATGTCAGCCCTCCCCGACCGTCATCCTCGGGCTTGACCCGAGGATCGGATGTGGCTGCGGACTGTGCGCCCGACGGGATGAGCGGCGGCATGAGCTATTCGATGCAGAGCGCGCCGGAGCGTCCGATCCTCGGGTCAAGCCCGGGGATGACCGGGACGCGTGTTGAACGAACTGCAGGCTCAAGGCGTCAACTCCAGCGGCTGGCCCTGGCCCGGTCCCTGCCCGCGCCGTTTCAGAAAGACGTCGGCGAACGCCTGCGCCTGTTTCACGTCCATCTCCCCCTCCTTCACCAGCTCCAGACTGGCGGACAGGGTCGAAGCGGTAAAGCTGGCCTGCGAGGGCCCTTCCTCGCCGTGCTTCTCGGGCGCGATGCGGTCCAGCGGCGTCCACTGCTCCAGCCGCGGCAGGACCTCGCGCAGCCAGTCGCGCGCGGCCTCCAGCTGGAAGGCCTCCACCCGCTGGCCGGGGTTGTAGCGCCGCTGCTCCTCCCGACGCCGCTGGGTGACGTAGGCCGCCATCAGTTCATACAGGCTGGCGTCGATCCGGTCGGACGGGATGACCACCAGCGCCTCCGGGTCGCCCCGGGTGAAGACGTCGCGCCTCAGCTGCGGCCGCGACTGGATCGCCTCCACCGCCCTTCGCATGGCCTCCAGCTTCTGCAGCCGGAAGGCCAGCGCCATGGCCATTTCCTCGGCCGGCAGTTCGTCGCCCTTGGCCTTCTCGTTGCGCGGCAGCAGCAGGCGCGACTTCAGATAGGCCAGCCAGGACGCCATCACGAGATAGTCGGCCGCCAGCGCGAAATTGCGCCGCCGGGCCTCGTGAACGAAGGCCAGATACTGTTCCGCCAGTCGGGTGATCGACAGCTTCAGCAGGTCAACCTTCTGGGTCCGCGCCAGCGCCAGCAACACGTGCAGCGGACCCTCATAGCCCTCCAGATCCACGACGAAGGCATCGCGGTCGTCCGCCTGATCGACAGCCTGGAAGTCCAGATTGGGCTGGAAGGCTTCGGTCATCCCGCCCAACCTTCCACGAGGGCGCAGCGCCGGAAGGTGATGCCCGTCAGATCCTGCGGACGCAGGCCCGCATCCTTGGCCCGGCGCTGGATCGGCTGCATGTATCGCGGCTCGCACAGGTCGAGCGGACCGCCGTGGTCCACGGCCTTCAGCACCCAGATGTAGCTATGGAAGGTGTCGCGGCTGACCATTCGGTTCAGGGCCGCATCGTATCCGGCCTGCCCGGACCCGTTGAAGGCCGTCGACAGACTGCTGTCGCGGGGATGGCGTCGTTCCGAATAAAGCGCGTGGTGGAGATCCAGCCGTCGCTCCAGCGGCAGGGCCTCGGCAAAGGCCAGTTGGTCCCCTTCCGTCGCCCGATAGGCCTGCAGATCCGCAGACGGGGTCTGGCAGGCCGAGAGGGCCGCGCACGCCGCAAGGGTCGTCAGCGCGGCGAACCGGTTCACGCCTGGGCCTCCGCCACGTCCGGCCCCTTCGCTGCGTCCAGCCTGCCGGCGAGCGCCGCGTCGAAGCGGAGACGGGCCTCATGAACGTCAAGCGGCTCGGGCGTGTGGACGATGCGCGCCAGAGCCGCGTCGGCCCGACGCTTCGCCCCGCCCTTCAGCTTGCCGACGCCCGCGGCCACCTGCTGCATCTCCTCCATGACCCCGTTCCAGTGGATCACCAGATCGCAGCCGGCCTTCAGGGACTTCTCCGCCCGCTCGGTCAATGTGCCGGACAGGGCGTTCATGACCAGATCGTCGGACAGCAGCAGGCCGCCGAAGCCAAGGCGCTCGCGGATGAGTTTGATCGCCTTGCGCGACTGGGTCGCCGGACGCTTTTTGTCGATGGCGGTGAAGACGATGTGAGCCGTCATCCCGATCGGCATGTCCGACAGGGCCTTGAACGGCGCGAAGTCCCAGGCGTCCAGCGTATCCAGGTCCGCGTGGACCGTGGGCAACTCCTTGTGGGTATCGGCGAAGGCGCGGCCGTGGCCGGGCATGTGCTTGATGACCGGCAGGACCCCGCCAGCCAGCAGCCCCTCCGCCGCCGCCCGGCCCAGCTGCGCCACCGTCGCCGGATCGCGGGCATAGGCCCGGTCGCCGATGATGTCGTGGGCGCCGGGCACCGGCACGTCCAGCACGGGCACGCAGTCGACGTTGATGCCGACCTCTTTCAGGTCGTGCGCCATCAGCCGCGCGCCCAACCGGGCCAGTTCGCGCGCCGCCAGCGGATCGTTCGTTGCTTTCAGATACGCGTCGCCCGGCGGATATTTCGGCCAGTGCGGCGGGCCCATCCGCTGTACCCGGCCGCCCTCCTGATCGATCAGTATGGGCGCGTCCGGATTGTCGATGCAGGCCCTCAGCTCGGCGGTCAGCGCCCGCAGCTGGTCCGGGCTCTCGACGTTGCGCCGGAACAGGATGAAGCCCCACGGGCGGACGTCGGAGAAGAAGGCCTTCTCCGCGTCCGTCAGCCGATGGCCTTCGCAGCCGTAGATCGCCGCCGTGGTCACCGGACGATGCAATCCCCGCCCGACGCCTTGATAGCGCTGCACAGACCAGTCGCCTGTTCGCGGCTGAGGCCGGTCACCGTGGTGCGGTAGACGGTATTGCCGTTCGAGGCCGTGACCTCCTGCACCCGGCGGCTGGCGCCCGAGGTGAACTGCGAATAGCGGCCCACGACCGACGCATACTCCCGCTCGGCGATGGCCGGCGTCGAAAAGGCGCCGATCTGGACGGCGGAGGTTCCGCCGGCGGCGGGCGCGGCCCCCACAAGGCTGGCCAGAGGCCCCCACTAGCAGGGTAGGTCGGGTCGGTGCGGACCCGCTGTTACTGTGTAAGGCGCACCCGTGCTGCCTTGACGGTGAGCACCAGGAGGAGGTGTTGGTCG
>JBQVQW010000014.1:0-67067 GCA_052441165.1 Caulobacteraceae bacterium | reverse complement strand
CCTCCGTCTCGCCGGCTGCGCCGTCGAGCCACCTCCCCACTGCGTGGAGAGGTGAACGCAACCCTCACCTCTCCAGCGAAGCCGGGGGTGGAGGGGGCCGTACTGAAACCAACCCCACAGGAACCCTATGAAACCCAAACCCGCTCCCGCCGCCGAATCCCCCGCCGACCTCGCCCGGCAGGCCACAGCCCAATCCGCCGCGGCCATGCGCGGTGGCCGCTTCGCCGACGCCCGCCAGCTCGCCACACTGGCCGACCGGTATGGCCGGCTCGCCAGTCAGACCGCCGACCCGGACCTGCCGATCGACCTGGCGGCCGAGGAGGTGATGCGCCAGAAGCTGCTGCAGCGCCTTCACGCCTACGCCAACGCCGTCTGCGAGGAGGAGGGCTTTCCGCGGCTACCGGACCTCGGTGCCCCCGATTTTGAAACCGGGGCTGCTGAGCACCGGGCCATCGTGGACAGGATGCAGGGGGCGAAATCCTCCGAATCCGCCGCCACGCCAGCGACCGTTCGCCACGTCCGCCGGACGGCGAAACAAACGTGCGCATTTTCAACATGATAGCGCAATCCTGCGCCGCCTTGACCAACCGGGGTCGCGTCTATAGGTTCCGCGCCGAATTCAGACCCCCTCCGGAGTTCGCCCCACGGCGGATCAAGGAGCGCTGAGGCCGCCATGTCCCTGCCAAAGGAATCGCGCGAAGAGGCGATCGCTCGTCTCAACAAGAGCGCATCCGAACTGGAGGCGCGCCACGCCCCGCCGACCCCGCAAGAGGTCGCAGGCATGGCGGCGGCCAATCAGGCCTGGAAGATCATCGCCGACCTGCTCGGTGGCGTTCTTGTGGGCCTGGCGCTGGGCTACGGCGTGGACAGGCTGTTCGCGACGAACCCCTGGGGGCTGATCGGCGGGGTCCTTCTGGGCTTCGCCCTGTCGATTTACATGGCGCGCCGCACGGCCAACCGGCTGATGGCGCAGGCGAAGGCGGACGGGGTCGAACCGAAATCGATTCCGTTCGACGACCCGGAAGACGAGGAGCGATAGGCCCGTGGCCGATCCGATCGAACAGTTCGAGATCCACCCCATCAAGGGCCTGGACTTCGGTGAAGTGGTCCTGCCGGTCGTCGGCAAGGTGCATCTCGCCGTGACCAATTCGCATGTCGCGATGACGATCGCCTTCGCTCTGGTCGTCCTGTTCCTGACGCTGGTCACCTCGAACGCCAGGGTCGTTCCGGGCCGTCTGCAGGCCGCGGGCGAGCAGCTGTTCGGCATGATCAACGGGGTCACCGACTCGATCATCGGTCACGAGGGCCGGAAGTATTTCCCCTTCGTCTTCACCCTGTTCTCGCTGATCCTGGCCATGAACCTGCTCGGCATGTTCCTGACCTTCACCGCCACCTCGCAACTGGCCGTGACCATCACCTTCGCCGCCCTGACCATCCTGCTCGTCATCGGCATCGGCTTCGCCAAGCACGGTCTGAAGTTCTTCGGCCTGTTCTGGCCGACCGCCGCGCCGCTGGTCCTGCGTCCGGTCGTCGGCGCCATCGAGTTCCTGTCGTTCCTGCTGCGTCCGGTGACCCTCGCCCTTCGTCTGTTCGGCAACATGCTGGGCGGCCACGTGGCGCTGAAGATCTTCGCCGGCTTCGTGGTCACCCTGGGCGCTTCGGCCTTCGCCGCTGACGGTATGGGCCTGTTCGCCCTGCCGATCGCCGGTCTCTCGATGGCCATGGTCGTCGCCCTGACCGCCCTCGAGTTCCTCGTGGCCTTCCTGCAGGCCTTCGTCTTCGCCGTTCTGGCCCGCTTCTATCTCAATGATGTGGTCAACCTGGGCAATGGCCACTAAGGCTTCGGACCAGTTCCTAACCTCAACCCTGACTTCAAACTAAGGATACACAGCAATGGAAGCTGAAGCCGCCAAGTTCATCGGCGCCGGCCTGGCCACCCTCGGCATGATCGGTTCGGCCATCGGCGTGGGCAACATCTTCGCCAACTTCCTGAACGGCGCCCTGCGCAACCCGTCGGCCGCCGGCTCGCAAGTCGGCAACCTGTTCGTGGGCGCCGCACTGGCCGAGGCCCTGGGCATCCTGGCCTTCGTTCTGGGCATCCTGATCCTGAACGCCTGAGACCGCCTACCCGACGGCGGCGTTCTCCAGCCGGAGGACGCCGCTGTTCTGCTAATTTCTCCGTAGAACGGACGCCATGGCCGCTCCCACTCCAATCGATCCGCACGTTGACGCTCACGCGACGACCGAGGCCGCCGGTCACGGCGCCGAGAGCGGCGGCCTGCCGCAGTTCGAGACCCAGCACTGGTTCGGGCAGATCGCCTACCTGCTGGTCCTGTTCTTCGTCCTGTACCTGCTGATCAGCAAGGTCTTCGCGCCGCGCATCCGCCGCGTGATGGACGAACGCGCTGACACCATTTCCGCCGCTGTCACGACTGCCCGTCAGGTGCAGGCCGAGGCCGCCGCCCAGGCCGAGGCCGCCAAGGCCGAGGTCGCCGCCGCCCGTTCGACCGCCCGCGCCACGGCGACTGCCGCCGCAACCCGCATCGCCGACGAGGCCGCCGCCCGCAAGGCCGCCGACGAAGCCGCTGTTTCGGCGCGCATCGCCGAGGCCGAAGCCGCCATCGGCAAGACCCGTGACGCGGCCATGGCCAACGTCGGCGCCATCGCCGGCGATGCCACCGCCGCCATCGTCGAGCGCCTGACCGGCAAGGCTCCGACCGCCGCCGAAGTCGCCGCCGCCGTCAAGGGAGCCGCGTAATGCCCCACTTCCTCGATCCGCATATGTACAGCCTCGACAACCCGGAGCTCTGGGTTCTCGTCGGTCTGATCATCTTCTTCGCCATCGTGATCATGGCCGGTGTTCCGAAACTGGTCGCTGGCAAGCTCGACGAGCAGGCCGCCAAGATCCAGTCGGAACTGGACGAGGCCGCCCGCCTGCGCACCGAAGCCGAAGCCCTTCTGGCCCAGATCCGCGCCGAGAAGGTCGAAGCCGAAGCCCAGGCCGCCGAAATGCTCCGCGCCGCCGAGGCCGACGCCCGTCGCCTCGAGGCCGAAGCCAAGGTGAAGCTCGAAGAGTCGATGGCCCGCCGTCAGGCCCTGGCCGAGCGCCGCATCGAGCAGGCCGAGGCCCAGGCGATGGCCGAAGTGAAGGCCTCCGCCACCGACCTTGCCGCCAAGGCCGCCGAGCAGATCCTGTCCGCCCGCCTCGCCGGCCAGACGTCGGATCCGCTGCTGGATTCCGCGATCGCACAGCTGGGCGCCCGCCTGAACTAGGATCGCGTCCTTCGCACAACGAACCAGGCCCGCCGGCTAGCCCGGCGGGCCTTTTCGTTTCTTCCGCACCTGCGAAGCACGGCAACGTGAACCCGGTCTCGCCCAACAGGCGTATGCTTCCCCTGCGTTATCAGAACCAGAAGAAGGCGTTGGGAGGCGCTATCGGTCATGATGTCACGCGTACAAAAGGGTCTGGTCGCCGGTTTCGCGGCCACTTTGGCGGTCTCGGTCATCGAAGCCGCCAACATGCTGTTCGGCCATTGGGCCGTCGCGTTTCCTCAACTGCTCGCCTACGTCGTCCAGGTGCCGGGCAACCCCGCCGTCGGCTGGGTGGCGCATTTCGCCGCCGGCACGCTCGTGCTGGGTCCGCTGTTCGCTATCCTGTGTCCACGTCTGCCCACGGACACGCCCGAGACCAAGGGCATCCTGTTCGCTGTGGCTGCCTTCGTGGTCATGGGCCTGACCGTGGCGCCTGCCGCCGGCGTCGGCATGTTCTTCATGCGCGCCGGCTTCGGCACCCTGGCCTGGATGATCGTCAGCCATGCCGTGTTCGGCATCGTGCTGGGCAACGTCTATGCCCGGCTGGTCGCCCGGGAGAAGCGCCTCGGCTCCATGGTCGGCGCCGCGCCGGCCCACTGAAGAAAAGAAAGGCCCGCCGGACGAACCGGCGGGCCTGACTTTCGATAAGGATCGCTGGCCTACTCGGCCGCGATGTTCGAGCCCTCCGGGGCTGTCCAGCGCAGCACCGGCGAGCGGGCCGCACGGGTCTCGTCCAGACGCCGCATCGGCGCATGGAACGGCGCGCCCTTGAAGCGCTCGACCTCGCCGGCCTTCGCCGCCCCGGCCAGCAGGCGCATGGCCTCGATGAAGCGGTCGAGCTCCTGCTTCGACTCCGTCTCGGTCGGCTCGATCAGCATGGCGCCGTGAACGACCAGCGGGAAATACATGGTCATCGGGTGGAAGCCCTCGTCGATCATCGCCTTGGCGAAGTCGAGCGTGGTGATGTCTGTGCCCTTCAGCCACTCGTCGTCGAACAGCGCCTCGTGCATGCACGGCCCATCCGGGAAGGCCGGGCTCATCAGGTCAGACAGGCGCGCCTTGATGTAGTTGGCGTTGAGGACGGCGTCCTCGGCCACCTGACGCAGTCCGTCCGAGCCATGGCTCATCATGTAGCTCAGCGCGCGGACATACATGCCCATCTGCCCCTGGAAGGCGCACAGGCGGCCGAACGCCTGCGCGGCCTCGTCTTCCTCGCGCTCGACCAGACGATAGCCGTTGGCGTCTCTGACGACCCAGGGCGCCGGGGCGAACGGGGCGAGAGCCTCGGACAGCACAACCGGACCCGCGCCCGGTCCGCCGCCGCCATGCGGAGTGGAGAAGGTCTTGTGCAGGTTGATGTGCATCGCATCGACGCCCAGGTCGCCCGGCCGGACCCGTCCGACGATCGCGTTGAAGTTCGCACCATCGCAGTAGAAATAGGCGCCGGCCTCGTGGGTCAGGCGGCTGATCTCGAGGATATCGCGCTCGAACAGGCCGCAGGTGTTCGGGTTGGTGACCATGATGGCCGCCACGTCCGGTCCCAGCTTGGAGGCCAGATCGGCCACATCGACGCGGCCGTCATCGGTCTGGGCGACCTCGACCACCGAATAGCCGACGAAGGCGGCGGTGGCCGGGTTGGTGCCGTGGGCCGAGGTGGGGACCAGAACCTTGCGGCGGCGCTCATGCTCGCCAGACGCCTCGTGGGCGGCGCGGATGGCCATCAGGCCGCACAGCTCGCCGTGGGCGCCGGCCTTGGGCGACAGGGCCACGGCGGGCATGCCGGTCAGGGTCGTCAGCCAGTGCGACAGCTGATCCATCAGCTCCAGCGCGCCCTGTACGGTCGACATGGGCTGAAGCGGGTGGATGTCCGAGAAGCCCGGCAGACGCGCCATCTTCTCGTTCAGCCGCGGGTTATGCTTCATCGTGCACGAGCCGAGCGGGTAGATGGCCAGGTCGATCGCGTGGTTTTTCTGGCTCAGGCGCACATAGTGGCGCATCGCCTCGGGCTCGCTGAGTCCGGGCAGGCCGATGGGGTCCTTGCGGACCAGATCGCCGAGGTCCGAGCCGACCGTCTTCGGCTCCGGCAGGTCGACGCCGGTCTTGCCCCAGCCATCGCTCTCGAAGATCAGGTGCTCGTTCTGTAGCAAACCGCGCGCGCCGGTCAGGGTGGCGGGTTTCGAGTTCACCTGGTTGGGGGTGGTCGGGCGGCCGACTGTGTTCATGGTGCTCATGGTTCGATCTCCCGTCAGGCGGCCAGGACCTTGCCGAGCGAGGCGGCAAGCAGCTTGATGTCGGCGTCCAGGGTGGTCTCGGTCGCAGCGACCAGCAGGACGTCGTCCATGCCGGCGTCCGGAGCCAGACGGCTGTAAGGCACGCCTGCCAGTATCCGGTGGGCGGCCAGGGTCTCGACGACCTCGGCGGCGTCCTTGCCGTTCGGCAACCGGACTGCGAACTCGTTGAAGAAGCGCGGAGTGAGGATTTCGACGCCCGGGATGGCGGCCAGGGCGTCCCGTGTGGCCACGGCCTTTTCGTGGTTCAGCAGCGCCAGCTTCCGCAGACCTGTCTCGCCCAGCAGGCTCATGTGGATCGTGAAGGCGAGGGTGCACAGGCCCGAGTTGGTGCAGATGTTGGACGTCGCCTTGTCGCGACGGATGTGTTGCTCACGGGTCGAGAGGGTCAGCACGAAGCCGCGCTGGCCGTCGGCGTCGACGGTCTCACCGGTAAGGCGGCCGGGCATCTGGCGGATCAGCTTGTCGCGGGTGGCGAACAGGCCGACGTACGGGCCGCCGAAGTTCAGGGCGTTGCCGATAGACTGGCCTTCGGCCGCTACGATGTCCGCGCCCATCTCGCCGGGCGACTTCAGCAGGCCCATCGAGACGGCCTCCGTGACGACGACGATCAGCAAGGCGCCGGCGGCCTGGGCGGCCTCGGCGATCTTCGTCACGTCGGTGGCGGCGCCGAACACGTTCGGGGTCTGAACGACCACGCAGGCGGTGTCCGGGCCGATCCTGGCGATGACGTCGGCCTCGGCGTCCACGGCCGCCGGCAGGACCTCGGTCTCGACACCCACGGCGTGGACGACGGTCTCGGTGGCGCGGACGTAGTGGGGGTGCACGCCGCCTGAGATGACCGCCTTGTTGCGGCGCGTCGCCCGGGTCGCCATCAGCACGCCCTCGGCCATGGCGGTCGAGCCGTCATAGAGCGAGGCGTTCGCCACCGGCATGCCCGTGAGGTTCGCGACCTGGGTCTGGAACTCGTACAGGTACTGCAGCGTGCCTTGCGCGATTTCCGGCTGATAGGGCGTGTAGCTGGTCAGGAACTCCGACCGCTGGATGATATGGTCCACCGTGGCCGGTACGTGATGCTTGTAGGCTCCCGCCCCGCAGAAGAAGGGGACCGAGCCGGCCGAGGCGTTCTTCGCCGCCATGGCGCCGAGAGCCCGCTCCACCTCCAGTTCGCCCGCCACGCGGGGCAGGTCCACAAAGCCGTCGCGACGCGCGGCTTGCGGCACGTCCACGAACAGGTCGTCGACGGACTTGACGCCGATCGCGGCGAGCATCGCCGAACGGTCGTCGGGCGTGAGGGGAAGGTAGCGCATTCCGTATTCCTTCACCCGTCATCCTCGGGCTTGACCCGAGGATCGGATGTGGTGCGGCCCGTGCTTTGAAGTCTTCGCACAGGCGGTTGAACGTCCGGCCCTCGGGTCAAGCCCGAGGGTGGCGGTGTTGAAGGGCGATCAGAGAGTGGCGAGGAAGGCGTCGTAGGCGGCGCGGTCCATCAGGGCGTCGAGCTGCGAGACGTCGGCGACCTTGATCTTCGCGAACCAGCCTTCGCCTTCCGGATCGGCGTTGACGGTTTCCGGGGCGTTGCCGAGCGCGGCGTTGCCTTCGACGACCTCGCCCGAGACCGGGGCGTAGACGTCCGACGCGGCCTTGACGCTTTCGACAACGGCGAAGCTGTCGCCCTGGCTGACCGACTTGCCGGCTTCCGGGGTTTCGACGAACACCACGTCGCCGAGGGCGTCAGCAGCGTGCTTCGAGATGCCGACGGTGGCGACGTCGCCTTCGAGTCGAACCCACTCGTGATCCTTGGTGAACTTCATGGTCTGATCTCTCAGGCTTTGGGTTTGCGGTAGTAGCGTTGCGCCACGAACGGCATGGCGATGACTTCGGCGGCGGCGGGCTTGCCCCGCACGACGACCTTGAGCTCGGTCCCCAGCGCGGCGAAGGCCGGAGGCACATAGCCCATGGCGATGTTGCGTCCGAGGGTCGGCGAGGGGCCGCCCGAGGTGACCTTGCCGATGACGTTTCCATCGGCGTCGGCGATCTCGGCGCCTTCACGGGCCGGGGCGCCTTCCTTGACACTCAGGCCGACGCGGACGCGCGACGGGCCTTCGGCGAGTTGCCCGAGAACCTTTTCGGCGCCGTTGAAGTCGGCGCGCTCCTTGCGCGACTTCGACAGGGCGAAGGTCAGGGCGCCTTCCACCGGGGTGGTCGTCGGGTCGATGTCGTGGCCGTGCAACGGCAGGCCCGCCTCCAGCCGCAGGCTGTCGCGGGCGCCGAGGCCGATCGGTTTGACGCGGGCGTCCTTCAGGATCTGGTTCCAGATGCGCTCGGCCTGATCGGCCGGCACCGAGATTTCGTAGCCGTCCTCGCCGGTGTAGCCCGAGCGGGAGACGTAGCAGTCGACGCCGAAGACCATCAGGCGGGCGCAGTCCATGAAGCCCATTTCGGCCAGGACCGGCTCATGGGCTTCCATGACGGCGGCGGCCTCGGGCCCCTGGATCGCGATCAGGGCGCGGTCCAGAACGGTCAGCTTCGCGTCCCCCTGGAGGTTGGCCGACCAGAAGGCGAAGTCCTCGTCCTTGTTTCCGGCGTTCACGACGACGAACAGGCCGTCGTGATCCGGCTTTCCGGCCATCAGGTCGTCGATGATGCCGCCGTCGCTGTTCAGCAGCAGCGAGTATTTCTGCTTGCCGGTCTTCAGGATCTCATAGTCGCCGGGAACGAAGCGCTCGAACTGGGCGATGGCGTCCGCGCCGGTGATCTTGCACTGGCCCATGTGGGAAACGTCGAACAGGCCGGCGTGCTCGCGGGTCCAGCGGTGCTCGGCCAGCACGCCCTCGTACTGGACCGGCATGTCGTAGCCGCCAAAGCCGACCATGCGGGCGCCGGCCGCGCGGTGCGCGGCGTTCAGCGGGGTGACCTTCAGGGTTTCGTCGCTCATTCAGACTCTCGCGGTCGCGTGTTGTGGCGGAAGTCCCGCCGTCGTCGCGCCCCCGCTGTCCTGAAGCCTGAGAGATTCCGGCGGCCTTCATCCCGGTCAGGATGTCGAGGCGCCTTGCTCCGTCGGCGCGGTCCGGAGACCGACTTTCCAGCGTCCGTGTGCTTTCGCGGTCCGTTTGCCTGAGCGTTTCCGGGGCGGTTGCGCCTTCGGCTCCGGGCCCACCGAAGCGGCCCCGATCTCTCCCGCGAGAGCGCCGCGACCTAGGCCCCGACTCAGGCGCGAAGTCAAGCGAGGCGGCGTGTCCGGGGCCTTGCTGCACGCGGGAAACGAAAAGACCTCCCGGAGAAATCCGGGAGGCCCCGCCGTTCGACCTGGGTATTCACCTACGGCGTTTCGGTGATCAGAAGGGTGGCTGACGCCGGCTCCGATCCGTAGGTGCCGACCCAGACGTCGTACACGCCGCTCTGCGGATTGTTGAAGCGCACCTCTGCGTCGCCATCGCCGTAGCTGTCATCGTCACAACGCCAGGAACCGTTCGGCGCGTTGATGACGAGGGTCGTGTCCTCGCCTGACCGGGTGCGGAACACCAGCGGCAAGCCGCCGGCGGTGTAGGTCACCTGATAATCCGGCGCGTTGCTGATCTTGCCCACGCATCCACTGCCCAGTCGCGAGGCGTCGATGCCGCCACCGGCCACCATCCGCACCGAATGCGGATCTGGCGTGAAGCCGGCAGACAGGCTGACTTCGCCGAAGTTGGCGGTCTGGCTTGCGTCCTGCGCAAGAGCGGGTGCAGCGGCCGAGGCAGCCGTCAGAACGCAGGCGAGCGCCAGCGCATTCAGGCGATTGAACATTCGATAGTCCCCCAACGAGGCGCTACAGCGCGCCGTTCGCCCCGGAACGTCCGGTAACGAACACGGTTCTGCGGTCATATCCTGGACCTGTACCGGGTGGCAACGCCTGCTGTTTCAGAGCGCAGCGTAGGCCCTCACCTCCGCGATCCGGACGGCCTTGTCTGCTTCCGGGAGGAAGCTCCCCTCGAAGCTGTTGATCGCCATCTGGGTGACCTGCTCCCGGGTCAGGCCGACGGCCCGGGCGAGCTGGACGTAATTCTCGTTCACATAGCCGCCGAAGTAGGCGGGATCGTCCGAGTTCAGGGTCACGTGCAGGCCCCGACGCAGCATCTCGGGAACGGGGTGATCCTTGAGGTCCCTGACCACACAGAGCTTCAGGTTCGACAGGGGGCACACCGTCAGCGTCATTTGCCCGGCGGCGAGGCGCTCGATCAGGCTTTCGTCTTCCATCGACCGGTTGCCGTGGTCCATCCGGTCGATCTGCAGCAGGTCCAGCGCCTCGTGCACATAGGCCGGCGGCCCCTCCTCACCGGCGTGAGCGCACAGCTTCAGGCCCAGCTCGCGCGCGGCGGCGAAGACGCGCTCGAACTTGGACGGCGGGTGGCCGACCTCGGAGGAGTCCAGGCCGACACCGATGAAGTGGTGCAGGTACGGCTTCGCCATCTCGAGCGTGGCGAAGGCCTCTTCCTCGGTCAGGTGACGCAGGAAGCTGAGGATCAGGCCGGAGGTGACGCCCAGTTCGGCCTTCGCCCGATCCATGCCAGCGATCAGCCCCTCGACGACCACGCCGAAAGGCACGCCGCGATCTGTGTGGGTCTGGGGGTCGAAGAAGATCTCGGCGTGACGGACATTGTCGGCGGCCACACGCGTGAAATAGGCGAACGCCAGATCCTCGAAATCCTGCCGCGTCAGCAAGACGTTGGCCCCGGCGTAATAGATGTCGAGGAAGTCCTGCAGGTTCGAGAAGTCGTAGGCCGCACGGACCGCCTCGACGCTGTCGAACGGAATGGCGACGCCGTTACGCTGCGCCAGCTCGAACATCAGCTCGGGTTCCAGCGACCCCTCGATGTGCAGGTGCAGTTCGGCCTTGGGCAGGCCGGCGATGTAGGCGTCGAGATCGGTCATGGCGGTGTCCTTCACGCTTTATTGTGATTGCGCAACTGGCGCGTCGTCCACTGATCTTTGCGACGAACCTGGCTTGACCGTTCAGGGCGCGACGTCCTTCCTGACCGGCCCGGACACGTGGGAGGGCCACATGGACAGGATTCCCAGCGACGCCGCCTTGGGTACGATCATTCAAGTCTGTATCGCGGCGCTGATCTGTGTCGGTGCATGGGCGATCTTCGCGCGCAAGCGTAGCGAGCTTCTCACATGGCTGGGACTGACGTCGGCACCGGCGGGTCTCATCGCGCTCGCCTTCGCGACAGGCGCCCTGACAGCGGTCGCGCTTCTGCAGATTCCGGGGCTGTCGGACGTCGCCTCGGCTCCGGGGACTGCGGTGCATCAGGTCGCAGGCGATCGTACCGATGTCGCTGCCCTCGTGGCGCTTGCGACGGTGGCGCTGATCAAGACCGCGTTCGCCGAGGAGCTGGTGTTTCGCGGCCTGATCGCCAAGCGGCTCTACAAACGGCTCGGTCTGTGGGGCGGAAACATCGCTCAGGCCAGCCTGTTCGCGGCGATCCATCTGCCTGTGCTTGTCCTGCCGGAAGCGCGCAACCTGATCGGGGCGGGCATGATCGGCTTCGCCTTCCTGATCGCGCTCGTCGCGGGATGGCTCAACGAGCGCAAGGCGAACGGATCGATCTGGCCCGGCGTGGGTCTGCACGCCGGCGCCAATCTGACCACGTATCTGATGCTGGCCCTGGCCTGAGGCGAGCCTACATCCGCTCCGGCGTATCGATGCCCAGAAGGGTCAGTGCGATCTCGAGCTGGTCCAGCGCCGCCTTCGACAGCGCCAGACGCGACCCCTTGGTCGCTTCGTCCGGCGCGATCAGCACCGGGCAGGCCGCGTAGAATTTCGAGAACGACTGGGCCAGCCGGTAGGCGTGCTCGGCGATCACGTGGGGCATACGCTTGTCGTAGGCCTCGACCGTCGCCTGCGAGAAGGCGTCCAGAGTCAGGGCCAGATCGCGCTCGGCCGGCTCGGAGATGGCGATGGGGCCGGGCGCCGCACCCTGGTCTGCGGCCTTGCGCAGCAGGGATTTGATACGGACGGCCTGATAAAGCAGGTAGGGCCCGGTCTTGCCTTCGAAGCTCATGAAGCGGTCGAGATCGAAGACGTAGCTCGTGGTCCGGCTGTTCGACAGATCGGCGAACTTCAGGGCCGCGACCGCGACCTTGTGCGCGATGTCCTCGAACTCGGCCTCAGGCAGGTCATCTCCCAGCTTCGCTTCCTTCAGACGCTCGCGCGCCTTGTCGGTCGCCTGGGTGATCAGGTCATGCAGTTTCAGAACACCGCCAGCGCGGGTCTTGAAGGGCTTTCCGTCCGGCCCGTTCATCGTGCCGAAACCGAGGTGGTTCAGCTGACCCTCGGCGGCATAGCCGGCGAGATACGCGCCACGGAACACCTGCTCGAAATGCTCTGCCTGCCGCTCGTCAACGACATAGAGCACCAGGTCGAAGTCCTGATCGCGCCGACGCTGCTTGATCGTGGCCAGGTCGGTCGTGCCGTACATGGCAGAGCCTTCCGACGAGACGACCAGCAGGGGAGGCGGGCTGGGAGCCTCGATCACGCTGCCGTCGGCCAGCTTCTTCTTGCGGGTCTCACCAGGGCGGGCGACGTGCACCACCTGGGCGCCGTCGTCCTCAACGAGCAGGCCCTTCTCGCGCAGTTCCTCGACCATGCCGGGGATCAGGGGATCGGCGTCGGACTCGCCGTTCCAGAGGTCGAAGGTGACGCCCAAGGCCGAGAACTCGCGCTGCAGCGCCGCCATCGAGACGTCGTGCATATGCTTCCAGAGCGCACGATAGCCGGCCCGGCCGCCTTGCAGTTCAGCGGTGGCCTTGCGGGCGCGGTCGCGGAAGGCCGGGTCTTCCTTGGCCCTGGCCGCAGCTTGCGGATACAGGCGCTCGAGGTCCTCCAAGGTAACCGGGCTCTCGGCCGGGAAGGGGCCGTCGCCCTCGGCCATGAAGGCTTCAGCCTTGCCCTCGTCGCCTGTGGCGACGATCAGGAGGCCCATCTGGAAGCCCCAGTCGCCGAAGTGGGCGTCGCCCCAGACGGTGTCGCCGCGGAAGCGGTGCAGCCGTTTCAGGCTCTCGCCGATGATGGACGAGCGCAGATGGCCGACGTGCATGGGCTTGGCCACGTTCGGGCCGGCATAATCGATGACGACCTTGCGCGGCCCGGAGACCGGGGCGGCGCCGGAATGATCGGCATCGGCGGCCACTTCGGCCGCGCGCTTCGCGAGGGCGGCGTCCGACAGTTTCAGGTTGATGAAACCCGGGCCTGCGATCTCGATGGAGGACAGGCGCGCGTCGCCCTCCAGATGCGCGGCGACCTTCGCGGCCAGCTCGCGCGGATTGGCTTTCAGCGCCTTGGCGGCGGCCAGGGCGCCGTTTGACTGAAAGTCAGCCAGATCAGGCCGGTCGGATGCGGTGACGCGCGCCAGCGCCGTGTCCACGCCTTCGGCGGCGAAGGCGGCTGCGACCGCTTCGCCCAGTTCAGTCCTGAGGTCGGTCATTACTGTCCCGTGGTCGATGCGGCGGGAGCCGGCGTCGCACCGGCGTTGACGCGGAAGCGGCTGCCCGAGCGGTTGAACTCGGCCATTTCCGGGGTGACGTCGAAGCCGACGAGAATCTCGAAGTTTCCGCCGCTGGTCTCGATCGAGGCGCGCGGGATGACGATGGTGTTGTCCTGGGTGACTTCGGTCCGGTTCGAGCCCGGCTCGAAGGTGACCGGCAGGTCGAAATAGACCTTGTCGAGGACGGCGCGGTTACGCTCGGTCACCGCGATCCAGTAGCGGTAGGTGCGACCATCGCCCTGGGCCTGCGGACCGCGTCCGAGGCTGAACAGCACGCGGGTCTGGACCTCGATCGGCTCGTCGGCCTGATAGGCGCAGTCCGAAACCAGACCCTCGATCTCGCCGGTGTAGCCGATGTTGGATGCGCTCACCCGGCCGCCCGGCATTTCGACGTAGCGGGCGGCGTCGTAAAGGATTTTCACATAGGGGCAGGGGCCCGCGGCGGCGCGGCGCTGCAGGGGCGCAATGCGCGGCGCGCGGGTGCTGCGCTGGGGTTGATCGTCGGCTTGTTGTCCGCTGCCGCCCGGTCGCTGGGACTGCGCCTCTGCGATTGAGGGGGCCATGCCGACCGAAAGGGTGGCGGCGGCCATCAGCGAGGCCAGGGAAACCTTCAGGACGCGACGCATCAATGCTCTTCCAGGATCGAGGAGGCGGCGACAGCCCGACGCCGACCGCACGCTTGCCGCTGATAGCGGCTAAAGCGAGGCGCGGCAAACCCGCGCGAGCGGAAAGGGCGGTGGCGAACCGGGCAGCGAGAGACTAGGTTCCGCGCCATGACCGTGCACCAGCCGATCCATCCGGCCGAAAAGCGTCCCCTGACCGTTCGCCTCGCTACGCCCAGAGGCTTCTGCGCGGGTGTTGACCGGGCCATCCAGATCGTCGAGCGCGCGATCGAGAAGTACGGCGCGCCCGTCTATGTACGGCACGAGATCGTTCATAACCGCCATGTGGTCGAGCGGCTGAAGGCGATGGGCGCGGTTTTCGTCAAGGAGCTGGACGACTGCCCGGACGACCGGCCGGTGGTCTTTTCGGCGCACGGCGTGCCCAAGTCGGTGCCGGAGACCGCGAGGAAGCGCGAGATGCTCTATCTCGACGCGACCTGCCCGCTGGTGTCCAAGGTCCATGTCGAGGCGGAGCGGCACTTTGCGGCTGGCCGTCACATCATCCTGATCGGCCACGCGGGGCACCCCGAGGTCGTCGGCACCATGGGGCAGTTGCCGCCGGGCGCCATCAGTCTGATCGAGACGGTTGAGGACGCCGAAGGCTTTGACAGACCCGGTGACCAGCCTCTGGCCTACGCGACGCAAACGACCCTGTCGGTCGATGACACCGCCGAAATCCTCGCGGCCCTGAAACGTCGGTTCCCGGAGTTGCCGGACCCGCACAAGGAAGACATCTGCTACGCCACCACGAACCGTCAGGAAGCCGTGAAGCGTCTGGGCGAAGGGTGCGAACTGGTGCTGGTGGTCGGGTCCAAGAACTCCTCCAACTCAGTCCGGCTGGTAGAGGTGGCCATGAAGGCCGGCGCCCGCGACGCCCGGCTGGTGGATGACGCCAGCCATGTCGACTGGAGTTGGCTGGACGGGGTTTCCACCCTTGGCATCACGGCCGGGGCCTCCGCGCCCGAAAAGCTGATCGTCGAGCTGATCGAGGCAGCAGGCGAACGCTTCGCCGTCGAGGTCGTGGAGGACAACGGCGCTCGTGAGACCGTGACGTTCAAGCTGCCGCGCGTCCTGACGACCTGATCCGGGGCAAGCGGAGCCTTTGCGGGTTGCTCGCGTTAACGCCGTTGTCCGAAACCGGGAACCGTTCATGCGCCGTCTGACCCCTGCCATCGTCGCCGTCTCCGCCCTGGCCCTGACCGTGGCCGCCTGCTCGCAGGAAGCGGCCGAGCCGCCTGCACCGGTCACGCCGTTGCCGGCGTCATCGGCTCCCGCCGCACCACCAGTGAGCTACGCCTGCGAAAGCGGCCAGTCGGTCTCGGTCGCCTATCCGGACACCTCGACCGCCCAGCTGACCTATCAGGGCCAGGGCTACACCCTGCGGACGGTGCAGGCGGCATCGGGGGCCCGATATACCGGATCAGGGATCGAATGGTGGACGGCCACCCGCGATGGAACCGAAAGCGCCACCCTCAGCCGTCTGGGCCCGAACGAAGAGGTGGGATCGGCGGTGCTGGAGCGTTGCAGCCGGCCCTCGTCCGGGCCCATTGCGCCGGGTCCCCAGCCGACGCCGCAACCGGCCCCGGGCGGCGTTCTGCCGACCTCTACGGCCCAGCCGTGCCGCGGCCCGCAACTGAAGCTTTCCAGTGAAGGCGGAGACGCCGGCGCGGGCAATCGCGTCACCAACATAGGGATTCAGAACGTCGGCAGCGCCGCCTGCACCCTGACCGGCTATCCGGGCGTGGTGCTGCAGGACCGGCAGGGCCGGAACCTCACCGCCATCCGCAGCGAGCAGAGCCCCGGCAGCTATTTCACTCAAGGGCAGGCGCCGGCGCTCGTCACCCTGGCTCCCCAGGCCAAGGCCGCGTTCGAACTGGCATGGTCGGTGGTGCCGAACGAGGGCGCAGGCGAGCGAAACTGCCCGGCCTCGACCCGCATTCGCGTGACTGCGCCGGGCGATACGGCGGCGGTTTCGCTGGATACGCCGATCAGCCCCTGCGGCGGGCGTATCCGCGTCAGCCCGATCCGTCCGCTGACCGGCGCGCCGCAGCCTGCGCCCCAGCCGACTGCTTAAAGGGGTTCAATCCGTCACGGATTCGGCGTAGCGAGCGCGCATGACAGCGACCTTCCATGACCGCGTCTCCGCGGAACTCGCCGACATCGACGCGCAGGGGCTGACCAAGCCCGAGCGGATTATCGCCTCACGCCAGGGCCCGGTCATCAGGGTGGGCGGGCGCGACGTGTTTAACTTCTGCGCCAACAACTACCTCGGTCTCGCCGGTGACGAGCGCGTCACCCAGGCCGGGATCAGGGCGCAGGAGCAATGGGGCGCCGGCACAGCCTCGGTCCGCTTCATCTGCGGCACGCTGGAGATCCACAAGGAGCTTGAGCGCGCGATCGCAGACTATCTCGGCTTCGAGGACACGATCCTGTTCGCTGCGGCTTTCGACGCCAATGGCGGCATATTCGAGCCCCTGTTCACCGACGCCGACGCCATCGTGTCGGACAGCCTGAACCACGCCTCGATCATAGACGGCGTCCGGCTATGCAAGGCGAAACGCTATCGCTTCGCCACCTCGGACATGGACGACCTTGAGGCGCAGCTGAAGCAGGCCCGCGCCGACGGGGCCCGCGAGATCGTCATCGCCACCGACGGCGCCTTCTCGATGGACGGCTATATCGCCAGGCTGAAGGACATCCGGGCGCTGGCGGACAGATACAACGCCCTGATCATGGTCGACGACTGCCACGCCACCGGCTTCCTCGGCCCGCAGGGGCGCGGCTCCTATGCGCACCACGGCGTCGAGGTCGACTTCGTCACCGGCACCTTCGGCAAGGCCTTGGGCGGAGCCATGGGCGGTTTCATCTGCGCGAGGTCGAACGTCGTGGCCCTGCTGAAACAGCGCGCCCGCCCGTACCTGTTCTCGAACGCCCTCTCGCCGGCCGTCTGCGGCTCTTCGCTGGAGGCCATCCGGATCGCCGGCGCCGCCGAGGGCGACGCCCTGCGCACGCAGCTGTTCGCCAACGCCGCCCGCTATCGCGCCGCCATGACCGAGGCAGGCTTCACGCTGCTGCCGGGCGAGCACCCCATCATTCCGGTGATGCTGGGCGACGCGAAGCTGGCGCAGGATATGGCCGCCCGAATGCTGGAGCTGGGCGTCTACGTCATAGGCTTCAGCTTCCCGGTGGTTCCTCGCGGCCAGGCCCGCATTCGCACCCAGATGTCGGCGGCGCATACGTTCGATCAGATCGATCAAACAGTGGCGGCGTTCATCACCGCGGGGACAGAGCTGGGCGTCCTGAAGGCCGGCTGATCACTCCGCTGTAACCAGGTCCCGGAGGTAGGACGGCGGGGCGTCGGCCGGGCACAGGCTGTAGGTCGCTGCGCCGCCTTCCGATCCGGTCAGTGTGAAGGCGCGGGGGGTGCTCACCTCGACCGCTCCCCCGGTGGTCGTCCGTTCGCCGCTGTAGGTGTCGACGCAGGACTGCTCGATCCGGTAGTTAGGCCCGTCCTGCGAGACGACCGTCGCCTCACATCCCCTCGTGGCGGACCCGGAGATGCCGCGGCCGTTATAGATGCGGAACCCGGCGTTCGCCGGTCTGGCGCAGTCCTCGCCACGGGACACATATACCCCCGGGATCAGGGGAAGCGGCCCTGTCGGCCCTGAAGTCGGGGCGGGACGAGGTGTTGTCGCCCGCGCTGCCTCGATGGGCCCGGCGGCAGGCGGCGCGTCCTGATCCGTTGAACGCGCGGGCGCGGCCGCATCGCGACCACCGTCGCCACACGCCGTCAGCGCGCAGGCGAGGAGAGCGGTGGCGGAGAGAAACAGTGGATACCGTGTCGACCGTGTCATGGCTGGAAGAACCCTCAGGGCCGGTGCAGGTTCACGCGCAAAGTCCCGCTTGAGCTCTGGCGCCAGTAGGTTATGCCGTGCGCGGCGGAACCGACGGCAGGTCGGACCGGATGGAGCGAAACGATGACCGACACGATGAAGGCCCTCGCAAAGACAAAACCCGAGGTCGGCCTCGAACTGATCGACGCCCCGATCCCGACGCCCGGCGACGAGGACGTGCTGATCAAGGTCAAGCGCACCGCCGTTTGCGGCACCGACATCCACATCTGGAACTGGGACGAGTGGAGCCAGAAGAACGTTCCGGTGCCAATGATCACCGGTCACGAGTTTTCGGGCGAGATCGTCGCCATCGGCAAGGACGTGGATCGCCGCCTGAAGGTCGGCCAGCGCGTCTCGGCCGAGGGGCATGTCATCGACCTGAACTCGGAAGCGGCCCGCGCCGGTCATTTCCATCTCGATCCCGACACCCGCGGCATCGGCGTGAACCGCCAGGGCGCGTTCGCCGAGTATGTCGTGGCCCCCGCCTTCAACGTCATCGAGTTGCCTGACGACGTGCCCTACGAGATCGGCTCGATCCTCGATCCGTTCGGCAATGCGGTGCACACGGCGCAGCAGTTCGACCTGCTGGGCGAGGACGTCCTGGTCACCGGCGCCGGTCCGATCGGCATGATGGCCGCGGCCGTCGCCCGTCATGCGGGCGCGCGAACGGTGGTCCTGACCGACATCAATGATTTCCGTCTGGAGTTGGCCCAGAAGGTCGCTCCGGGCGTCCGCACGGTAAACACCACGAAGGAAGACCTGCGCGACGTCATGCACGAACTCGGCCTGAAGGTCGGCTTCGACGTGGCGCTGGAAATGTCCGGCTCGCCGATCGCCTTCAAGCAGTGCGTCGACACCCTGATCATGGGCGGCGGCATGGCCCTGCTGGGTATTCCTTCCAGGCCGATGGAAACCGACTGGGGCCAGATCATTCTCAAGGCCCTGACCATCAAGGGCGTCTACGGCCGTGAGATGTTCACCACCTGGCGCAAGATGCTGGGCCTGCTGAAGGCCGGTCTCGACCTTCAGCCGCTGATCACGCACCAGATGGGCTACGAACAGTACCGCGAAGGCTTCGAGGCCATGCGTTCGGGCCAGTCGGGCAAGGTCGTGCTCAACTGGGACAAGGCGGCCTGACAGGAAGACGCTGATGGGGGCATCGGGGGAAGCGGTCCTCGCCTTTCTGCAAGGCGTGGGAGCAGACGCGCGGGGTCGGACGTTGTTCGAGGTTCTGGGCTTCAGCGATGACGCGCTGGAGCGCACCCACGACTATATTCAGTGGCTGTTCCCCCTGATGGAGGCCTCGCAGTCCGTGCCGGATGCTCCGGTGCTTGCAGCTGCGGACGTCGAGGCAATTCAGGGGTCAAGCATGGCCATGGTCGCGCTGTCGGCCGCAGCCGACCGCATGATGGCGTTCTACAGCCGGACCAATCACTGGATGGGTCCGGCTGATCACAACCATCTGCGGATCACCCGCATCATCCGGTCACTGCGCCTGCTGCGCGGCGAGGCGGAGGCGGACCGGTTCCGCGATCTCATCCTGGAACGGGTCAAGGAGCGCCGGGCGCCCGTCAGCGCGCGCGCAAAAGGCTACTGGATGACGGCGTGAGTCAGGTCAGCGCCCTGATCAGGGTCGGCTCGAACCGGGCGGCGTCAGCACCCGGGAAGTCGGCGGCCAGAACGCCGCTTTCGTAGAGCTCGAACACCTTGGGGTGGACATAGGAGGACCGGCAGACGGTCGGCGTGTTTCCCAACAGCCCCGCCACCGCCTTCACGCAGACTGTGATCTTCCGCTTCGCGTCCGTGGCAGAGGTCGGCGGCCCGGTCTCCCGCAGCGCCCGAGCCGCCGAGACCGTACCGGCCCAGGTGCGGAAATCCTTCGCAGAGAAATCCTCGCCCATGGCCTCGCGAATGTAGGCGTTCACATCGTCCGAGCTGATCGCGCACAGGTCGCCGTCGGCGTTGCGATATTTGAACAATTGCTGCCCCGGCAGTTCCCGGAGCGACCGGATCACCGTCGCCAGCCGGCGGTCGCGGACGCGTACCTCGTGCTCGACACCGCTCTTGCCCCTGAAGGCGAAGGTCAGGGCGGTTCCGTCGACGTCCAGATGCCGCTTGTTCAGCGTGGTCAGGCCATAGGAGCGGTTCTGTCGCGCATACTGAGCGTTGCCGACGCGGATCAGGGTGACCTCCAGCAGGCGCACGGCGGTGGCCAGCACCTTGTCCCGGCTCGCTCCGCGTTTTCCCAGGTCGGCATCAATCTGCTTGCGCAGTTTCGGCAGTCCCTTTGCAAAAGCGGGCAGGCGCTCGAATTTGGTCTCCGCGGCATGGCGGCTCCAGTCGGCGTGATAGCGGTACTGCTTGCGGCCTTTCGCATCCCGGCCCGTCGCCTGGATGTGGCCAGTCGCGCGCGGGCAGATCCAGACGTCGGTCCAGGCAGGCGGGATCGCCAAAATCCGGATCCGCTCCAGCACCTTCTCATCCCGGATCACGTCGCCCTTGCGGTCGTGGTAGGTGAAGCCATTCCCCGAAGCCGTGCGGGTCAGGCCCGGCGACTCGTCGCTGCAATATGTCAGCCCCTCGGGCACGATATCGGTGGAAGTCATGGTCGTCCTGCACAGCGCGGAGGGCCAACACTCGTCATCCGTCGCCGGTTCCTCTTGACCGCCGGCGCGTGGAGGGGGAGGCAGGCGGATGAACTATCGCCACAGCTTCCACGCCGGAAATTTCGCCGATCTGGTCAAGCACGCCCTCGTGCTCTGGCTGCTTGAACGGCGTCAGGCCTCAGGTCCTGTGACCGTGATCGACACCCATGCCGGGGCCGGGGTCTATGATCTGACTGGCGATGCGGCGCGCTCGAAGGAGGCCGAGGCCGGCATCGCTCGCCTGATGGCCGCCGAAGTCCGCCCTCCCCTCGTCGAGGCGCTGGCGAGGGAAGTCGTCACCCTGAACCCCCACGGCGGCGTGACCCTCTATCCGGGCTCGCCGCTGCTGGTTGCCGGGCGGTTGCGCAGGGACGACCACTACATCGGTTTCGAGCTGAACCCGCCGGTGCTGGACCTGCTGACCGGGGCGCTGCAGCCCTTCGCCCGGGCCTCGGGCCGGGGCGGCGATGGTTACGACCAGGCGAAGGCCGAGGCGGCCCGGGCGCCGGGCGCCTTCGTGCTGATCGATCCGCCCTTCGAGAAGCCGGATGATTATCTGCGCGCCGCCGACACCGCTGCGGCGATCGTGAAGGCTGATCCGCGCGCAATGGTCGCAATCTGGACCCCGCTGAAGGATATGGAGACCTTCGACGGCTTCCTGCGTCGCCTGCAGCAGTCGGGCGCGCAGAATGTCCTCGTCGCCGAGGCTCGTCTGCGGCCGCTGACCAATCCGATGAAGATGAACGGCTGCGCGATGGTCGTGCTGCAGCCGCCTGCAGGGGCAGAGGCGGCTGCGCGCGAGATCTGCGGCTGGGTGGCGGAAACCTTGGGCGACGCCGGCGCGAAGGCCGAGGTCTGGACAGCCTAGTCGATCACTTCGCCGGGGTCGTAGAGGTGCGGCTCGAAGGTGGCGATGGCCAGGATCGGCTCCATCGCTCCGGCGACCAAAGGGTGGCGCGCCATGGCCTTCCACTCCTCCTTCGAACGCCACACGGCGTGGACGGCGGCGACCCGGCCATTCAGGCCCCGGTGGACGTTGGCGGAAATGAAGCCGTCCAGCTCGCGCTGGGCCCGCACCATGGCGGTCAGATGATCCATCAGCGTCGCCTGTCGCTCCGGCTCGCAGCGATAGACGTTGATCAGGACCACGGGATCGGCGTCGTCGGACATGGCGCGGGGTCTAGCCCAATGACCTTCCGTTGTCTTGCGCGGAGCGTCATATCGGCAGCGAAGGAGACAAGATGACCCACGTCGCCATTCTGAAGACCGGCGCGCCGCCGCCCGCTCTGGAAGCTCGCTACGGCGACTATCCCGCCATGTTCCGGGCCATCCTCGGCGACGGGAGCGAGGCGACGACCTTCGATGTGCAGGCGGGGGAGTGGCCCGAACCGGACGCCTTCGACGCCGCCGTGATCACCGGCTCGGCGGCAGGCGTCTACGAGGGTGATCCGTGGATCAGCGACCTGCTGGACTGGATCAGGACGGCGAAGGGAAGGCTGAAGCTCGTGGGCATCTGCTTCGGGCATCAGGCGATGGCGCAGGCGCTCGGCGGACTCGTTGAAAAGTCGGAAAAAGGGTGGGGGGTCGGACTGCACGAGTATCAGGTGCAATCTGTCGAACGGTGGATGCAACCGGTCGTCAGAACGATATCGATACCGGTTTCGCATCAGGACCAGGTCGTCGGCACGCCCCCTGGAGCCCGCGTTCTCGCGAACAGCGCCTTCACACCCGCGGGCGCGCTCGCCTGGGGCGATGATGCGATCAGTTTCCAGTGCCATCCCGAGTTCAGCCCGGAGTACGCTGCCGACCTGACCGCCGGACGCCGGGGGCGGATCGACGACGGAGTTGTGGATCGGGCGCTCGAAAGTCTGAAACAGCCTGATGATCGCGGGATTGTCGCGCAGTGGATCAGAAACTTCATATCCGCTTAGAAATCAGGCTGATGCGACCCGAACGCATTGCTAAGTCTTGTGCAACTTCTGGCGTGTAGTGATGAAATGCACACGTCGGGTTCCGTATGATTTTCAGCCGTTTCGTCCTGGCGGTTTTCGCCGTTCTTGCGCTGCTCGCGTGGACGCCTCTGGCCGCTGCGCAGCCGCGCATTGACGCGCGCGACGGCGAGGCCGACAGCCTGGCGCGCTTCGTCGAGCGGCGCGCCGGTCACACCAGCTTCGCCGCTCTCGACTCGTTTGGACGAGAGGCGATGACCCGCCGGGACCGCGAAGGCCTGAACCGCCTGTACCACGTCACCTGGACCATTCTGAATCAGGGCGAGTTCGAGCAGGCGGAGGTCTGGAACCAGCGTCTTGAGACAGCTGCCCGTCGGCTGGGCGACCACCGCTACGTCGATATCGCGCACCTGAATGCCCTGACCATCCGGTATGACCGGGGCGAGGCGGGCGTCGCCGCCGAAATGGACCGCATGGCCCGAAGCGGTCGCGACTGGTTCGTGCGCGCCCACGCCACCCGGCTCACGGCCCTGAGCCTGATGGACGCGGGCAGGGTGGGAGAAGGGCTCGAACGTTTGACCGAGGCCCAGGCCGATATCCCGGTCGATGACCCATTCGCCCACACCGCGCAGGCCGGCATCTGGGAAGTCGTCGGCATGGGTCTGAAGGACCTGAACGACGTGGAGGGCGCTGCTGCCGCCTTCCGCAAGTTCGAGGTCGAGTATTCGAACCCGGCCTATCCGCGCCCGGATTTCGACAGCCTGTACAACCTGACCAGAATGGCCGCGAAGGTCGGCGATCTGGATCGCGCGGCGCGTTTCGCCGCTGCCCATCACCGCCTCGCCGTCCGGGCGGATCTGCCGACGCTGCGGATCTACGACGCCAGCCTTTGTGCGATGGTGGCGAATGCGCGCAGCGCGCCTCGCGCCGTGCTCACCTGCCTCGCTCCCTACGGCGAGGATCTTGGCGAGGCAGCCTTTCTGTCCCTTGACGCCCTGCCGCTCCGGGCCATCGCGCGCGCCCAGACCGGCGACGCGGCGGGTGCGCGCCGGGACCTGAACAAGCTGCGCGCCATCGCGACCGACACCGGGGTCGGCTCCGATGTGGCTCATGTCGAGGCAGAGGTTCTGTTCGCCGAGGGGAGGACTGCAGAGGGGTACCGGCTCCTTCGGTCCCACATGCAGAGCAGCGAGACTGCGGCCGCCCTGAGCTTCAGCTCGGGTATCCATCAGGTGACCGGCAACATGCAGCAGCAGCTGGCCGAACGGCGCGAGCAGCTGGAGACCGCGCGCTCCAACACCCATCTCCAGCAACTGGTGCTGGCGATCGCCATCGTCTTCCTGTCGTCCGCCATCGGCGTGATGATCTGGCAGTGGCGCCAGGCGGGCCAGCTTCGCATCGCCCGTCGCCGCGCTGAGGACGCCAACCGCGCCAAGAGCGAGTTTCTCGCCAACATGAGCCATGAGATCCGGACTCCGCTGAACGGCGTGGTTTCCATGGCCGACGCGCTCGCCCGCCGCGATCTGGACCCGCAGGAGCGGGAGATGGTCGAGTTGATCTGTTCGTCCGGCGAGACCCTTGAGCGCCTGCTGTCCGACATCCTGGACAGCGCCAAGATCGAGTCCGGCCAGGTGACGATCGAGCCGACGGTCCTTGACCTCAAACATGGCGTTGGAGACGTCGCCCTGCTCTGGCGCGCCAAGGCGGAGGACAAGGGCGTCTCCCTGACGTTCGATTTCGACGGCGAACTGCCCAAGTTCGTTCAGGGCGATGCGGTGCGGCTGCGACAGGTCCTGACCAACCTCGTCAGCAATGCCCTGAAATTTACGGCCGAGGGCACCGTCGCGATCAGCGTGCGCTCGGCGGGCGATGACCGTGTCGCCTTCCGCGTGACAGACACCGGTGTGGGCTTCGACGGCGATCAGAAGGCGCGAATCTTCCACCGTTTCCAGCAAGCCGACGGTTCGATCACGCGCCGATACGGCGGCACGGGTCTGGGCCTGGCTATATCGAGCGCGCTGGTGGAGCTGATGGGCGGTGAACTCGAGTGCGAGAGCACGCCGGGCGAGGGGTCCAGCTTCTGGTTCGAGATTCCGCTCCCCAGAGCTGAAACCCCGATGGCGATCCAGCCGGAGGCGGAAACCTCGGTCGAGGTCGGCGAAGCGCCCCTGCGCATCCTGCTGGCCGACGATCATCCGGCGAACCGGAAGGTGGTCGAGATCATGCTGGCGGCGACGCCGATGGAGCTGGTCATGGTCGAGGACGGCCGACAGGCGCTGGACGCCTTCGCCGGCGGGGGCTTCGACCTGGTCCTGATGGACATGCAGATGCCGGTCATGGACGGGCTGACCGCCACGCGGGAGATTCGTGCGCTGGAGCAGGCGCGGGGACTCACCCGCACTCCGGTGCTGATGCTGACCGCCAACGCCATGGCGGAACACGTCGAGGCCGGACGTATGGCCGGCGCGGACGGTCACCTGACCAAACCGATCACCCTGCAGGCCCTGTTCGACGCCATCGGCGCCGCGCTGGAGCCGACAGCCAGGGTGGATCAGGCGGCCTGAGACTTCAGGGCCACCGGACCACAGGCGGCATTGAACTGAGGATCGAGTCCACGTTGCCGCCGGTTTTCAGGCCGAACATCGTCCCGCGGTCGTACAGCAGGTTGAACTCGACGTAGCGGCCGCGACGGACCAGCTGCTCCTCGCGTTCTTCGGGCGTCCAGCTTTCACCCATCCGGTCCCGGACTATGGAGGAATAGACCTCCAGGAAAGCCTCGCCGACGCTGCGCGTGAAGGCGAAGTCGCGGTCCCAGTCGCCGCTGTCATGGTGATCGTAGAAGATGCCGCCGGTGCCGCGCGGCTCGTTCCGGTGCGGCAGGAAGAAATACTCGTCGCACCACGCCTTGTATTTCGCGTGCCATGACGGATCGAAGGCGTCGCATGCGGCCTTCATGGCGGCATGGAAGGCCAGTGTGTCCGGGTGATCATCCCGGCGGTCCGCGTCGAGAACGGGGGTCAGGTCGCCGCCGCCGCCGAACCAGCTTTTCGTGGTGGCGATGAAGCGGGTGTTCATGTGCACCGCCGGGACGCGCGGGCTGACCGGATGGCAGATCAGGCTGATGCCGGTGGCGAAGAAGCGCGGGTCCTCCTCGGCGCCCGGGACATTCCTGGCGTAGTCGGCAGGAAAGCTGCCGTGGACGGTCGAGACATGAACACCGACCTTCTCGAACAGCCGGCCATGCATCATCCCCATGACGCCGCCGCCGCCCTCCTTGCGATCCCACGGGGTACGCACGAAGCGGCCAGCCTCGCCGGGGAACAGCCCGTCCGGGGCCTCGTCCTCGAGTGCCTCGAAGCCGGCGTGGATGCGGTCGCGCAGTTCCTCGAACCAGGCGCGGGCCTGCTGCTTCTTCGGGGCGAGGGGATCGGTCTCGACGGTCATGGCCTGCTCCTACCGCGTCCGTCGGGTCGCGAGAAGCCGACGAACGGTCCAGGGGGACAGGGTGGTCCTTGACCCCCCGCCTGCGCGTGCCAGTGTTCGTGCCGAACCGAGGGGAGCCGTCATGATCCGAGCCATCGTCCTGTCCGCCGTCGCCGCCGCCCTGACTGCAGGCGCTGCTGCAGCCCAGAGCACGGACGGAGAGGCGAGGGCGCGCCGCATTCTCGAGCGCACGCCCCTGATCGACGGCCATAACGACCTGCCGTGGGCCCTGCGCGAGAACCATGCCCGCGATCCGTTCGCGGTGGACCTTGAGACCAACCTCAAGACCTCGACCCGGCTTCACACCGACATCCCGCGTCTGCGGGCCGGAGGTGTCGGCGGCCAGTTCTGGTCGGTCTATGTGCCCGCCAGCCTGTCGCCGCCGGATGCGGCGGTCGCGACCTGGGAGCAGATCGACATCGTCCGCCGGATGGTCGCCGCCTATCCGGAGACATTCGAGCTGGCCACGACGGCCGATGACATCGCCCGCATCCACCGCCGCGGCCGGATCGCCAGTCTGATGGGCATCGAGGGCGGCTATTCGATCGATGACTCTCTGGGCCTGCTGCGCGAGTTCCACGAGGCGGGCGTCCGCTACATGACCCTGACGCACTCGCGCACCACCACCTGGGCCGACAGCGCGACGGATGCGCCGAAGTGGGGCGGGCTGTCGCCGTTCGGAGAGCAGGTGGTCAAGGAGATGAACCGCCTCGGGATGATGGTCGACCTGAGCCACGTCTCGGAAGAGACGATGCTGGACGCCATGCGGGTTTCGGACGCTCCGGTGCTCTTTTCCCACTCCTCTGCGCGGGGCGTGACGGATCATCCGCGCAATGTGCCGGACGCGGTGTTGCGCATGATGCCGGAGGACGGCGGGGTGGTGATGGTCACTTTCGTTCCCGGCTTCGTCAGCGAGGCGGTCCGCGCCTGGAGCGCTGCCCGGGCCGCCGAGGACGCCCGCCTGAAGTCGCTGCATCCCGGCAACCCGCAGGCGGTGACCGATGGTCTGGCCGCCTGGGGCGCCGCCAACCCGACCCCGCGGGCCGGCATCGCCGATGTCGTCGCTCACATCCAGCACGTCCGCGACGTGGCCGGGATCGACCACGTCGGCCTCGGCGGCGACTTCGACGGGGTGAACGCCCTGCCGGACGATGTCGACGGCGTGGACGCCTATCCCCGCATCCTCGCCGCCCTGATGGCCAATGGCTGGACCGAGGCGGACATCCGCAAGCTGGCGGGCGAGAACGTCCTGCGCGTCATGCGATCGGTCGAGGCCGTGGCGGCCAGCAAGCGCGGCGAGCGTCCGTCTTTGGCGGCCCTCCCCGGGGACGGCGCGCCTGAGTAGGTCTAGCGGCCGGCTCGCAACGCTTCCCAGACCGCGATCCCGGCGCTGACCGACAGGTTCAGCGACCGGGCGCCGGGCTCGAGCGGAATCACCACCCGGGCGTCCGCGGCCTCGTGGACGTAGTCGGGCGCACCGGTCGGTTCGGAGCCGAACAGCAGGATGTCGTCCGGCCGGAAGTCGAATTCCTGCAACGGCGTGGCGCCTTTTGTGGTGAACAGCACCAGACGCCCGGGGCGGCGATCCCGCTGGAAGGCCTCCCACTCCGCGTGGCGCGTCATGTGCCCCAGAGGCCCGTAATCCAGCGCCGCGCGCTTCATCGCCCGGTCGTCGAAACGGAAGCCGGTGGGTTCGATCACATGCAGTTCGACGCCGAAACAGGCGCTCAGTCGGATGCAGGCCCCGACGTTCTGCGGAATGGCTGGTTGAAAAAGGGCGAGACGCATTCTAAGGCCCTCATACGCGCGGCCCGGGGGCTTGTCGCGGTCTGATTTGCGAACGTTTCGCAAGAAACGTCAGCGGGTTGCGGGAAACCGCGCCAAATTGGGCCGGACGGGAGGTTCGGGTTTTCGCACAGCATCCATGCCGTATCGCCATGCTCCTTCCCGGGCGTGGAATCCGGCGTACGACGGAGTGACACGTGGCCGAATCGGTCGTTGAAGGTGAAGGCGGCGACGCCACCCGCCGGGACTTCATTCACATTGCGGCCGGTGCGGCCGCTGTGGGCGCCGGCGCAATGGCCGCCTGGCCGCTGATCAACCAGATGAACCCGGCGGCCGACACGCTGGCGCTGGCCTCGATCGAATTCGACATGACCAAGGTCCAGGAAGGACAGCAGGTCGTGATCAAATGGCAGGGCAAGCCGGTTTTCGTGCGCTACCGCACCCCGGCCGAGTTGCAGACCCTGGCCGGCGAGCCGAACGTCGGCAGCCCGCCGGAAAGCGATACCGCCCGCACCAAGGACGGTCACCACCAGTATCTGGTTGTGCTGGGTAACTGCACCCACCTGGGCTGTGTGCCGACCTTCGGCACCGGCGATTTCGGCGGCTGGTTCTGCCCGTGCCACGGCTCGCACTACGACGCCTCGGGCCGCATCCGTAAGGGTCCGGCTCCCCTCAACCTGCCGGTGCCGACCTACGAGTTCGTGTCCGACACCCGTATCAAGATCGGCTGAGGACGTACGAGAGAACGATGAGCGCTCACGAATCCACCTACGTCCCGAAGACCGCCGTCGAGAAATGGCTCGACACCCGTCTTCCGATCGTCCGCTTCGGCGCCGACTACATGTCGCTGCCGACCCCGAAGAACCTCAACTACTGGTGGACCTTCGGCGGCATTCTGGCGCTGTGCCTGGTCACGCAGATCGCGACCGGCATCGTGCTGGCCATGCACTATGTGCCGAACACCGAGATGGCCTTCGCCTCGGTCGAGCGCATCATGCGTGACGTCAACGGCGGCGACCTGATCCGCTACACCCACGCCAACGGCGCCTCGATGTTCTTCATCGCGGTGTACCTCCACATGCTGCGGGGCCTGTACTACGGGTCCTACAAGGCGCCGCGCGAGATGATCTGGATCGTCGGCTGCCTGATCTTCTTCCTGATGATCGCCACCGCCTTCCTCGGCTACGTGCTGCCGTGGGGCCAGATGTCCTACTGGGGCGCCGAGGTCATCACCAACCTGATCGGGGCCATCCCCGTCGTCGGCGAGCCGATCCTGATCTGGCTGCGCGGCGGCCCGGCGATCGACAACGCGACGCTGAACCGCTTCTTCTCACTGCACTACCTGCTGCCGTTCGTGATCGCAGGCTGCGTGGTCCTCCACCTGTGGGCCCTGCACCACGCCGGTCAGAACAACCCGGTCGGCATCCTGATCCCGAAGGACCGCGAGAAGAAGGACACCGTCCCGTTCCACCCGTATTTCACGGTCAAGGACGGCTTTGCGATCATCCTTTTCCTGATGCTGTTCGCCCTGTTCGTCTTCTTCATGCCGAACGCCCTGGGCCACGCCGACAACTACATTCCGGCCAACCCGCTGCAGACGCCGGCGCACATCGTGCCCGAGTGGTACATGCTGCCCTTCTACGCGATCCTTCGCGCGGTGCCGGACAAGTTCGGCGGCGTGGTGGCCATGTTCGCGGCGATCGGCGTGCTGTTCGTGCTGCCGTGGCTCGACACGTCGAAGGTGCGTTCGATGCGCTACCGCCCGACGATGCGCACCTTCTTCATCGTGTTCGTGGTCGTCGGACTGCTGCTCGGCTGGTGCGGAGCCCAGCTTCCGGATGCTCCGGTGATCGGCAGCTTCAAGACCTTCACCCTGATCGACGGCGACCTGAACAGCTACCTGTGGCTCACCCGCTTCGCGACGCTGTACTACTTCGCCTTCTTCCTCGTGATCATGCCGCTGGTCGGTCTGAAGGAGAAGCCGCTGCCGATCCCGGCCACGATCTCCGAGCCCGTCCTGGGCGGCGAAGAACACAAGGGCTGATCGCGACCATGACCCTCAAGACTTCGATGATCTCCATGAAGAAGACCCTGGTCCTGATCGCTGCCGCGGCCGGCCTGGCCCTGTCCACCCCCGCGATGGCGGCCGGTGGCGAGGGCCACGCCCTGCGGGACGGCGGCTTCAGCTTCGACGGTCCGTTCGGCGCCTTCCACCAGGGCCAGCTGCAGCGCGGCTACAAGGTCTATCGCGAGGTCTGCGCCTCGTGCCACAGCATGGACCTGATGCACTTCCGCACCCTGGCCGAGCCGGGCGGTCCGTTCTACGACTCGCACCAGGCCAGCCCGGCGGAGAACCGGTTCGTGCGCGCGCTGTCGAAAGAGTTCCAGATCGCCGACATCGACACCGAGACCGGTGAGCCGGTGATGCGCGACGGCACGCCCGCCGACCGCTTCCCCAACCCGTACCCGAACGCCACGGCCGCGGCCGCGGCCAACGGCGGCGCGGCTCCGCCCGACCTGTCGGTCATGGCCAAGGCCCGTCACGGCGGCGCCAACTACATCTACTCGCTGCTGGTGGGCTACAAGCCGGCGCCGGCCGGTCTGCAGATTCGTCCGGGCCAGAACTACAACGAGTACATGGCCGGCGACCTGTCGCCGTTCTGGACCGGCGATGCGGGCCACGTGCCTCCCGGCGGCTTCATCGCCATGCCGAACCCGCTGCGCGCCGGTCAGGTGACCTATGACGACGGCACCACCGCCTCGGTCGACCAGATGGCCAAGGACGTCGCCGCCTACATCGCCTGGGCTTCCGATCCCAAGCAGGTCCAGCGCAAGCAGACCGGCGTGGGCGTGCTCATCTTCCTCTTCCTGTTCGCCGGCGTGACCTATCTGTCGTACCGCCGGATCTGGAAGGGCGTCGCCCACTAGGGCGGCCTGACAGGCTGACACCATCGACCCGCCGGAGCCTCGCTCCGGCGGGTTTTTCGTCGCCTGCGTCGCATCGACAGGCCTGAAGCGGCGCCCTAACGTCCGCCCCCTGTTCAAAGGCTGAGGGTGTCCCGTTCATGCGTCTGATCGCTTCCGCCGCCGTGCTTGCCGCCGGCGCCCTGCTCACCGCCTGCGCCACGACCGGCGCCGGGGGAGGGGCCGCTCCGTCGTTCGACGCGGCGCGCCTGTCGGAGCATGTCCGCGTTCTGTCGGATGACAGTTTCGAGGGGCGGGGCATCGCCACCCCGGCCGAGGAAAAGGTGATCCGCTATCTGAGCGAGCAGTACGCCGCGGCCGGCTTCCAGCCCGGAGGCGAGAACGGCGGCTGGACCCAGGCCGTCACCCTGAACCGCTTCACGGCCTCCAACATTCGCGCGGGCTTCTCCGTCGGCGGCGAAACCATTCCGGTGACCCAGGGCCAGCAGATGGTGATCTCGACCCGTCTGCCGGGGCGACAGGTCCGGCTGACGGACACCCCCCTCGTCTTCGTCGGCTATGGCATCGACGCGCCGGAGCGCCAGTGGAACGACTTCAAGGATGTCGACGTCCGCGGCAAGATCATCGTCGTGCTGGTCAATGACGCTGACTTCGAGCAGCCGGAGCTGAACACCTTCGGCGGGCGCGCCATGACCTATTACGGCCGCTGGACCTACAAGTACGAGGAGGCGGCCCGGAAGGGCGCCGCCGGCGTGATCATCGTCCACGAGACCGCTCCGGCTTCCTACGGATGGGCCACGGTCAACAACAGCTGGTCGGGGGCGCAGTTCGACATCGTCCGCCAGAACGCCGCTGCCGAGCGCGTGCCGATGGAGTCGTGGATCCAGCGTGATCTCGCCGTCGATCTGTTCCGCCGCGCAGGTCAGGACTTCGATGCGCTCAAGGTGGCGGCGCGCAGCCGGGACTTCCGTCCGGTCGAGCTGGCCGGGGTGACCTTCAACGGCACGTTCGATGTCGCCACCAATCAGGTCACGACCCACAATGTCATCGCCCGCTTGCCCGGCACGACTCATCCGGACGAGACAATCCTCTACACCGGCCACTGGGACCATATCGGCATGGGCGAACCGGACGCCGACGGAGACCGTATATTCAATGGCGCCGTCGACAACGCCACCGGCACCGCCGGCCTGATCGAACTGGCCCGCGCCTTCGGCGCCGGTCCGCGCCCGCAGCGTTCGATCGTCATGGTCAGCTTCACCGCGGAGGAAAGCGGTCTGCTGGGGTCGGAGTACTATGCCGCCAATCCGATCTATCCGCTGGAGACGACGGTGGGCGGGTTCAACATCGACTCGATGAACGTCTATGGTCGGGTCACCCGCTACGGCATCACCGGCTTCGGCCAGTCCGATCTGGACGAGCGGATCGGCGCGCTGGTCGAGGCCCAGGGGCGGACGATCCAGCCGGACGCCAACCCGGCCTCCGGCGGCTACTTCCGTTCGGACCACTTCCCGCTGGCCAAGCGCGGCGTGCCCATGACCTATGGCGGTAGCACGGGCGATTTCCGTGACGAGCCGATCGCGGCGCGCGAGGCCAACCGTTCGGAGTACGGTCGCAGTCGCTACCACCAGGCCGCCGACGAGTGGTCGCCCGACTGGGACCTGTCGGGCCAGATCGAGGACCTGCAGGTGCTTTATGAGGCCGGCAGCGCCCTGGCGAACAGCCGCGACTGGCCGCAGTGGAAGTCGGGTTCGGAGTTCGGTCCCGCCCGCGCCGCAAGCGCCGCGCAACGCCGCTAGTTCATGACGAAAAGGTAATGGGCCGCGTTCGCGCCGACCGTCCTAGAATGGGCTCCATCTGATCCGGGATGGAGCCCATTTTCATGTTCCGCAAACTGACCGGCGGCGTCGCCATGGCCGCCGTTCTCCTCGCTGCGGGCGTTTCCGCCGCGCAGGACTTCACCGCCCAGGCTCTCAGCGACGGCATCCGCACCATCAGCGCCGACAGCTTCCAGGGCCGCTACCCCGGCACCGACGGCGAGCGCATGACGCTGGAGTGGCTTCAGGCCCAGTACGAGGCCATGGGCCTCCAGCCCGGCGGCCCGAACGGCCAGTGGCTCCAGCGGGTCGAGCTGAAGCGCTACACCCCCGTCGCCGGCGCGACCGCCAACTGGACCGGGCCTGACGGCGCTGTGCATCCTCTGGCCGTCGGAAACGATATCGTCCTGCGCGCGGTGACCAACGACGGACGGGCCTCGGTCCGCGATGCGGGCGTGGTCTTCGCCGGTTACGGCATCACCGCTCCGGAGCGGAACTGGGACGACTACGGCGATCTCGACGTCCGCGGGAAGGTCGTCGTCGTCATCTCCGGTGAGCCGGACGGAGCGCTCTTCAACGGCGAATACGCCACCAACTACCAGTCAGGCGCATACAAGGCCGACGAGGCCTTCCGCCGCGGCGCGGTCGGCGTGATCACCCTGCTGCCCCAGCCGGCGACGGCGCCGGCCTGGCAAGGGACGGTCCGCGCCAGCAGCCGCACCCGCACCCTGACCCCGGGCGCCGCCGACCTCGAGTTCTCGGGCGTCATCAACCACGACACCGCCCACGCATGGGCGATGGCCGCCGGCCTGTCGATGGACGCCTTGGCCAACACCGCCAGCGGGCAATTCCGCGCCGTCCAGCTGAACGGCATCAAGCTGTCGGTCGATGCGTCGGAGACGATCGACACTCTCGTCACTCATAACCTGCTGGCGAAGATCGAGGGCTCGGCGCGTCCGAACGAGACGATCATCTATTCGGCCCACTGGGATCACGTCGGCGGCGAGGCCCAGCATCCGGGCGTCGAGGGTGACAGGATCTGGAACGGCGCCTGGGACAACGCCTCCGGCACCATCGGCGTGCTGGAGATGGCTCGCCAGCTGAGCCGTGCGCCGCGTCCGCAGCGCACCATCGTCTTCGCCCACATGGCGGCCGAGGAGATGGGTCTGCTGGGCGCCTACGCCTATGCCGCCGATCCGGTCTATCCGCTGGAGACGACCGTCGCCGACATCAACATCGACATGTTGCCCCTGTCGCCATCGACCCGTGACATCGCCATCTTCGGCAAGGGCCAGAACGAGCTCGAAGACCGGCTCGGCGCTCTGGCCGAGCCGCTTGGTCGCTACATTTCGGACGATGGCATGCCCGCGGAGGGCTTCTACTACCGCTCGGACCACTTCCCGTTCGCCCGCGCCGGCGTTCCGGCCCTGATGCCCTGGCATGGCTGGGACTGGGTCGAAGGCGGCCGTGAAGCCGGCGAGGCGGCGTGGCGTGCGAAGTTCGCGGCCGACTATCACAAGCCGTCGGACGAGTGGTCGGCCGACCTGAACTTCACCTCGGCGGTCGAGAATCTCACGCTGCTATACCGGCTGGGGCTCGACCTCGCCAACAGCAGCGACTGGCCCGGCTGGAAGCCCACCTCCGAGTTCGGTCAGGTGCGGGCCCGTTCCGCGGCCGCGCGCCGGTGACCCTGAATATCCGCCCTCTGACCGGCGACGGCTCGCCGCCGGCGGAGGGCGAGTACGCACAGGCCTGTGAGGTCAGCGGGGCGAGCCGCTGGCTGTATCTGTCCGGCCAGATTCCGGTCGCGCCGGACGGTTCGCTCGCGCCCGACTTCACGAAGCAGTGCGAGCAGGTCTGGGACAATCTCGAGACCCAGCTCCGCGCCGCCGGGATGACGCTGGATAATCTTGTGAAGGTGACGACCTTCCTGTCCGACCGGAAGTACGCCCTCGAGAACCGCGAGGTCCGCATTCGCCGTCTCGGCGGGCGCCAGACGTCCCTGACGGTCATTGTTACGGGCATTTTCGACGAGGCCTGGCTCGTCGAGATCGAGGCGGTCGCGGCGGCCTGACCGCCAAAAGAAAAGGGGACGCCATTCCGACGTCCCCTTTCCCCACGACCCGATGCGTGCGTGCGACTACGCACCGGGCTCCACCGTGGCGCGGGCGATCAGTTCGCGGGCCTGTGCAATGCCGGTCTCGGTCGTCAGCGTCCCGGCCTGGATTTCCTCGGCCCAGTCCATCAGCGGCTTGCCGGTGACCGCGCCGCGATTGGCTTCTTCCTCGAGGTAGATGCCGCCGTTGCGGTTCGCGACCTCGTCCCAGGCGGCGCGAACGCCGGCCCAGTAGTCCTTCGTCGCCGCCCAGTAGGCGTCGCCCGGCGCGGGGTCATAGTTGTCGACGTGGCGATAGGTGTTGATCACGTCTTCCTGGACGATGGCGGTCAGTTCGCCCGCATCGCCCTCGGCCGGGCCCATCTTCATATTGTCCTGGATGTGGACCCAGCCCGCCGGCGTCAGGGCGTGGCGGTTGGTGCCCAGGTAGCGGTCGTAGATCGGATTGCGGACCGCGTCGCGCCGGGCCAGCGGACGCCAGGTGGCGTTGCTGGTCCATTCGGCGACGCCATGGTCGTAGTCCCAACGGCCGACCCCGCCGTAGCGCGGGGAGTCATCGGTCTGCCACACGGTCTGCGACCAGGCGCCCCGACGCTCCTCGGGCGAAACCGGGGTCACGGTCCAGTGGTCCGGACCGGCATAGGTCAGCACGGTTTCTGGCTGGTACACCCAGTCCTGACGCCAGTGCTTGATGACCATGTGGTTGCCGGCGTCATCGCTCATGACGAGGATGTGCTGCAGGCTGATGCGATCGCCGTCGTCGTAAACGACGCGAACGATCTCGTTGCCGGCCGACAGCTTCTCTTCCAGTGGCTCGTAGCCGGCGCGGAAGCTGACGTTCTCGCGCATGTCGAAGCGCACCCGCATCGTGCCGGCCTGGGCGAGGATCGACTGGCGATCTCGCTCGAACTGGCTGACGGGAGCTTCCGACGCAGCCGTGGCCGGAGCGGCCATCGTCGGGGTCTGGGCGAGGGCGGGGGCGGCCACCGCAACAGCGGCCAGGATGGATGTCAGAAGCAGTGCACGGCGCATGTTCGGTTTCCCCAGATGAGAATTAGTCGCGTTATCGATGTTGCCGCTCAGTACCGCAAGGCCAGCGAGACGCCGAAGTTTCGGCCTGGCTGAGTGTAGGCGTCCAGAATGGCCGAGGTCCCCGACACGCCGCGGACATCGCTCCACCAGCTGTACTTCTCGTCGAACACGTTGAAGACGCCCGCCCGGGCGGTGACCTGCTCGTTGACGTTCCAGTAGGCGGTCAGGTCCAGCAGGGCGAAATCGTCCCCGACGGCGCAGAAGACGGCCGGGTTGGTGGCGCTGTAGCAGCCGAGGCCGTCGGTATCCTCGCGATCCTTGGCCTGGGACCAGGTGGCGATCGCCTGACCGCCGAAGCGGCCGGCCGGATCATCGTAGCCGAGGCCGAACACGACCTTGATCGGGTCGATCGACGGCAGCTGGCGAGTCACGCCGGCGCTGGTGGTCTCGCCATCGGCATAGGCGAAGGCGAAGCGGGCGCTCACGCCGTTGTCCCACCACGCGTTCGCCTTCGCCTCGAAGCCCGAAATCTGCACGTCCGTGAAGTTCACCCATTGATAGACCATCGGATCGGCCGGGGTGCCGGCGCCCGATACCACCTGCTGGCTGATGAAGTCCTCGTAGTCGGACCGGAAGACCACGGCCTGACCCGAGACCTGACCGCCGAACACCGGCACGTTGCGGACCCGCGCGCCGAACTCGAGGCTCTGGCTGGTTTCGGGACGCAGGTTCGGGTTCGGCGCCGAGGTGTAGCCGAAGGCCAGGTTGGCGAAATAGTTGTTCACCTGGCTCGGCGTCGGCGCCTTGAAGCCTTCGCCCCAGTTGCCGAACAGGCCGAACGCATCAGTGGCCCACCACACCACGCCAAGCTTTGGCGAGACGTGATTGTCCGACTGGTTCGCGGTCGCGCCCGGGTACAGCGGATCGTTGGCGGCAGTCAGCTCATAGCTGTCCCAGCGCACCGCCGGGATGATGCGCAGGTCGCCGTTGAGCAGACTGATCTCGTCCTGTACGAACACGCCGGCCAGGGTGAAGTCGGTTTTCGGGAAGGCGCTGGTCGGGAAGGTTTCGCCGGCCGGGGGAAGGGTGCCGGAGCGCACGCCTTCCTGGGTCATCTCCGACCAGTCGGCGCCGACGGTCAGACGGTGTGCGCCCCACAGGGTGGTGGCGTCCGCCGAAAAGCCGAGCACCTCATTGTCGAAGGTGTTGTCGCGGGTCCGGTCGATCCCGACACGATCTTCCAGCGTGAACTGACGCGTGGCCGCGTCCTGCTGGTAAGCCGTGATCTGCGCGCTCTCCAGGCCGAAGACGTCCTTCAGGCGGTAGGACAGCTGGAACGCCTCCCGCTCGGTGGCGTCGTGAGCGGTCAGGTTCAGCACGGCGGTCGCGAGGCTTGGCGGAGCCGCGACGGTGCGGGTCGTGCGGCCGCTCAGCACCTGGGCGTCCATCTCGCTCTCATAGCGGTCGTAGGACAGGCGCAGGCTCTGGCCCGGCGCGAAGTCCCAGACACCCTTGGCCAGCCAGCCGTTCGACGAAATCGCCATCGGGTTGGCGATGGTGCGGAGGCTGTAGTTGTAGCCGGGCACAGTCGTTGCGCCCGCCGGAATCTGCACGGTCTCCTCGCCGGTGACCGTCCCCTGGGTCTCGGTCTCCGAACTGTCCCGGCCGGTCCAGGCCAGCATGCCCGAGAAGGCGCCGCTGCGGCCGGCGATCACGCCCGACCTGGTCAGCCCCGCGTCCGAGGAGTTGTAGCCGACGCGGGCCCGGGCGCCGAAGCTCTCGCCCGGACGTAGCAGGTCGGCGGGGTCGCGGGTGGTGAAGGCCACGGCGCCGGCGACTCCGTCCGAGCCGTACAGGGCCGAGGCCGGGCCACGCAGGATCTCGACCGAGCGCATAAGATCCAGATCCGCATAGCCGCCGCGGCCGACGCTCTGGGCGCCGAAGACGAAACCGTCCGGGACGCGCACGCCGTCGACGATCATCAGGACCCGGTCGCCGCCGAGGCCGCGGATGGTGAAACCCTCATTGCCGGCGCGGCCAGCGGCGCCCAGGGCGGCGCCGAAGCGCTGGGGTTGGCTCACAACGCTGACGCCGGGCTCGAAGCGGATCAGGTCCTTGATGTCGGTCGCCAGCTCGGCTTCGATCTGTTCCGCCGTGATGACCGTGACGGTTGCCGGGGCCTCGTCCGCGCGGGTCTCGGTCCGTGTGGCCAGCACACTGACGGGGGCCAGCGGGCTGGGATCATTGTCGGCGATGGCGCTCGTCGTAACGGCGGCCTGGGCAAGCGCGGCGGGAGCTGCGGCGGCGGTCAGGGCGGCGAGCCCGGCGGACAGGAGAAGAGTGCGCATCAAAGGCCCCACTTGAAAGAAGTGGGGTCCAATTAATGCGAACGCTTCGCAGAATCAATCGCAATGCAGCGTCGATGTCGCTGCGATCCACCATCAGCCGCGTTTGCGCACGAAAACGGTGCCCGCCGAGTAGCCCGCGCCGAAGCTGCAGATCAGGCCCGTGTCGCCGGTCTCGAACCCGTCGTTGTGCAGGTGGAAGGCGATAATCGAGCCGGCGGACGAGGTGTTGGCGTACTCGTCCAGGATGATGACGTTCTCATGCGGTTCCGGCTCGCGGCCCAGCACCTTGCGGCCGATGAACTGGTTCATGTTGATGTTGGCCTGGTGCAGCCACATCCGCTTCAGCCGGGCTGGATCGATGCCCAGCTCGCCTGCATGGTCCACGATCATGTCCGACACCATCGGCACCACGTCCTTGAAGACCTTCCGTCCCTGCTGGACGAACAGCTTGTCCGGCGCACCGATGCCCTCGGGTGCGGCATTGTTCAGGAAGCCGAAATTGTTGCGGATATTGTTGGAGAAGCTGGTCTTCAGCCGCGTGCCAAGAATCTCCCAGCCGCCGGCTCCGGCCTGATCCTCCGCCTCGACGATCACGGCGGTCGCCACGTCGCCGAAAATGAAGTGACTGTCGCGGTCCTTGAAGTTCAGGTGGGCCGAGCAGACCTCGGGGTTCACCATCAGCACCGCCTTCACCGAGCCCGAGCCGATGAAGTCGGCCGCCGTCTTCAGACCGAAGGTGGCGGATGAGCAGGCCACGTTCATGTCGAAGGCGAAGCCTTCGATGCCCAGGGCCTGCTGGATCTCGATCGCCATCGCCGGATAGGCGCGCTGCATGTTCGAGGCGGCGCACAGGACGGCTCCGATTTCGCTGGCTGGTTTGCCCCAGGCCGCGATGGCCTGCTGCGCGGCCCTCACCGCCATCTCGGCCAGCACCGACAGCTCTTCATTCGAGCGTTCGGGAATGTTCGGGGCCATCCGCTCGGGATCCAGCACCCCGGCCTTGTCCAGCACGAAGCGCGACCGGATTCCCGAAGCCTTCTCGATGAATTCGACCGATGAATGGGTCAGGGCCTCGACCTCGCCTTCGGCGATCTCGGCGCTGTGGCGTTCGTTGAACCGGTCCGCATAGGCGTTGTAGGCGGTGACCAGTTCCTCGTTCGAGATGGATTGGTCCGGGGTGAACAACCCCGTGGCGGCGATGACGGCTTTGGTCACTCGATGCGTTCCCTGCGGCGCCGCGACGGGCGTCCGTTCTTATTGAGAACCCATAGATAGGCGCGTCAGCCGCGCGGGTCGAGACGGGCGAGCAGTCGCTCGGCCGCCGCAAGATGCAGCCGCTCCATCATCTCCCCATCCACCCGGATCACGCCCTTGCCCTCGGCCTCCGGAAGCGTGAAGGCGGCGACCAGCGCCCGGGCGCGCTCGACCTCCTCCGGCGACGGCGAGAAGGCCGCATTCGCGCCTTCGATCTGCCCCGGGTGGATCAGGCTCTTGCCGTCGAATCCGTACAGCCGCCCCTGGGCGCACTCCGCGGCAAAGCCTTCTGAATCAGTGAAGCGATTGAACACCCCGTCGATGGCCAGCAGGCCATAGGCACGCGCAGCGGCCACCATCGATGCCATCCACGGCTTGATCGGCTCGCGGTCGGGGGACGCGCCGGCGCCCAGCGCGACCGACAGATCATTGACGCCCAGCATCAGGGCCTCGACCCGCGGCATGGCGGCGATTTCGGTCATATGCAGCAGGCCGCGTGGCGTCTCGATCATCGCCCACAGCCGCGTGGTCCCCTGGAGGCGTTCCAGAACGACCCGGGTGTCGCTGGCGTCATTGACCTTGGGCGCGACCATGAAGCCGACATCGGTCTGCGCCAGCGCATCGAGGTCGTCGCCGCCCCATTCCGTGTCCAGCCCGTTGATCCGCACGCCGACGCGCGGTCCGAAGCCGCCTGACCGGACCGCCTCGACCGCGGCGGCGCGCGCGTCTGCCTTGGCTTCCGGTGCGACGGCGTCCTCGAGATCCAGCACGACCGCGTCGCAGGGCAGCGTCCGCGCCTTCTCGAGGGCGCGCGCGTTGCTGGCCGGCAGATAGAGAACGCTGCGCGCCATCAGACCTTGCCGGTGACAGGGATCAGGGCGCCCGTGATCGCCCGGCTTTCTGGCGAAGCGAGGAACAGCATGACCCGCGCCAGATCGGCAGGCGCCACCCACTTCGCCGGATCGGCGTCGGGCATGTCCATGCGGTTCTGTTCAGTGTCAAGGATCGAGGGCAGGACGGCGTTGACCGTCACCGACGTCGATTTCAGCTCTTCAGCGAGGCTCTCGGTCAGCCGATGCACGCCCGACTTCGAGGCTGCATAGGCTCCCATCCCGGCGGCGCTCTTCAGCGCCGCGTTGGCGCCGACGTTGACGATCCGGCCCTCGCTCGATGCTTTCAGATGGGGCAGGGCGCCGCGGCTGGCGTTCAGGGCGGTGGTCACATTCAGTGCGAACATCTTCGCCCACGCAGGATCGGCGTCGTCCGTCGTCTGCCACACAAAGCCTCCGGCGATATTGAGCAGCGCGTCCAGCCGCCCGAAATGCGCAACGACCGCCTCGATCGCCTTCGAAGCAGACGCCGGGTCGGTCAGGTCGACGCCGCCCAGCTCGAGCACTCCGTCGGGTGCGGTCTGCCCCGAAGCATGGTCAATAACCGCGACCTTGAGGCCGTCGGCCAGGGCCGCTGCAACGACCGCGCTTCCGAGCGCGCCGTGCCCGCCTGTGATTGCGATGACCCGTTCCGACATGCCGTCCTCCTGTTCGCCGGACGGCTTAGCAGATGATCAGGCCGCGAACACCTTGCCGAGCAGGCGCTCCAGCGCCGCGGCGTCAACGGCGTCGAAGGCGGCCTTTTCGGTCGCGTCGACGTCGAACACCCCGATCAGAGCGCCCGAGCCATCCACGACCGGTACAACGATCTCGCTGGCAGAGCGCGGGTCGCAGGCGATGTGGCCGGGAAAGGCGTGCACGTCCCCGACTATCTGGGTTTCGCGCGCCGCCGCCGCCGTCCCGCACACGCCGCGTCCGAAGGCGATCCGCAAACAGCCGAGCGTGCCCTGGTAGGGACCGACCACCAGTTCGTCGGACTTCGAATCATCGACCACGTAGAAGCCGGTCCAGAAGAAGACCGGGAAGGCGTCGGCCAGCATCGACGACACCGTCGCCATCTTCGCGATCCGGTTCGGTTCGCCGTCGAGAACGGCGAGAATCTCCTGTTCGACCTCGTCATAGCGGGCGGCCTTGTCGGCGGGGCGGTCGTCACGTGCGACGTAGGACATTCGGCGGCTCCGGATCGGGGTTGGTCGCATATAGGGGACCACTCGCCGGCGCGCGAGGGGCCGATGAGTTCGCCTTTCAGGCGAAAACAGCGCGTTGAATTCGGTGGAAAACTGTAGAGGCGCCACAAAACGGCCGTTGTGCGGCAACGCTTTGTCGCCGAACGGCGTTAACCTTGACAGGACCTTAACTGGAACGGACTGTCCGGGTCGCGCAAAGGTTAACGGACTGGGGCGCGGACGCCCGTCAGGGCGTGGTGAGGGGATCGATGGCCGAGGGCGAACGGAAGCATGAAGGACGCGCGGGCTCCGGTCGGTCCCGTGGCCCGATCGCAATCGCCGCCGTCGCCGGCGTGCTCGCGCTGGCGGCCCTGACGGTCGCGTCATGCGGCGACCAGGGCGGCGTGCGCTTCTGGCAGGGTGCGGACGCGAGGGGCAACAGCTGTCCGCGTCCGGCATCGATGACGGGTTCGGAGTTCAACGCCCAGGAGACAGGCCTGCGCGCCCTGCGTCGCGCGGCCTTCCAGAACGACTTCTTCGCCCAGCTCGAGCTTGGCTCGCGATACGCCGCCGTCCGCGCCACCGACAAGAACATCGAGGATCCGATCGAGAGCGCCACCTGGTATGCCATGGCGCTGGCGAACGACGAGGGCTATGCCCCGATAAACCGCGTGGATCGCGGCGGCTGGGGCGGCTGGCGTCCGCTGTCGCGCTACGACGACTGCCGGGCGTGGGAACGTCACGACGCCTATTCGAGACTTGATCGCCTGTTGTCGGGCATGACCCGCGAGGAACAGGAGTCGGTCCGCGACCGTGTGATCTATGTCCTCTCGACCCAGGACGCCGAGGGCTACCGCACCCTGGCCCGCCTGCACGACGGCCTCTACGGGCCGTTCGGCGAGCCGGAGGACAATCGCCAGGCCCGTGAGGCCTGGGGACGCAACACCAACCAGAACGGCAACGACCGCGAGCGTCGTCAGCGGCGCGGCTACCCCGCGGCCACCGCCCTGTTCCAGCGCAATGACGTCGACGCCTATCTCTACAACTACCTCGCGGTGCAGACCGGCGACGTCGGCGCCTATGTGTTGATGCGCGACTTCGAGCGCTCGGCCCCCAGCCGCGCCCAGTACCAGCGCTTCGTCGAGGTCAAGGCGCGCCAGTGGACGCCGCCTTTCGAGTTCTATCCGAACACGGCTCCGCAATCGGGCGTGCCCTTCTCGGACGAGAGCCGTCCGCGCGGCGACGCCTATGAGTATGCGCTGTCGCGCATGGCCGGCGAACTGCCGTTCATCCACGTCGGCCGGGCGCTTCGTTATCTCGGCGTCACCGACACCGCCGCCCAGCGGCCTGAGGATCTGTCGAAGCGTCAGGTCGAGACGCTGGAGGCCATGCTCGGTCATCCGATGGAGGGACGCCTGTCCTTCATCGAGCGCGTTCGGGCGATCCAGCTGGCGGCCGTCAACGGCTCGTCCGAGGCCCAGCTGGTGCTGGCGGTCATGTACGCCGAGGGCATCGGCCTGCCGGCCGACTACGCTCGCGCCTTCAAATGGTTCGAGGAGGCGGCGCGTCAGGGCAGTCCCGAGGCCAAGTTCGCAATGTCCAGCTACTTCGCCCTGGGCGTCGCCGGCGTGGCCGATCAGGACAAGGCGCAGGCGGTGGCCCTGCGCATCGATTCCGCACTGTCGGGCTTCGGTCCGTCGGCCGGGCGTCTGCAGGCCGTCCTGGCCCAGGTCTCCCGTTCGCAGCGCCGCTAAGGAGGGTGTGATCCCATGACGACCCGGTCTCCGTTCGGTTTCGGCAAGATCATCGGCGGCGCAGTCGCCATCGCGGGCGCTGTCGGCCTGTTCGCCCTGCTCGACGCCCCCGGCGCCAGCGCCCAGGTCGCGGCCAAGGTCGAAAGCCAGAGCCGCCCCAACTTCGGCGTCCTGCTGGACCCGCCGACCCGCAGCTACCGGCAACGCCGTCCGCAACGCCGCTACGACTACGGCACGCACCGTCCCGACTGGCGCCCCGGCTATCATCCGGGCCGTCCCGGCGGTGAAGAAGTCGTGCTGGTCGACTGCGGCGGCAATCCGGGTACCGGGGCGGTTGAGGATGCGGTCCGCCGCGTCCGGCCGGGCGGCACGCTGATCATCCGGGCGCGGGGCGGGGCCTGCGTAGGCTGGCTGAACATCGACAAGCCTCTGACTGTCATCGGCGAGGGCGGCTTCGACCCGCGCGACTGGGCCCGCAACTCCGAGCCGACCCTTCAGGCGCCGGACGGCCTGCCGTGCATGACCGTCGCCTCAGGCGTTCGCGTTGAGATTCGCGACATGGTGTTCGGTTCGCCGCGCGCGGGCGACGCGGCTTGCATCGTCGGCTATGGCGCCGACATCGTCATGAACCGTGTGGGCTTCCACCACGCCGGCGACGAGGCTGCCATCTACGTCGACGGCGGCCTGCTGGACATCCGCAACGCCGTGCTGGACGCCCAGACCATCGCCCCGGCCATCGTCGCCGACGGCGCCGTGCTGAACGCCTGGGAGCTGACGGTCACCGGCGCCCACTCCGGCATGGAGATCGTTCCGACCGGCGGCCAGACGTCGCGCATTTCGGCGACGACCTTGAAGGGAACGAACACGCCGAACAATTTCGGCCCGCGCTCCATCGGTCTGGCGGTCCGCTCGGGCCGCGATTACGGACGGGTCGAGGTCGACAACACCGCCATCTGCGGGTTCACCGAGGGGGTGGTCGTCGAAGGTGCATCCCTGACGGTCAACAACAGCCGCATCTGCCGCTCCGACAAGGGCGCGGTCCTGTACAGTGGCGAGCTGCGCCTGACGGACAGCCGGATCCGCGCCAATGGCATCGGCGTCGCGGCCGCGGCGGGCCACGCGGTGATTGTGAACAACGTCTTCGCCGGCGTCCGTGACGTGATCTACGCCGAGCCCCGCGCCAGCGTCGAAGCCCGCGGCAATCGCGTCTGGTCCCAGCATGTCTGTCGCCCGCAGTTCCGTGATCGCTATCGCGGCCGCTACGAGCCCTACTGGCGTCAGGGCGAGGGCTGGACCTGCACCTACGGCTCCTATCCGCGCGAATGGTGGGGTCAGGAAGACGGCCTGCTCGGGTTCGAATACTACGACGATGGTCATCGCCTGGACGGCTATGACGAGTATCGCGACGGCTACGGCTGGTACGACCGCGACGGCCGCTACATCCGGGATGATCGCTATCGTGGCGACGACCGCTGGAACCGCGGCGGCGGCAACGGCTGGTGGGGGCGGTAAACCCGTGGGCGCCGCCGAGTAGGCCTGGAGGGACTCGAACCCCCAACCAGACCGTTATGAGCGGTCGGCTCTAACCATTGAGCTACAGGCCCCCGGTGCGCGGTGCGTCGGCGGATGACCCGCCTAGCAGGCTGCGCTGCGCCTTGCCAAGTGCCGGACGGTCGTCATGCGACGGACGCGGACCTGTCGGTGATTTCACGCCGATGAACGGATCCTGCCAATGGCGCCTGACCACGCGTTCAGGCGTTTGCGGTCAAGGTTCAGCCACGGACGCCCATGAAGGTGTCCGAACGATCAGTCCGTTTCTCAAGGAGCCTCCCATGCCCCGCGCCGCCGCCGTTTCCCTCTCCGCCGTTTCCAGTCGCGCCCTGATGATGGGCGGCGCCCTGATGGCGACGGCTGCACTGCTGGCGGCCGCCCCGGCTGCCCATGCCCAGTCCCAGCCGCAAGGAGGCTCGCCCCTGACCATCCAGGCCGTGACCGAACGCCCGTCGCTGAACCTGTCCGCCTATGGCGAGGTCAAGGCCGCGCCGGACATGGCCACGATCAACTTCGCCGTGGTCACCGAGGCGAACACCGCCGCGGAGGCGATGAGCCAGAACGCCACGCGGATGAACCAGGTCATGGCCGCCCTCCGCCGCGCCGGCATCTCCGAGCGCGATGTCCAGACCTCGGGCCTGAACCTCTCGGCCCAGTATGACTATGTCCAGAACGAGCCGCCGCGCCTTCGGGGATACCAGGCGACCAACCAGGTCACGGTCATCATCAACGACCTGACGAAGGTCGGCTCGACCGCCGACGCCGTCGTCGCCGCCGGGGTGAACCAGATCAACGGCATCAGCTTCGGTCTGAAGGATCCGACGGCTGCCGAGAACCAGGCGCGCCAGATCGCCGTGCGCAACCTGCAGGCCAAGGCGGCCCTGTACTCGCAGGCCCTCGGCGTCGACCTGGGCGGCATCCGCTCGCTGTCGGAAGGCGGCGGCTATGCGCCCCAGCCGCCGCGCCCGATGATGTACGCCCGCGCCGAAATGGCGATGGACTCCGGCGGTACTGCGGTTTCGGCCGGCGAGCTGACGGTCCGGATCGACATCACCGGCATCTACGACCTGAACCGCTGATCCGGTCGGACTGAAATGAAAGGGGCCGCGGCGTTCGCGTCGGGGCCCTTTCTCAATCGTCGCTCCGGGCCAGCATCAGTCCAATCGGCGTGTTCAGCAGGTGGGCGACGAAAATGATCGCCAGATTGGTCACCGAGTCCAGATCAAGAAACAGCAGCGGAAGGGTCCACGGCAGCCCGGTGATCATGGCGGGGGTGAAGGTGACGCGCTCGGGCGGAAGCCCCAGCGCCGACAGGGCAGGCGCAAGGGCGAAGGTCAGGGCTAAGAGCGCCGTGGCCAGCCAGATGCTGAAAATGATCCAGCGGAGAGATTTCAGCGAGCGTGTCCGGGCCTGTTCCATGACTGCAGGGAATGCCCGGTCCGGCGTGCCGTCAAGCTATTCGATCTCGAACGCCACATTGAGGCGGGCCTCGACCCGCACTGGCGGTTGATCCACCGGGATGGCCACGCTGGGACGGACGCGACTTCCGGTGACGACCACCTCGTCGACGGAGCCCGCGTTGTATTCGCCCATCCGCGCGTCCGCATTCTGGATCCGGAGAATCCTCACAATCCGCCGCCCGCTGGCTTCTGCAAGGTCGCGCGCCTGTCGCTCGGCGTCGGCGAAGGCCAGACGCCGAGCCTCTGCCCGCAGTGCGGAGTCGTCCTCCAGATGAGTGCCGGAGGTGCCGACGTTCTGCGCGCCTAGCTCCGATGCGAGAGAGACGGCGTTCCCGGCCTCTGACGCCGGCGCTCCCTTGAACTGGAAGCGAAGGCTGGCGGTGTAGCTCTGGATGGTGCAGCCACTGGCGTCGCGATCACGCCCTTCGGCGCGGCATCCCGGCGCATAGACCGGTTCGACCGCAACGGATTCGGTGAGAAGGCGAGCGCCGGTCAACCCGTCCATCCGCTGCAGGCCCTCGGAAACCCGCGCCTGCGCTCCGGACAGGGCCTGCAGCGCGGAGGTCTGGTCCGAGCCCTGGCCGCGCAGTTGCCCGCCGATGAAGAAGGAATCCGGCTGCGCCTCGGCGCGGCCCTGCCCCTGGACGATGATCGTTGAGGTCGACGGTTCCTGCGCATGGGCCGGGGCACCGGCCAGCGCGAGGGCAGCCGCGACGATAATCGTTCTCATGGAATCCTCCTCAGGTTGCGTCCAGACGAACGCACCCTGAGGAAGGGGTCAAGTCGCTGCGCGCTTGATGTCGTTATTGTCGTCCAGCAACACGACGTTGGGCGACCAGTGGCGGGCTTCTTCCTGCGGAAGCTGGCCGTAGGTGACCACGATCACCTTGTCGTTCTTCTGCACCAGTCGAGCCGCGGCGCCATTGACCCCGATGACCTTCGAGCCGCGGGGCGCCTCGATGGCATAGGTCGTGAAGCGTGCGCCGTTGGTGATGTTCAGCACATCGACCTGTTCGTGCGGAAAGATGCCGGCGGCATCGAGCAGATCCATGTCGATGGCGATCGAACCCTCGTAATCGAGGTCGGCCTGCGTCACCGTCGCGCGGTGCAGCTTGGACTTCATGAGCGTGACCAGCATGGGGAGTGCGGTCCGATACAACGCGGGGCGATAGGCCCCCGCTCGCAGACCGCCCATATAGTGATTTGGAGACGCCGCATCAATCGGACCTTCGGCAGCGCAGCATCACCATGCTGCGACGCATTCCCCCGTTAAGAGACGTTCATTTGACGGAAGGGGATGCCACCCTATGGTCGAAGGTGGCCATCACCCGGCCCGGCCTCTGGATGACGTCCCTACCCATGAAGCAGTTCTTCCTGACGATGGGCGGCGTCTTCGCCGGTCTGCTGCTCTTCTTCGTCGTGATCCCGTTCTTCCTGATCGCCATCGCGATCGGAGCGGCTTCGTCGAAGGAGCCGACCCCCTCCAACACCGTGCTGGAACTGGATCTGCGTGATGGCATCACGGACCAGACGCCCACCAACCCGTTCGCTGTGTTTGGCGGCGGAGGCCTGTCGACGATGCAGATCGTGGATACCCTCGCCCAGGCCCAGGACGACCGGAAAGTGAAGGCCGTGCTGGTTCGACTGCCGGAGGGCGGGCTGACGCCCGCTGCGGCCGACGAGATCCGCCAGGCCATCCGGCGCTTCCGCGCTTCGGGCAAGATCGTCATCGCCCACAGCCAGGGTTTCATGCCCGTCGGCACGGCGGTGTCCAGCTATATGGTGGGATCTTCGGCGTCCGAACTCTGGATGCAGAACACCGCCTCCTTCCAGCTGGCCGGTTTCTCGGCTGACTCCATCTTCCTGGCGCGCGCGTTCGAGCGCTATGGCGTCAATGCCCAGTTCGAGCAGCGCTACGAGTACAAGAACGCCGTCAACGAATACACCGAGAGCGATTTCACGCCCGCCCACCGCGAGGCGATGGTCGCCTGGATGACCTCCATCTACGACAACGCGCTGGCCAATGTGGCGCGGGACCGTCGCCTGACCCTGCCGTCGCTGAAGGCCGCCATCGAGGCGGGCCCATGGTCGGCCGAACAGGCCCGCCAGCGCCGCCTGATCGATCGGGTCGGCCACGTCGAGGAGGCCGAGGCGGAGGTGAAGCGCCGGGCTGGCGACGGCGCCGAGATCATGGAATTCGGCGACTACGCCTCCAGCATCGGCGAGCGCACGGGATCGGGGAACTCCAGCATCGCCATCGTCGGCGGCGAGGGCGCGATCATGACCGGTCGCGGCGGCGGGGCCGACCCGTTCGGCAGCGGTTCGTCGATCCTGTCGGACGATACGGCCCGGGCGATCTACGACGCCATCGAGGACGACTCGGTGAAGGCCATCGTCTTCCGCGTGTCGTCGCCTGGCGGCTCGCCGGAGGCGTCGGAGCAGATTCTTGCGGCCGTCCGCGCCGCCAAGGCGGCAGGCAAGCCCGTCGTGGTCTCGATGGGCGAATACGCGGCCTCGGGCGGGTACTGGATCAGTTCGGAAGCCAACTGGATCGTGGCCCAGCCCTCCACGCTGACCGGCTCGATCGGCGTCTATGGCGGCAAGTTCGTGCTCGCAGACGCGTTGGGCCGATTCGGAATCGACATGCGCAACCTGTCGGTTGGCGGTCAGTACGCCGACGCCTTCTCGCCGTCCCAGCCGTTCACGCCCGAGCAGCGCTCGGCCTTCGCGGCCCAGATCGACCGCACCTATGAAGAGTTCATCGCGCGAGTCTCGACCGGCCGCCGCCTGCCGGCGGCCCGTGTTCGCGAAATCGCCCGTGGCCGGGTCTGGACCGGGGCGCAGGCGCAGCAGATCGGCCTCGTGGATCAGCTCGGCGGGCTCGAGGAGGCCATCGCCAAGGCGAAGGCGCTGGCCCGGATCCCGGCCGACGAATCCGTGCGCTACAAGCGTTATCCGGAGCCGGAGTCGGCCTGGGAGGCTTTGTCCAGCGCCTTCGGCGTCTCCAGCGAGGCGGCCCGCGTTCTGGTCGGCATCGGCGGCGTCATGGACGACCCGCAGGCAGAGGCGACGGTTCGCCGCATCCAGACCGAACGGGCCCGCGCGTCGGGCGCTTCGGTGCTTGCTGACCAGCCGTACTGAACGCTGGACACCGGCCTGTGAAGGCGGCGCTCATTGACGGTTCAGGGGTATGGACCGACATTGCGGGTTCGGCGTTGTTCGCAGCGCCCTGTAAGGTAACGCCATGACCCAGCCTGATCGTCTGATCTTCGCCACCAACGCCGGCGCCCGCCGCCCGACCGGCGGTCTGCTCGCGCCTGTGATGTGGCTTGCAGGCATGATCGCCACGCTGGTCGCCATGACAGTAGGCGCCATCCTCGCGGTGTTCACGGCCGCAGCCGTCGCTGTGATCGCGGTATTCGCCGCCGTGCTGGTCTTCTTCGCCGGCTTCGCCCTGCGCGCGCGCCGCGCCATGACCCGTCGCAACCGCCGCGCCGGCGACGAGGACGTGATCGAGGCGCGCAAGGTCGACGGCGCCTGGGTGACCTACGGCTGGGAGCGGACAGGCCGCTGATCCCTGTGCTGATCGTTCGGGACGCGCCTTCCGCCAATTTCGACACCCGCAGGGCTCCGCCCGACATGCTGGTGCTCCACTACACCGGTATGCAGTCCGTAGACGCCGCGGTCGCGCGTCTGCGTGATCCCGAGGCCAAGGTCTCCGCCCACTATGTGGTCGATGAGGACGGCTCGATCCTGCGTCTGGTGCCGGAAGAGCGTCGAGCCTGGCATGCCGGACGGGGCGCATGGCAGGGCGAGACCGACTGCAACGCCGCCTCGATCGGCATTGAGATCGTCAATCCGGGGCACGAGTTCGGGTATCGCGATTTCCCGGACGTCCAGATCGATGCGGTGATCAGCCTTGTCAGCGATATCCGCACCCGCTGGACCATTCCAGACGCCCGTATCATCGGCCATTCGGATCTGGCGCCGGACCGCAAGCAGGACCCCGGCGAGCGTTTTCCCTGGAAGCGGCTGGCCTCGGTTGGTCACGGGCTGTGGTTCGAGCCGGCTCCGGAGCGGATCGACGCCCTGGGCGCCCCGCTGGGGGTAGGCGACGAGGGGCTGGGCGTCATCGTCCTGCGCGCCGGCCTGCATCGCCTGGGCTACGCCCTCCAGCCGGGCGGCGACTACGATGACGAGACCCGCCTGACCGTCGAGGCCTTCCAGCGCCACTGGCGCCCGTCCCGCGTCGACGGCGTCGCCGACGGCGAGACGCGCGCCACCCTGATGGGCGTCCTGCAGCTGGCGACGGCGGAGAGCGCTACCGGCGTCTTGAACTAGCCGTCGGCCAGACGCCGAACGTCCTCGTCGATGTGGCTCACCAGCAGACCGTGAGCGCCGGGCGCGTGTCGGCGACCGCCGCCATCTGATCCCGTGAGTTGACCTTCTTCGGGCCAGCGCGCATCTCTCCGCGCGTCAGACGGCCGGGCGGTCGCGGCGCGGGCTATGCCCGTGTCGAGGAAAGTCCGGGCTCCACGGTGAAAAGGCGGCGGATAACCTCCGCCCGGGGTGACCCGAGGGATAGCGCCACAGAAAGCAAACCTCCGGACCTGCGGGGCCGGCAAGGGTGAAAGGGTGGGGTAAGAGCCCACCGCGTCGGCGGCAACGTCGACGGCATGGCAAGCCCCGCCTGGAGCAAGACCGAATAGGGATGTCGCGCAGGCCTCGGCCCGCAGGGTTCACCGCCCGAGACGTCCGGGTAGGTCGCGAGAACCGGTCAGCAATGTCCGGTCCAGAGGAATGATCGTCGCCGTCTCCGGACGGAACAGAACCCGGCTTACAGGCCGTCTGACATTTTTCTTCGATCAAGCTCGATCCAGTGGGATTGGACCGTCGTCACTCGGCCAGAGCGCCGGGGTGCGCCTTAACTGCTTGCTTGCAAAGGCGTGGGAGGATCTGCCCACACCCTGTCGATAGGTGTCGCGTTCTGTGTATGTTCCTGTTTCTCAACGGGTTGCGCCAGCTTGACGGTTAATGGACGTCAACTAATCCCATTGAGACCCAACTGATCCCATGCTATCCCAAGTCGCAGTAGGGCTGTGGCTGCGCCGTATGGCGCGCGTCGGGATTCAAAGGGGGCGGATCGCAGGGTCCGATCAGGCAGGGCGTGTTTCTCTCGACCTTTGAGAAACAATTGGACGGCAAGCGCCGCCTGCTGATCCCGCAGGAGTTCCGGACGGCTGCCAATGGCGCCGAGCACGGCGTGTTCTGCTTCTTCTCGATCGAGTCCGATTGCCTCGAGGCTGGCGGCGAAAAGCTGATGGCCGAGTACGTCTCGATGATCGAGGAGCTGCCTTTCGGCGATGACTTGCGCACAGCCCTTGAAGAGACCTTCTTCGCCGGTCAGCGCCCGCTGGCCTATGACGGGGGTGGGCGTATCACCCTGCCCGAACACCTGTGTCAGGAAGCCGGTCTGGGCGAGGACGTGGTCATCGTCGGCCTCGGCTCCCGCTTCCAGATCTGGGACCGCGCACGTTGGAACGCCCGTCGCGACGAGCGCCGCGCGCTGGCGCGTCAGGCCGTGCGCGAGCGCGGCGAGGCCGGACGCAAGGCTCTGCTGGCCGGTCGCCGTCCGGACGGGGAGAGCGCATGACCTCTCCGCACGCTCCTGTTCTGCTGAAAAAAGTGATCGAGGCCCTGGTCCCGCGCGCTGGCGACGTCATCATCGACGCCACATTCGGCGCCGGCGGCTATACCCGCGCCATCCTGAAGACCGGCGCGACCGTCATCGCCCTCGATCGCGACCCGACGGTGCAGGTCCATGCCGAGGCCGTCGCCAACGATTATCCCGAGACCTTCCGCCTGATCCGCACGCCCTTTTCGGATCTGGCCGACGCCTTCGCGCAGTCGGGCGAGGCCAAGCTGGACGGCGTGGTCTTCGATATCGGCGTGTCGTCCATGCAGCTGGATCAGGCCGAGCGCGGCTTCTCTTTCATGCGCGACGGCCCGCTGGACATGCGCATGTCGGACGAGGGCGTCACCGCAGCCGATATCGTCAACACCTGGGACCACGGCCCGCTCGCCCATATCTTCAAGCTGTATGGTGACGAGCGTCAGTCGGGCCGTGTGGCGACCGCCATCCTGCGCCGCCGCGCCGAACGGCCGTTCAGCCGAACCCTTGATCTGGCCGAGGTTGTGGAGAAGGCGCTGGGCGGCCGCAGAGGCGCGGCCATCCATCCGGCCACCCGTGTGTTTCAGGCCCTGCGCATCGCCGTAAATGACGAACTGGGTGAGCTCCGTGCAGGGCTCGAAGCCGCAGAGGCGACGCTGGCGCCCGGCGGCCGTCTGGCTGTCGTGACCTTCCACTCGCTGGAAGATCGGATTGTGAAGGCCTTCCTGACCGAGCGCACCGGCAATGCGCCGGGCGGTTCCCGCCACGCCCCGGTCGCTGTCGAGACGCGCAAGCCCAGCTTCACCCTGTCATTCAAGGGTGCGCGCGAGGCGGGCGAGGCCGAGCTGGCGGTCAACCCGCGCTCGCGCTCGGCCAGGCTGCGCGCCGCCGTCCGCACGGACGCCGCCCCGTGGGGAAGGATCGCCGCATGAGCGTCGCCGCCCTCGCCATCCGCCCGCTCCAGCGCCTGTTTTCGTGGAAGGTCCGCGGCGTCCGCTGGGTCGAGATCATCGGCGTCGTTCTGGTCGGCGTGATGATTCTTTCGGTCTATGTCGCCAAGGCCGGCGCCGCGCGCGAAAGCGCCCGCATCAGCGATCTCGAGCGCCAGATCAGCGAGAATGGGGAGCGCGTCCGCCTCCTGCGCGCCGAGGTCGCCCGTCTGGAGCAGCCCGGTCGTCTCGAGGCCCTGTCCCGTAGCGCAGGTCTGGGGCCGGTCGAGATGAAGCGGCAAGAGACCGAGGCGAACCTGCCCAACCTTGCGCCCATTCCCGAGCCGCGCCCTGTGGTGATCGCCCCGACGCCCGCTGCGCCTGCTCCTGCCGAAATTCCTGCCGCCGCATCCGCCGCGGAGGCTGCGCAATGAGCATTCACGATCCGCACGCTTGGGACCGCCCCGCGCCGCGCGCATCCGGCCCGGGCATGGACGCCCGCCGCCTGGTGCCGTCCTGGCGCTGGCTCACCGAGGCCATGTGGTGGGTTGAGCACTCGTTCGGCCGCGCCCGCGCCGACGCCCGTCCGGAAGAGGACACCCGCGTACGCATCTTCCTGATCCTGTGCGTTTTCTCGGCGATCTTCGTCTGTCTGGCGCTCGGCGCGATGAACGCGGCCCTGCTGGCGCCCAAGGGCGGCGTCGGCGCCGCCTCGCATCCGAACGCCGTGGTCCGCGCTGACATCGTCGATCGCAACGGCGCCCTGCTGGCCACCAACATCACCCACTACGGCCTCTACATCGATCCGCGCGAGGTCTGGGACCGTCGTCTGGCTGCAGAGCAGATCAGGCGCGCCCTGCCGCGCGTTTCACGTGCCAAGCTGGAGCGCGTCCTGTCGGGCCAGCGTCGTCTGATCGTCCTGCCGGGCCTGACTCCGCAGGAGAAGGCCACCGTCCACGCCCTGGCTCTCGGCGGCGTGACGTTCGAGCCGGAAGACCGCCGGGTCTATCCGCTGGGTGACTCCGCCACCCACGTTCTGGGCGCCGCCGACACGGGCGGGCAGGGCATCTCGGGCTCCGAGCTGGCGTTCAACGCCGACATCCGCGCAGCCGGGCAGAAGGGTGAAAGCTTCCCCCTGTCCATCGACCTGCGCGTCCAGGGCATCCTCGAGAACGAGCTCGGCATGGCCGCCTCCGCCGCCGAGGCCAAGGGCGCCGTCGGCGTCGTGGCCAACGCCACTACCGGCGAAATCCTTGGCATGGCCAGCTGGCCCACGACCGACAGCCTGAACCGGGTCACCTCGGCCCACTACGAGATGGGCTCGGTGTTCAAGACCTTCACTGTCGCCATCAGCCTCGACACCGGCCGGGCGGACATGAACACCCTGTACGACGCCTCGCAGCCGTACATGATCGGCAATCGCCGCATCACCGACTTCCACGCCACGAACGAGATCCTGACGCTCGAAGAGGTCTATCTGCACTCGTCCAACATCGGCACCTCGCGCATGGCAGTCGAGATGGGCGCGGACACCATGCGGGAATACTTCACCCGCTTCGGCCTGCTCGACGCCGCCCCGATCGAGCTGCATGAGTCGGCCAGGCCGCGTCGCCCGCAGAACTGGGCGGACTCGACCCGCGCCTCGATGTCCTTCGGCTACGGCATCATGATCACCCCGCTGCAGATGACGGCGGCCACGGTGTCTCTGGTCAACGGGGGGGTCTATCGCCCGCTGACCCTGCGTCGCGGCGGCACGAACGCCGAGGGCCGCCGGGTTGTCAGCGTCGAGACCTCTCGCGACATCCGCAACCTGATGCGCGCCAACGTCCTGCGCGGTTCGGGCAAGCGCGCCGATGCCGCCGGCCTGCGCGTGGGCGGCAAGACGGGCTCGGCCAACAAGCTGGTCAACGGCCGCTATGACGCCAGCCGCGGCATCGGCTCCTTCGCCTCGGTCTTCCCGGCCGACGGCCCGGACGACGCCCAGCGCTATGTGATCTTCGTTCTGGTCGACGAGCCCGGCGTGGGCTCGCGTCAGGGCGGCGGCGTCGCAGCCCCGGTCGTCGGTCGCGTCGCCGACCGCATCGCGGGCTTCCTGAACGTCCAGCGCCGGATCGACCCGCCCGCGCCCGCGCCGGTTCCGACCGCATGAGCGCGCTTCGTCTCTCCGACCTGCTGCGCCGGGACGTCCCGTCCGATCCGCTGATCACAGGCGTGACGGCCGACAGCCGCAAGGTCGCACCCGGTTCGCTGTTCGTGGCGCTGCCGGGAAGCGCCGCCGACGGTCGCGCCTTCATTCCGCAGGCCCTGTCGCAGGGCGCGGCCGCCGTCCTGGCGCCGTCCGACACCGACGCCGGTCTGGCGCCGCTGCTGGTCACCTCGGGCGACGTCCGCCGCGCCTACGCCATCGCCGCCCGCAGCTTCTATGGCGCCCAGCCGAAGACCTGCGTCGCCGTCACAGGCACCAACGGAAAGACCTCGGTCGCGGCCTTCTGCCGCCAGCTCTGGGCGGCCATGGGTCTGACCTCCGCAAGCATGGGCACGCTTGGGGTTTTGAAACAGTCGGGTAACGTTAATCAGGCCTTGACCGGCCCCGGCCTGACCAGCCCCGACGCCGCCGACGCGGCCCGCATGCTGGCCCAACTGGCGGAGGAGGGCGTGACCCACCTCGCGCTTGAGGCCTCGTCCCACGGCATCGACCAGCGCCGCATCGACGGCGTCACTCTGAAGGCAGCCGCCTTCACCAACCTGACCCAGGATCATCTCGACTATCACGGTACGATGGACGAGTACCGCGCGGCCAAGCTGCGCCTGTTCGAGACCCTGCTTCCGCGTGGCCGCACCGCCGTGCTGAACGCCGACAGCGACGCCTACTCCAGCTTCGCCGCCGCCAGCATCATGTCCGGCCTCGGCGTCATGGGCGTGGGTGAGCGGGGCCGCGACCTGACGCTCGTCGCCCGCCGCGCCGTGCCGGAAGGCCAGCGCCTGACCATCGACGTGCGCGGCGAAACCCAAGAGGTCCTGCTCCCGCTGGCGGGCGCCTTCCAGGCCTCCAACGCCCTCGTCGCCGCCGGACTGTGCATCGCCGCGGGCGAGGACGCCGGCCGGGTTCTGGCGGCGATGGAGAAGATCGAGGGCGCGCAGGGCCGTCTGCAACGCATCGGCGGCGCGTCGAAGGGCGAGGTCTACGTCGACTACGCCCACACGCCCGACGGGCTGGAGACGGTGCTCAAGGCCCTGCGTCCGCATGCGACCGGCCGCCTGATCGTGGTCTTCGGCGCCGGCGGCGATCGCGACCGCGCCAAACGCCCGCTGATGGGTGAGGTGGCGGGCCGCCTGGCCGACGTCGCCATCGTCACTGACGACAACCCACGCTCCGAAGACCCGGGCTCAATCCGCAAGGCTGTGCGCGAAGGCTGCCCGGGCGCGCTGGAAATCGGCGACCGTCGCGCAGCCATCCGCCATGCGATCGGGGATATGCGCGACGGGGATGTGGTGGTCATCGCCGGAAAAGGGCATGAACAGGGTCAGATCGTCGGCGGCGTGACTCACCCCTTCGACGACGCGTCCGAAGCCGCCGAAGCCCTGCGTATCCATGCCTGACACCACTCCCCTCTGGACGTCCGCCGAGATCGAGGCTGCGACCGGAGGACGCCTGTCCGGCGCGCCGTTCGAGGCGCACGGCCTGACCTACAACAGCCGCGAGATCGTCCCCGGCGACCTGTTCCTCGCCCTGAAGGGCGCGCGGGACGGGCACGAATTCGCCGCCTCCGCCTTCGCCGCCGGCGCGACCGGCGCCCTGACCGAACATCCGGTCGAGGGCGGCCCGTCGGTGTCGGTCGCCGACACCTTGCGCGGGCTGGAGGCCATGGGCGTCTTCTCCCGCGACCGCGCCCCTCACGTCCGCCGCGGCGCCGTCACCGGCTCGGTCGGCAAGACCAGCGTGACCCAGGCCATCAAGGCCGGCCTCGACCTCGCCGGACCGGCCCACGCCTCGATCAAGAGCTACAACAACCACATCGGCGTGCCCCTGACGCTGGCCCGCATGCCGCAGTCGACCCAGCGCGCCGTATTCGAGATCGGCATGAATGCGCCGGGCGAGATCGCGCCCCTGTCGAAATTCGTCCGCCCCCACGCCGCCTGCGTGACTACGGTCGGTCTGGTCCACATCGAGGCCTTCGCCGACGGCGAGGCCGGAGTGGCCGCCGAGAAGGCCTCCATCTTCGAGGGTCTGGCCGAGGGCGGCACGGCCGTTCTCAACGGCGACATCGCCTTCGCCCATGTGCTGGACGAGGCGGCCCGCCGAGCCGGCGCCCGCCGTGTCACCTTCGGGACGAAGGCCGGACACGACGCCCGCTTGCTGGCGTTCGAACCGGCGCTGGGCGGCGCTGTCGTTCGCGCCGAGCTGTTTGGCAAGCCGCTGGACTTCCCGCTCAGCCAATCGGGCTTCCACTGGGGTCTGAACAGCCTCTGCGTCCTGCTGATGCTCGACGCGCTGGACGTCTCTCTCGACACCGCGCTCAAGGCGCTGGCCGACTTCCAGCCGCTGGCCGGCCGGGGCCAGGTCGCGGTCGTCTCCGTCCCCGGCGGGACCTTCACCCTCGTCGACGAGAGCTACAACGCCAATCCGCTGTCCATGGCCGCCGGCTTCCGCAGCCTCGGCGCCCGGCCGGTCCCGGCGGGTGGGCGCCGCATCGTGGTCCTGACCGACATGCTGGAGCTGGGCGACCAGTCGCGCGCCCTGCACGAAGGCCTTGCGGGGCCGATCGACGCCGCGGGTCTTGATCTGGTCCACGCCGCAGGGCCGGAGATGAAAAAACTCCATGACGTCCTGCCCGACGCCCGTCGCGGCGAGTGGCGCGAGACCGCCGCAGAGCTGGCCGCCGATGCGGCGACGCTTGCAGGTCCGGGGGACGTCGTGATGGTCAAGGGTTCGAACGGGTCGAAGGCTTCGCTGGTCGCGAAGGCTCTGGCGGCGCTGGGAGGCTAACCGCATGTTTTATCTGCTGTATCTCTATTACGCGGACGTCGCGCAGGACTACCCCCTGCTCAACCTCGTTCAGTACCAGACCGTCCGCGTCGCCCTCGCGATGGCCACGGCCATGATCGTTGCGGTGGCCATGGGCAGCCGGTTCATCGCCTCGATGCGGGTCAAACAGGGCAAGGGCCAGCCGATCCGCTCCGACGGTCCGGTCACCCACCTGTCCAAGGTCGGCACCCCGACGATGGGCGGCCTGATGATCCTCGCCGGCATCGCGGTGGCCGTGCTGCTATGGGGCGACCTGACCAATCCCTACATCTGGATCGTCTCGTTCGTTACAGCCGCCTTCGGAGTGCTGGGCTTCATCGACGACTACGCCAAGGTCACCAAGCAGACTTCGGCCGGCCTGACCTCGAAACAGAAGCTGCTGGCCCAGACCGTGGTCGCCGTCATCGCCGGCGTCATGACGGTGCTCTGGATGACCCAGTCGCCGACCTCGCCCAATCTCGAGACCTCGATCGCCTTCCCGTTCTTCAAGGCCGTGCTGCTGAATGTCGGCTGGTTCTACGTCGCGTTCGCCGCCTTCACGATCATCGGCTTCTCGAACGCCGTGAACCTGACGGACGGCCTCGACGGTCTGGCCATCGTGCCGGTGATGATGGCCTCGGCCGCCTTCGGCATCATCGCCTATCTGGTCGGCAACTACATCTTCTCCAACTACCTGGGCGTCCACCACGTCCCGGGCGCGGGCGAACTGGCCGTCTTCACCGCGGCCATTATCGGCGGCGGCACGGGCTTCCTCTGGTACAACGCCCCGCCGGCCAAGATTTTCATGGGCGATACCGGTTCGCTGGCGCTCGGCGGCGCCCTGGGCGCCATCGCCGTCGCGACCAAGCACGAACTGGTGCTGGGCATCGTCGGCGGCCTGTTCGTCGTCGAAGCCGCGTCGGTGATGATCCAGGTCGCCTACTTCAAGGCCACGAAGAAGCGCATCTTCCTGATGGCCCCGATCCACCACCATTTCGAGAAGATGGGCTGGCCGGAATCGACGGTCGTCATCCGCTTCTGGATCGTCTCCGCCATGCTGGCGCTCGCCGGCCTCGCCACCCTGAAGCTGCGGTGATCACTCCGCTTTCAGCACCTGCACCGTCACCCTCGGGCTTGACCCGAGGGTCGGACGTCGTGCGCGCTCTTCCTCTGGCGCGCTGGCGTCAGCAGGGCCCCAACGTCCCTGCACAGCCCCCTGAACATCCGATCCTCGGGTCAAGCCCGAGGATGACGGAGTGTCTCGCATGATCCCCGTCCCCGGCTTCGAAGGGCGGAGGATCGCGGTCTTCGGCCTCGGCAGGTCGGGACTGACGGCCGCGCGCGCGCTCAGGGCCGGCGGAGCCTTGCCGATCCTGTGGGACGACAGCGTCTCCAGCCGCATGCAGGCCGAGGCCGAGGGCTTCGCCGTCGAAGATCTGACCACCGCTGACTGGTCCGGCTTCGCGGCTCTCATTCTGTCGCCCGGCGCACCCCTGACCCATCCCAAGCCGCACTGGACCGTTGGGAAGGCCAAAGCGGCCGGTGTCGAGGTGATCGGCGACATCGAACTGTTCGCCCGCGCCCTGGAGGCCCTGCCGGCCGGCAAGCGTCCCCGCGTGGTCGCCATCACCGGCACCAACGGCAAGTCGACCACCACCGCCCTGATCGGCTGGGTGCTGAAACAGGCCGGCCTGACCGTCCACGTCGGCGGCAACATCGGCATCGGTGTTCTGGCCCTGCCGGAGCCGACTCCGGAAGCGGTCTATGTGATCGAGGTGTCCAGCTACCAGCTGGACCTGACCACCCGCTTCGCCCCCGACGTCGCCATCCTGACCAATATCTCGCCGGACCATCTGGACCGTCATGGCGGGATGGAAGGCTATGTGAAGGCCAAGGCACGGATTTTCACCCACGCCGAAGTGCAACTGGTGGGTACGGACGAGACGTGGGGCCGGAAGATCTTCGACAGCCTGTCGAACGCGACCCCGATCTCGACCGCGGAGCCCGCTTCGCCGACACGAGGCGTCTTCGCCCGCGCCGGCTGGCTGGAGGCCAATGGCGAGGTCGTCGACCTCACCGCCGCCCGCTCTCTCCCCGGACGCCACAACGCCCAGAACGCCGCCTTCGCATGGGCGACCGCACGCGCGCTCGGCATCCCGCATAAGACCGTCATCGAGGGCCTGCTCTCCTTTCCCGGCCTCGCGCACCGGATGGAGACCGTCGGCCAGCTCGGCCGGGTCCGCTTCGTCAACGACTCCAAGGCCACCAATGCCGACGCCGCCCGGCAGGCGCTGCTGTCCTACGACCGCAGCTTCTGGATCGCCGGCGGGCGGGCCAAGGCGGGCGGGATCGACGATCTGGACGATCTGTTCCCCCGCGTCGTCGAGGCGTTCCTGATCGGCGAGGCCGCCGGACCCTTCGCCGCGGCGCTGGGCGACACGCCCCATCGTATCAGCGGCGACATGCAGACAGCGGTGAAGGCCGCATACGAAGCCGCCGCCGCCACGGGACGCGACGAAGTGGTGCTGCTCAGCCCCGCCGCCGCCAGCTTCGACCAATATCCCGACTTCGAGGCGAGGGGAGAGGCCTTCCGCGCCGCCGTCCTCGCCCTCGGCGCAACACCTGCGAGCGCGTCATGACGCACAGCTATACGCCCGCCTTCTCCCGCAACGACCAGAGCCCGCTGGCCAAGTGGTTCTGGACCGTCGACCGCGGCCTGCTGGCCGCCGCACTGACCCTGATGGGCCTCGGCGTCGCGCTCAGCTTCGCCTCGTCGCCCGCCGCCATTCTCGCCGACCAGTCGATCAGCGATCCCTTCCACTACTCGTGGCGGATGATGGTCTGGGCCTCGGGCGGTCTGGTGCTGATGCTGACGACGTCGTTGCTGTCGCCGCGTGGCGTGCGACGCATCGCGGTGCTGGGCCTGCTGGGCGCCATCGTCGTCATGGCTGCCCTGCCGTTCATCGGCAATGAGGTGAAAGGCGCGGCGCGCTGGATCAACCTGGGCCCGTTCAGCCTGCAGCCGTCCGAATTCGCCAAGCCCAGCCTGATCGTCTTCGCCGCCTGGATGTTCTCAGAGGCGCAGAAGGGGCAGGGTGTGCCGGGCGTCAGCATCGCCTTCGGCGGCTGGGCCCTGACGGTCGGTCTGCTGCTGATCCAGCCGGACATCGGCCAGACCCTGCTGATCACCACCACCTTCATGGCCGTCTTCTTCATGGCCGGGGTGCCGCTGAAGTGGGTGGCCGCGCTGGGCGCGGCTGGCGCCGCGGGGGTCGTGGGGCTGTACTTCGCCTTTAGCCACATGCGTGACCGCCTCAGCCGCTTCTTCTCGCCCGAGACGACCGACACCCACCAGATCGACCGCGCCTCCGAGGCCATCCGCGCCGGCGGTCTGGTCGGCCGAGGCGTCGGCGAGGGCGTGATGAAGCGCCACGTACCCGACCTGCACACCGACTTCATCTATTCGGTCGGCGCCGAGGAGTTCGGCCTCGTGCTGTCCCTGGCCATGATCGGCCTTTACGCCTTCATCGTCCTGCGCGGCATGCGCAAGGCGATGAAGCTGAACGACAGTTTCGAGCAGACGGCGGCCGCCGGCCTGTTCATGCTGGTCGGCCTGCAGGCCTGCATCAATGTGGCGGTGAACCTCAACCTGATCCCGACCAAGGGCATGACCCTGCCGTTCATCAGCTATGGCGGCTCCTCGATGATGGCGATGGGGCTGACCATGGGCTTCGCCCTTGCCCTGACCCGTCGGCGTCCGGGAGCGTATGAGCCCGGAGCATCTTTGGCGGATCGGCGGCGCATCCTGCCCTAGTTTGGGCATCTCTGGCTCATCACAACGGACCAGCAGACCGCACCGCCACACAGAGCGCAGACCAGTAGCGCCTCCCTCTGTCCTCAGGCAAAAAAACCCTCATGAACTCCAAAGTCTGCGTCGTCGCCGCCGGGGGCACCGGCGGGCACATGTTCCCCGCCGAGGCCCTGTCCCGCGAACTGTCCGCGCGCGGCTGGCGGATCGTGCTGGCGACCGACCGGCGCGGCGAGGCCTATGCCCACAACTTCCCGGCCGAGGAGCGGCTGGCTCTGGACGCCGCCACCGGCCGCGGTCCGATCGGCATGGCCAGGGCCGGCGTCGCCATCCTCAAGGGCGTGGTGCAGGCCCGCTCGGCGCTGAAGCGGCTGGACGCCTCGGTCGTCGTCGGCTTCGGCGGCTATCCGTCCGCCCCCGCCCTGCTGGCCGCCCTCAGCCAGAAGCGTCCGACCCTGCTGCACGAACAGAACGCCGTGCTGGGCCGGACCAACCGCTGGCTGGCGCCCTACGTCGGCCAGATCGCCTCGTCCTTCCCCAACCTGCAAAAGGTGCCGCAGGGCATGGGCGCGCGGGTCAGCCTGATCGGTAACCCGGTGCGTCCGGACATCCGCGCCCTGTTCGACCGCCCGTTCAGCGCCCCCGCCGACGGCGCCCCGATCCATGTCCTCGTCACCGGCGGCAGCCAGGGCGCCCGCATCCTGTCCGAGGCCGTGCCGCAGGCGCTCGCCGCCCTGCCGGAGCCGCTGAAGGCCCGTCTCAAGGTCCAGCAGCAGTCGCGCCCCGAAACCCTCGAGGCCGCGCGCCAGATCTATCTGGAGGCCAGCATCGACGCCGAGGTCGCCCCCTTCTTCCGCGATATGGCCCAGCGGCTGTCGCAGGCGCATCTGGTCATCGGCCGCGCCGGCGCCTCGACCTGCTCGGAGCTGGCCGTCACGGGCGTGCCGTCGCTGCTCATTCCGCTCGGCATCGCCATGGACGATCACCAGCGCTTCAACGCCGCCAGCCTCGCCGACGCCGGCGGGGCCGAGGTGATGATGGAGGGCGCCGTCACGGTGGAGGCCCTGACCGCGGCCCTGAACGGCCTGCTGTCCGATCCCGCCCGCCTCGCCGCCATGAGCGCCGGCGCCCGCTCCGCCGCCCTGCCGGACGCCACGCAGCGCCTCGCCGACATGGTCGAGGCTGCGGCGGGCTGACCCGCCGGGGACCCTGAGGGGGCGACTCGCGTTAGAGCTTGGCCATGCCGAGCTTCGTCACCGATCTGACCCGCGAGGTCTTCCGCCTCTGGCGCGAATTCCACTGGCTGCCCGAGTGGGTCGTCGTCAGCGTCATTGTCGCCGTCTGCGTGGTGATCGGCTGGGCTGCGAACCAGATCGTCTTCGCCCTGCTGCAGTTCATCGTGCGCAAGCGCGACCTGTTCTGGCGCGGCCTCGTCGGCCGCGCGCGGCTGAAGGTGCGGGTCGCGGTGATGATCGCGGCCCTGGCTTTCGCGGTCACCATCTCCCCGCTGGATCCCGGGCCCTCGCTCGCCATCCGGCAGGCGCTTCTGTTTCTCTTCATCCTGACATTGGGCTGGATGGCCATCGGCGCCAGCGACATGTGGGCGGTGGTCTATCTGCGTCGGTTCAACATGGCGGCAGAGGACAACCTCATCGCCCGCAAGCATGTGACCCAGGCCCGCATCCTTCAGCGGGTATCGGCCCTGCTGATCGGCATCGTCACCCTGGGGCTGGCTCTCATGACCATCGGCGCAGTGCGTCAGTGGGGCATGAGCCTGCTGGCCTCGGCCGGCGTGGTCGGCATCATCGCCGGCCTGGCGCTGCAGCCGCTTCTGACCAATATGATCGCCGGCATCCAGATCGCCACGGACCAGCCGATCCGGCTGGACGACGCCGTCATTGTCGAGGGCGAGTGGGGTCAGATCGAGGAGATCACCTCCACCTATGTGGTGGTGAAGCTATGGGACTGGCGGCGAATGATCCTGCCGCTCAGCTACTTCATCTCCAAACCGTTCCAGAACTGGACCCGTGAGAATGCGCGGCTGATCGGCTCGGCCTTCCTCTACGTCGACTACGAAGCGCCGATCGATCTCCTGCGCGCCGAGCTGGAGCGAATCTGCAGGGGAAGCCCTTTGTGGGATGGCGACGTGGTCAATCTGCAGGTCACCGACATCAGCGACCGCACGGCCCAGATTCGCTGCCTTGCCAGCGCTCGCAACGCCCCGACCGCCTTCGACCTGCGCTGCGAGATCCGCGAGAAGATGCTGGCCTTCATGCGGGACCGGTGTCCGGAGGCCCTGCCGAGGCAGCGTCAGCTCAACGCGGGGCTTTCGCATCCGGCCGACGGCCTGATCACCCAGCCAGCGCAGCCCGACCAGCCCTGACGGCGGCCTCGAGGGTTTCATATCCGTCGCGCCAGTTCCCGGGCGAGCGGCAGGCGATCTCCAGAAGCTCCGCCGCATCACCGCCGGGTGCCGCCTCATAGGCCGGGGCGTCGTCGGACATCGTCGGACCTTCCACGCCGCCAGCCTTCACTGCTGCAAAATCCACCCGGTCCGCCATCCGGTTGTCGCAATCGAACCGCCACCACGACCAGCCGCCCCAGTAGGCCTGTCCGGCGACCTCGAAATCCTCTTCCGCCACCTGGAAGGCCCGCATCCGCACGCCATTCCCGTCCGGCCTCACCGAGGTCAGGTCCGCGAAAACTGCGAAGCGGCCCACACCGGCCAGCACCAGGTGATGAGGTTCTGCATCCTGCGCCGCCACGGGTGAGGCAAGAAGGGCAGCCAGCGAGGCAACGGCGTGCATTTGCATGTCCCCATCGTAACCGGCCGTTGACCGCCGTTCGAGTAGGCTTTCGTCATGACGCGCTTCATGACCCTCGATTTCGCTGAAGGCGACCGCGCCACCCTGCTGGATCAGGTCGCGGCGATGGCGCGGCAGCCGTACGGCTATGTCGTTACGCCCAATGTGGATCACGTCATCAAGCTGATGGATGGCCGGGTCGCCGAAGACGTTTATCGCGGCGCGGCCCTGATGATCTGCGACAGCCGCATCCTGGCTCATCTCGCGCGCCTGCGCGGGAAGCGTCTGTCGGTCTATCCGGGCTCGGATATGACCGCCGACCTGCTGGCCTCGGGCCACGACCTGACCTTCGGCGTCTTCGGCCCCGACCGCGCAGCTTTCGACGATCTGGTCGCCCGCTATCCGGCCCGGCGGTTCACATACATCGAGGCCCCAATGCTGACGCCCGGCTCGCCCGAATGGGACGCCACGGTGAAGACCGCCTGCAAGGCCGACTGGGACGTGCTGCTGACCTGCGTCTCCTTCCCCAAGCAGGAACGCTTCGCCCACGCCCTGCGCGTCTCTGGCCGCCCCTTCGGCGTCGCCCTGTGCGTCGGCGCGTCCATCGACTTCCTCACCGGCCGCCAGCACCGCGCGCCGAAAGTGTTCCAGCAGCTCTCGCTGGAATGGCTCCATCGTTTGCTCAGCCAACCGAAGCGCATGTTCCGGCGTTACGTGATCGAGGGGCCCGCGATCTTCGGCTGGTTCCTGAAGACGGAAGTTTTCGCTAGCCCGGGAGGCTAGGCCACCAGAGTCTCCGCCTGGGTCAGGTCGACGCTCACCAGCTGGCTGACTCCGCGCTCGGGCATCGTCACGCCATAGAGGCGATCCATCCGGCTCATGGTCACAGGGTTGTGGGTGATGACGATGAAGCGTGTGTCAGTGCGGTTCCGCATCTCGTCCAGCATGCGGCAGAAGCGGTCGACGTTCGCGTCGTCCAGCGGCGCGTCCACCTCGTCCAGAACGCAGACGGGCGCCGGGTTTGCCAGGAAGACGGCGAAGATCAGGGCCGCCGCCGTCAGGGCCTGCTCGCCGCCGCTCATCAGGCTCATCACCGCAAGACGCTTGCCGGGCGGGCAGGCGAAGATCTCCAGACCGGCCTCCAGCGGATCGTCGCTCTCGACCAGCTTCAGCTCGGCCTGACCGCCGCCGAACAGGGCCTCGAACAGCGCCTTGAAGTTGTCGTTGATAATGTCGAAGGCGGCGATCAGACGTTCGCGGCCTTCCGCGTTCAGCTCGTCGATCCCGTCTCGCAGCTTGGCGATGGCGCTGGTCAGGTCGGAACGTTCCACCTTCATCGTCTGCAGGCGGTCGCCGTACTCGTTGGCTTCTTCCTCGGCCAGCAGATTGACCGCGCCCAGCATCTCGCGCTCGCGTTCAAGCCCCATGAGCAGGCTCTCGGCGCCGGCGGCGTCCGGGGGACGGGCGATGGCGTCGTCGGTCAGCTTCTGGCCCAGTTCCTCCGGCGACATCTGCGCCGTCTCGCGGACCATGTTGATGGCGTCCAGCAGGCGTTCGGCAGCGGCCTCCTCGCGGGCGGCGAGGCCGGCGCGAGCTTCGCGGGCCTGCGATGCGGCGCTCTCTGCCGCACGAGCAGCGCGGTCGGCGTCACCGGCCTGCGCCTCGGCGACCGACAGGGCGTCGGCGGCGGCCTTGCGACGGACTTCGGCGATCGTCAGGGCGTCCAGCAGGGTTGAGCGCTGGGCCGCCAGCTGTTCCGGCGCCTCCTCCGAGGCCTTCAACCGTGCGGCGGTCTTCTCCGCGTCCTTCTCCAGCGCGACCACGCGGGCCTTGGCGTCCTTGGCCCGGCCGGCCCAGCCATCCTTCTCGCGCGCCAGACCCTCGACGCGGGACTGCCGGCCGGCGACCTCGCGGGCTTCGGCATCGCGCTCCACGCGGGCGGTAGCCGAGGCGCCACGCGCCGTGTCCGCAGTGGCGCGGGCGGCCGTCAGTTCGTCGCGCAGGGCGGCGAGGGTTTCGGACGGCGCCTCGGTTCCCTGAGCCTCGGCCAGCGCTGTTTCAGCTGCCTCGACCTCGCCGGTCAGCCGGGTCAGCGTTTCATCCAGCGCCTGCGCGCGTGCCTCCTTGCGCGCCTGATCGCGACCCAGCGACTCAAGCCGATCGCGCGCGACATTCACAGACTTGTCCAGCGCGAATGGCGCGGCGCGGGCGGTCTTCACCGTCTCCTCGGCCGCGCGGAAGGCATCGGTGGCGGACCTCAGGGCGGCCTGCGCCGCTTCCAGCGCCGGCTTGCCCTCGTCGATCTCGGCTTCCAGCTCAGACAGCCGGGTGCGCTGGGCCAGGCGCACGGCGGCCGGACGCGGCGCCTCGGCCCGCTGGACGAAGCCGTCCCAGCGCCAGAGGTCCCCGTCGGTGGTCACCAGACGCGCGCCGACCGGCAGGCCCCTGGCCAGCGCCGCGATCTCGCCCTTGGCCGCCACCCCGCAGAGGGCCAGACGCGCCTTGAGCTGATCCGGCGCGGACACATGGCCCGCGAGTGGCTCGATTCCCTTGTGCCAGGACGGGGAGGGGACATCCGCCCCCGCCCAGTGGGCCACCGCCCGGGCGTCCAGCGCCGCATCCAGATCGTCGCCGAGCGCTGCAGCCAGGGCCGCCTCATAGCCCTTGTCGGCCTGAACCCTGTCCAGCGCCGGCGGATGCTCCCGCTTGCCCTGCACCAGCAACTGGGCGAGGCCGCGCGCCTCGGTCTGCAACCGCCCCAACCGGTCTTCCGCCGCCCGTGCGGCCTGACGGGCCTCCTGCTCGGCGCGCGCCTTGTCGCCCCGATCCGTCTCGGCGGCCTCGACGGCGGCGCGCGCCGTCGCCAGCTCGGCCTGTGCGGTCTCCAGAGCGGCGCGCGCCGCCTCGATCTCGGGCGTCTCCAGCTGACCCAGCGCCTCGCGCTCCCGCTTCGCCGTCTCCAGCTGAGCCTGCGCCCGCTCGACCCGCGCC
>JBQVQW010000013.1:0-71174 GCA_052441165.1 Caulobacteraceae bacterium | reverse complement strand
GTGGTGCCGACAGCGGCCTGGGCGGCGGTGCCGCCCGGAGCCTCGGCGGCCGTGGCCGGGGTCAGCGAACCGCCCTTGGACACGACCCAGGCCTCGAACTCGGCCTGTGTCACGACCCGGATCTCGATCGGCATGAAGGCGTGGTCGACGCCGCACAGCTCGGAGCACTGGCCGTAGAAGGTGCCCACGCGGTCGGCGCGGAACCAGGTCTCGTTCACCCGACCCGGAACGGCGTCGGTCTTCAGACCGAAGGCCGGCAGGGCGAAGGCGTGGATCACGTCGGAGGCGGTCACCAGAACGCGGACCGTCTTGCCGACCGGGACCACGATCGGCTCGTCGGCGGCCAGGCGGTACGGAACGTTGCGGGCGCGGGCCTCGTCTTCCGGCAGCATGTTCGAGACATACTCGGCGATGCCCTGGTCAGGATATTCGTAGCCCCAGTTCCACTGGTTGCCGGTGGCCTTCACGGTCAGGTCCGGCGTCGGCATGTCGTGGTAGGCGAACAGCAGGCGGAACGAGAACAGCGAGATGCCCACCAGGATCAGCACCGGGACGACCGTCCAGATGATCTCGATCGTGGTGTTGTGGCTCCACTTCGCCGGCACCGGGTTGGACTTCCTGTTGTAGCGGATCACGATCCAGACGAGCAGGCCGAGCACCAGCAGCGAGATCAGGGTGATCACTGGCATCAGGACGATATCGTGGAAGAAGTGCGCGCTTTCCTTCAGCGGCGAAGCCGCCGGCTGAAGCGCGATCGCTCCCGGCGTCGGCTGACCCATCAGGTCCTCAGCCAAGGCCGATGACGCGCCGAAGACGGCCAGGCTCAGCGCGGCGACGCCGCTGCCGATATACGCCCGGGCTCGCTTGCCCATCCCCATCCGAGACATCCTCATATTTTCGTTTCGGCCCAAATATTTGCGAATTAATCGCAAACAAGCGCCCTGACCTCGAAGGCCAAGGCGGTACTTCGGCCGGTCCATATCGCCCCCTCCGGCACTTGCCAAGCGATTGAGCGTCCCGGCGACGTTCGGGCGGCGGATTAAATCGAAGTCATGTTTCGCAAGCTACCTTGCGCCGCAAGATACCTTGCGTTACCCCATTACACATTACGGGAGACCTCGATGTGCCTGAAACCATAGAAATCCAGCTGAAGAAGGGAGTGCTGACGCTGTGCGTCCTCGCTCTTCTGAACCGGCGCGAGAGCTACGCCTACGAGATCGCTTCCACCCTGTCGGACGCCATCGATATGGGGGAAGGCACGATCTATCCGCTGATGCGGCGGATGCAGTCCGACGGCCTAGTCGAGACCTATCTGGTCGAATCGCCGTCCGGGCCCTCGCGCAAATACTATCGCCTTACCGACGCCGGTCGTCGCGCCCTGGAAGGGCAAACCACCGAATGGCGGGCCTTCGCCCGCGCCGTCGAATCCATTCTGGACGGATCGGCGCTTCCGCCGGCCGTTCCCGTCGCTCAAGAGGGAGTTGAGCCATGACGCGTGACGAATTCATGGGCCGTCTCCGGCGCGGACTGGTGGGCCTGCCCACCCGCACCGCCGCCGAGATCGCCGCCGACTATGGCCAGCATTTCGACGACGGGGCCGCCGATGGCCGCACCGAGGCCGAGGTGGCCGAAGCCCTGGGCGATCCGGACCGTCTGGCCCGCGAACTGCGCGCCGAGGCCGGGGCCCGTCGCTGGGACCAGGAGCAGAACCCGGCCGCCGCGGCCGGCGCCATCTTCGGCCTTATCGGCCTGGGCGCGATCGACATCCTGATCCTGCTGCCGATCGTCTTCCCGGTGTTCGGCGCGGTGATCGCCATGCTGCTGACCGGCGTGGGCGTCTTCATCGCCGGCGGCTTCGCCCTGATCGCCGGACCGTTCTTCGGCGGCCCGGGCGGGGTGCTCGCGGCCATTCTGTTCGGCATCGGCTTGATGGGGCTGGGACTGTTCATGATCGGCCTGATGGCCCTGCTGACCAAGTGGCTGATCGACGCCACGGTCTGGTACGCGCGCCTTCACTACCGCGTGCTCAAGCCGGCGCTCGAGCCGTCGAACAATCGCAGCCAGGACTGAGGGAGGACCTGACATGATCCGCAATCTTCTGATCATCACCGGTGTCGGCTTCGTCCTGGCGCTGGTGGGCATCGCCGGCGCCTTCGCCCTGGTGGGCAACGACGTGCGTCGCCACGACTGGACCTGGGTGGTCGACGACGACACCCCCGGCGACTCGGGCTTCCGCATCGAGCGGGGCGAGGTCGCGCCGGAAATCACCCGCACCATCGAATGGGCCGGCGGCGATCGCCTGATGATCGACGTCCCGGGCAAGGTCACCTACGTCCAGGGCGCGCAGGCCGGCGTACGCATCACCGGCCCGAAGGACATCGTCGACAGCATCCGCTTCAACGACGGCCGTCTGACCATGGTCAGCGACGACCGCCCCGACCGCGGCTACATCCGCTGGTCCGGCACGGGCATCCGCGTATGGAGCGAGAGCGAGGCCCTGCGCATCGAGATCACCGCCCCGGCCGTCAACAGCTTCGAGATGGGCGACGACGGCGAGCTGCGGATCCGCGGCTATGACCAGCCCACCCTGGCCGTCTCCATCAACGGGGAAGGCTCGGTCGAGGCCGATGGCCAGGCGCAGCGGGTCAACGTCGTGGTCAATGGCGACGGCGATGCGAGCCTGCGCCGGGTGGTCACGACCGACGCGACCGTTCAGGTCGTCGGGAGCGGCGATGTCTCGGTGGCTCCGACCGGCCGCGCAGACATCGAGATCTCGGGCCGTGGCGACGTCTATCTGGCGCGCAACCCGGCCCAGCTGAACCAGTCGATTACAGGCTGGGGCGAGGTCGAATTCGACTGACAGGCGATGCACCGGTGACGCGGGGACGGTCAGCCCCTACTTAGAGGCTCATGACCGTCCTCGTTTCCCCGCCCGCCATTCTCGACAGCGCCGAAGTCGGCGCCGACGAGGCCCTCTCCATCCTGCAGGGGGCGCTGGCCGGCGCCGACGACGGCGAACTGTTTCTCGAGCGCTCCGGGTCGGAGTCGCTCGTCTTCGACGACGGCCGCCTGAAGTCGGCGGCCTATGACGCGACCGAGGGCTTCGGCCTTCGCGTCGTGGCCGGCGAGACCGCCGGCTATGCCCACGCCAACGAGATCAGTGGTCCGGCGCTGCGTCGCGCCGCCGACAGCGCCGCCCTTGCCCGCGCCGGATATGCGGGGATTTCGGCAGAAGGGCCGGTGGCGACCAATCGCAAGCTCTACGACGAGGTCGACCCGCTCGCCTCGCCCGCCTTCTCCGACAAGATCGCCCTGCTGGCGGAGATCGACGCCTGGGCGCGCGCCCGCGATCCGCGCGTCGTGCAGGTTTCAGCCTCGTTGGTCGGCGAGCATCGCCAGATCGAGATCCTGCGCGGCGACGGCCGTCAGATGCGCGACATGCGCCCGCTGGTCCGGCTGAACGTCTCGGTCACGGTCGAGAAGGACGGCAAGCGCGAGAGCGCCTCGTCCGGCGCCGGTGGCCGCGCCGGCTTCGAGACCTGGATCGCCCCGGCCCGCTGGCAGGCCCAGGTCGACGAAGCCCTGCGTCAGGCGCTGGTCAATCTGGAAGCCGTCGACTGCCCCGCCGGCGAGATGGACGTGGTGCTCGGCGCCGGCTGGCCGGGCGTCCTGCTGCACGAGGCCATCGGCCACGGCTTCGAGGGCGACTTTCACCGCAAGGGCTCGTCCGCCTTCAACGACAAGATGGGCAAGCGCGTCGCCGCCCCGGGCGTCACCGTCGTCGATGACGGCTCCATCGCCGGCCGCCGCGGCTCGCTGACCATCGACGACGAAGGCACGCCGACCTCGCGCACCGTTCTGATCGAGGACGGAATCATGGTCGGCCTGATGCACGACCGTCTGTCGGCCCGTCAGCTGGGCGCGCGCGCCACCGGCAACGGCCGTCGCCAATCCTTCGCGCACATGCCGATGCCGCGCATGACCAACACCTTCATGGAGGCGGGCAAGGACAGGAAGGAAGACATGATCGCCTCGACGAAGCGCGGCCTCTATGCGGCCAACTTCGGCGGCGGCCAAGTGGACATCACCAACGGCAAGTTCGTCTTCCAGTGCACCGAGGCCTATCTGATCGAGGATGGCAGGATCACCGCCCCGGTCCGTGGCGCGACCCTGATCGGCGACGGGGCCACCGCACTGACCCGCATCGAGATGATCGGCGACGACTTCGAGTTCGACCCCGGCGTCGGCGTCTGCGGCAAGGCCGGCCAGGGCGTTCCTGTCGGCGTCGGTCAGCCCAGTCTGAAGATGGGCGGCCTGACCGTAGGGGGTACGGCGGTCTAGTCGCCCGCCTTCCAGTCCGGCCCCACGACGTCCAGCCCCCGCGCTTCGAGGCTGTCCAGCACGCCGCCCGGTTCGGCCAGCAGGCGGACCGGAGCGACGCCCATGGTGACGCCCGGGGAGACCAGCGCGGTCTGCACCGCCGCCGCCCACTGCTGATGTAGTTGGGGAGCCAGTTCAGGGTCGCCCCAGGGCCAGCAGACCTTCAGGGCCTGTTCGATGGGCGAGGCGACCACTTCCGGCACGCGGAAGGCCCGCCAGTCACGGGCGCGCTCCTGCGAGGATTCCGGCCCGGCCTCCGCCGCCGCGATCGCCCGTTCCATGCAGGGGACGTGAATCGACTGGGGAGCGGAAATCAGGCTTTCGACCATTTCGTCGCCGCGGACCGTACCCACCGGCCGGGCCTCGATGCGAGCCTGACGCGCGGCGCGACGCACGACATCCACCGCATCCTGCCCCTCCCGCCCGGCTCGAAAGCCGGCCCGGTCCTGGATCAGGTCGAAGCTGGTCATCAGCATGCTGCGGCGACGCCAGTCCTGATTCCGCTCACCGGACATCAGGGCATCGAGCCGCGCCTGCATGTCCGGCGAGAGCCACGCGGCCGTCGTCTGTCCCTCGGGCATCATGGCGATCGTGCGGGCCCGCCAGATCACCCTGAGGATGTCGCTGAACGACGCCCGCCCTTCCTGTGGAAGCAGGATCAGGTCGGCCTGCCGTGCCGCATCCTCGAGCGCCTCGGGCCGCCAGGTGACATCTCGCGGAATGGCGCGGATGGAGCCGACGAGGATCAGGGTGCTGTCGCCGTCCCTCACGGTCCACATCGGCGCGCCGGAGCGCCGGGCGGTGACCACGATGTCATCGAGCCGATCAGCGGACTCCGCTTCCTGCGCCGCGACCGGCATGGCCGTCAGCAGGGAAAGGGAAAGGCAAACAGCAACTGCGACGGACTTCAAAACGGCACCCGTTAGACTTGATGACTTCAAGTAGATAGCAGCCGCTTTCAGAACAAGAAAATGACAGGTCTGTAATACTGTCTCCGATTTAATCCACCTGTCTGTCTTGTAACTGGAGACAGAGACCGCCTGCCGTCACACCTCTCGTCACCGACGAGGGGAGTATCTTGATGTCCAGAACCGTTCTGCTGGCGACCACCGCCGTGCTGATGACCGCTGCCGCAGGCGCCGCCCAGGCGCAGTCCGCGCCTTCCCCCACGCCAGCACCGCAGGCCGAGGCCGGCCAGCAGGGCGTGCTGGTGTTCGAGCCCGCCTTCTTCGCCGACCAGAACCCGACCACCGCCCTCGACATGGTCAATCGCATCCCGGGCTTCGGCGTCGTGGACGGCGACGGCAGCCGCGGCTTCGAAGGCTCTGTCGGCAATGTGCTGGTCAACGGATCGCGACCAGCCTCGAAGAATGACACCGGCTCCAGCGTCCTGAGCCGCACTCTCGCCGGCAACGTCACCCGTATCGAACTGATCCGGGGCGGCGCGCCCGGCATCGACATGCAGGGCTTCTCGGTGGTGGTGAACGTGATCACCCGCACCCAGTCCAGCCAGCAGACCATCGTCACCGGCAACGCCGTGCTGTTCGACGGCGGACAGGACGTCTACGGCGGCTCGGTCCAGTTCACCGCCCGCGACGGCGACCGCAGCTGGGGTTTCACGCTGAGCGACGGGATCTCGATGAGCGATTCCAACGGCGTCGGCCCGGTGATCCGCCGCAGCGCGTCCGGCGTCATCCTGCGCGATGAGGATTTCTTCAACGATCAGACCGGCGGCGGCCAGTCCCTGCGTCTGAACTACGCCGACGCCTTCCTGGGCGGAAAGATCGACCTGACCGGACGATACGGCGTGGGCGATTTCAGCAACATCAACCTCCAGACCTCGCCGACGGTTCGCCGCGAAAGCCTGTTCTCGCAGGAATCGACGTCCGGCGAGTTCGGCGCGGTCTATACCCGCCCCCTGTCGGCGCGTCTGAACCTCGAAACCCGCTTCATCCACGAGTTCGAGGAATTCGAGAGCGTCTCGACGAACCGCACCCGGTTGTCCGGGGTCGACAGCCCGGAGCAACGGTTCGTCGCGGACGGCGAGTCGTCGGAGACCATCCTGCGCGGGCTCGTTCGGCTGGAGCAGACGCCGGCCATGACCTGGGAGTTCGGCGGCGAGGTCGCCTACAACATGCTGGAAACCGAGCAGGCCTTCACGGTCGGCGGGACGCCGGTCCCCCTCCCCTCGGCCTCGGTGACGGTCGAGGAAACCCGCGGCGAGGTGTTCGGCAAGGGCACCTGGCGCGTGCGGGACGACCTGACGCTGGAAGGCGGCCTGCGACTGGAGGACTCGACGATAAGCCAGTCCGGCGACGCCGATCAGGAGAAGAGCTTCTTCTTCGCCAAGCCGCGCCTGCTCGCCACCTGGACGCCCATGGCCAATACGCAGTTCCGTGTCCGCTTCGAGCGGGAGGTCGGCCAGCTGGACTTCGGTGACTTCGCCGCCTCCGCCGATCTGGACGAGGAAAACGTCTTCGGCGGCAACATCGACCTGGAACCGGAACAACGCTGGATCAGCGAGCTGACGTTCGAGCGCCGTTTCTGGGAAGACGGCATCGTCAGCATCGGCCTGCGCCACGACGAGATCAGCGACGCCATCGACGTGATCCCGCTGGACGGCGGCCTGTCGGCGGTCGGCAACATCGGCGACGGCACCCTGGACCAGCTGGTCGTGAACGTGACCGTGCCCATGGACCGGTTCGGCTTCAGCGGCGGCCGTCTGGGCTTCCGCAACACCTGGAACCACACCGAGGTGACCGACCCGACCACCGGCGAGGTGCGTCCGATCTCCAATATCCGCGCCTCGCAGGCGGTGCTGACCGTCTCGCAGGACATCGCCAGCTGGAAGGTACAGTGGGGCGCCGCCTTCATCCCGCTGCTGGGGCAGACGGGCTACGATCCCGACTTCAAATCGGCCTGGCGCGGCCATGACTATTTCGAGCTCTGGGGCGAATACAAGCCGACCCCGACGCTCTCGATCCGCGCCCAGGTCAATGTCTGGAACGACTTCCTGATCGAACGGACGGCCTATGCGGACCGTCTGACCCGCCCGATCTCCTACATCGAGACCCGGGCGATCGACCCGCGGACCTTCTACCAGATCCGTCTGCGCAAGACCTTCTGAGCTGGACCGCCGCGCCCTGACCCGGGGGGCTGCGGTCCGGAGGCGGCGGGTGACCCTCTTCCCGCCGCCTCCACTTCTTCGGGCTTGGTCAATCTGTCTGTTGTAACGGGCGTGAAACCAGAGACGACGGCGGCCGACGAGGCGCCCCGGGGGAAACACTTATGAACAAGGCCGCATGGCTTGCGGGCGCCGCCCTGACCGTCCTCGCCTCTCCGGCGATCGGCCAGAGCGGTCCTCCCCTCGATCCGCGCTCGGCTGCGCAGAGACCCGTCCCGACGGGCTCCGTCCGCGACGCGCCCGAGGTCGACATCGCCCAGCAAGGCGTCCTGGTCTTCGAGCCTGCCTTCTTCGCAGATCAACGGCCCAACACAGCGCTGGACATGGTCGTCCGTCTGCCGGGATTCAGCCTGAGCTCGGGAGACAGCAGCACGCGCGGTCTGGCCGGAACGTCGGGCAATGTTCTGATCAATGGCCAGCGTCCGTCCAGCAAGAGCGACAGCGTGGACGACGTGCTGCGTCGCATCCCGGCTGCCGGCGTCGAGCGCGTCGAGCTGATCCGCGGGGGCGCCCTCGGGATCGACATGCAGGGCGCAGCGGTGGTCGCCAATGTCGTCCTCGTCCGGACAGCCACGGTCGAACGGGTGGTCGAAGGCGGTCTCTACGCCTATCCCGACGGCTACCTCGGGCCGACCCTGGGAGCCAGCTATTCGCGTCGCGAAGGCGACGACCAGATCGAGGGCGCGATCAGCGCCACCCTCAACGACCGCACGGACGACACCGCGACCGGCTTCCGCCGCCGCTACGATCCGTCAGGCGCCCTGATACAGGATGCCGCTCTCGACCTCTGGGACGAGTACCGGAACGTCCGCGCGACCGGCGTCATCCAGCGCGGACTGGCGGGCGGCCGCCTGCGTCTCAACGGCGTACTGGGCTGGTTCGGCAACGACAGCACCCAGGATCTGCTGATTCGCTCGGGCGCCGGCTCGGACAGCTCCAGCCTCGAGACCTCGGAAGAGCTCGAGGGCGAGCTCGGTCTCACCTGGACGCGCAATCTCGGACCGCGCAGCGGGCTGGAACTGACCGCGCTGCAACGGTGGGGTGAGGAGGACTATCGCGGTGACAGCCTGTCGGCGGGCGACCGATCGACCTTCCTGTCGCGATCAACCTCCGGCGAATCCATCACCCGCGCGATCCTGCGGCACCGCCCATCCGACCCATGGGCGATCGAGACCGGAGGGGAGGTCGCGTACAACGTGCTGGACAGCACCAATGCGTATGAGGAGAACGGCGTCGCCGTCCCCCTGCCTTCGGCGTCGGTCAAGGTCGAGGAGTTGCGCGGCGAGGCCTTCGGCCAGGCGACCTGGCGGCCCGACCCGCAGTTCACGCTCGAGTTCGGGCTGCGAGTCGAGGTGTCGGAGATCAGCCAGTCCGGCGACAGCGATCGCAGCAAATCCTTCGTCTATCCCAAGCCCCGCGTGCAGGCGACCTGGACGCCCCGGGCCGGCCACCAGTTCCGTCTCCGCGCCGAACGTCAGGTGGGCCAGCTGGACTTCGACGACTTCGTCGCCTCCTCGGACATCGAGGTCGGACAGGTCGAGGGCGGAAATCCGGATCTCGAGCCGGCCAAGACCACCCTGATCGAAGCCCTCTACGAACGCCGCTTCTGGGATGAGGGCGTCTTCGACGTCGCCCTGCAGCGGGCGCGCGTCGAGGACGTCGTGGACCTGATCCCGCTGGCCGGCGGCTTCGACGGAGTGGGCAATATCGGCGACGGCGATGCAGGGTTTGTCCGACTCCGGCTGACCCTGCCGCTGGACCGACTGGGCCTGTCGGGCGCACGGCTGTTCGGCAGGACCACATGGGCCTGGTCCGAGGTCACGGATCCGGTGACCAGCGAGACGCGTCGCTTCAACGGCGACCAGGCCTTCGGCTGTGAGCTGAACTTCAATCAGGACCTCGCCGGCGGTCGCTGGTCCTGGGGCATCGAGCACGGTTGCAACATCGACAAGGGCCGAGCCTTCCGCGTCCGAGAGATCCGCGCCTTCCGCGAGGAGCCGATCATGGAGGCCTATGTGCAGTGGAAGCCTGCGGACGACCTGACCCTGCGCCTCGACCTGGGCAACGCCACCGACCGCGATCAGGGCTACGATCGGTACATCTACTCGGGACCGCGCGACGTGGCTCCGGTCGCCTTCACCGAGACCCGCCGCACCAACGCCACCCGCTGGATATATCTGCAGGCGCGCAAGACGTTCTGAGGTCACAGCTCCGGCAAGCAAAAAGGGCGGGACCGCGAGGCCCCGCCCTTCGTGTTTCCGATCCCGGCAGGGATCAGTGGATGCCCGCCATACCCTTCTTGAGGATCGGAGAGATCAGCAGCAGGAACACGCCTACGCCGACGCCGGTCCAGCCGATGGTGCCGAAGATCGACCCATAGGTCTGCAGCGCCAGAGCCGGGTTGGTGACCACCCCGGCGACGGTGTCCGTCGCGGTTGCCGCAGCGATCCAGCCCGCGACGATGTGCGCCACCGAGCTCGACAGGAACCACACACCCATCATCAGACCCACGACGCGGGCCAGCGACAGCTTGGTGATCATCGACAGGCCCACCGGCGACAGGCAGAGTTCGCCCACCGTGTGGAAGAAGTAGGTCAGGAACAGGAACGTCAGCGGGACGCGGAAGTCCGCGTTCGCGGCGTTGCCCGCGGCCCACATCAGCACCAGGAAGCCCAGACCAACGAACATCAGACCGAACGAGAACTTGACCGGCGTCGAGGGCTCGCGGCCGCGCTGACCCAGCCAGACCCACAGGGCGGCGACCAGCGGTCCACCCAGAACGATGATGCCCGGGTTGAACATCTGGGTGTAGCCGGCGTTGAACCAGCTCGGCATTTCGGTCGACTGGTCGGCGAACAGGGTGAGCGACGAACCGGCCTGTTCGAACAGGGCCCAGAACAGCACCGAGAAGAAGATCAGCACCTGGGCGACCAGCATCCGGGAGCGCTCGGCGCCCTTCAGCCTGAACACCGTGTAGCCGACGACCGAGGCGAAGGTGACCCCAGCAATCGGCAGCAGGACGGCCTGGATGATCTCGTGGCGCTGCATCAGCAGCCAGGTCGGGATGACGGCGACGATGCCGGCGATCCAGAAGAACGGCACCAGCGGCACGCCCAGGATCGAACGACCCTGAACCGGCACCGGCGGACCGCCGCGACCTTCCAGCCACGACTGGCCGAGGATGAAGGTCAGCAGGCCCAGCAGCATACCGATACCGGCCAGACCGAAGCCGTAGGCCCACCCATAGTTGAAGCCGAGATACGAACAGGCCGCGGTAGCCAGGAACGACCCCAGGTTGATGCCGACGTAGAAGATGGTGAAACCACCGTCGCGACGCGGATCATTCTCTTCGTAAAGCGAACCCACGACGGTCGAGATATTGGCCTTCAGGAAGCCCACGCCGACGATGATCAGCGACAGGGCCAGGAACAGGACGGGCTCGCCGAACCCGGTGTCGCGCGTCGTCTCGATCGAATACTGGCCCGCCGGGGTGAAGGCCGGGAAGCCAGCCTCGGCGGCGGCCTGCGGTGCGGCCTGCGTAGCGGGATCCAGCGCGCCGACCGGCGGCGTGCCCAGCCCGGTGCCGACGGCTGCGGCCGCGGCGTCGGCCGCATTGGCGGCCGAAGGCTCGGCCCCGACAGTCGAGACGCCTTCCGGAGAAATGGCGATACGAACGCGCTCGTCGCCATCGACGGCGAACATCTGGCGGTTCTGGTCGCGCCCGACGACCTCGATCTGATAGGTGCGATCGCCGATGGTCAGGGCCTCACGACCGCCGGACCCCTCGAACGCCATCGTGAAGTGGCCCGCCACCAACAGGACAGCGCCGATGATGACCGCCTTGCGCGGCCCCAGGTATTTGTCGGCGATCATGCCGCCGATCACCGGCATCAGGTAAACCATCGCGGCGTACGCGGCGTAGATGCCCTGGGCCTCGGCCGGGCCGAACAGGAAATGCTGAACCAGATAGAGCGTCAGCAGCGCCCGCATGCCGTAGTAGGAAAACCGCTCCCACATCTCGGTGAAGAACAGGACCACCAGCCCGCGGGGATGTCCCAGAAATGTCTTGCGGGGCCCGCCTTCAAGCGCGCCCCCGGCGTCCGTCGTACTCAACGGCCAACTCCATGATTGCTTGCGCCCCACCTGACGCGCATGGCCGCATAAGCAGCACGCGGAGGAAGCCCGGACAAGGGTTAAGGGTAAATTGGTCGCTCCGCCCTTGTGACGGCCTCGCTGGCCCGGTACGCGGAAACCGGTTTCACCCGGATGGATACGGGCGGATTGAATGACGAACAGACGTGCTGTGCTCGCGGCTCTTTGCGGGGGCCTTGGCCTCACCGCATGCGCGCGCGAATCGACCGCAGTGCGTCGCGACGTCATCGCCGCCGGGCAGCCGGCCGCGATCCTCGTCTGGTCCGTGGCGCGGGACCGCCTCGCCGCTTGGCCGGATCGTCCGCCCCCCGAGGCCTTGCGCGCCCTGCCGCCTGAAGCCGCCACGCTTGGCGAGCTCGGACGGCTTTCGGGCCCGGGGCGCGCCGCGCTTGCGGACCAGGTCGCGGCGCTGCGCGCCTCGCAGGTGATCGACTACGGGGACCTCGACAACGAAAGCGCCGCCGCTGGCCGGAAGATCGGCGACGAACTCGGCTTGCGCTGGACCCTCATCGATGGCGCCCTGACCGGCATTCCGGCCGCCTTCCGGCAGGCCGGCGCCCTGCTGGACGATGCGCGGCGCGGCGAGTCGCTCGCGACCCGGGCCGAAGCCATTCTTCGCGACTGGCGCTCCGTGCCGGCGGGGCCTTCCTTCTACTACGCACGCGAGGACGACGGACTGGAGACCGGTTTCCGCGGCGCGCTGGCCACGGAGGTGCTGGAAGGCGGGCGCTGGACCAATGTCGCCGTGGACGGCGATCATGTCGGACGCGTCACTCTCGACCAGATCCAGGCCTGGGACCCGGAGGTGATCGTCACCCAGAACCGTACCTTCGCAAGGGTCGCCCAGACCAGCTCCGCGTGGCGAGTCCGTCGCGACGGCAGTCGGCGACGCGTCCTGCTGATCCCGGACACGCCGTTCGGCTGGCTGGATCGTCCGCCGTCGGTCAACCGGTTGCTGGGATGCGCCTGGCTGGCGTCACCCGCCGACCCGGCGATGTCGCTCTCGCTTCTGAGCCGCAATCTGTACGGTATGGCTCCGAGCGAGATCGGACGCCCTCGCTGGCTTGTGTGATCCTCAATCCAGCCCTTGAGTCCTCCCGGCGCATGGTCGAGGTTGAAGACCATGAAAGCGCATCGCACCGCCCTGCTCGCCGCCGCCCTGGCGCTCCTCGCGTCTCCCGTCATCGCGCAGGACGCGCCGACATGGTCGCTGGCCATCCACGGCGGCGCCGGGGTCATCGAGCGCGACAGCCTGACGCCTGAACAGGATGCGGCGTATCGCGCCGCCCTGCATCGCGCGCTTCAGGCCGGGCAAGCCATCCTCGCCGCCGGCGGATCCTCGATGGATGCCGTGCAGGCGGCGATCGAAATCATGGAGGACGACCCGCTGTTCAACGCTGGCCGCGGCGCCGTCTTCACCGCCGCGGGCCGCAATGAACTGGACGCCGCCATGATGAGCGGAACGGACCGCGCCGCCGGGGCTGTTGCAGGCCTGACCACCACCCGCCATCCGATCGCCGCCGCCCGCGCCGTGATGGAGCGCTCGCCCCACGTGATGTTGATCGGGCCCGGCGCCGACAGCTTCGCCGGCTCGGTCGGGCTGGAGCAGGTGGACCCGTCCTTCTTCTTCACCGAGCGCCGCTGGCACGGGCTTGAGCGTGAGCTGCGCCGTCAGAACCTCCCCGTCCCGCAGCGGCCGGCCAACGCGCCGGGTCCGCAGGCTGCCGCGGATCTGCCGGCGCCGCCGCTCAACGAGCGAAAGTTCGGCACGGTCGGCGCGGTCGCGGTCGACAGCCAGGGACGCCTCGCCGCCGGCACCTCGACCGGCGGAATGACCGCCAAGCGTTGGGGCCGGGTCGGCGACGTGCCGGTGATCGGCGCGGGCACCTATGCGTCCAACGCCGACGGCTGCGCGGTGTCGGCGACCGGCTCGGGCGAGTATTTCATCCGCGCCACCGTGGCGCGCGACATCTGCACCCGCACCTCGACCGGAGCCACGGTCCAGCAGGCGGCCGACGCAGAGATCGCCGACGTCGGTTCGATCGGCGGCGACGGCGGCGTCATCGTCATGTCCCCCCGTGGTGAGGCGGCGTTCGCCATGAACACCTCAGGCATGTACCGCGGCTCGGTTTCCAGCGTCGACGCCGCCGCCGTCGCCATCTATGCCGACGAGGAGGTCACCCCGTGACCAGCGGCGCCCCAGTCGATCTGGCGACCAAATTCGCCGCCTTCTCGGACCACTGGCGGCCGCGGGTCGCCGCGCAGTTGAACGGTCAGGACCTTCGTCTGGTGAAGGTGCGGGGCCTGTTTCCCTGGCACAGCCATGCCGACGCCGAGGAGATGTTCCTGGTCTGGAAGGGCGTTTTCCGTGTCGAGTTCCGCGACCGTATCGAGACCCTGCATGCCGGCCAGTTCATCGTCGTCCCGCGCGGCGTCGAACATCGCACCGGCGCCGATGAGGAGGCCGAGGTCCTGATCTTCGAACCCTCCGAGGTCATCAACACCGGCGACGCCGAGGTCTCGGAGTTCACCGCTCCGCAGGGCCAGACCGTATGACCACTCCTCGCGACAATCCCGGCGTCCTCGCCCCGCCGCCGCTGATCTTCCTTGGCTTCCTGCTGATCGGTTGGGGAATCGGCCATCTGGCGAACGAACCGTCGATGGGGCTGGCCACCGATGTTCGACGCGGTCTGGCTTTCGCCTTCGTCATCGCCGGTCTGGTGACCGAGATGACTGCGCTGGGCGGTTTCCGCCGCGTCGGCACGTCGCCGGAACCGTGGAAGCCGACGACCGCGCTCGTCACCGGCGGCCTGTACCGCTTCAGCCGCAATCCGATCTACATAGGCTTCACCCTGATCTACGTCGGCTTCGCCATCGCCATGGACAGCTGGGCGGCGCTGGCGCTTCTGCTGCCCTGCCTTGTCGTCATCGATCGCGCCGTTGTGCTGCGCGAGGAAGCCTACCTTGCCGGCAAATTCGGCGCAGAGTGGGACGCCTACGCGTCGAAGGTCCGGCGATGGCTGTAAGCGACGAACTGTCCGAAATGGCGATCGAGGAACTCGACGCCGCCTGCGCCCTGCCGTGGCCCGACATGAAGGCGATCACGCCGTGGGGCGACAGCTTCTCCGGCTTCGCGCCTTCCGGCCGGGAGGTGGAGATCGAGCGCCGCTATCTGTGGGCGCACTCACCGGCGGGGGCCATCGCGGTCGAGGTCGAGGTCCGGGCGATCGGTCTCGATCAGGGCGCCGAGGCGACGGCGCTCATCAATCCGCCGCGCTGAACGACCCGCGTTAACCTTTCCCGTTGCCAAGCTGCGCCGTCGCGGCAGAATGGCGTTCGCCGCAATCGGCGGTGAACAGCGGAACGCCCCATGTCCTACGGTGCAGACTTCGCCGCCGCCGACCCGGCCAATGCGCCGCTGGACGCCCCGATCCTGATCGGCGCCGACCCGGCCGTCGCGGTGGCCGGCCTCCTCCTTCTGCTGGCCGCCTTCGCTCTCGGCTGGTTCTTCGCCGGCCGTTCACGCCGAAACGATGGCGATGCATCAGGCGCGATCTGGGAAGCGATCGACAAGGCCGCCAAGGAGGCGATGAAGGCCGATGATCACGCCCTGCGCGGCAAGGCCGCCCATCTCGCAGACGTCATCGACCGGAGGCTGGGCCGCACGCTCGCCTTCGCGGGCGACACGGGCCTCTCGGATGCCGCTTCGAAACTGCGCGCCGCGCTGGCCGGGCAACGGGCGGAGAAGGGGAATCACGGCGACCACCACGACGAAGACGGCCACGATCACACCCATGACGACCACCATGGCGAGGAGCACAGGCCGCACGATCATCACGGCGCGGCGCCCACGGCCGCGGCCTCGACAGGCTCGGTGACCATCGTCAACGTCATCCCCGGCGCTGCGCCTGCACCGGCCGCCCATGCGCACAAGCCGCATCACCCGCCGCAGGAGATGTCGGCCCGCCAGCAGACCGAGGCGCTCCGCCTCGCCGTGGCTGCCTTGAACGAATACTGGCGTCACGAAGGTCAGCGGACCGGCCAGATGCGGGCGGCGCTTGCGGAGTTGTCCGGCAGTTCGCCCGGCAGCCCCCGCCTCGGCCACGGCTGATCGCACAGACGGTTTCCCCGGACGGAGAAACCGCCTAAGCCTGAGGCATGAAACTCGCCTCGCTCAAGCACGGCCGCGACGGCCGTCTCGTCGTCGTCTCCAATGACCTGAACTGGTTCACGGACGCCTTTCTGATCGCCCCGACGCTGCAGGCGGCGCTGGACAACTGGGATCGCGTCGAGCCCGACCTGCGCGCCCTGGCCGAAAGCCTGGAACACGGCGGCGTGCCGCGCGGCCGCTTCCACGAGCGCGAGGCCGCCTCGCCCCTGCCCCGCGCCTATCAGTGGGCGGACGGTTCGGCCTATGTGAACCATGTCGAACTGGTACGTAAGGCGCGCGGCGCCGAGATGCCCGAGAGCTTCTGGACCGATCCGCTGATGTATCAGGGCGGCTCCGACAGCTTCCTTGCCCCGCGCGACCCGGTGCCGCTGGCGGACGAAAGCTGGGGCTGCGATCTGGAGGCCGAGATCGTTGTCGTCACCGGCGACGTGCCGCAGGGCGTGACCCGCGAGGAGGCGCTCACGCACATCCGCCTGGTCGGTCTGGTCAACGACGTGAGCTTGCGCAACCTGATCCCGGCCGAACTGGCCAAGGGCTTCGGCTTCGTCCAGTCCAAGCCCGCCTCGGCCCTGTCGCCTGTGCTGGTCTCGCCGGACGCGCTGGGCGATCGCTGGAAGGACGGCAAACTGCATGGTCAGTTGTCGGTCCAGCTGAACGGCGAGGACTTCGGCAAGGCCGACGCCGGCGTCGACATGACCTTCGACTTCGGCACGCTGATCGCCCATCTGGCGAAGACCCGCAGCCTGTGCGCCGGCACGGTGATCGGCTCGGGCACCGTTTCGAACCGCGACGCCGACGGCGGCCCGGGCAAGCCGGTGGCCGAGGGCGGTCTGGGCTACAGCTGCATCGCCGAGGTCCGCACCGTCGAAACCATCCTGCGCGGCAAGGCCGAGACGCCCTTCCTCAAGCATGGCGACACGGTCCGGATCGAGATGCTGGACGAGAAGCACCACACCATTTTCGGCGCCATCGAACAGACGGTCGGCCCGGTCGGCTGATTGTCCGCTTTACCTCCCGGCGCGGAGGTCTAGTGTCGCCCGCGGGCGCGACCGTCGGGGGACGGCGCGTCGTTGGGGATGATGCCGTGTCCAGAGAACAGATGATCCCGCTGATCGTGCTGGCGGTCGTGCTTCCGCTTGTGCTGCTCAGAAACCGGCGGCCCAGGACGCTGCGCCCGCAGTTCCTCTGGGTGACGCCCCTGATCGTCTGTCTTGCCATCGGCCTCGGTCTTTGGGGTGTCAGCCAGGGCGCCGGCGGACAGTCGCCGACCGATCCGGTTTCCCTCGTCATTCTCGCGACCGGACTGATCCTGGGCGCCGTCGCCGGCTTCTGGCGCGGAAAGATGACGACGATCCACAAGGAGGCGGATGGCCTACTCAAGGCCCAGGCGTCGCCCGCCGGCCTGATCCTGATCGTCGGCCTGCTGCTGGCGCGCCGCGCGATCGAACCCTGGCTCGAGGTTCACGCCGCCGACTGGGGCGTCAACCCGCTGGCGATCCTGGAAGCCTTCATGCTCTTCGCCGCCGCCATGGTCACAGCCCAGCGTGCCGAGATGTTCATTCGCGCACGACGGATCCGCGCGGGCCAGCCGGACGCGCATGTCGAGGTCGACGCGTGAGCGCCGCCGGCCGTTCACTGGTCGCCCTGCTCGCGCTTGGCGTGGCGCTTCCCGCCGCAGCCGGGGAGGATGGGCAGGATTGGGATCTGCGCCAGACCGGTCGGTCTCGCACCCTGATCGCCTATACCGCCTACAACAACGGCATCGCGATCGCAGTCCGCTGCGCCGACGGGGGCCTCGAGGCGGTTCTGGCCGGCCTTCCCGCACCGCGCGACAACGCCGATACCCGGCTGCTTGAGATCGCCGTCCGCGATGACGATTTCACGCCCCAGCAATGGAACGTCGCCATCGACCGAACCGTCGCACTCAGCGAACTCCCGGCGCCGTTCGCCCGTAAGATTCGCGAAGGCGGCCGGCTGCAGATCCGGGTTCCGAACGCCAGTCAGGACGGCCGCAATGTCCGCTACGATCTGACCCTGCCCCCTTCGGGCGCGGCCATCGATCAGGTGCTGACGACCTGCGGCCGCCCCCTGGTCGACGTGCGCGATGCGGAACTGGCGGCCCTGCCCGACACAGGCTTGCCGTCGAACGTGCGCTGGCTGGAACTTCCCCGGCTCGGCCTTCCTCCCAGCGCCCGTTATGGCCGCGGCTTCTCCGTCATCTCCTGCGTGACGCGCGCCGACGGGGGGCTCCGGGATTGCGTCATCGAGAGCGACCACCCTTACGGCAGCGGCTTCGGCGACGCCGCCCTGCGCGCGGCATCACGGGCGAGGGTCGCCCAGGACACCCCGCCCGGCGCCGAGTTCCGCCCCGTGCGGATCACATTCCGAGCGACCTTCTCGACGGGCGGTTTCGAGTCCCGCGAGGACCGCGCCGCAGCGCGCGAGCAGAGGCGCCTTGAGCGCGAGCTCAGGGAGAATCGCGAAGCGGACTAGCGTCCGGCGTTCGGCCGGCGAATAGAAAACGTCGTTGACCCCCGTCCTTCCGCCGCTAGATTGCGCCGCCTTGCCGACGGCCCGTGCGGGTGTGGTGAAACTGGTAGACGCGCCGGACTCAAAATCCGGTTCCGAAAGGAGTGTCGGTTCGAGCCCGACCACCCGCACCACGACCGGTCATCGGTCAGAGGATTTCCAGCCCCTTCTCCTTCGGCCGGGCCAGCACGACAGCTTTTCGGGGGCGCACGAGGGGTCGTTCGACCAGTGCCGGGTTCGCGATCATGGCCTCGAGGATGGCGGCGCCCGACACCCCCGGCTCCAGCAGTCCCGCTTCGGCGGCGACGTCGCCCCGGGTTCGCATCGCCTCGCGCGGCGTTAGGCCTGCGGCGTCCAGCAAGCCCTTGAGCCCGTCGGTGGTCCAGCCCGACTTCAGGTATTCGACGACCTCCCGCTCGTGGCCGGCGTCGCGGATCGTCTGCAGCACATTGCGCGAGGCGCTGCAGTCCGGATTGTGGAAGAGGGTCACGGTCATGCGGCGGCTATAGCGCAACGGCGCCCCTTTTTATCGCTCCCGGCGGTTGCGGTTGTCGCACCCCGACCGCATCTGGCCTCGATGACCTCCCCCGTCTCCCCCGCAACTCCCGCCGCGAAGGGCCCGGGCTTTCCCGAGTTCGTCTGCCTGATCGCCTGCCTGATGGCGCTGAACGCGCTGGCTATCGACTCCATGCTCCCGGCCCTGCCGGACATCGGCGATGCGCTGGGCGTGCTGCGCGAGAACGACCGGCAGTGGATCGTCACCGCCTATCTGCTGGGCTTCGGGGTGGCGCAGATTTTCTACGGCCCGCTGGCCGACCGCTACGGCCGCAAGCCGATCCTGATGATCGGCGTCGGCCTGTATGCCGTCTTCGCCCTTGCCGCGGCCCTGGCGCCGACGTTCGAGCTTCTGATCGCGGCCCGGATCGGGTGCGGCCTCGGCGCGGCCTCGCTGCGGGTGCTGGCCGTTTCCATCGTGCGTGACCGCTACGAGGGGCGGACCATGGCGCGGGTCATGTCGCTCAGCTTCCTGGTCTTCCTCGGCGTGCCCATCATCGCCCCCAGCCTCGGCGCGGCGATCCTGCATGTCGCGCCCTGGCCATGGATCTTCGGCGTCCTGGCTGCCGCCGGCGTGCTGGTCATGGGCTGGGCCGCCCTCCGTCTGCCCGAAACGCTGAAGCCCGCGGATCGCCTGCCGATCCAGCCGGCCCGGATCGCCGGCGCCTTCCGCCATGCCCTGACCGAGCGTCAGTCGCTGGGCTATACTCTCGCCATGACGGCGATCACCGGCGCCCTCTTCGGGTTCCTGAACTCGTCGCAGTCGATCTTCGAGCATGTGTTCCACGCCGCCGACCTGTTCCCGCTGGTCTTCGCCGCCGTCGCCGGAGGCATCGCCGCGGCGAGCCTGCTGAACGCCACCTTCGTCGAACGCTTCGGAAGCCGACTGATCTCCCACAGCGCCCTGATCGGCTTTATCGCCATGTCCGCGATCCACGCGACCGTTTCGGCGACCGGGCACGAGACCATCTGGACCTTCGGCATCCTGCAGGGCCTGACCATGTTCTGCTTCGGCTTCATCGCCGGCAATTTCGGCGCCATGGCGATGGAGAAGATGGGCCACATCGCCGGCACGGCCAGTTCGGCCCAGGGCTTCCTTTCGACGACCTTCGGCTCCATCGCAGGCTTCGCCATCGGACAGCAGTTCGCCGGCACCGCGACCCCCATGCTGGCAGGCTTCACCCTGATGGGCCTGCTCGCCCTGTGCGCCGTGCTGTTCGCCGAGCGCGGCCGCCTGTTCGTGTCGCATCACCCGTCGCCGGTGCAGCAACAGGGTTGATCTTTCTCGCGCTTCGGGGCGTTGTCCGTCGCCTGTAGAACAAGGACGACGCCCATGACCCGCACGCTGGGACTGATCAGCGCCCTCGCGCTCGCCACGGCAATTGGAGGATGCGCCACGATGGGAAGCCGCGGTTCGGACATGCCGCCCCTGCCCGCCTCGGCGACGGCGCCGGTCAATTACGTCCGCGACGTCCATTCGTATGCCCGGCCCGAGATCGCCCGTGTCCGCCACGTCGCCCTGGACCTGACCACCGATTTCGCCGCGAAAACCCTGGCCGGGACCGCGACGCTGGACATCGACGGCGCGCCCGGTGCGACCGAAATCGTTCTGGACATCCGCGACCTCGACATCCGCGACATCACAGACGCCTCCGGTGCGACGCTCCAGTATCAGACCGGCGCGAATGACCCGATCATGGGCCAGCCGCTGACCGTCCGCTTCCCGGCCCTGACCGCCGGCGAGACGCGCCGCATCGTCATCACCTACGCCACACGCCCGAACGCGGCCGCCCTGCAGTGGCTGACCCCGGCCCAGACCGCCGGCGGCCGGCAGCCCTATCTGTTCAGCCAGGGCCAGGCGATCCTCACCCGCACATGGGTGCCGACGCAGGACAGCCCCGGCATCCGCCAGACCTGGGACGCCCGCATTGTCGCCCCCTCGCAGCTGAAGGCCGTGATGAGCGCCGAGATGCTGACGCCTGAGGGCGAGGCGGCCGGCGCCGGCCAGACCGCCTGGCGCTTCCGCATGACCAATCCGGTCCCGCCCTATCTGATCGCCCTGGGCGTCGGCGACGTGGCGTTCGAGGGCATCGACGAGCGCACCGGCGTCTGGACCGAACCGTCGCGCCTGCACGCCGCGCACGACGAGCTGACCCCGACCGCCGAAATGGTCGATGTGGCCGAGCGTCTCTACGGCCCCTACCGCTGGGGACGCTACGACCTGCTGGTTCTGCCGCCGTCCTTCCCGTTCGGCGGCATGGAGAACCCGCGTCTGACCTTCGCCACCCCGACCATCATCGCCGGCGACAAGTCGCTGGTCTCGCTGGTCGCGCACGAGCTGGCGCACAGCTGGTCGGGGAACCTGGTGACCAATGCGACGTGGGACGACTTCTGGCTCAACGAGGGTTTCACCGTCTATTTCGAGAACCGGATCATGGAGGCGCTCTACGGCGAGGAGCGCTCGCTCATGCTGCAGTCGCTGGGCTGGGGCGACCTGCAGTCGACGCTGGCCGACCTGCCGCCGGCCGACACGCGCCTGAAGCTTGATCTGGCGGGCCGTGACCCGGACGAAGGCCTGACCGATGTGGCGTACGAGAAGGGCGCCGCCTTCCTGCGCACGATAGAGCGCATCGTCGGTCGCGAACGCTTCGATGCCTGGCTGAAGGGCTATTTCGAGCGCAACGCCTTCCGCCCCATGACCACCGATCTGTTCCTGCAGGACATCCGCGCTCACCTGATCACCACGCCCGAGCTTGAGCGGCAGACGATGATGGACGCCTGGATCTACCAGCCGGGAATGCCCTCCAACTGGCAGCCGCCCGTGTCCGACGCCTTCGCTCCGGTGGACGCAGCGGCCCTCGCCTTCGCGTCCGGTGGCCCCGCCTCCGCCATTCCGTGGGCGAACTGGTCGACGCAGGAGCGCCAGCGCTTCCTCGCCTGGCGTCCGCCCGTTCCGCCCGCGACCGGCCGCTGGATGACCGACGCCCAGCTCGCCGATCTGGAATCGACGCTGAACCTCAAGACCGAGGGCAATGCCGAGGTCCTGTTCGCCTGGCTGCAGATCGCCGTCCAGCACCGCCATCAGCCCGCCGTGCCGACGCTGGAGCATTTCCTCACCACCATGGGCCGGCGCAAATTCGTCCTGCCGCTGTTCACCAGCCTGTGGGCCCAGAACGAGTGGGGTCGCCCGATCGCAACCCGCATCTACGCCCAGGCCCGACCCGGCTATCACCCGGTCACCTTCAACTCGGTCGATGCCGTGGTGGGCCGGCCGCGGTAGGTCTCGCCGACATCGGTCCGCACGAACCTGTGTCCCGTCCCGGCTTGGCTTCACCGGTCGGGGACACTAGGTTCCGCGCGACATCGGCGAACCAACGCCGGACGCATTTCCCAGGAGACGCCCCATGACTGACGCTGCCCGCATCGATCAGGAAAACCCCCTCGGCGTCGACGGCTTCGAGTTCGTCGAGTTCACCGGGCCCGAGCCTGAAGCCATGATCGCGCGTCTGGAGCTGATGGGCTTCACGCAGACGCATGTGAATCCGGAAACCGGCGTGGTCCGCCTCAAGCAGGGCGACATCACCATGCTGGTGCATCGGTCGCCGAAGGGTCAGGCCGTCGAGTTCGCCAAGGACCACGGTCCCTCCGCCAACGGCATGGCCTTCCGCGTCGGCAATGCCAAGGAGGCCTATGAGGGCGCCCTGGCCCGCGGCGCCCGTGCGGCTGAAGGCGTCGGCGGCGGCGCCCTGGGCGGCGACTATCCCTACATCCTGCAGGGCATCGGCGGTTCGCTGCTCTACGTCGTGGACCAGTACGGCGAGGCCGGCTCGCTCTATGACGGCTGGAACGAGATCGAGGGCTGGGAAGAGGCCGAGCGCAAGAACTCGGTGGGCCTCGAGATCCTCGACCACCTGACCCACAACGTCCGTCGCGGCCAGATGCGCACCTGGTCGGGCTTCTACAACTCGGTCTTCAACTTCGAGGAGCAGAAGTATTTCGACATCAAGGGCAAGGCGACCGGCCTGTTCTCGCAGGCGATGATCGCCCCCGACCGCGCAATCCGCATCCCGCTGAACGAGAGCCAGGACGAGAACTCCCAGATCGAGGAGTTCATCCGTCGCTACAATGGCGAAGGCATCCAGCACATCGCGCTGACGACCGAGAACATCTACGAGACGGTCGAGACGATGAAGGCCCGCGGCGTGGACTTCCAGGACACGATCGAGACCTATTTCGAACTGATCGACAAACGCCTGCCGAACCACGGCGAGGACGTCGAGCGGATGCGCAAGAACCGCATCCTGATCGATGGGTCGGACGAGGAAGGCCTGCTGCTGCAGATCTTCACCCAGGACACCTTCGGCCCGATCTTCTTCGAGATCATCCAGCGCAAGGGCAACGAAGGCTTCGGCAACGGCAATTTCCAGGCCCTGTTCGACTCGATCGAACTCGACCAGATCCGTCGCGGCGTCATCAAGGTCGATGCCTGAACCGCCCTCGTGGCTCCCCTTCCTTGGTCCGCCGCTCGCAGGTCTTGCGGCGGGCCTCGGAGGACGCTGGCTGGAGCTGGACTTCCGGGGCGCGCTGATCGCCGCCCTTGTCGTCGGCTTCGTGCCGATCATCGCCTATCGCGTCTGGAAGTGGCGGCACCAGAAGGGCGGCTGACCTGCACCCGCGGCCTAGTGCCCGGTGGCCGGCAGGTGCGATTTGTCATGGCGACCGACCTGCTCCACCAACGCCTGCCCTGCGCCGTCCACGCCGCTGACAAGAACCTCCGCGCCCTGGCGACGATAGCGGAACACGACCTTGTCCAGCGCAGCCACGCCGGTCAGATCCCAGATCCGCGTGCCGGCCATATCGATCTCCACCCGAACGGGGTGGCCGTGATGTTCAAAGCTGGCGGCGAAGAGGTCGGCCGAGGCGAAGAACAACTGCCCCGTCACGCGGTAGCGTAAAAGACCCGTCTCAGCGGTCGGGACCTCCTTGACCACGATGGTCTTGCCGACCTTGCGCATGAAGAAGACGGCGGACAGCAGCACGCCGAGGACCACCCCCTTTGACAGATCGTGCGTCAGCACCACGGTCGCCGTCGTCGCCAGCATGACGATGGAGGACTGCAGCGGCATCGACCGGATGCGAATGACCGAACCCCAGTCGAAGGTGCCGACCGAGACCATGATCATCACCGCGACCAGCGCAGCCATCGGGATGCGGGCCACCCAGTCCTGCAGCACCAGAATGAGGAACAGCAGGAACAGGCCCGCCCACAGCGTCGATAGTCGGCCGCGCGCGCCGGAGCTTACGTTGATCATCGACTGGCCGATCATCGCGCATCCCGCCATGCCGCCGAACAGGGGCGACAGGATGTTGGCGATGCCCTGGCCGCGCGTCTCCCGGTCCTTGTCCGAGGCGGTGTCGGTAACGTCATCGATCAGGTTGGCGGTCAGCAGGCTCTCCAGCAGCCCGACGAAGGCCAGCGTCGCCGACACCGGCGCGATGATCGCCAGTGTCTCCCAGGTCAGCGGAACCATCGGCAGATGGAACATCGGCAGGGCGGTCGGCAACTGACCCATGTCGCCTACGGTGCGGACATCCAGCCCGGTCGCCATGACGAATGCGCTGATGACCACGATCGCCACCAATGGGGAGGGCACGGCCCGGGTCAGCCTTGGCAGGCCATAGATGATCGCCAGCGCGGCGGCGACCAGAGCGAAGGTCTGCCAGTTCGCACCGATCAGTTCGGGCATCTGGGCGAGGAAGATCAGGATCGCCAGAGAGTTCACGAAGCCGGTCATGACGCTGCGGCTGACGAACCGGATGTACCGGCCCAGCCTCAGCAGGCCGACCACGATCTGGATCACGCCGCACAGGATGGAGGCGGCGAACAGGTATTCAAGACCGTGGTCGCGAACCAGACCCCCCATCAGCAGGGCCATGGCGCCTGTGGCGGCGGAGATCATGGCCGGCCGGCCGCCGACGAAGGCGATGGTCACGGCGATGACGAAGCTGGCGTACAGGCCGACGGCGGGGTCGACCCCGGCGATGATGGAGAAGGCGATGGCCTCGGGGATCAGGGCGAGGGCCACGACGGTCCCGGCCAGCAGATCGCGGCGCGGGGTGGCGAGCCATTGCTGGCGCGCGGAAGCGATGACGGACATGAGATTTTCAGCTGGATGAGCCGCGCCCGGCGGCTCGATTTCCCGGCGGATCGGCGGCCGGGATAGCCACCCGGCGCCTCTTCAGGGCCGGGTCCAGGGTGAACGCCGCCCTGATGCCGCGTCGGGCGGTAAAAATCAACCGCGGCTCAGTGGAAGTCCCGCGACCCCGGCAACACTCGCACGTCGCGAGGATGGCGGCCTCGACCGGACTGGGTTGGCGTGTGGCCGGAGCCTCGCGTCTGGCCCTGGCTCAGATGGCCCAGCATGGGGGTCCAGTCGTCCAGTTGCTCGACCACCAGATGGGTCACCCCGTCGGCGGTCTGCACCCGCCCGGTCGCCAGCACCATCCGCGCGCCCATGGCCACCGGCCGGAAGCGCTCGAACACATCGGGCCACAGCACCAGATTGGCCACGCCGGTTTCGTCCTCCAGGGTGATGAAGCAGACGCCCTTGGCCGTGCCCGGCCGTTGCCGCACCAGGATCACCCCGCCGACCCGGACCCGGCGGTCGTTCGGCAGCCCCGCATAATCCTTCGCCGCGATCGCCTTCGCCTGCTCCAGATGCCCACGCAGGAAGCTGACCGGATGCCCCTTCAGCGACAGCCTCAGGGTCTGGTAGTCGCCCACCACCTCCTCGGACGGCGACAGGGCCGGCAGGGCCTCGGGCGGACGGCCGTCGGTCTCGACCAGCCCCATCGCCTCGAACAGCGGCGCCGAGGCCGCCGGCGGCGCGCCCCGTGCGGCCCACAGTCCCTGCCTGCGCGTCAAATCCAGAGAGCCATAGGCATCCGCCTCCGCCAGCCGGTCCAGCGCCGCCGGCGGCAGCTTCGCCCTCAGCCTGAGATCCTCCAGATTCGCGAACGGACGATCCGCGCGCACCTCGACGATGCGATCCCCCCATTCCTTGCGGAATCCGTCGATGGAGCGAAGGCCCAGCCGCAGGGCGCGCCGCCTGCGACCGGGCCTTGGCTCCAGCGTCGCATCCCAGTCGCTGGCGTTCACGTCCGGGGGACGCACGACAACCTTGTGCTCCCGGGCGTCCCGGACGATCTGGGCCGGTGCGTAGAACCCCATGGGCTGGCTGTTCAACAGACACGCCGCGAACACATCCGGGTAAAGCCACTTCACCCACGCCGACACATAGACCAGGTGCGCGAACGAGCAGGCGTGGCTCTCCGGAAAGCCGTATTCGCCGAAACCCTTGATCTGATCGAAGCAGCGCTGGGCGAACACCGGATCGTACCCTCGCGCGATCATCCGGCTGACCATCTTCTCCTCGAACTCGCCGATGGTGCCGTTGTAGCGGAAGGTGGCCATGGCCTTGCGCAGGCCGTTGGCCTCCGGGCCGGTGAACTCCGCCGCCACCATGGCGATCTTCATCGCCTGCTCCTGAAACAGCGGCACGCCAAGCGTCTTGTGCAGCACGTTTGTCAGCTCGTCCGGAGCACCGGGCGGTCCCGGCATTTCAAACCGATAGCTGCCCTTGCCGTGACGGGCTTCGTGCGCCCGGCGCTCGGCCCTGCGTTGCAGATAGGGATGCACCATCTTCCCCTGGATCGGTCCGGGACGAACGATCGCCACCTGCACCACCAGATCGTAGAAAACCCGGGGCTGGAGGCGCGGCAGCATCGACATCTGGGCCCGGCTCTCGACCTGAAACACCCCCAGTGAATCCGCCCTGCAGAGCATGTCGTAGACGCCGCGACGCTCTGTCGGCACGGCCGCCGTATCCCTCAGCGGGCGGCCATAGGTTTGCTCGATCATCCGGAAGGCGCGCTTCATCGCCGTCAACATGCCCAGCGCCAGCACATCGACCTTCATCAGCTTCAGATAGTCGATGTCGTCCTTGTCCCACTCGATGAAGGTCCGGTCCTCCATCGCGGCGTTTCCGACCGGAACGATCTCGATCAGGGGGGGCCGGCTGAGCACAAAGCCGCCGACGTGCTGGCTCAGGTGGCGGGGAAATTTGATCAGCTCGGCGGTCAGCTCCAGCGCCAGCCTCATCCGGACATCATCACGGCTCAGCCCGGTGCGATCGACATGTTCATCCTTCACCGCATCGCCCCACGACCCCCAGACCGTGTCGGCCATGCGCGCCGTCACGTCCTCGGTCAGGCCCAGGGCTTTGCCGACATCCCGGATCGCCGAGCGTGGACGGTAGTGGATGATGGTCGCCACGATCCCGGCCCTGTCACGCCCATAGCGTTCAAAGACGTACTGCATCACCTGTTCGCGACGCTCGTGCTCGAAGTCGACATCGATATCCGGAGGCTCGGACCGCTCGGACGAGATGAAGCGCTCGATCAGGACGTCCTGCTGGGTCGGGTCGACATTGGTGATGCCCAGACAGAAGCAGATCACCGAGTTCGCCGCCGAGCCTCGCCCCTGACACAGGATCGGGTCCGGTCGGGACCTGGCCCAGCAGACGATGTCGTGAACCGTCAGGAAGTAGGGCGCATAGTCCAGTTCCTGGACCAGCCTCAGTTCTTTCAGGATCGTCGCGCGCACGCCTTCGGGCACGCCTTCGGGCCACCTCTCCGTCGCCCCTTTCAGGGTTAGTCGCGTCAGCCAGCCTTGAGGCGAATACCCGGCCGGCACCGGTTCGTCCGGGTACTGATAACTCAGCTCCTTCAGCGAGAAGGTGCAGGCCCGCGCCACATCCATCGTCCGCGCCAGGGCCGCCTCGTGTCCGCGGAACAGGCGCGCCATCTGGGCCGGGGGCTTCAGATAGCGCTCGGCATTGGCCTGAAGCCGGCGCCCGGCCCGGTCGATCGTCGTTCCCTCGCGGATGCAGGTCAGCACGTCCTGCAGCATCCGCCGGTCGGGCTTGTCGTACAGAACGGCATTGGTGGCGATCATCGGCGCCCCGGTCCGCATCGCCATCCCCGCCAGACGGTTCAGCCGCCGTCGGTCGTCGCCCCGCCACAGGGGAGCCGCCGCAAGATAAAGAGCGTCCGGCCAGGCCCGCCGCCAGTCCTCCAGCCGCGCCTCGAACGCCGCCTCCGGCCGCTCGGGCGCCGGGACCAGGGCGATCATCCCCTCGCCCAGACCGACCGCCTGCGCGAAGGTCAGCCGCGTCTCGCCCTTGGTGATCCGGTCCTCGTCCGGGTTCGCTCCCTCCTGAGGCACCGCCTCGCTCTTGCCGAGGGTCAGCAGGCGGCACAGCCGGCCGTAGGCGGCGCGGTCGCGCGGGAACACGATCAGCTCGGTCCCGTCCGTGAAGGCCAGCCGCGCGCCGACCACCAGGCGGATGTCATACCTGTCCGCATCCATCAGCGCCCGGACCATTCCGGCCAGGGTGTTGCGATCCGCCACCCCCACGGCCGCAAGCCCAAGCGCCTTCGCCTGCATCATCAGCTCGCCCGGATGCGCAGCCCCCTCCAGAAAGCTGAAGTTGGTCATCGCGCCCAGTTCGGCGTACTGGCCGTCCCAACTCACGGCAGCACCCCGTGCAGCCACCACGACGGCGCCCGGCGCCCGTCGCCCTCTCCCGCATAGTCCCAGCCGTAAAGTCCCTCGCGGAACAGCCAGTAGCGGCCGCCCTCGGCGTCCTCGATGCGGTAGTAGTCCCGTGTGCGTGTCTCGCGGCCGTCCGTCCGGGGTCGCCACCATTCGGGTGACAGCCGCTCCGGCCCGTCGGCGCGGATCACCCGCCGGCTGACCCGCCGCCAGGTGAAGCGCACCGGCGCCCCGTCGGGCAGGTCGAACATCGGATCCTCCACCGGTTCGGGCGGATCCAGCAGCAGAACCGGCCGCCGCCCCGTCTCGCCCGCATCCGCCGTCGGCGTCCGCCCCAATGCGGGCCGCAGCCGCTGCGCCCGCTCGGGGATCCAGCTGTTCACAGCCTCGGGCGTCAGCACCCGATCCTCGCCCAGCCGCGCGCTCAGCCGGTCGACCAGAGCCGCCAGACCTTCCGCCTGCGCCGCTTCCGCCTCGCTCTCCAGCGCGCCCTGCATCGCGACCATCGGCTCGACCACGTCGGCCGTCAGCATCAGGGCGTCCAGACCGAAGCCCAGCTCCAGCCGCCCCAGACCTGCCTCGCGGTACAGCCGCAGCCACACCCCCGCCTCCCGTCCCGGCCGCCCGGCGCGCACTCCCAGCCGTGTCGTCTCGCCGTCCGTGCGGAAGCCGGTCAGGGTCAGCGCCCTCGCCCCCTGCCCGTCGCGCTCCAGCGCCCGCGCCAGATCGTCCAGCAATTCCGGCAGCCGCGTCTCCACCCCGGCGAGATCGCCAAGAGGCTCGGCGTATGCCTGCCAGGCGCGATAGCGAGGCGGCGTCCGCACCGGAGTCAGCGCCTCTGCTGCATGCCCGCGCGCCTGATCCAGCCGTCTCACCAGCCCGACCGCATCCCCGTCCCGGAACCGGCGCGCCAGTCCGCTGCGGGGCATGTTGTACAGGCTGCCGATGGTGGCCAGACCGAACCGCCGCGCCGCCGTCAGGGTGCGATCGTCGATCCGCAGCGCCTCGACCGGCAGGTCCGCCAGGGCCTCCGACACATCGTCCTCGCGTGCGATCGGAGCGGCGTTCCCCTGCCCCCACCGTGCGAGAGCCCAGGCCGAGCCCGGTGTCGGCCCCATGGCCATCCGTGCCGGTATGCCCGCCTCGGCCAGCCGCGCGCGCATCTGATCCATCAGGGGCGCCTCGCCGCCGAACAGATGCGTCCCGCCCGTGGCGTCGAGAAACAGTCCCTCCAGTCCTTCGCCGGATGGATCGAGACTGACCGAGGGCGACCACCGCTCGGCCCAGACCGCCAGCGCCTCCAGCGCCCGCGCGTCGGCGGCCGGGTCTGCCGGCTGGCAGATCAGGCCCGGGATCATGGCCAGGGCGTCGGCCTGGGTCTGGCCGCGCCGCAGCCCCGCCGCCCGCGCGGCCGGGTTCAGGGCGTGGATCACCGCCGCACCGCGGCTGTTCTTCAGGATCAGGGCGAAAGGGTTTCCCGGCTCCAGCGCCGGCTCAGGCGGCAAGCCCGGCCGTCGCGCCGACTTCAGCGCCCTCAACCGCACCGCGATCGGCCAGTCCATCAACCAGACGGAGACGATGCGTCTCATCGATCTGCTCCAGCCGCCAGACGCCCGGCCGCTCGCCCCGTCCCCGCACCAGTTCGGCGTCCAGCCGCGAGAGGCCGGGCGCCTTCGGATCGAAGGCATCTCCGGCGCTTGGCGTCGCCGCGATTCGCCAGCGCCGCCGTGCCGCGCTCAGTCCATCCAGACGCCGGGGCAGCAGCACCCCTGTCGACTGTCCGTGCCGGGCCGCGAACTCCAGCCGCCGCGTCTGCGCCAGCGTCGCCCCGTCGATCGCTCCCAGCGCCAGAGCCACCGCCCCGGATCGCAAGGCCTGCTCCAGCACCCACAGGGCCTCGGCCGGGGTCGACGTCGGCGTCATCAGGAAGGCGGTCCCGCCAAGCCCCGGCCCATAGGGTTTGCCGTACTCGCCGAACCAGCTGCGCGGCGCTGCGATCAGGACCGGCCGCCCGTCCGCCTCGTTCCGCCGGGACAGGGCGAACAGCAGGGTCGCCGCCATGTCCCTCGGCCCGCCCGCGCACGCTTCTTCCAGCGGCGCAGAGCGCTGCGGAAAGGGGTCCGTAGAGAGGGTGGGTGTCGGGAACATCGCGCATGGGAAAGCCTGAGCGTTCCTTTTTTGTTCCGCTTCGTTCCGGAGTCAAATTCTGAATCCGGACGCTCTGGTCCGGTCCATGCACCGACGCAGCCAAGCGACCCTGGAACTCCCGGAACGAGACACCCGTGCCGATCCGCCCTCTGGACGAAACCGACTATCCCGGCGTGCAGGCCCTGCACCACGCCGTCGGCTGGCCGGCGCGGTCGCTGGCGGGGTGGCGATGGCTGCACTCCAACCCGGCCCGGCTCGGGATCGATGCGCCCGCCGGCTGGGTGGCCGATACCGACGACGGCGCGCTGGCGGGCCATCTCGGCAATCTGGTCCAGCGCTTCCATCACCGCGGCCGCACGCTCTACGGCGCCACCGGCTTCTCGATCATCGTCCTGCCGGGCGCCCGGGGACAGGGTCAACGTCTCATCAGGGCCTTCAACAGCCAGCCCGGACTGTTCGCCCGCTGGACGTTCAACGCCAACACTGTGTCCCAGCCCCTGTATGCCCGCCACGGCATGATGCCCTGGCCGGAACAGACCCATGCGCTGAAGCTGGGCTGGCCGGTGGCTCCGCTCCCCCTGATCCTCGGAAAGACCCTCAAGACGCTGCATGGCATCGCGCCAGGCCCCGTCTCGCGCCTGAAAGAGCAACTGATGAACGACCGCCTGGGACGTGCGGTCAGGCTGACCCTGCCGCAGGGCGTATCCCTGCTGGAGGATGTCTCGGACAACTCGTCCTACGCCGCCTTCTGGTCCGCCCTGTGCGCCGAGGATCGCCTGCTGTCCGACCGCAGCCCGGCGACCCTGCGCTGGCGTCTCGCAGACCCGGACCAGACCCAGGCCCCGCTGCTGCTGGCCGTGCAACGGGACGGCGCCATGGTCGGCTATGCCATGGCCCAGATGGCCAAGGGCAACATACTCGAGCCGCCGGTGCTTGAGATCGTCGATCTGGAAGCGCTGGCCGACCATTCCGACGCCGTGCCCCTGCTGGTGAAGGCGCTGAAGGCCGCGGCGAAGCAACTGGGCGCCGCCAAGCTCCGCCTGCCGGTCGTGTCCCCGCTTCAGCTGGAGCGTCTGGGCGCGCTCGCCGGGAGCGCGCGGCGCGAGGGCGGTTGGGGCCACTGCCACGTGATTTTCGAGGATGAGACGACGCGGGACGCCTGGTCGCCGACACCGTGGGACGGCGACCAGGGCTTCTGCCTGCGTCCGGTACCCCTGTCACAGGACGCGCGTGAGCCCAGGCCGCTGGTTGCGGCCGTCAGTCACTCGAAGGCCTGAGGATCAGGCCTTCGGCCGGGCCTTCAGCTCGTCGCGGATTTCAGCCAGCAGGGCCTCGGTCGGCGTCGGCGCAGGCGGGGCCGCCGGAGCCGGATCGGCGGCCTGCTCGCGACGCAGCTTGTTGATGCCCTTGACCATCAGGAACACCACGAAGGCCACGATCAGGAACTGGATCACGGTATTGATGAAGGCGCCGTACTGGATCGCGACCTTCTCGACGACGTCGACCGTGGCAGGATCCTCGGGGACCAGCACCCATTCCAGATTGGAGAAATCGACCCTGCCGAGGGCCAGACCGATCGGCGGCATGACCACCTGTTCCACCAGGCTGGTGACGATCTTTCCGAAAGACGCGCCGATGATCACGCCGACCGCAAGGTCGATGACGTTTCCGCGTGCCGCGAACTCGCGGAACTCGCTGAAAAGACCCATACTTTCCTCCTGATGGTCAGTCGGTAGCGTTCAGGCGCTCGCGCAGTTCCTTGCCGCTCTTGAAGAACGGCACGGCCTTGGCCGGCACGTCGACCGCCTCTCCGGTGCGTGGATTGCGTCCGGCGCGCGCCGGACGTCCGCGGACGGAGAAAGCGCCAAAACCGCGAAGCTCCACCCGGCCGCCGTCGCCCAGCGCATCGACCATTCGGCCCAGCACCACATTGACCACGCGCTCGACCTCGCCATGGGTAAGGTGCGTGTTTTCGCTGGCGAGCTTCTCGATCAGCTCGGACTTGATCATCTGGCCCCCGCCCTGTTCAGCCCACCCCGGGCACATACGGGTGCATCCGTGAGGAGATGCAAGGGGGCACCCTAACCCTCGCGCGGCACGGGAAAAACCCCCCGCCTTCCGATTTATGATTCAAATGTCGGACGCCGTACATTCCGACGTTCCGCAGCAACCATGGAAAAAGGCGGCCGGATCGCTCCGGCCGCCCTTCAGATCGTTCGCCGATGGCGACGGATCTTATTCCTTGTTGCCGGCGTTCTTCAGCGCGGCGCCCAGGATGTCGCCCAGCGAGGCGCCCGAGTCCGACGACCCGAACTGCTCGATGGCTTCCTGTTCGTCCTTCATCTCGAGAGCCTTGATCGAGACGGAGACGCGGCGCGAGGCCTTGTCCACGCCGGTGACCATGGCGTCGATGCGGTCGCCGACCGAGAAGCGCTCGGGGCGCTGCTCGTTGCGGTCGCGCGACAGGTCCGACTTGCGGATGAAGGCCGTCGCCGGAGCATCGTCCTCACCGAACTTGACTTCGATGCCGCCGGTCTCGATCGCCGTCACGGTGACGGTGATCTGCTGACCCTTCTTGAAGGTGTCGCCTTCCATCGGATCGCCGCCGAGCTGCTTGATGCCCAGCGAGACGCGTTCCTTCTCGACGTCGACGTCCAGCACCTTGGCCTTGACGGTTTCGCCCTTGCGGTAACGCTGGATGGCTTCCTCGCCCGAGACGTTCCAGTCCAGGTCCGACAGGTGCACCATGCCGTCGATGTCGTTGTCCAGGCCGATGAACAGGCCGAACTCGGTGGCGTTCTTGACTTCGCCCTCGACGGTCGAACCGATCGGGTGAGCGGCCACGAAGGCATCCCACGGGTTGTCCTGGGCCTGCTTCAGGCCCAGCGAGATGCGGCGCTTCGAGGCGTCGACATCCAGCACGACCACGTCGACTTCCTGCGAGGTCGAGACGATCTTGCCCGGATGGACGTTCTTCTTGGTCCACGACATTTCCGAGACGTGCACCAGACCCTCGACACCGGCTTCCAGCTCCACGAAGGCGCCGTAGTCGGTGATGTTGGTGATGCGGCCCGACATCTTGGCGCCGACCGGATACTTGGCTTCCACGCCGTCCCACGGGTCGGCCTGCAGTTGCTTCATGCCCAGCGAGATGCGCTGCGTGTCCGGGTTGATCTTGACGATCTGGACCTTGACGGTGTCGCCGACGGCGAGAACCTGCGACGGGTGCGAGACGCGCTTCCACGACATGTCGGTGACGTGCAGCAGGCCGTCGATGCCGCCCAGGTCGACGAACGCACCGTAGTCGGTGATGTTCTTGACGACGCCTTCGCGGACTTCACCCTCTTGCAACTGGCCGACCAGCTCCGTGCGCTGTTCGGCGCGGGCTTCTTCCAGAATTGCGCGACGCGACACGACGATGTTGCCGCGCGGGCGGTCCATTTTCAGGATGGCGAAGGGCTGTTCCTTGCCCATCAGAGGAGCGACGTCGCGCACCGGACGGATGTCGACCTGCGAGCCCGGCAGGAAGGCCGAGGCGCCGCCCAGGTCGACGGTGAAGCCGCCCTTGACGCGGCCGACGATGGTGCCGTTGACCGGCTGGCCGTCGGCGAACACGACTTCCAGACGGGTCCAGGCTTCCTCGCGGCGAGCCTTGTCGCGGCTGATGACCGCTTCACCCAAGGCGTTCTCGACGCGCTCCAGATAGACTTCGACGTTGTCGCCGACCTTCGGGATCACGGCGCCTTCGCCGATGCCGAATTCACGGGCCGGGATGCGACCTTCGGTCTTCAGACCGACGTCGATGATCAGGATGTCCTTTTCCATGCCGACGACGCGGCCGTGGACGACCTGGCCTTCGCCAAGGTCACGACCCTGCAGTTGCTGGTCAAGGAGGGCGGCGAAATCGTCGCGCGAGGGGGTGAGGGTATCGGTCATGTAACTCTGGGGTTGGAGAAAAGGGCTGTGGCGCGAAGCCGGACGGCCCCGCGCAAGTGGGTGATTTCAGTAGAGGCAGGTCGTCAGGATGCGAGGCCGTAGAGGTCAGCCAGGGCGCCCGCGGCTATCGAGGGTGGGAGCGTTGGATTTGCGATCCGGGCCTAGAGGCCGTGTTTCGCGCGCGCCGCCTCGACGATACGGCGGGCCGCATCGAAGGCGGCCTCTATACCCATGTCGGTCGTATCCAGCAAGACCGCGTCATCGGCCTGCACCATGGGCGCGGCGCCCCGGCCGGCGTCGCGTTCGTCCCGTCTGACGATATCGGCCAGCATGGCCTCGAAGGCGATGTCGTGCCCGCGCGCGGTCAGTTGCTTCCAGCGCCGGGTCGCCCGCACCTCGGGCGTGGCCGTGACGAACAGCTTGGCCTGGGCCTCCGGGGCGATGACGGTGCCGATGTCCCGCCCGTCCAGCACCGCCCCGCCGGCCTGCGCCGCGAAGCCCTTCTGGAAGGCCAGCAGCGCCGCCCGCACGCCCGGATAGCCGGCGATCCGGCTGGCCGCCTCACCCGCTTCGCCGCTGGTCAGCCGGTCGGTATCGGTCAGGTGGCTGGCGTCCAGCACCTGGGCCACCGCCTCGGCCGCGGCCTCGTCATCCAGCGACCCGCCCCGGTCCAGCACGCCCACGCCCACGGCCCGGTACAGCAGGCCGGTGTCCAGATGCGGCAGGCCATAGGCGTCCGCCAGCCGCGCAGCGATCGTCCCCTTGCCCGAGGCGGCGGGTCCGTCGACGGCGATGATGAGAGATCCGGTCATTCCGTCGCCGCGATATCGGCCCCGAGGCCGTTTATCAACTCGACGAACCCCGGGAAGCTGGTCGCGATCATGCCTGGCTCGTCCACCGAGACCGGCTCAGCCGCCGCCAGACCCAGAACCAGATGGCTCATGGCGATGCGGTGATCGTGGGCCGTATGCACCGTCGCTCCTCCGGGCACAGCGCCGCCGGTGACGATGAAGCCCTCCGGCTCCTCCTCGACCTCGACACCGCAGGCGCGCAGGCCCGCGACCATCAGGGCGATGCGATCGCTCTCCTTGACCCGCATCTCGCCGACGCCACGCATGACCGTCCGTCCTTCAGCGAAGGCCGCCGTCGCCGCCAGGATCGGGTACTCGTCGATCATCGAGGCCGCGCGATCCTCCGGCACGATCACGCCCTTCAGCGTCGAATGACGCGCCGTGATATCGCCGACCTCTTCTCCACCGGCCATGCGCCGGTTCGAGATCGTCAGATCCGCGCCCATTTCGAGCCAGGTGTCGAACAGGCCGGTGCGCAGCGGGTTCAGCATCACTCCCTCGACCGTCACCTCCGAACCCGGAACCACCAGCCCGGCCGCCAGCGGGAAGGCCGCCGAGGACGGATCGCCCGGCACGGACACCGCCGTCCCCGTCAACGCTTGCCCGCCTTTCAACGACACCACCCAGCCCTCGCCCTTCGGCGTGACATCCACCTCGGCGCCGAAGGCCCGCAGCATTCGCTCGGTATGATCGCGGCTCTTCTCCGGCTCCTCGACCTTGGTGACGCCGTCGGCATTCAGCCCCGCCAGCAGGATCGCCGACTTCACCTGGGCCGAGGCGACCGTCTGCAAATGGTCGATGGCGATCAGAGATCCGCCCGAAACCTCGACCGGCAGCCGATCCTCGGTCGCCTGCCAGCCGAACCGCGAGCCCATCTGCGCCAATGGACCGGTAACCCGCTTCATCGGCCGTTTCCGCAACGAGCCGTCTCCATCGAAGACCGCGCGCAGCGGATAGCCCGCCGCCGCGCCCATCAGCAGCCGCACGCCCGTGCCCGCATTACCGCAGTCGATGACGCCCTCCGGCTGGCGGAACCCGCCCCGCCCGGTCAAGCGCCAGCGTCCCTCGCCCAGCCGTTCGACCGTCGCGCCGAAGCCCTCGGCCGCGCGCGCGGTGGCCAGAACATCGTCGCCTTCCAGCAGCCCCTCGACCTCGGTCACGCCCGTCGCCATCGCGCCCAGGATCATCGAGCGGTGCGACATGCTCTTGTCGCCCGGAGCCCTCACAACGCCTTTCAGGGCGGGGCTCCGGCGGGCGGTCAGTTGCAGGGGGTTCCTCACCCGGCGGTCTCCGAAGTCGAAATCCGGCACGGGTGGCGCGGAGAACGCTTTTGACAGCGGCCCCAAGGGGTGGCAAGGGAGCCGCCCGAATTCCCCTGACGTGAGAGGCGCCCCGTGGCCGATCCCCAACTGGGCCAGAAGCAGGTCTGTCCGAACTGCCAGGCCAAATTCTACGACCTGACCCGTCGCCCCGCCCATTGCCCCAAGTGCGGTACCGACTTCGATCCGGAAGAAGCCATCAAGCTGCGCAACCGTCGCGGTCGCCCGGCTGGCTACCCGGCCGATGACGAGGCCGAAGATCAGGTCAAGGACAAGTCGACCGACGGCGATGAGGACGAGGAGGAAACCACCTCCACTCCGGAAATCGACGAGGAAGGCCACGAGCCGATCCTGACGCCGGACGATGACGACGACTCCCCGACCGACCCGACCGAAGAGCCGGGCATGGGTGAAGCCGGCGACGAGGACGACGATATCGGCGATGACGACGATGACTCGGTGCCGTTCATCGAGGACGAGGACGACGACTCGTTCGAGGACGAGATCGTGAAGCCCGGACAGGACGAAGACTGATCGAAACCGGGGTGAAAAAGCACCGTCATCCGTGACTTTGGCTTTGTTTTTTCACCCCTTTTCACCTCCGGCGTAAGGAAGTGAAAAATAATGCGGAACCGGGCTTGATCACCAATCGGCCCTGACATAGGTTCCGCCGCCTTGACGGGGGGCGACACCAATACCCCCGCCGGACCGGCCCGAGGTTTCGACCGAAGGTTTGGGGCTATAGCTCAGTTGGTAGAGCGCTTGAATGGCATTCAAGAGGTCAGCGGTTCGACTCCGCTTAGCTCCACCACGGAGGCCCCGCAGGAGACTGCGGGGCCTTCTCCATATCTGGCCTTTCCCTCCGGCTTCGGTCACGCTCCGCCCAAGCGTGGGGAGGACGCGATGATCGACAAACTGATGCTGCCGTCACTGGCGCGCGGCGAGGGCGCGGCCTTCGCCCTGCTGCGGCTCTACCTCGGCGGCTTTCTGGTCTGGGGCGTCTGGGACAACATCGTCTCGACAGAACGCATGGCCGAGTTCCAGGGCTTTCTCGCCAGCCTGAACTGCCCGATGCCCGCCCTCGCGGCTCCGGTCTCGGTCTGGGCCCAGCTGCTGATTGGTCTCCTGCTGATCCCGGGCCTTTTCACCCGCATCGCCGGTCTGCTGCTGGCCGTGAACTTCGCCGTGGCCGTGTGGCTGCTCAGTGGTCTGGAAGCACCGCCCGAGGCCGTCGCCCGCGAGCTGTTCGGACCGATGATGTGCGTTCTGGCCGGACTGGTGTTCGCGACCCATGGCGGAGGCCGCCTGTCAGCCGATGCGGTGGTGTTCAACAGGCGTTGAACCGCGGCCGTCCAGCCCCCATCTTGGCCCTGTCGACGCGTCGCCGGTTTCGGGGCGCGGGACGATAGAACGCTCGCTTCGGGGGCAGACTGACGTGACCACGCGAACCATCCTGTTCGACAGCCCTTTCCTGCTGGGTTTTGACCACACCCGCGCCCTGATCGACCGGGCCGCCCGTGCCGCAGGCGACAGCTATCCCCCGTACAACGTCGAGCAGCGCGGCGATCGTGGCGTTCGCATCACCCTCGCCGTCGCCGGCTTCGGCCCCGACGACCTCGTGATCACCCTCGAGGGCCGCCAGCTGACGATCGCGGGCAAGCGCGAGGATGGCGGACAGGACCCGCAGGCCTTCCTGCATCGCGGCATCGCCGGCCGTGGCTTCGTCCGCAGCTTCGTGCTGGCTGACGGTCTGGAGGTCGATGAGGCGAAGCTGGAGCACGGCCTGCTGCATGTCGATCTGAGCCGCCCCGAGGACGTTCCGGCGGTCCGCCGCATACCGATCACTTCGGTCTGAAAGGCCTCGATCGGCGACCGCCGCGAAAGGGGTCGAACCCGGACGCCCTGTGGGCGTTGGTAAAGTGCAAGGAGGCGGTCAAATGACGCCCGAGAAGATGAACATCAAGGATTTCGCCGATCTCGGCGCCCCCGACCTGGTCTATGTGCGCGAGATCCGCGCAGCAGAGGTGATCGAGGACGTGCCCGTCTCGGAGATCCGTGGTCTGGATGTCGACCCTGACGCGACCCTTTACGCCGTGCATGGCGCGGACGGCGAACGTCTCGCCGTCATGCTGGACCGCGAAACCGCCTTCGCCACCGCCGTCGCCCATGAGCTGGAGCCGGTTTCGGTTCACTAAGGTCGTCGTGGCGGCGGTTCATCACGGCGAGCACGACGGAACCCATCGAACACGACGGGAGCTGCGCGAGGCTCGATGACACCGGGCCTTGATGGACAATGATACCTTGGTCGCTTCGCGACCTGTGCATTCTTCGATCCGTCAGGAAGGGCGTCCTGAGACAGGCGCGGTCCCGCCGTGCCCGTTGTGAAGCGTCGTGTTCGCTGTGTTGAACCTACCGAGAGGTCGTCAGGCCGCAGCCGGCGCCGCATCGCGCACGAACAGGGCCCGGATTGCGTCTGTGGTATGCGCCTGACGCAGGCGCTCGCGCATTTCCGCCGAGCGAAGGGCGCGCGACACGGCCGCCAGGGCCCGCAGATGTTCCGCCCCCGCAGCGGGCGGGGCAAGGAGGGCGAACATAAGATCGACCGGCTGGTCGTCCACCGATCCATAGGCGACCGGCGTATCCAGACGCACGAAGACGCCCGTAACCCGGTTGAGGCCCGGCACCCGCGCGTGCGGGACGGCCACGCCGGATCCGAGCCCGGTCGAGCCGAGAGCCTCGCGCTCCAGCAGCGCCTCGAGGACGCGCTCCGTGGTCAGACCCAGGGCCTCGGCCGCCACATCGGCGACAAGGTGCAGAGCCTGACGTTTCGACGAGGCGCCACGCAGAACGACACCGTCGTCTGCCAGCAAATCACCGATGTCCATTGACCAATCCCGACTCAAATCCCGATGGGCGGGCGCCGTTTAGACGACCCGCCTCTTTGTGGGAAGACTATCGCATATGACTGTTTTACGAACCGTGCCCGTTGAGCGAGACGCCCCGGCGTTCCGGGTCGATCCAGCCCACGTTGCCGTCCGGGCGACGGTAGACCACGGAAATCCCGCCGTGCGCTGCATTGCGGAACACCACGACCGGATAGCCGGTCATGTCCAGCTCGGCGACGGCGCGGCCCACGGTGATGGTTCGCATCTCCGACTGGGTTTCGGCGATCACCATTCCCACCGGCGGCGGCTCATCGGGACTGCCCGCCTGACCGAAGGTGTCGTCCTCGACCTCGTCAGGGTTCCTCAGCACGATGCTGCGGGCCACCTCGCGGGCAGCGTCCTCGGTCTTCTCGGGCGACAGGCCCTTGGGGCCGATGTGATGATCCTTCAGACGACGCTTGTATCGTCGAACCCGCTTCTCGAGTTTGTCGAGAGAGTCCGAGAAGGCTCCGTGGGCATCGCCGCCAAGACCCGTGGTGACAATGGACTGGCCCGAGGCCAGGCGGACCCAACAGTCCACCTTGAAACCGTGACCGTCCTTGGACACCACGACCTCGGCATCCTGGGCGCCGCGTTCGAAGTATTTTCCGATCCCGTCTTCGAGTTCCTGGGAGATGCGCGAGCCTAACGCTTCGCCGACATCCACGTGCTTGCCGCTGACTTGGACTTGCATGTCGATAGAACGCGACCGATGCGTTTTGGTGTCAACGCCGAACACTGAATTCGACGGTCACGCTTGCGCGATTGGTCGCAGCGAAGTCAGCCGACCCTGAGCAGCCGCTTGCGATCGACCGAGGAGGGAATCCGCAGCGCTTCCCGGTACTTGGCGACGGTGCGGCGCGCGATGTCGATGCCGGCTTCCTTGAGCAGTTCGACGATGCGGTCGTCGGAAAGGACGTCTCCGTCACGGCTCTCGCCGTCGATCATCGACTTGATCCGGTACCGGACGGCCTCGGCCGAATGCAGCGCCCCTCCGTCGGACGACTGGATCGCCGCCGTGAAGAAGAATTTCAGCTCGAAAACCCCGCGAGGCGTCGAGACATACTTGTTCGAGGTGACCCGGCTGACCGTCGATTCGTGCATCCCGATCGCGTCAGCCACGGTTTTCAGGTTCAGGGGGCGGAGAAACTCCACGCCGAATGCCAGGAAGGCGTCCTGCTGGCGCACGATCTCCGACGCCACCTTGAGGATCGTCTTCGCCCGTTGATCCAGCGACTTCACCAGCCAGCTCGCCTGCGCTGCACAATCGGCGACGAATGTCTTCTCGGTTTCCGACCGCGCTCCGGCCGAGACCACGCCGTGATAGCGCTTGTCCATGATCAGGCGCGGCAGGGTGTCGGAGTTCAGTTCGACCTTCCAGCCGCCGGCGGGGTCGGCCCGCACATGCACATCGGGGATGACCGTCTGGGCCGGTTCGCCGCCGAAGCCCGCGCCCGGCCGCGGCGTCAACGCCTTCAACTCGGCGATCATTTCGGCCAGATCCTCACCGTCGACGCCGCAGACCTTGCGAAGCCCGGCCAGGTCCCGCTTCGCCAGCAGATCCAGATTGGCCAGCAGGGCGTCCATCGCCGGATCGAACCGGTTGCGCTCGATCAGCTGGAGTTTCAGGCATTCCGGCACTGAGCGCGCCATGATTCCGGTCGGCTCGAAGCCGTGGCAGGTCGCCAGCACGGCCTCGATCCGCTCGATGGGCACGCCGAGCCGGTCGGCGACCTCGCCCAGCTCGCCCCGCAGATAGCCCCCCTCGTCGACCATATCGATGAGGGTCAGGGCGATGCCGTGATCCGAGGGCGACAGCCCCGCCTGCGACGCCTGCGCCTGCAGGTGCTCCCACAGGGTGGCGTCGCGCGTGTCCGGTTGTTCGCGTCCCTCGCCGTCGGGCAGCCCTCCGCCCGAGCCGGCGCGCGACCAATCGGTGAGGCCGGGCTGGGCGTCCTCCATCCGATCCGACGTTCGCTCGCCGGGCGCCGCGTCGCCATAGACATCGTCCGAGCGGGCATCGACGGCGTCATTCGCATCGGTCCCGCGACCATCCTCGAAGCTCATCTCCGCCCGGTCCGAGACCTCCGCGACCGCCTCGGCCTGCGTGTCTCCGCCTTCACCCGGCTCGACGTCCTCGCGTTGCAGGAGCGGGTTCCGTTCCAGTTCCGCCTCGACGAAGGCCTCCAGCTCGAGGTTCGACAGTTGCAGCAGCTTGATCGCCTGCTGCAGCTGGGGCGTGATGACGAGCCCCTGCCCCTGTCTGATTTCGAGCCTTTGTCCGAGCACAGCGGTCCCCATCCGGCCGTCTGGCCCGAAACTTGCTGACGGCCACCTTGTGGCCGAAGCGGTTAACGGAGGCCGAACGTCATCACGACGTTCTGCAGACGGGCCGGCGGGGCGGCTTCAATCGCTCATACCCGGCCGCCTCCGGGGTGGTCATGAGCGCAGGATCTTCTCCATCGGTCGGCCCTTGGCGATCTCATCGACCAGCTTGTCGAGGTAGCGGATCTCCCTCATCAGCGGGTCCTCGATCTGCTCGATGCGCACGCCGCAGATCGTGCCCGTGATCCGTTCGCGCTTCGGGTTCAGCGCGGGAGCCTCGGCGAAGAAGGTCTGGAAATCGGTCCTGTCGGCCAGGTGCGTTTCCAGCTGCGCCTGCGAGAAGCCCGTCAGCCAGCGGATGACCTGATCGAGCTCGGCTCTGGTCCGCCCCTTCTTCTCCACCTTGGCGACATAGTGGACGTAAACGCTGGCGACGCTCATGGCGTAGATGCGGTGGGTCATGCGGCGTCCCTTGCTCTCCGGCGCCCCGCGGCGTCAGCCGTACATGTCGCCCAGATAGACCCGGCGCACTTCGGGATCGCGGATCACATCCTCGGCCTTGCCCTCGAACAGGACGGCCCCACCCGAGATGATCGAGGCGTGGTCGATGATCTCCAGCGTCTCGCGGACGTTGTGGTCGGTGATCAGCACGCCGATCCCCTCGCCCGCCAGATAGCGGATCACCTGCCGGATGTCGGCGATGGCCAGCGGGTCGATGCCGGCGAAGGGCTCGTCGAGCAGCATGAAGCTGGGCTTGCCCGCCAGCGCCCGCGCAATCTCGCAACGCCGTCGCTCGCCGCCCGACAGGCCGGACGCCGGAGCGTGGCGCAGATGGTCGATCCGGAGCTCGTGCAGCAGCCGGGTCGTCTCCTCGGCGATCGCCGACGCACCCTGGTGGTGCAGCTCCACCACGGCCCGCACGTTCTGCTCGACCGTCATGCCGCGGAAGATCGAGGCTTCCTGCGCCAGATAGCCCAGCCCCATCCGGGCGCGCTGGTACATCGGCTGGCCGGTGATCTCCTCGCCGTCCAGCCAGATCGAGCCGGAGTCCGGCGGGATCAGGCCGGTGATCATGTAGAAGCAGGTCGTCTTGCCCGCGCCGTTCGGCCCCAGCAGCCCCGCGACCTCGCCGCGCTGGACGGTCAGGGACACGTCCCGCACCACCTGCCGCTGGCCGAATGATCGCGCCAGATTTTCGGCCCGCAGCCCCGTCGCGCGCGCCGCCTCGACCGGCGCCGCGGGGGCGACCGGGTCATGGACGTTCAGCGCGGAGAGTTCCTTTCGGGCCACCGGGGGTCAGTTGCCCGTACCGCGGGCGCTGCCCGGGTAGAAGACGCCGCGCACCCGGCCGCCCTGGCCGCCCTCGATGCGCGCGGCCTCGGTGCGGGTGTTGTACGTCAGGCGTGAGCCGGTCGCGACGTTCTCGCCCTGCGTCAGGATCACATCGCCCGTCACCACGATGGTGTCATCGGCGGTGCTGTAGGTCGCCCGGTCCCCACGGATCGTCTGGGTCGGGGTGACGAAATAGACATTGCCCGACGCCTCGATCCGGCTGTCGCCGCTCTGGTTCAGACCGGACATGCGGTCGGCGCGGAACCGGTTCTCGCCCTGGGTCAGCTCGACCTCATTGCTCAGCGTCAGGGTGCCGTCCGAGCGATACTCGACCGTCCGCGCGCCCCAGGCGATCGGCGCATCGGCGCTGGATCCGCGCGACTGCGCGTCCGATCCCGCCGGCATCGCCAGCAGCGTCAGGCCCATCAGTCCCGCAGCCAGAAGAGTGGTCTTGGTCATTGGTTCGATCCCGCCGGGTTCAGCGTCCCGCGCACCTTGTTTCCATCAGGGGAGCTGAACACGATCCGCTCGCCCTGTTCATAAATCGCATAGGACGAAGCGTTGATCGTTCCAAGAGGGCCCGACCCGCGCACGCCCTTGTCGCCCGTGATTACGCCGGTCGAGGTGTTCACCACCGCCTCCGGCGTCACCAGCGTCATCCCCGATCCGCCATCCTCGATCCGGACATTCGGACCGATGGTCACCGTCTTGCCGGCCTCGTTGTAGACCCCGCCGTCGGCCGTCAGGGTCGTGACCTTGCGGCCGCCCAGATTCAGCTTCAGCGCCGGCCCGACGAGACGGAACTGGCCGGTCTCGGCATCGCGCACCGCCCCCCGGGCCCCGATGACGAAACTGCGGCCCTGCGCGTCCTGACCGTGGAACATGGGATCATCCAGACGCACCTCGCGGCTGGCGCCGGCCTTTCGCTCCACGTCGGACATCACCGTGCGCAGAACGATCCAGCTGATCGTGCCTCCCGCCAGGGCGATGATGACGATCGGCAGCACCCGACGCGCCAGCCGGACCCGGCGCGAGCGGCTGCGGAAGGCGGCGGCCGTCGCGGCCACCCGCGCCTCGTCCTCCGCCTTGCGGGTGTCGACCGGTTCGCTCATCGGGCCATGGCGTCAGGCATGGGCGAATATGTCCATCTCGTCCCAGCCGGCCAGATCCAGCGCGGAGCGGGTCGGCAGGAAATCGAAACAGGCCTTCGCCAGCTCCGTGCGGCCCTCGCGCTCCAGCATATCGTCCAGACGGGCCTTCACGGCGTGAAGATACAGGACGTCCGAGGCTGCATACTCCAGCTGCGCCGGCGTCAGTTCCTTCGCGCCCCAGTCGCTGGACTGCTGGGCCTTGGACAGTTCGACGCCCGCGCACTCGCGCACGACATCCTTCAGACCGTGGCGGTCGGTATAGGTGCGCGCCAGCCTGGACGCGATCTTGGTGCAATAGACCGGCCGCGTCTCGACGCCGAGGTGCAGCTGGAACATGCCGATGTCGAACCGGCCAAAGTGGAACAGCTTCAGCACCCTGGGGTCGGCCAGCACCCGCTTCAGGTTCGGACAGTCATACGCCGGGCGGTTCAACCGCACGACGTGCGCATCCCCGTCTCCGGCGGAAAGCTGGACGACGCACAGCGGGTCACGCCTGAAGCGCAGCCCCATGGTCTCCGAATCCACCGCGACGACGGGTCCGAGATCCAGATCGGCAGGCAGGTCGCCTTCGTGCAGGTAAACGGTCATGCGGGTGAAGTAGCGCGCGGAAGGCGCTGTGTCTCCTCCCCGCTGTCGGAGAGTGAGAAGTGGCTGGTGGCTGGTGGCTGGTGGCTAGTGATTGGTGGTCGCTGCGTCAGGGGCGGCAAGTCGATAGCCCGGTCAGCGGCAACATCAGCCACCAGCCACTAGCCACCAATCACTTCCCACGCTCCGAACTTTGAGCCGGAAACAGAAACGGCGCCGCACCTTCGTGCGACGCCGTTTCAAAAAATGGTGCCCAGAAGAGGACTCGAACCTCCACGGCCGTTAAGCCACTGGCACCTGAAGCCAGCGCGTCTACCAATTCCGCCATCTGGGCCCAAACGTCTGCGCCGCGAGGCGTTTCCGTCTGGAAGGCGCGGACCTCTAAGGCAGGCTTTCGTGCGGGTCAACAGGCTTTTGTTGCGTTTGCGTTGCGACCTTCACGGCGTTCGTCTAATCCGCCCGTGGAGCGGGGCCGAAGCGCCCTCGAACAGACGTCTGGAGTTCCGATATGCGCGCCTTCGCCCCCGGCCTGATCACCGTCTTCGGCGGTTCCGGATTCGTCGGCGGCCAGGTCGTGCAGGCTCTGGCGCGCCGCGGCTGGCGCGTTCGCATCGCCTGCCGCCGTCCTGACCGGGCCTGGAAGCTGCAGACTTCGGGCTCCGTCGGCCAGATCCAGATGGTCCGTTGCGACGTCGCCGACGCCGCCCAGGTCGCCGCCGCCCTCGAGGGCGCCAACGCCGCCGTGAACCTCGTCGGCATCCTGTACGAATCGGGCAAGCGCACCTTCCAGGCGATGCACGTCGACGCCTCGCGCACGATCGCGGAAGCCTGCGCCGCCGCCGGCGTCGACCGGCTGGTTCACATGTCGGCTCTGGGCGCCAATCCGGAAAGCGCGTCGGAGTACGCCCGCACGAAGGCCGAAGCGGAGATGGCTGTGCGCGAGGTCAAGCCGGACGCCGTGATCGTTCGCCCGTCAGTGATCTTCGGCAAGGGCGACGACTTCCTGAACCGGTTCGCGAAGATGGCGCAGATCGCGCCGGCCCTGCCGCTTATTGGCGGCGGCCACACGAAGTTCCAGCCGGTCTATGTGGGCGACGTCGGCGCCGCAATCGCCCGCTGCGCCGAGGCCCCGGAAGCCGCTCAGCAGACCTATGAGCTCGGCGGCCCGGCCGTCGTGACCTTCGAGGACGTGATGAAGCTCGTCCTGCGCGAGACCTACATGTCACGCGGCCTCCTGCCCCTGCCCTTCTTCGCGGCGAAGGCCATAGGCGGCATCGCCCAGCTGACGGCCTTCGTCGGCATCACGCCCGTCGTGACACGCGATCAGGTCGTCCTGCTGGAAACCGACAACGTCGTCTCGGGTTCGACGCCGGGTCTGTCGGACCTCGGTGTGGAAGCGACCGGCATGGACGCCGTCGCCGGAGACTATCTGTGGCGCTACCGCCGGGGCGGTCAGTTCGCGGAAGCCGCGGCCTGATCATCAGGCCGCGACGGTTCCGGACGTCTCAGTAGAGCCAGAGCGCCATCAGGCCGACCGTGCCGACGACGATCCGCCAGATGGCGAACGGCGTGAAGCCGTACTGAGACACGAAGTTCAGCAGGAAGCGCACGACCAGAAGGCCGGCGACGAAGGCGCTGATGAAGCCCACGCCGATCACCCAGCCGAAGCTCAGATCCATGTCCGAGCCGCTCTTGATCAGGTCATAGGTGAAGGCCCCGACCATGGTCGGGATGGCGAGGAAGAACGAGAATTCAGCCGCCGCCGGCTTCTCGAGTCGCAGCAGCAGCCCCCCCGCGATGGTCGAGCCCGAGCGCGATACGCCGGGCACGAGGGCGAGGCACTGGAACAGGCCGATCAGAGCCGATGTCTTCCACGACAGGTCCATCGCATCGAAATGCTTCGGCAGCGGCGCCCAGCGATCCAGCGCCATCAGCGCGAAACCGCCGACGATCAGGCTGATGCAGATGATTTGCGGAGTCTCGAACAAATAGCCCTTGATGAAGTCATAGGCGAAGGCGCCTGCCAGCAGTGACGGAACGAAGGCGATCAGCACGCTGATGGCGAAATGCCGGGCCTTGGGATCGGTCGGCAGACCGATCAGCACCTTCCAGAGGCGGCCGAAATACAGGGTGATCAGAGCCAGGATCGCGCCCAGCTGGATCATGACGACGAAGGAGCCCCAACGCTCATCCGTCAGTCCGAGCGCTTCGCGCAGCAGCAACAGATGGCCCGTCGAGGAGACCGGAATGAACTCGGTCAGCCCTTCCAGAAAGCCCAGAATGATTGCTGCAAGCCAGTCAGGCATTCACGCCCCCACGTTCGGTATCAGCGAGCCCCGCTGCTCGCGTCCCACCCTTAGCCCGGATCGCGGACGGGTGGCGAGCGCTTGTCTCTCGCCCGGCTCGTGTGCGGCCTTGGCACGGCCACGGCTTTCCGCGACAAGTCGGCGATGACCGCCGCGCCTCAAGACGAAGCCCACGCCGCCAATCGCGATGTCACCCGCCTGTCCGTGGCGGTCGCCGTCATACTGATCGCGCTCAAGGCCTTTGCACTGGGCGCCTCCGGTTCGGTGTCCATCCTCGCCTCGCTGGCGGACTCCGCGCTCGACCTTCTGGCGTCGCTGGGCGTCTTCTTCGCCGTACGTTGGGCCGCCGCGCCGCCGGACGCCGAACACCGCTTCGGTCACGGGAAGGGCGAGGCGCTGGCGGCGCTGGTGCAGGCCGGCCTGGTCTTCGCGTCCAGCGCCTTCATCGGCTGGGAAGCGATCCAGCGCATGTTCGATCCTCGCCCGGTGACCGGCGGCGCGTGGGGTGTCGGCGTCATCGCGATCTCCATGGCTGTGACCGGCTTTCTGGTCTGGCGTCAAAGCCAGGCGATCCGGAAAAGCGGCTCCATGGCCGTTCAGGCCGACCGCGCACATTACGCCGCCGACCTGGGCGCCAACGCCGTCGTTCTGATCGGTGTCTTCTCCGGCGCCTTCCTTTCCGCACCGGGACTGGATGCGGCCGCGGGTCTGGTTGTGACGGTCTGGCTGTTCTGGGGAGCCACCGGCGTGCTCCGGAACGCGGCCGACCATCTTCTGGATCGGGCAGCGCCTGACGCGGATCAGGTCGCGATCACGACCGCCGTCCTGTCCGATCCGCGCATCACCGGCGTCCACCGCCTGCGCACCCGGCTCGCAGGCTCGGTGCTGATGGTCCAGATGCATGTGGACATGGACCCGGCCCTGACCCTCGAACAGGCGCACGACATCCTTGAGGAGGCCGAGGTCCGCATCCGTGCGCGCTGGCCGCAGGCCGACATCATGATCCACCCCGATCCCCGCGCGGCGTCGGCTCCGGTGGAGGCGTCGGGCGGCAAGGGACCGTGGTCCTGACCACCCATAACTAACGACCGCTTAACGGGACCGGGCGCATGAGAGGCTGATGTCGGCCTCCGTCCTGTTTCATTTCGCCTTCGACCCCGCCTCGCGTGCGGCGCGTCTCGCCCTGGGCGAGGCGAAGATCCTGTTCGAGGAAAGCGCCGTCCGACCATGGGAGCCGGACTGCCCCCTCCAGAAACTGAACCCGTCGGGTATGCCGCCGGTGCTGCAGACTACCGAGAACGGGCGCGTGCTGACCCTTTGCGAACAGTCGGCGATTCTCGGCTGGCTGGATGACCGCTCGCGCGAGCCGTTCCTTCTGCCGTCCGAGCCCAACGAGCGCGGTGAGGTCCGGCGTCTGGTCCAGTGGTTCGACCGCCGCTTCACCGATGAGGTCGACGCCGTCCTGCTGCATGAACGGATGGAGAAGCCCCTGCTCCGCCTCGGCCCGCCCGAAGCTCGGATGCTGCGTGCCGGTCGCGAGGCGCTGAAGGCCCATCTTGCGATCTTCGAGAGCCTTCTGGCGGAGCGCGATTATCTCGCCGGCCGACGTCTCAGCCGCGCCGATCTGGTCGCCGCTGCGCACCTGTCGGTGCTGGACTACTTCGGCGAGATCTCGTGGGCGGCGTGGCCCGGCCTGAAGACCTGGTACATGAAGCTGAAGTCCCGCCCCTGCTTCCGCCCCCTGCTGACTGACCGCTTCCCGGGCGTAGCCCCGGCCCCGCACTATACCGATCTCGATTTCTGATCCGGTTGCGGCGGGAACCGGCTATCAAGCGCCGGTGAAGACCGACGACTTCAAGACCTTCATCCGCGAACGCGCCGCAGCCCTCGGCTTCGACGCCTGCCGGTTTGCGTCCGCCGCCGAGCCGTGGAGCGCGGGCGAACGGCTGGCGCATTTCGTCGAGGCCGGGCGGCATGGCGACATGGACTGGATGGAGACCACGCTGGAGCGGCGGGCGCATCCTATGGCCATGTGGGACGGCGCGCGCTCGGCGATCGTTCTGGGCCTGAACTACGGCCCGGGCCATGACCCACTGCCCGAAATGGACGACCGGTCGGCGGCCTATATCTCGGTCTATGCCCGCGGCGACGACTATCACGACATCATCAAGGGACGGCTGAAGACGCTGGCCGGTCAGATCGCCGCGAAGACGAACCAGGATGTGAAGGTCTTCGTCGACACCGCCCCGCTGATGGAAAAGCCGCTGGCCCAGCGCGCCGGACTGGGCTGGCAGGGCAAGCACACCAACCTTCTGTCCCGGGCCCACGGCAACTGGCTGTTCCTCGGCGTGATCCTCAGCGCCGCCGGGATCGAGCCCGACGCGCCGGAAACCGAGCACTGCGGCCGGTGCACCGCCTGCCTCGACGCCTGCCCGACCGGGGCCTTCCCTGCCCCTTTCCAGCTCGATGCGCGACGGTGCCTGTCCTACCTGACCATCGAGTTCGCCGGGCCGTGGCCGGAGGAGTTCCGCCTCGCGACCGGCAGTCGCATCTATGGCTGCGACGATTGTCTGGCCGTCTGTCCCTGGAACAAGTTCGCGCAGGAGGCCAGTGAGGGGCGGATCCAGGCCCGCGACGCGCTCGTCTCGCCACGGCTTGCCGATCTTGTCGCGCTGGACGACGCCGCCTTCCGCGCCCTGTTCTCGAAGAGTCCGGTCAAGCGGATCGGCCGCAACCGGTTCGTGCGCAATGTCCTGTACGCCATCGGCAACAGCGACGACCCGACCCTGAAGGCCTCCGCCTCGGCCCTGCTCGCCGATCCGGATCCGGTCGTTCGCGACGCCGCCGAATGGGCGACGTCGCGATTGTCCGAACAGGGCGCCTAGCCGTTCGCCGTCACGGCGACGCGGCCTCCGCCCGGGGTCCTGGCGACCTCCAGAAGCTTCACGCGGAAGACCAGCACGCTGTTGGCCGGTATCGAGGGCCGGGCCGTCTCGCCGTAGCCTTTCTCGGGCGGCAGATAGACGATCCACTCATCGCCGGGCTTCATGTGCTGCAACGCCTCGGTCCAGCCCTCGACGACCTGATCGAGGTTGAAGACTGCCGGCGTGCCTCGCTGGAACGAGCTGTCGAAGACCGTCCCGTCCGTCAGGGTGCCTTCGTAGTCGACGCGGACCAGATCGTTGCTGTCCGGCATCTCGCCACCCGCCGGGCCCGAGGTCACGACCTTGTACTGAACGCCGGACGGAAGGGTCTGCACGCCCTCGGCGCGGGCGTTCGATTCCATGAAGAACTTCGCCGCGCGGGCGTTGGCGGCCGCGTCCTCGCTCGCCATCGACGGCCCGCGATCGCAGGCCGCAACCGCCGCCAGCAAAGCCAGCGCTGCAACCGAGGCCTTAGCCCATGCGAAGTTCATATCCAGCCTCTTCCAGTCCACGTCTGATTTCGTCGGCGTGCGCCTCGCCGCGGGTCTCGACCATGATGTCGAACTCCGCGCCCTTGGCCGGCACGTCCAGCGCCAGCCGGTTATGCACCACGTCTATGATGTTTCCGCCAAGGCCGCCGATGACCGCGCTCATCTTCGACAGCATGCCCGGCCGGTCGTCGCCCAGGATGCGATAGACGATCAGCCGCTTTTCGCGAACCAGCTCGCGGTTCAGCACCACGGCCAGCATGCGGGCGTCGATGTTGCCGCCGGTCAGCTCGATACCGACCTTCAGCCCTTTGAACTTCTCCGGATAGGCCAGCAGGGCCGCCAGCCCGCCGGCGCCGGCGCCTTCGGCCACCGTGCGCTCCATTGTCGCCAGGAAGGCCACTCCCTTCTCGAAATCCGCCTCCTCGCAGACGAGAACCTCCTCGATCAGCGGGTTCACCAACGCGAACGGGATCTCGCCCACAGCCTTGATGGCGATGCCCTCGGCGATGGTCTGGCCGCTGCATCCGGGCGGCTCGTTGCGACGGCGCGCGGTGAACGACGGATACATGGCCGCCTCGACGCCGAAGATGCGGATATCCGGCTTCATCGCCTTGGCCGCGATGGCCGAGCCCGCAATCAGTCCGCCGCCGCCGATCGGGATGATCAGGACGTCCAGATCCGGCGCGTCCTCCATGAACTCGATGCCGCAGACGCCCTGCCCGGCGACGATGCCTTCGTCGTCGAAAGCGGAGATGAAGATATAGCCCTTCTCATCCCGCAGGCGGTGCGCCTCTTCGGTCGAGCCGGTGAAATCCAGGCCCTTGATGACGACCGTCGCGCCGTGCTGGCGGGTGCCGTCGATCTTCACGAAGGGCGTGCCCTCGGGCATCACGATGGTCACCGGCACGCCAAGCCGGCCGCCGTGATAGGCCAGGGCCTGCGCATGATTGCCTGCGCTGGCGGCGACCACGCCGCGCCGGCGCTCCTCCGGCGTCAGTTGCAGCAGCCGGTTCAGCGCCCCGCGCTCCTTGAAGCTGCCGGTGAAATGCAGATTGTCGTACTTGATCCAGACCTCGGCGCCGGTCAGCAGCGACAGCTTGCGCGAATAGCGCACCGGCGTGCGGTCGACCTGGCCCGCGATGCGGTCTTTCGCCGCCAGAATATCGTCGAACGTGACTGTCATGGGCGTCCCCTGTAGTCCGGTCTCGCGCCGGATTGTGGGGCGCTTGTGGACCACCGTCCGGCGCCTCGCAACCTTGACCTTATCGCGGCGTTGAGCGTCTGATCCGATGTTCGACCCGCTCTGCCGACGGAGTGAGCTTATGACCGTATCCAGACCCGTCCTCCCGCTGATCGCCCTGGCCGCCGCCGGCGCCGTTCTGGCGGCCTGTGAGACCGTGCCGTCGGGCGGGGCGCCCTACAATCCGCGCGGCGCCGTCTTCAGCGCCGAGGACTTCGCCTGGTCCGCCCGTCCGGGCCGCGCCTCGATCGACGGGCGCATCGCCTATATCCGCGAAGGCGCCGCCTACGCCTGCACCGGCTCGGTCGCCCTGACCCCCGACACCCCCTACACCCGCGCGCGCTTCCAGACCCTGTATGGCTCGACCGAACGCGCCGCAGTGCCCGAAGCCGTCGTGCGCGCCCGGACCGTGCCGGATCCCAATGCCGACTATCGCGGATTCGTCCGGTCCTCGACCTGCCGCGACGGGCGGTTCGCCTTTGACGGCCTTCCGGACGGCGCCTGGTATGTGATCGCTCCGGTAAGCGCCGGCGGCGATGCCCGGGTCGTCCTGATGCGCCGCGTCGTCACCCGTGGCGGCCGTATCAACGTCACCCTCGGCTGAGGCCTGAACCGAGTACCTTCGGCCGCGTATCGGGCCGCCCTGGAGGATTAACCATGCGTCGCCCGATCCTGATCGCCCTGACCGCCTCGGCCGTCCTGGCCAGCCCCGCCGCCGCCCAGTCCCGGGGCCGCTACGACGGCGGCTACAGTCCGGACAGCTACGGCTGGAGCGGGGAGTATCGCTACACCCCGACATACAGCCGCGGCTCGCGCAGCGACTGGAACGCCGTGCCGTCCGACTTCGACTGGCGCAGCCAGCTGGACCGACCGGGCGACTATCGCTGCGACCGGTTCTGGGACGCCAACCGAACGGACTGCGGCGCCGGCTGGCGTGACCAGCGCCACCGCGTCAGCCGTGAGGCGCGCTCCGACTACCGCTCGCTGGCCGGATATCGCGCCTCCGACGGCTACGGCTACGGCTATCGCGGCTACAGGTACGGGTACGGCCATGGCTACGGCTACGGACCGCGTCGAGGCTACGGCTCCGGCCACCACGGCTATGGGCACGCGTCGGGCGGGACGTCGTACGAGGGCGCCTACGGGCGTCCGGACATCGTCTATCCCGGCGGCGGCCGCAGCTACGGCGGGCACTACGCCTCCAGCGGCCGGGACCAGCGCCGGATCGACTGGTGCCGCTGGAACTACCGCTCCTACGACCCGGCCAGCGGCTATTATCGCGCCTACAGCGGCCGGCTGGTCTGGTGCGGCTAGTTTCCTGATCGCCTAACAAGGTTCGTCCGATCACAGACGTGTGGACGATCGGCGTTCGCCATTGTTTCGCCCTCAGCCCCCGGCTTGGGTGACGCTCGCCCCTGTGCGGGCGCAGTCATTCGGGGGAGCGTCATGTCCCAGCACAACATCACCGGTTCGGAAGTTTTCGGGAAAAAGCCGTTCGTCATCCTTCGCGGCGTGCGCACCAGCGGCCTGCGTCGCCGGCGCGAGGCGCGGACGCTGACCGCCTTCATCGCCGGCGCCGTCGTCGCTGTCGTCGGCGGCGCGGTCGCCCTCGCCGCCGTGTTCGGACCCAATCTCTTCGGCTGATCGCCCCGACCCGACACGGTCGCCCCCCAAGTCGCGAGCGACCGCGTCGTGATCACGGAAGCCAGACCATACGGCGCGTCCGCGCGTCCTCGCCCCGCGCCCGACTGAAGCCGTTGCGGACCTCTCCGGTATAGAGGAAGCCGGCCTTCTCCAGCACCCGGCCTGACGCGGGGTTGTCCGAGAAGTGGCCGGCTACCAGCGCCCGCCGCTTCCATTGGCGGCTGGCCCACAGCACGCCCGCTTCCAGCGCCTCGGTGGCATAGCCGCGACCCCAGTAGGGCCTGCCGATCCAGTAGCCGACCTCCGGCGCGACATCGCCGTCCTCGAAGATGCCCAGCACCCCGACGGGACCGTGGTCCTCATGCTCGATCAGGAAGGTCCTCGACCGCGCGGGGTCCTGTCCGGCGACGCTCAGAATAAAGCCCTCGGCGTCGTCGACCGAATAGGGATGCGGCATCCGCAGGGTCATGCGGGCGATGTCATGGTCGTTGGCGAGGGCGGCCAGACGGGACACGTCCTGGGCCTGCGGACTCCGCAGCACCAGACGCCGCGTCTCGACGACGGGAGAAGGTTCGATCACGCACATGGCACGCCTCATCCAGAATCGCCGCCTCCTTGGAGGGCTCGGACGGCGTTCGAGGCGGGGAACGAAAAAGGGAGCCTGGTGATCCAGACTCCCCGCGGAAAATTTCTTCCCTTGGTCCGGATCGGGGCCCTTGGCCTTTCGCGATCCGGAAGAAGTTGTCCGTTTCGCTTATTCGGCGGCCACAGCCTGCGCGTCGTCGTTGGCGGCGAGAATCGACACGTAACAACGACCACCACGTTTGGTGGTGAACTTCACAGCGCCGTTGGTAAGCGCGAACAGGGTGTGGTCGCGGCCCATGCCCATGTTGTCGCCCGGGTGGAAGGTGGTGCCACGCTGGCGCACGATGATGTTGCCGGCCAGCACGCGCTCGCCGCCGAACTTCTTCACGCCAAGGCGCTTCGACTCGGAGTCGCGACCGTTACGCGACGAACCACCGGATTTCTTGTGAGCCATGGGTCTGCTCCTACGTCACTTTCTTTGCGCCGCCGGCCGGGCCGGGCGCGGGATCTGTTGTATCAGGCTTCTTCGGTCTTGGCGGCGGCCTTTTTGGCCGGGGCCTTCTTGGCCGGCTTGGCCTCGGCGGTCTCGGCCTTCGGAGCCGCACCCTTCTTGGCCGGCTTGGCTTCCTCGGTCGCCTCGACGCGCGGAGCGAGGCCACGGGCGCGGGCGTTCATTTCGGCCTTGGTCATCAGCGAGGTCTCGCCGTCCCACTTGGCCTTTTCGCCGGCGCCTTCGATGCCGGTGATGCGCAGGACCGATTCCATCTGGCGATGGCCGTTCGTGCGGCGGTAGCCCTGACGACGGATCTTCTTGAAGATCTTGATCTTCTCGCCCTTGCGGGTTTCGACCAGCGTCGCAGCGACCGAAGCGCCGTCGATCAGCGGGGCGCCGAGGGTCACGCCCTTGTCGCCGCCGAGCATCAGAACTTCACCGAAGTTGACGGCAGCGCCGGCTTCGCCATCGAGTTTCTCGACAACGATCACGTCGCCCGGTTGGACCCGGTACTGCTTACCGCCGGTCTTGATCACCGCGTACATGTTGAAGCCTCAGCGCAAACGCAAAAAGAATAGCGCCCGCGGGGACCCCCGGCGGGCGAAGAGCGGCGACATATACGGAAGGGGTCGCCCGAGTCAACGCGGGCGGGCGAAAAAACGCTGACTGGTCGGCCTGCGGCGGGCCCGCGCCGACCGTGCCATGCGTCGCAGCGCCGACTCAAGAGTCCTCGCGCGCAATGGATGTCTGCCGACCGTCACAGAATCTCCTCGACCGTTATAAAGTAACACGCTACAGGACGAGCGATGTCGCCCACCGACCTGCAACCGACGCTGCTCCTGTCCCTTCTGGGCGGGGCGTTTGTCACCGCCTTCCTGCACGCGGCCCTGCCCACGCACTGGCTGCCCTTTGTGCTGGTCGGAAAGGCCCAGCGGTGGTCTCTGGCGCGCGTCCTGGGCTCCGTGGCCGCAGCGGGTTTCGCCCACATCCTGGTCACGGCGGCCGTCGGCGGTCTGATCGTCATGGCCGGACTGGCGCTTGAGCAATGGGTCGCCGGCCTGCTGCCGCACCTGGCGGCCATCCTGCTGTTCCTCTTCGGCGCCTTCTATCTGGCGCGCGCCACCCTGCTGAAGGCCCAGCCCGCCGGCGGCCCGGCGCTCGACACGCCGGAACCGCGCGTTTCTGACGCCGCCGCCTTCTGGGGCCTTGTCGCCATGCTGGCGATTTCCCCCGGCGAGGTGCTGCTGCCGCTCTATCTGGCGCAGGCCACCGAGGGCCTCGCCGTCCTCGGTTTCATGACCCTCGCCTTTCTGATCGGCACCATCGCCGGCATGGCCGTATTCACCGTCCTGGCCAGCGCCGGCTATTCGGCCCTGCGACTGGAGCGCTGGGCCCGGTATGAAAGCATCGTACTGGGCGTCGCCCTGATCGCCATAGGCCTGCTGGTCGCCTCGCATACTCATGCCGAAGAGAAGTCTGCACGCGCCGCCGATCGCCCTGCCGCGAGCGCCCTTCCCCACATCGGCCACGCTCACTAGTCTCGCGTCATGGCGCACGACCACGACCACGATCACGCGCATGACCACGACCACGAAGGTCATGGCCATTCGCACGGTCATTTCCACGGGCACGGTCATCATCATCACGGCCCCGGTGGTCACCATCACGGGCCGGTCGATACCGGTGACTGGCGCTATGCGGTCGGCCTGCTGGTGAACCTCGCCTTCGTGGCGATCGAGTTCACCGCCGGCGTGCTAAGCGATTCCACCGCCCTGATGGCCGACGCGGGCCACAATCTTTCCGACGTCCTCGGACTCGCGATGGCCGGCGGCGCCGCCTGGCTGGCCCGTCGTGCAGCGGGCGCGCAGAAGACCTACGGCTATCGCAAGGCCACGGTGCTGGCCGCGCTGTTCAACGCCCTGCTCCTGATCTTCGCCTGCGGAGCCATCGCCTTCGAGGCCATTCGACGCCTGACCGATCCCGCTCCGGTCGGCTCCACGACCATAATGATTGTCGCCGGCATCGGCTTCTTCATCAATCTCGGCACCGCCCTGCTGTTCATGAAGGACCAGCACAAGGACCTGAACGTCCGGGGCGCCTATCTGCACATGATGGCGGACGCGGCCGTGTCGCTGGGCGTGGTCATCGCCGGCGCGGCGATCCTGTTCACCGGCTTCAGCCTGATCGATCCGCTGGTCAGCCTCGCGATCGTCGTCGTGATCCTGTGGGGCACCTGGGGCCTGCTGAAGGACTCTGTGAACCTCGCCCTGGACGCCGCCCCGCGCAGCGTCGATGTCCCCGCTGTCCGCGCCGCCTTCCTCGCCCTGCCGGGCGTCATTGCGGTCCATGACCTTCACGTCTGGGGCCTTTCGACAACCGACACTGCCCTGACAGCCCACCTGGTCCACGACAGGGCGGACGCCGAGGCGCTTCTGGTCGAGGCGCAGAAGGTGGCCAGGGGCCGCTTCGGCATCGCCCATACGACCCTGCAGCTCGAGACCGGAACCCTGCCGGACTGCCCCGACTGCTGACCGGAGCGTCGAACCGGGCGCGGCTTGCGACGAACCGCAGGCGCCGGGCGACGAGCCCTGCTTCCATGTCTTCGGGTCTGCCGTCGTCCGGTCAGGATGCGCGCCATGACCGAGCCTGCCCTGCGCGCGCAACCTTCCCACGTCCGGCTGGAGCATGACCTGTGCACGCTCAGGCTTCCGGCTGATTTCCACGCCGTACGAGGCCTGGACGAGTACCAGTTCTCATTCGAGTCGCCGGCCCGAAAGGCCTCCGTCGTCCTGTCCATCCTGCCGGTCGACATTCCCCCGAACGGCCTTCAGGCCTTCGCCGAGATTTTCGTTCTGACGCGAAAGGCCGCCGAGCTCGAGGCGCGCAGCAACGGTCGACTGGAAGAGGAGAACAGCCTCCTGCTCGACGACGGCGCGATGGCGCACGTCTCCTACGCCTGTACGGACGACACCAGTGTGTCGCGCTTCCTGGGCTGGGCCACGGACTGCAAGTTCGTCAGCCTCTGGATCGGCATGGAGGATCACGACATGGAGGCCTGCGCTCGCCTGGCGAAAGAGGTGTTTGACGGCTTGCGGCTCTGACCCCTTCCCTTCGGGGGCTCCAGCCGCCATCTAGCGGCGCATGACCGACACCGCTTCCGCCAAGATCCCCGTCACCGTCCTCACCGGCTATCTCGGCGCGGGCAAGACGACCCTGCTGAACCGCATCCTGACCGAGGATCACGGCAAACGGTACGCCGTCATCGTCAACGAGTTCGGCGAGATCGGCATCGACAACGATCTGGTGGTCGGCGCCGACGAGGACGTGTTCGAGATGAACAACGGCTGCGTCTGCTGCACGGTGCGCGGCGACCTCATCCGCGTGGTCAACGGCCTGATGAAGCGCCAGCGTCCGGGCAAGCCCGCCTTCGACGCCATTATCGTCGAGACCACTGGCCTGGCCGATCCCGGACCGGTGGCGCAGACCTTCTTCGTAGACGACGAGGTCAAGGCGAAGACGCAACTGGACAGCGTCACCGCCCTGGTCGACGCCAAGCACGTGATGGCGCGTCTGGACGACTCGAAGGAGGCCCGCGAGCAGGTCGCCTTCGCCGACCGCATCATCCTGAACAAGACGGATCTCGTCGACGCCGACGAACTGGCCGGCGTCGAAAACCGCCTGCGCGCCCTGAACCCCCTGGCGCCGATCACCCGGGCCGAGCGGGCCAATGTGCCGCTGGATCAGGTGCTGGGCCTGCACGGCTTCGATCTGGAGCGCATCACCGAGGTTCGCCCGGACTTCGTGAACCCCCCGCACGGGGCCGAGGGTCACGTCCACGACGCGAACTGCGGCCACGATCACGCCCATGATCATCACGACCATGGCCACGATCATGCGCATGGCCACGACCACCATCACCATGGTCCGCGCGGCCATGCGCACGAGGACGACATCAAGGGCATCGCCCTGTCGCTGGATCGTCCGGTGGATGGCCAGAAATTCACCCGCTGGCTGGACGAGCTGCTCGGCTCCCAGGGCCAGAACATCCTGCGCGCCAAGGGCATCATCGACGTGGCCGGCGAGGACCGTCGCCTGGTCTTCCAGGCCGTGCACATGATCCTCGAGGGCGACCTGCAGAAGCCCTGGGGCGACCGCGAACGCCGCTGGTCCCGCGCCGTCTTCATCGGCCGCGATCTGGACGAGGCCGCCCTGAGGGCCGGCTTCGAGGCCTGCGCGAATTAGTCATTGCATCTATTGCATCTGAATTGACCTCGCCCGCAGGGGCTCAGTACGGACCCCTATGCAGACGACCTTCGACGCCCAGATAACCGCCGTCTTCTTCGACCGCTCGGGCGCGGTCTTCGCCTTGGGCGACGGCTCGGTCCGGTTCGAGGACGGCCGCCGGATCGACGTCCACGACGGCGCGATCCTGTGTGCGGTCCCCCACCCCTCGGGCGACGGCATTGTCACGGGCGGGGACGACGGCAAGGTCGTCCACGTCAGCCACGGCGAGGCCCCCGTCACACTGGCGACCAGCAAGGGCCAGTGGATCGACGCGATCGACGCCTCGGCCGAGACCGGCCTGATCGCCTTCTCCTCGGGCCGCACCCTGTCGGTCATCGACGCGAAGGACGCCGCCTTCCGCCGCGACTTCCAGCACGAGCGCACCGTGTCGGGCGTGGCCTTCGATCCGAAAGGCAGGCGGATCGCGACCTCGACCTATGGCGGCGCCGCGCTCTGGTTCGCCCGTATCGCCGAGCAGAAGCCGACCTTCCTGAAGTGGGCCGGCTCCCACCTGTCGGTGACCTTCTCCCCGGACGGCGCCTTCCTGATCACCGGGATGCAGGACAACCAGCTGCACGGCTGGCGTCTGAAGGACCAGCGCAACCTGCGCATGGGCGGCTATGCGGCCAAGGTGAAGTCGGTCAGTTTCCTGTCCGGCGGCCAGCTCATGGCCACCTCTGGAGCACAGGGCGCGGTCCTGTGGCCCTTCGCCGGCAGCAACGGCCCGATGGGCCGCGAGGCGACCGAGATCGGCTACGATCAGAACAGCCTGGTCACCGTCGTCGCCTCGACGCCGAAAGCCGGTGTGCTGGCCGCTGGCCTCTCGGACGGCCGCGTGTGGCTGGCTGACCCCGCGGGTCAGGGCCTGAACTTCCTTCGCGCCGCAAAAGGCGCGCCCATCGTGGCTCTCGCCATGAGCCCCGACGCCGCACGCGTCGCCTGGGCCGACGAAGATGGCGAAGCCGGCATACTCACGGTGTAATCACGCACAATCTTGAGGCGATCTCAAATATCGGAATTACCTCGTAATTTTCCCGTTTAAATTGTATTAGGACAGAGCAGATATAACCTCTGCATGTCCCAAGCGAAGCCATTTGTCGGTTTTCTCGGTCTGGAGGTCCCGCCTCGACAGGACAGTCGGCCCGCACCCAAGCGACCGGATGTGTCGATGGGCGACCTTTCTCCCGAGGAATGGCGGATCGTTTCCCTCGCAGAATGCCCGGCCGCCCGTCGCAAGATGGCGGAGCTCATGGCGGACTGGGCATCGGGTACGGAGTCCGGGAAATGCGCCCGCGACTGAGCCGCCGATCTGCCGGAGACTACGGCGGCGCAGCCGTCGAGTTCGCGATGCTCGCCCCCCTGCTCCTGGCGCTGGTGGCGGGCGGCGTCTTCTACAGCCGGTGGTTCGCGACCGCTGCGGAGACGCAGAATCTCGCCAGCGACGGCGCCCGTGCGGCCATCGCCGGTCTCGACGATACCGAGCGTCTCCAGATCGTGACCCGCACGATGGATGCTGCAATCGCCGTCGCGCCGCTGGAGAAGGGCTCGACCCGCACCTGGCGCGCCTGGCGCGAGGGCGACCTCTACAATGTCTCGGTCACCACCACCCTGCCGGACTACGATCTCGGCCGGCTCGTCCCCATGCCGCCCAATGCGGTCACACGGGATGCCGTCGTGGTCATCGTGGCGGACCCTGACGCATGACCCCCCTCCTTCGCGAGCTCGTCAGGGACACTCGCGGAGGCGTCGGCGCGCTCTCGGTGCTGGTGTGCGTGCTGGTCCTGTCCGGCTCGGCCGCCGCCATCGACGCGTCATCCGTCTATTTCCATGCCCGCGCCCTGCAGGGGCTTGCCGACACAGCCGCCGTATCGGCCGCCGGCGACCTGGCCCGCCCCGCGCAGACCGCGGCCCGGGTTCTCGAGATCAAGGGTTCGAATGCAACCATCGGAGCCGTGGAAACGGGCGAGTATCGACCCGATGCCACCCTGTCCCTCGCCGACCGCTTCATCCGTGGAACGGGCGCCTCGAACGCTGTCCGGGTCGTCCTTGAGGAAGAGGTCTCGCTGTTTTTCGGCCAGGTGCTCGGCATGCGCTCCGTCAGGATCCGCAAATCCGCGGTCGCGACCCGACCCGCCCGTGAAGCCGCCGCCTTCTCGATCGGCTCGCGGCTTTTGAGCGCAGAACCGGCGCTGGCGAACGCCCTGCTTTCGGGCCTCACCGGTCAGGAAATCGCCCTCACCGCAGTCGGATACGACGGCCTGGTCCGAAGCAACCTCGACGTCGATGCGCTGCTCGCCGATCTCGGCGACCGCCTGGGCGTGGCAGACCGCACCGCGCTCCTCGGCCGCGAACTGTCCACGCACCAGCTGGTCAACAGCCTGTCGGGCGTGACCGACGGCCAGACATCCGTCACGCTCAGGTCGATCGCCGCCGCCATCGACCAGGGGCAGGACCGACGACTTCGCCTCGACAGCCTGATCGAGGTGTCCCCCCTGGTCGCGGGTGAACTCGACGCCCAGGTTCCCGTCTGGGACCTTCTCCTGGCCGCGCTCGGCGACGCCGCCAACGCCGAAACCATCACCCTGAATGCCGACATCGCCGCGCCCCTGACGGCCACCGTCCGGTTGTCGATCGGAGAGCGCCAACAGCAGTCGCCCTGGCTGACCGTCGAAAGCGAGGACACCATCGTGGTCCGCACTGCGCAGATACGTCTGCACGTCGACGTCGCCACCCCGGATCTGGCCGGCCTGGGTCGCGTGCGACTGCCCCTCTACGCCGAAGTGGCGAGCGGCGAGGCATCGCTGGCGTCGATCGACTGCCGCAACAAGGGGTTCGCCGTCACCGCGAACTCGGGCGTCGCCAGCCTTGCCCTGGGAGAAATCTCAACGTCCCGCCTCTCCGATTATTCGCGGGAAGCGGTGCTGTCGCCCGCCCCGATCCTCGACACCGTCCTTCTGCGCGTCCGCGGGTCGGCCCGGATCAATGTCGGTTCATCCGGACCAACCCGTCTCCAGTTCTCCAGGAGCGACATCGAGAGCCTGACTCCGAAGACGATCGGATCGGGAAACCTGCTGGCATCCAGCCTGGGCAGCCTGACGTCCAGCGCGACCCTCGACATCCAGGTCCTGGGCCTGGGAGTCTCTCTGGGCGGACTGCCGTCGCGGATCCGCAACGCCCTTCTGTCGATCGTCTCGCCGCTGGACGAGGTTCTCTCCTCTGTGCTGGATCTCGTCGGGGTTGGTATCGGGGAAGCCGACATCAGGCCCGCTGGTCTGCTGTGCGGATCGGGCGGTTCTCCCCGTCTCGCCGCCTGACGCTTGCGCGACGCCGCCGGGGCGACCAACATTGGCGAATGCAAGAGCGGGGGCGCAAGCGCAGGCCGATTCTCGGGGTGGCGATCTTCGGCGCGCTTCTGGCGTCGGCGGGCGTCCTCCTGCATCTGATCGTCCCGCCACCGAATACCTGGCTGATGACGTCGCGCCTGCTCGAGGGAGACGGGCGTGACTATCGCTGGCGTTCGCTGGACGACATGTCACCCAGGCTGGTGGAAGCCGTCATCGCAGCGGAGGATTCGACCTTCTGCGCTCACCGCGGCTTCGACATGAAGGCGATCGAACGGGCGCTGAAATCCAATGCCCGCACCGGGCAGCGAGGGCGCGGGCGGATCAGGGGCGGCTCGACCATCAGCCAGCAGACGGCCAAGAACGTCTTCCTCTGGCCGGGTCGGGACTGGATCCGCAAGGGTCTGGAGGCCGGCTACACCGTCCTGATCGAGACCGTGTGGGGCAAGCGGCGGATCATGGAGGTCTATCTGAACGTCGCCGAGTGGGCCCCGGGAGTCTACGGCGCGGAAGCCGCCTCACAGCACTGGTACGGCAAGTCCGCCAGTGACCTGTCCGCTCGCGAGGCCGCCCGGCTCGCAGCCATCCTGCCCTCGCCTCGTCGCTACAAGGCGGCGTCGCCCGGCCCATACGTTCGCCGCCGCGCCTCGCGAATCCAGGCGGCCATGGGCACTGTCCGTAATGACGGACTGGCGAGTTGCGTGCTGGGCTGAATAGCCCCGCTTGACCGGACGGCTGCGCTGGCTTCCCTTTCCGCCCGACATGCGGCGGGAGGCCGCGAGGAGATTCCGATGAAGCGTTCCCTGATGACCGCCAGCGCCGTCTGCGCCCTGGCCTTCGGCCTGGCGGCCTGCGCAGGCATGGGCATGGCCGAAGGAGCAACCGGCGCTCCTGCGGCCGATTCCGCCGGCCAGCTTGCGGACGCGCGCACCCGCTTCCCGGCGACCTCACAGGGCGCCGCCGCCTTCGTCAGCGATGCCGAAACCCGCCTCGCCGCCCTCAGCGAGGAAGCCGCCCGCATCCAGTGGACGCGCGCCACCAACATCACATTCGACACCATGTGGCTCGAGAGCCGGATCAACGCCCAGTACACCGAACTTCAGGTCGAGCTCGCCAATGGCGCGGCGCGCTTCAACGACGTCGAGGTCCCCGCTGACGTCCGCCGCAAGCTGAACCTCCTCCGGCTCGGCATCGTGCTGCCCGCGCCGAACCGCCCGGGCGCGGCCGCCGAGCTGGCCGAACTGACCACCCGCCTCGACTCCACCTACGCCACTGGCAAATTCGAATATCAGGGCCGCCAGATCACGCTCGACGACGCGACGACCCTGATGGCCGAGAGCCGCAATCCGGCCGAGACGAAGGCTCTGTACGAGGGATGGCGCACCGTCTCTCCGGTGATGGCCGACGACTATGCTCGTATGGTCGAGATCGCCAATGAAGGCAGCCGCGAGCTGGGCTTCGCCGACACCGGCGCCATGTGGCGCGCAGGCTATGACATGGAGCCTGACGCCTTCGCCGCGGAGACTGATCGCCTGTGGGATCAGGTGAAACCCTTCTACGAAAACCTGCACTGCTATGTCCGCGGCCGCCTGAATGCGAAGTACGGCGATGCGGTCCAGCCGGACAACGGACCGATCCGCGCCGACCTGCTGGGCAACATGTGGTCGCAGCAGTGGGGCAACATCTATGACGTGGTGGCCCCGACCACCGGCGGCGAAAGCAGCTACGACCTGACCGACCTGCTGGTCAGCCAGAACTACGACGCGACCCGCATGGTCCGGACGGGGGAGGGCTTCTACACCTCGCTGGGCATCGCACCCCTGCCCCTGACCTTCTGGGAACGGTCGATGATCACCCGGCCGCGTGACCGCGAGGTCGTCTGCCACGCCTCTGCCTGGGACCTCGACAACCGCGACGACATCCGCATCAAGATGTGCACCCAGGTGAACGGCGACGACTTCTACACCGTCCACCACGAACTGGGTCACAACGTCTATCAGCGCGCCTACAAGGATCAGCCGTTCCTGTTCAAGAACGGGGCGAACGACGGCTTCCACGAGGCGATCGGCGACTTCGTCGGCCTGTCTGCGCTGACGCCGACCTATCTGAACCAGATCGGCCTGCTGCAGACGGTCCCGGGCGAGGAAGAGGACATCCCGTTCCTGCTCAAGATGGCGCTCGACAAGATCGCCTTCCTGCCGTTCGGCCTGATGGTCGATCGCTGGCGCTGGGGCGTCTTCTCGGGCGAGACCTCCCCGGCCGAATACAATGACGCCTGGTCGGCCGACATGCTGAGCTACCAGGGGCTTGTGCCTCCGGGACCGCGTCCGGCCGACGCGTTCGACCCGGGCGCCAAATACCATATTCCGGGCAACACGCCGTACACGCGCTACTTCCTGGCCCACATCTACCAGTTCCAGTTCCACCGCGCGGCATGCCGCATGGCCGGCTGGAATGGCCCGCTTCACCGCTGCTCCATCTACGGCAACGAGGAGGTCGGCCAGCGCTTCAACGCCATGATGGAGATGGGCCAGTCCCGCCCGTGGCCGGAGGCGATGCGGGCTTTCACCGGTGAAGCCGGCAACGATGCTTCGGCTGTGGCCGATTACTTCGCGCCACTGAACCGCTGGCTGACCGAACAGAACCGCGGCAAGGACTGCGGCTGGGAGGCCTGACTCCGGCGCCGACCAGGGACCGCCGCGTAACGCCTGTGTTGCGCGGCGGTTAACCGTCGGCATTGAGCCTTCCCTTAACCGAACTCCGTCATCCTCACCGGGATGACCGGGGGCTCAATTCGCCTGCCGGCGAGGATACAGGGCAGGCGATGAACCTACTCCCACGGATGAACGGGCTGTTCCGGGCCGCGCGGGCCTTCACGCATCGCCTCGCGTCCGAGACCCGTGGCAATGTCGCGATGATCTTCGGGCTGAGCCTGCCCGTTCTGATCCTGATGACCATGGGCGGAGTGGACATCAACCGTGCGTCCACCGTTCGGGTGAACCTGCAGGACGCGCTCGACGCCGCCGCCCTGACCGCCGCTCGCTCTTCCTACACGAGGAATGAGGACATTCAGCGTGTCGGTATGGCGGCGCTGAGGGCCAATCTGAAAAACTACCCGGAGATCCTCCTGCGGGAGGCCGACACCACCTTCGTGCTGAACGCCAGCGACGTGGTGGTCGCCGACGCGAAGGTGGATGTGAAGACGATCGTCGCCAACATCTTCCTGCCGCCGTACGGCAAGTTCATGGACGACTACATCAAGGTCGGGGCTCACTCGGAAGTCGATCGTTCGTCCCGAAATGTCGAGGTCGCCCTCGTTCTGGACGTCACCGGCTCGATGCAGGGCGATCGCATCAGCGCCCTGATCGAGGCCTCGAAGGATCTGGTGGATCTTGTCGTCCAGGCCCAGCAGACGCCCTACTACTCCAAGGTCGCCCTGGTGCCCTACTCCAACTCGGTCAATCCGGGCAGCTACCTGAACACGGTGCGCGGAGGGATCACCGGATCGGTGAATGTCACCGGCGCCGTCATGAACCTGACCGGAAACCAGAAGACGATCACTGCGGCCACCAAGGCCCGCCCGGTGGTCATAACGTCCAGCAGCCACGGCTTTTCCAACGGGGACGTCGTCTGGATCACCGGGGTGAGCGGCATGACCCAGCTCAACAACAAGGCCTATGTCGTCACCAACAAGACGACCAACACGTTCGAGCTGTACACCACGGGCGGAAGCCGTGTGGACGGTCGCAACTACAGCAACCACAGCGGCAGCTCAGGCCGGGTTCAGAAGTGCCAGAACAACGACTGCTCGGTCACGATCACGGCGAACGGGCACGGCCTGTCCAACAACCAGTACGTTCGCCTGACCGACATCGGCGGCATGACCGCACTGAACGACAAGACCTATCTCGTCGGCAACGTCACCTCGAACACCTATACGATCGATCCCGAGGACAGCACCCAGCTGAACCCCTACACTTCGGGGGGCAAATCGTGGTGCGCGCAGCAGGGCTGCACCTGGTTCGCCTACGAGAACATGTACGAGGACCTGCAGACCAATCTGGTTTCGGGTTGCGTGACCGAGCGCACGGGAACGAACCGCTACACGGATGTTGCGCCCACGGGCGGTTCGCGCGTCGGTCGCCACTACCCGCAGGACGGATCCTGCCTCGATGACCAGATCCTGCCACTGACCAGCAACGCCACCCTGATCAAGAACCGGATCGACCAGTTTGAGGCCGTCGGCGGCACCGCCGGCCAGATCGGAATCGGCTGGGGCTGGTACATGCTGGCCCCGACCTTCAACTCTGTCTGGCCGACCGGCGCCGCCGGCGCCTACAACAGCGCGCAGACCCTGAAGGCGGCGGTGATCATGACCGACGGGGAGTTCAACACCCCCTACTGCTCTGGCGTGATCTCGCGGGACGCCGGAGCCAACTCCGGCAGCAACACCTACAAGATCAACTGTGCGCCCGATAACGGGGATCCGTTCGCCCAGAGCCGCGCCCTCTGCGACGGGATGCGGGAGCGCGGGATCGTGGTCTACACGGTCGGCCTGGGCATCTCGGCCACCGGTCAGGCCGCAGACGTGCTTCGGTACTGCGCCACCACAGGCAGCTATTTCCACATGGCCGACGACGCCAGCGATCTCGCCGGCGCCTTCGCCGCGATCGGTCGGGACATCACCCAGCTGCGGATCTCGAGATAGCGAAAAGGGCGGACCGGTCGCCCGGCCCGCCCTTCGTACCCATCCCGCCGACGTGGCTCAGATCAGCCGGATTTCCTTCAGACGTTCCGTCAGGAAGTCCTCGGCCATGATCGCCTTGCCGGCATAGCGATCCGGATTGTCCGGCGTCACCGTGGACGGCAGGCTCTCGATCACGAAGTCCGGGTTGAAGTGCAGGAAGAAGGGCGTCGAATAGCGGGCGAAGCTGGCCCGCTCGGGTGACGGATTGATCACCCGGTGGCTGGTCGACGGCAGCACGTGGTTGGTCAGGCGCTGCAGCATGTCGCCGATGTTGACCACCAGCGCGCCCGGAGGCGGCGCGACGTCCAGCCATTCGCCGTCAGCATCCTTCAGCTGCAGGCCGGCCTCCTCGGCGCCCAGCAGCAGGGTGATGACATTGATGTCCTCGTGCGCGCCGGCACGGACGCCCGGGGCGCCCGCGGGCACGGGCGGATAATGCAGCATACGCAGGATCGAATTGCCCAGCTGGACCTTGTCCGCGAAAAAGTCGTCGCCGAGCTCGAGATAGCGGGCGATACCGCGAAGGACCTTGGCGCCCAGTTCGTCCATGGCGGTGAACATGCCGTACAGATGTTCGCGGAAGCCCTCGACCTCGGTCGGCCAGACGTTGTCACGCATGTACTTGCGGTAGGCGTGCCCCTCGGGGAGCTCCCGGCCGACGTGCCAGAACTCCTTCAGATCGACCGTCGCCGCGCCCTTGGCGGCTTCCACCCCGAACGGGGTCAGGCCGCGGGCGCCGCCAGTACCGGGTTGATGATACTTGCGTTTGACGTCTTCCGGCAGGGCGAAGAAGGCCTTGGCGTCCTCAATCGCGTTCTCGATCACGGCCTCGTCCAGACCGTGATCCGAAATCACGGCGAAGCCGTACCGCTTGAACGAACGCCCGAGAGCGTCGGCGAAGGCCTGAAAGTCCTGGTCGTAGAGTTTCATGGACACCGGCTCGAGGGCGCGGGTGCTGGTGGTCTGAGCGGTCACGGAAGACGCCTCTGTCAATGATCTGGGGCTTTCCTTACGCCTTGCAGCACGACCTTGGCAAAGCGGTGGCACAGGAAGCGGGGCTGGCAGGATCTCGTTCACCTGCGGTACAGGCAGGAACCTTGACCATAAGGACGCGTTTCAGGGCCGTTCGCCCGTGACCGAAAGGACTATTACCATGCGCGCCAAGATCATTCTCGCCGGCGTCAGCATCGCCGCCCTGCTGGGTGCGACCGCCTGCACCACCACCGATCCGTACAGCTCGACCCCGCGTCGCAACAATACCGGTACCGGCGTGATCGCCGGCGCGCTGGGCGGCGCCCTGCTGGGCTACCTGACCAACACCTCCAACTCCGAGGAAGGCCGCAAGAACGCCCTGATCGGCGCCGGCATCGGCGCTCTGGGCGGCGGAGCTGTCGGAGCCTACATGGATCGCCAGCAGCGCGAGCTTGAGGCCGAGCTCTCGGGCTCGGGCGTCGGCGTGGCGCGTCAGGGCGACAATCTGGTCCTGCGCATGCCGTCTGACGTGACCTTCGCCACCAACCAGTCGTCGATCAACAACCGCTTCTATCCGACGCTGGATGATGTGGCCGCCGTGCTGAACCGCTACGACCAGTCGATCGTCGACGTGATCGGCCATGCCGACTCGGACGGCTCGGACGACTACAACCTGAACCTCTCGCGCCAGCGCGCGTCCTCTGTCGCACGCTATCTCGTCGACCGCGGAGTCCTCGCGGACCGTCTTTATGTCGACGGCCGCGGCGAGAGCGCCCCGATCGCCTCCAACGCCACAGCCGACGGCAAGGCGCAGAACCGCCGGGTCGAGATTCTCATCCGTCCGTTCCGCGGCTGATCGCCAGGCCCGGGCGACTTGAGGAAGGGGAGCCCGCCGGCTCCCCTTTTTCTTGCCGGACACCGTTCCGTGACTTGCGTACACCCTGTTGGAATGCTCGATACGCAGGGTCTTCGAGTCGGGGGAAAGCGTGGGTCCTGAACGTCAGGAAATCTTGCAGAATATCAGGCTGGCCGCGATCGCCGCGGTATCGGCGATCCTGACGGCGACCCTTGTCATCGGGGCCGGCCGGACGCTCCTCCCGAAATCTGCCGAAACGCCTCTCGCCGCTGACGCTGTCGCAGTGATGCTCGTGGCGGACCGCCAGCCCTGATCAGGCTCGGCCGATAGAGGCGTAGCGGAAGCCGCGGGCCCGCATGTCGTCGGGGCGATAGATGTTGCGCAGATCGACCATCACCGGCTGTTTCAGCAACAGCTTGACCCGATCCAGATCCAGCGCCCGGAACTGATCCCACTCGGTCAGGATGACTACCACGTCGGCGCCCTCGACCGCGTCATAGGGACCGTCCTTGAAGACGACGCCGTCCAGCAGCTTCGAGGCCTCGTGCATGCCCTCGGGGTCATAGGCCTGCACCGTGGCGCCGGCGGCCAGCAGCGCGGGGACGACGTCGAGCGACGGCGCGTCGCGCATGTCGTCGGTGTTGGGTTTGAAGGTCAGGCCCAGCAGGGCCACCGTCTTGCCGGTCAGGTCTCCGCCCAGGGCGTTGGACACTCGACTGGCCATGGCCTTCTTGCGCGCGTCGTTGATCTCGACCGTGGTTTCAATCAGCCGCACCGGCGCGCCGGCGTCGGTCGCCGTCCGCACCAGGGCCAGGGTGTCCTTGGGAAAACAGCTGCCGCCATAGCCCGGTCCGGCATGGAGGAATTTCCCGCCGATCCGGTTGTCCAGGCCGATGCCGCGGGCGACCTGCTGCACGTCGGCGCCCACGGCCTCGCACAGATCCGCCATCTCGTTGATGAAGGTGATCTTCATCGCCAGGAAGGCGTTGGCCGCATATTTGATCAGTTCCGAGGTGCGCCGGCCGGTGAACAGGATCGGCGTCTCGTTCAGGTTCAGCGGACGATACAGCTCGCGCATCACCTGCTTCGCACGCTCGTCGTCGGTCCCGACGACCACCCGGTCCGGACGCTTGAAGTCCTCGATCGCCGCGCCCTCGCGCAGGAACTCCGGATTGGAGACGACGGCGAACTCGGCGTCGGGGCGTTTCTCACGAATGATGCGCTCGATCTCGTCGCCAGTGCCGACCGGCACGGTCGACTTGGTCACCACGACGGTGAAGCCCTCGATCAGGCCGGCGATCTCCTCGGCGGCGGCGTACACATAGGACAGGTCCGCGTGGCCGTCGCCGCGGCGCGACGGCGTGCCCACGGCGATGAAGACAGCGTCCGCCGAGCGGATCGCCTCGGCGCCGTCGAGCGCGAACGACAGCCGCCCGCCCCTGACGTTGGACGCGACCAGATCCTCCAGGCCGGGCTCGAAGATCGGGATCTCGCCCTTCTTCAGCCGTTCGATCTTGGACGGATCCTTGTCGACGCAGGTCACGACGTGACCGAAGTCGGCGAAACAGGCCCCCGACACCAGCCCTACATAGCCGGTTCCGATCATCGCCACGCGCATGCGGTATCCCCTGTCGAACAGGCCGTGCAGATAGCCCCGCCCCGCTCCTTTGACCACCCTGCAAAACAAAACCGCCGGCCCCTTTCGGGACCGGCGGCTCTGTCTTTGGTCGCTTGTGAGCGCCTTCCGGTTTTAGCGGAAGGAGATGCCCACGGTGGCGCGACGGTTCAGAGGCTCGCGAACGCCGTCGGCGGTCGGGCGGGCCAGCTGGGTTTCACCCTTGCCGTCCAGCGAGATCACGCCGCCGTTGACGCCTTGCGAGACCAGGGCGTCAGCCACGGTGCGCGCACGGCGGTTCGACAGACCCACGTTGTACGCCGCCGAACCCGAGGTGTCGGCGTGGCCGACGATCAGGACGCGGGTCGGACGACCCGACTTGGCGTAGTTGGCGGCCTGGGTGACCACCGACTGGGCTTCGGCCGTCAGGTCCGAGCGATCCCAGTCGAAGTTCACCTCGAACTCGCGGTCAGCCGGGACCGCCGGGCGCGGCGGAGGCGGCGGGGGCGGAGGCGGCG